>NZ_JBOFQE010000045.1:0-11116 GCF_051660785.1 Pseudomonas sp.
GCCTGCTCGCGATGGCGGTGTGTCAGTCGATATCTTTTTGACTGATACACCGCCATCGCGAGCAGGCTCGCTCCCACAGGGGATTGCGGTTAACTGTTAGAGAGCGTCGCGGGAGGATTTGCCGTCCACCAGGCGCTGAATGCGCAGCGGGTTGGCGTTCTTCAACGGTTCCGGCAGCAAGCTGTCCGGATAGTTCTGGAAGCACACCGGGCGCAGGAAACGATCAATCGCCAACGTGCCCACCGACGTGCCGCGCGCATCGGAAGTCGCCGGGTACGGCCCGCCGTGGACCATCGAATCGCAGACTTCCACACCCGTCGGATAACCATTAAGCAGGATCCGCCCGACCTTCTGCTCCAGCAACGCCGTCAGTTCACCGAACTGTACGAAGTCCGCCGGTTCGCCAATGATCGTCGCCGTCAGCTGCCCGTGCAGGCCGTTCAACGCGGCACTGAGTTGCGCTTGATCCGCGACTTCGACAAACACCGTGGTCGGGCCGAACACTTCTTCCTGCAGCACTTCGTCGCCATTGATCAACAGACTGACGTCAGCCTTGAACAACTGCGGTTGCGCTTGATTGCCTTGCTGCGGGCTGCCAGCCAGATGCTCGATGCCCGGGTGAGCCAGGAGTTTTTGCAGGCCTTTGCCATAGCTGCCCAACGTTCCGGCATTGAGCATCGTCTGCGCCGGCTGATCGCCAATCAGCCCCGCCACCTGTTGCACGAACGCGGAGAACTGCGGCGAGCGAATACCGATCACCAGACCGGGATTGGTGCAGAACTGTCCGCAGCCCTGCACCACCGAAGCGGTCAGGTCACGAGCAACGGTGTCAGCGCGAATATCCAAGGCCTGGGGCAACACGATCACCGGGTTGATGCTCGACATCTCGGCGAACACCGGGATGGGTTGTGGACGCGCGGCAGCCATGTCACACAACGCACGACCACCCTTCAGCGAACCGGTAAAACCGACCGCCTGAATCGCCGGGTGCTTGACCAGCGCTTCGCCGACTCCGCCGCCGTAGATCATGTTGAACACGCCGGCCGGCATGCCGGTTTTTTCCACCGCACGAATCAACGCATCAGCCACGTGTTCCGCGGTAGCCATGTGGCCGCCGTGAGCCTTGAACACCACCGGGCAACCGGCGGCCAACGCCGACGCGGTGTCGCCGCCCGCCGTGGAGAACGCCAACGGAAAGTTGCTCGCACCAAACACCGCGACAGGTCCAAGACCGATGCGGTATTGGCGCAGGTCCGGACGCGGCAGCGGTTGGCGATCCGGCAATGCCTGATCAATCCGCGCGCCGTAGAAATCACCGCGACGCAGCACTTTGGCGAACAGTCGCATCTGGCCGCTGGTGCGCCCGCGTTCGCCTTGAATACGTCCGACAGGCAATGCCGTTTCGCGGCAGACCACAGCGACAAAGTCATCGCCCAAGGCGTCGAGTTCATCGGCAATCGCATCGAGAAACTGCGCCCGACGTTCCGCGCTCAGGCTGCGATAAGCCGGGTAAGCGGCAGCGGCTGCCTTGGCGGCGGCATCGACTTCTTCAGGCGTGGCCTGGAAAAAATCATGAGGCAAGGCTTCGCCGGTGCTGGCATCGATGCTTTGCAGTTTGACCGTACCGGCAGCGCTGCGCTGGCCGCCGATGTAGTTGTGACCAAGAATCAGGGTCATGGGTGTCTCCTTAAAGGGTGCCGACGGTGCCGGGCTCGAACGCCGCTTCAACCGGTGCAATCCCGTTGATCAACGGCGCGCCAAACTCGGCCTGACTGATCTCGAACACGTCACCGGGTCGGGTGCGAATGCCGTCGGCAAAGGACAGCGTCGCGGTGCCGAAGAAATGAATGTGCACGTCCCCCGGACGCAGGAACTGGCTGTACTTGAAATGGTGGTACTCGAGGTTTTCCAGGCTGTGACACATGTTGGCCTCGCCGCTGAGAAACTCGTTCTGCCACAGCACCTCACCGTCACGCAGGATACGGCTGGTGCCGGCCAGATGCTGCGGCAGTTCGCCGACGCGAAGTTCCGGACCGTAGCTGCAACTGCGCAGTTTCGAATGCGCCAGGTAGAGGTAATTCTTGCGCTCCATCACATGGTCAGAGAACTCGTTGCCCACCGCGAAACCGAGGCGATACGGTTTACCGTCGTGGCCGATGACGTAGAGGCCGCTGAGTTCAGGTTCTTCACCCGCGTCTTCGGCAAAGGGCGGCAGCGGGAACGGTTGGCCCGGACGCACGACGATGCTGCCGTCGCCCTTGTAGAACCACTCCGGTTGCACTCCGGCCTGCCCGGCCGCCGGTTTACCGCCCTCCACGCCCCATTTGAAAATGCGCATGGTGTCGGTCATCGCGGCTTCGTCGCCGACCTGCTGGTGCATTTTGTCCCGGGCCGACGCGCTGCCGAGATGGGTCAGGCCGGTGCCGCTGACCAGCATGTGCGCCGGGTCCGGGTGATCCAGTGGTGGGAGGATTCGCAGCTGCGCCAGCAATTCTGCGTAGTCATGGCTGATGCCCAGGCCCTGGGTTTTCACCTGTTGTTCAAGATTGACGCCAGCCTCGATCGCCGCCAGGGCCAGGTCCCGGACGGTGCGCGCATCCTGCACTTCGCGGATCAGGCCCTCCTCGACCACGCCTACCCGACGCTCGCCGTTACTCAATTCGAATTGAACCAAACGCATGAAATTCTCCTGTTTATTCAAATCACCGCTGTTCCCTGTGGGAGCGAGCCTGCTCGCGATGAGGCCGTCACATCCGACATCAGCGTTAAATGTCAGTCCGTCATCGCGAGCAGGCTCGCTCCCACAGTTGATTGGTGTACATCCTCAGGTACGGGTTGCGCCACGTGCACTGGCCGCAAACTGGTCCGCCGCCAGCACATGCTTGCGCTCCAGCAACCGATAAACCACGCCGGTCAACACCAGCCCGAACACCATCACTCCCGACAGGAAGTACAGCCCCGACGCCAGGTTGCCGGTGTATTCCTTCAGCGCACCGATCACGAACGGGCCGATGTAGCCACCCAGGTTGCCCACCGAGTTGATCAATGCGATCCCCGCCGCCGCACTCGCCCCGGCAAAGAAACGACCGGGCAAGGTCCAGAACACCGCGGTGCAGGAAAACAGCGCAAACGCCACCAGACACAACGCCGCGAGTTGCAGCACCGGCACCGTCAGCCAGGCGCTGAGGAACAGGCCGATGGCACCCAGCACGTACAGCACTGCCAAGTGGCCGTAACGATCATTCAAGCGGTCGGAACTGCGCGGGATGATGAGCAAGCCAATGATCCCGAAGATGTACGGCACCGATGACACGAAGCCGGTCACCAGATCAGTGCCGCCAAACTGTTTGATCAGCGTCGGCAGCCACAGGCCCAGGCCATAAATGCTCAAGGTCACCGGCAGGTAAAACAGCGCCAGCAGCAACACACGCTTGTCTTTCAGGGCATGCAGCGGATTGCCATGTCGGGTCTGGCCGTAGGCCTCAAGGTCCTTTTTCAGCTCGCCGGTCAGCCAGTCTTTCTCAGACTGGTCCATCCATTTCACCTGTTGCGGGCCATCCGGCAGGTAACGCAGCACTGGCCAGGTCAGCAGGATCGCCGGGGTGCCGATGACGATGAACAGCCACTGCCAGCCATGCAGACCGAGGATGCCGTCCATGCCCAGCAAGCCGCCGGACACCGGGCCGGTGATCATCATCGCGATGGGTTGGGACAGGATGAACAGCCCGAGGATCTTGCCGCGATGGCGAACCGGGAACCATTGGGTGATGTAGTAGAGAACGCCCGGAAAGAAACCGGCCTCGGCCGCGCCAAGCAGAAAGCGCATGACATAGAAGCTGTGCGCCCCCTGGACGAAGGCCATGCCGATGGTGATGGCGCCCCAGGTGACCATGATCCGCGCAAACCAGCGCCGGGCGCCGAAACGGTCGAGCATCAGGTTGCTGGGGATTTCCAGCAGAAAATATCCAATGAAGAACAACCCTGCGCCGAGGCCATAGGCCGCGTCACCCAGGCCAATGTCGGCGCCCATGTGCAGCTTGGCGAAACCTACGGCGGAGCGATCCACATAGGCGATCAGGTACAGCAGGATCAGGAAGGGAATCAGTTTCAGCGTGATGCGACGAATAAGCCGCAGTTCCTGGCTCATGAGATCGGTCTCCGATTGTTGTTTTTATAGAACCTCGGGGGACGCCTCTCGCTGAAAATCGCCAGGGCCATCCCTCCGTTGAAAGCGACTATATAGTAATACTAAATACCCAACAACACTTCCAAAGCGACGAATTTGCGCTTATGTTACGCGTTAGCTCGAACAATATAGTCATACAATAAGAGAATCGATCATGTCTGATAAGAAACCCAACCTGCGCTCCGCCCAATGGTTTGGCACCGCCGACAAGAACGGCTTCATGTACCGCAGCTGGATGAAGAATCAGGGCATCGCCGACCACCAGTTTCATGGCAAGCCGATCATCGGCATCTGCAACACCTGGTCGGAACTGACCCCGTGCAACGCGCATTTCCGCCAGATCGCGGAGCACGTCAAACGCGGAGTGATCGAGGCCGGTGGTTTTCCAGTGGAATTCCCGGTGTTCTCCAACGGCGAATCGAACCTGCGCCCCACCGCCATGCTCACACGCAACCTGGCGAGCATGGACGTTGAAGAAGCCATTCGTGGCAACCCGATTGATGGCGTGGTCCTGCTGACCGGTTGCGACAAAACCACCCCGGCACTGCTGATGGGAGCCGCCAGTTGCGACGTGCCGGCCATTGTTGTCACCGGTGGGCCGATGCTCAACGGCAAGCACAAAGGCCAGGACATTGGCTCCGGCACCGTGGTCTGGCAGCTCAGCGAACAGGTGAAAGCCGGCGCCATCACCCTTGACGATTTCCTCGCGGCCGAGGGTGGCATGTCCCGCTCGGCCGGTACCTGCAACACCATGGGCACCGCGTCGACCATGGCCTGCATGGCTGAAGCACTGGGCACGTCCCTGCCCCACAACGCGGCGATTCCAGCGGTGGATGCGCGGCGTTATGTGTTGGCGCACATGTCCGGCATGCGTGCGGTGGAGATGGTCCGCGAAGATCTGCGTCTGTCGAAGATCCTGACCAAGGAAGCTTTCGAAAACGCCATCCGTGTGAACGCCGCCATCGGCGGCTCGACCAACGCCGTGATCCACTTGAAAGCCATCGCCGGTCGCATCGGCGTCGAACTGGACCTGGATGACTGGACGCGCATGGGTCGCGGCATGCCGACCATCGTCGACCTGCAACCGTCCGGGCGTTTCCTGATGGAAGAGTTCTACTACGCCGGCGGCCTGCCAGCGGTATTGCGCCGCCTCGGTGAAGCCAATCTTATTCCCAACCCGAACGCCTTGACCGTCAACGGCAAGACCCTCGGCGAGAACACCAAGGACGCGCCGATCTACGGCCAGGACGAAGTGATCCGCACCCTCGACAATCCGATCCGCGCCGACGGCGGCATTTGCGTGCTGCGCGGCAACCTCGCGCCACTGGGTGCGGTGCTCAAGCCGTCCGCGGCCAGTGCCGAATTGATGCAGCATCGCGGTCGTGCGGTGGTGTTCGAGAACTTCGACATGTACAAGGCGCGGATCAACGATCCGGAACTGGACGTCGATGCCACCTCGATTCTGGTGATGAAAAACTGCGGGCCAAAGGGTTATCCGGGCATGGCCGAAGTCGGCAACATGGGTTTGCCGGCCAAGCTGCTGGCCCAGGGCGTGACGGACATGGTGCGCATTTCCGACGCGCGCATGAGCGGCACGGCTTACGGCACCGTGGTTTTGCACGTTGCCCCGGAAGCCGCAGCCGGCGGGCCTTTGGCGACGGTGAAGGAAGGCGACTGGATTGAACTGGACTGCGCTAACGGGCGTTTGCATCTGGATATTCCAGATGCGGAACTGGCGGCGCGCATGGCGGACCTGCAACCGCCGCAGCAATTGATCGTGGGCGGTTATCGTCAGCTGTACATCGACCATGTGCTGCAAGCGGATCAGGGTTGCGATTTCGACTTCCTGGTCGGTTGCCGCGGCTCCGAAGTCCCCCGCCACTCTCACTAACCCCACCCATCCCCTGTGGGAGCGAGCCTGCTCGCGATTGCGGCCTGCCATTCAACATCTATGTTGTCTGACACACCGTCATCGCGAGCAGGCTCGCTCCCACATTTGATTTGCACTAGCCTCCAGATTGCGCCGCGCCTGCTATCATGCGCGACACCCCATCGCACAGGATCGCGCCGCTCCCCATGGATTACCGCAAACCCTCCGACCGCAAAAGCATGCACTCGCGCATCGTCCAGGAATTGGGCATGCAGATCGTTTCCGGGCGCTTCAAACCGTGTGACAAACTGCCCGCCGAAGCCCTGCTGTGCGAGGAGTACGCGGTCAGCCGTCCGGTATTGCGCGAAGCCACCCGCGTGCTGGTTGCCAAAGGCCTGGTGTATTCCCGTCCGCGGGTTGGCACCGTGGTCAAGCAGCGCAAGGAATGGCACATGCTCGATCCGGACGTGCTGCACTGGCTAATGCAAAGCAGTCCGCAGAATGAATTTTTCGATTTGCTGACCAGTGTGCGCAGCATCATCGAACCCGCTGCCGCTGCCCTCGCCGCGCAATTTGCCACTGACGCCGACATCGCCTCCATCGGCGAAGCCTACCAGCGCATGGAAGCCGCGCCGACGCCGGAAGCCCTTTTGCAGCCGGACCTGGACTTTCACAGCCGCATCGCCGATGCGACCCACAACGACCTGCTCGCCAATCTGTGCAACATGCTGTCGGTGGCGATTGCCGAAGCGCTGAAGCATTCCAACCAGCGGCCGAATTTGCATGAGCTGGCGTTGCCGCGGCACAAGGCGATTCTAACGGCGATCGAGAATCGCGATGCGCTGGGTGCGCGGCACGCCACCCTCGTACAGCTCGACGATGCGCGAAGTGCGCTGAACGTCGTGCTCGGTAGCGACCCGACGAACCAACACTAAACCCTGTGGGAGCTAGCCTGCTAGCGATGGCGGACTGTCAATCAACGGTGATGTTGAATGTTAGACCGCTATCGTCGGAACGCCGCCCGGAGCCAGCTCGCTCCCACAGGGGTCTGGTGTCAAATTTGAGATGTAAAAAAGCCGCAACCTGGGTTGCGGCTTTTTTGTTTCAGCTGGGATCAGTGAGCGAACAGCGAGTTGCCCTTCTGCCCCGCCAGTTTCTCCGGCTTGATCAGGAACCGTGCCAGCGCCGGCAGTAGCCACAGTGCGCCAAACATGTTCCAGAGCAGCATGAAGGTCAGCATCAGGCCCATGTCGGCCTGGAACTTGATGGCCGAGAAGATCCAGGTGCATACGCCGATCGCCAGGCACAGGCCGGTGAACAGCACGGCTTTACCTGTGGACTTCAGCGTCTGGTAGTACGCCTCTTGCAACGGCAAACCGGCACGCAGGAAGCTTTCCAGACGGCTGTAGATGTAGATGCCGTAGTCCACGCCAATCCCCACACCCAGCGCCACCACCGGCAAAGTCGCGACTTTTACGCCGATGCCCATGAAGGCCATAAGGGCGTTGCCAAGTACCGAGGTCAGCACCAGCGGCAGCACGATGCACAACGTCGCCGCCCAGGAACGGAAGGTGATCATGCACATGGTCGCGACGCAGATGTACACGAGAATCAGGATGGTCAGCTCGGATTCCTTGATCACCTCGTTGGTCGCCGCTTCGATGCCGGCGTTACCCGCCGCGAGGATGAATTCCAGGCCGTCCTTGTTGTTTTCCTTGGCGAAGTCCTGCACCGCATGCACCGCGCGGTCCAGCGTTGCGGCCTTGTGATCGTTAAGGAACACCAGCACCGGCGCCAGGGAGCAACTGTTGTTGTACAGACCGTCGGCACGGGCGATGGAGTTGTTCAGGACGTCAGGGTTGCGCGACAGGGTTTCCCATTTCAGGTTGCCCTCGTTCATGCCCTTGATCATCTGCTTGGATACGGTCACCAGGGAAATCGCCGACTGCACGCCCTCGGTGTTCTGCATCTTCCACATCAGCTCGTCGATCGGCGCCATGGCTTCATAGCGCGAGCAGCCTTCAGACTTGGTCTTGACCATCACCACCAACACGTCGGAACTGGTGGAATAGTTGCTGATGATGAAGTTGTTGTCCTTGTTGTAACGCGAGTCCGGACGCAGTTCCGGGGCACCCTGGTCGAGGTCACCGATTTTCAGGTTCTGGCTGTACCAGAGGCCGCCACCGAAGGCCAGCAAGGCCAGGACGATGGATACCGGTGCGACTTTCGGGCTGGCAAAGCTCGACAACAGGCGCCAGAACGGGTGTTCGCGGTGCGCGTCCTTCTTGCTGCGTTCAACCGCGCGTTTGCTGATGCCGACGTAGGAGATCGCCACTGGCAGCAGAATCAGGTTGGTGAACACGATCACCGCCACACCAATGGAGGCGCCGATGGCCAGCTCACGAATCACACCGATGTCGATGATCAGCAGCGTGATGAAGCCCACCGCGTCTGCGAGAATCGCGATCATCCCCGGCAGGAACAGCTGACGGAACGTGCGCCGTGCAGCGGTCAAGGCGTTGTCGGCTTCGCTGGACTGCAAGGCGATCCCGTTGATCTTCTGCACGCCGTGGGAAATACCGATGGCGAAGATCAGGAACGGCACCAGCATCGAATACGGATCAAGCCCGAACCCGAAGAAGTGCATCAGGCCCAACTGCCAGACCACCGCCACCAGCGTGGTACTCAACACCGCCACGGTGCTGCGCATGCAGTTGGTGAACCAGTACAGCAGGATCAACGTGATGATGAAAGCGACGCCGAAGAACATCACCACCATGACCAGGCCATCGATCAGGTCGCCGACTTTCTTGGCGAAACCGACGATGTGGATCTGCACGTTAGGGTTCTGCGCTTCAAACTTGTCGCGGATCTTTTCTTCGAGCTCGTGGGAAAACTTGCGGTAGTCCAGCGCCAGCAACTTGCCCTGATCCTGCGGGTCCGGGTAGGACTCCAGCAGCGGGATATCGACGATGCTCGACTTGAAATCGTTGGCCACCAGACGCCCGACCTGGCCGGACTTGAGCACGTTGTTGCGCAGCAGGTCGAGGCTTTGCTGGGAGCCGTTATAGCTCTGCGGGATCACTTCGCCACCGGCGAAACCCTCCTCCGTCACCTCGGTCCATCGAACGCTCGGGCTCCACAACGACTTGAGGCCGGAACGGTCGACGCCGGAAATGTAGAACACCTCGTCGTTGATCTGACGCAGGGTCTCCATGTATTCCTTGGAGAAGATGTCGCCATCGGTGGCTTCCACCGAAATGCGCACCGTGTTGCCCAGGTTCGCCAGATCGTTACGGTGCTCCATCATCTTTTGAATGAATGGATGCTCCAGGGGGATCATTTTTTCGAAACTGGTGGACGGCCGGATCAGCGTCGCCTGCCAGAACAGGAAGATGCTGACCAGCAGGCAGATGACGATCACTGCCGGGCGGTTGTTGAAAATCAGGCGCTCAAGAAACGTCGCCTTGTCTTGGTGATGACTGCTCAAGGATGTCATAGACCCGCCTTCTTATTATTTGCCCGGCTCATTTGGACGACCCGTTTTTGCCATTCTCTGCGCCGGCGCCGGTTGGCGAGGTGACACGAACGCCGCCCTGTCCTGCCAGGATCAGATTGCCGTTGCCTGCCGCGGTCACCGCCGAAACGGAAATGCGATCCGGGCGGTTGAACACGCTGAAGGTTTCGCCGTTGTCGTTGCTGCGGATCACCGAGCCGCCGTTGCCGACGATGACGATGGAGCCGTCGTCGAGCAGCGTTGCGCCGGACAGGCCGAATTCCAGTGCACCGCGGGCAGCCTTGAGCTCGACCGGCTCCCAGGTGGTGCCGAAATCGGTGGAGCGGAACAGATTTCCGCGCAGCCCGTAGGCCAGCAGCGTGTTGGCCTGAGCGGTGCCGATCACGCCGAACAGTGAACCTTCGTATGGGCCTTCAAGTTTTTCCCAGGTCTGGCCCCAATCGGCGGAGCGGAACATGCTGCCCTGTTCCCCGACGATGAACAGCCCGGCATCCTTGACCGCCGCAATGCCGTTGAGGTGGTACTGGTCTTCGTTGTCGAGGCGATCGCTGGCATCTTCCCAGTGCTTGCCGCCATCGGTGGTTGCCAGCAACGCGCCGTAAGCACCCACGGCAAAGCCGCTGTTGACGTCCTGGAACCAGACGTCGAGCAGCGGCGATTCGCGTTTCAAATCTTCGAATTGCTTGGTCCAGGTAGCGCCACCGTCCTCGCTGGCGAGGATCTGTGCGTCATGGCCGACGGCCCAGCCGTGTTTGTCATCGGCGAAAAACACCGAGGTCAGCAGTTGCCGGGTTGGCACCTTGGCCTGGGTCCAGGTTGCGCCCTGGTCATCGGAATACAGAATGTGCCCGCGATCACCAACGGCCACCAGGCGCTTGCCGACGTGCACGACGTCGAGCATCAGGCTCTTGCTGGCTTTGGCTGATTCAACGGAATACACGATGTCGGATGCTGGTGCCGCAGCGGCCAACGCAGGTGCCGACAGCACGGCACAACCCAACAGCGAGAGCGCTGTAGCCAGCAACGCGAATTTGCGTAATGCCGGCGGGCGGCAAATACCCACACCCATGACAGGCTCACTCATAGACCTTCCCCCATTATTATTGTTAGGTCGTTCAACCTTTCAGGGCGCCGTAAGGGGTGCGCACCGGGATTGCCTGTTCTGGAGCATAGTCCTGAAATGCGCAATCTAGAGCCCCTTCGGAAGCTGGCTTATCCTATCGGGGTTTGGAAAGGTCTGACAATCGACGCCACGTTATGTTTTGTTAACTGGGGCGGAATGCGGTTTGGGTGAATGATTGGGTATCAGGTGGGGTGATTGGGGTTTCTGGGTTGGTTGATGGTTGGTGTTGGTGTTGGTGTTGGTGTTGGTGTTGGTGTTGGTGTTGGTGTACATATCCGTTACTGCGGTAACGGCTACTTATGGTTTCGCTCTTACAGCGAGTCCCTTTTTCAAACGCCAAAAAGGAACCAAAAGGCTTCGCCCCGGCGTACGGCGCCTCGCTGAGGCTCCGCGTTCCCTCGCTACGGTGTCCATCAGGGG
>NZ_JBOFQE010000046.1:0-79869 GCF_051660785.1 Pseudomonas sp.
TGGCGATGGCGTTCTCACAGCCAACACATGTGTTGAATGTATCGCCGCCATCGCCAGCAAGCCGGCTCCTACAGTAACGCGGTGTTTTTGAGAGCGGTGTCAGCGTTTGGGGAGTTGGATGACGACTTTCAGGCCGCCCCACTCGCTCTCCTCCAATCTCATCACCCCACCCCACGTGTCGACGATGTCGCGCACAATCCCCAGCCCCAACCCGTGCCCATCCGTCTGCTCGTCCAGCCGTGTTCCCCGGTTCAGCACCTGATCGCGCTGCGCCTCGGGAATCCCCGGCCCGTCATCTTCCACGCTTAGCTCAAACCGTTCAGCCGTCTCGTCCACGCTCAAACGAACTTCGGCATCCGCCCATTTGCAGGCGTTGTCCAGCAGATTGCCCAGCAATTCGAGCAAGTCCTCGCGATCCCACGGCAGCTGCAAACCGGTGGGTGCGCGATAGCTCAGGTCCAGGTGTTCGCCGTGAATCATGTTCAACGTCGCCAACAACCCCGGCAATTCAGCATCGCAATCAAACAATGCCCCCGGCAGCGCATCGCCGGACAAGCGGGCACGGTTGAGTTCGCGATTGAGTCGCTGCTGCACCTGTTCCAGTTGCGCCTTGAGGAGCTTGCGCAGCTCGGGATGAGCGTCGAGCTTCTCGCTTGAAGCCACACTCAACAACACCGCCAACGGCGTTTTCAGCGCATGCCCAAGATTGCCCAAGGCGTTGCGCGATCGTTTTAGGCTGTCTTCGGTGTGAGCGAGCAAATGGTTGATCTGCGCCACCAGCGGCTCCAGCTCCACCGGCACCTGATCATCGAGTTGCGAGCGCTGTCCCTGCTGCAGCTGGGCGATCTGTTCACGGGCCTTTTCCAGTGGACGCAACGCGCGGCGCACGGTGATGCGTTGCAGCAGCAGAATCAGCAGCAGCCCCGCCAGCCCGAGACCCAGACCGATTTGTTGCATGCGCCGGAAGCTTTCGCGCACCGGTGTGTAGTCCTGCGCCACGCTGATCGAGATTGACTGCCCGAGCCGCCGATAATCCGAACGCAGCACCAGCAATTGCTGGCCTTCCGGACCGAGTTGCAGGTTGCTGTGGAGGCCGGGATGGTCGAGAGGCGGCAGTTCCTGATCCCACAACGAGCGGGAACGCCAATGCTTGTCGGCAAAATCGATACGGAAGTAATGCCCGGAAAACGGCCGTTGATAGGCCGGCGACAGATGCCGCTCATCCAGTTGCAGCCCCTGCGGCCCGCGCACCAGTGCCACCAGCAGGTTTTCGCTGTCATTGCGCAAACCGTCTTCGAGGTAGCGCTGCAACCCCATTTCGAACAACCACAGGCTGGTTTGCGCCAGCACCAGGCCGACGACCACCATTACGCTGATCAGCCCCAGACTCAAGCGGCGCTGAATCGACCTCACCGGGCTTGCCCGCCGAACAGGTAACCCTGACCGCGACGGGTTTCGATCACGCTGCGCCCAAGCTTGCGCCGCAGATGGTTGACGTGAACTTCGAGTACATTGGAATCGCGCTCGGTTTCCCCGTCGTAGAGGTGTTCGGCGAGGTGGCTTTTGGAAAGGATCTGCTCGGGGTGCAGCATGAAATAGCGCAGCAGGCGAAACTCGGCAGCGGTCAACTGGATGTCGGCGCCGTCACGCGTCACACACTGACGACCTTCATCCAGGTGCAGTCCGGCAGCCTTGAGCGTCGGCTGGTTGGCCTGGCCGTGGGAACGACGCAACAACGCCTGAACCCGCAGGTGCAACTCTTCTGGGTGGAACGGTTTGGTCAGGTAATCGTCGGCACCGGCCTTGAGGCCCTCGATGCGCTCGGCCCAGGAACCGCGCGCGGTGAGGATCAGCACCGGTGTCGCCAATCCACCGGCCCGCCATTGCGCCAGCACCTCGAGCCCCGACAGACCCGGCAGGCCGAGGTCGAGGATGATCAGGTCATACGGCTCGCTGCTGCCCTGATATACCGCGTCACGGCCATCGGCCAGCCAGTCAACGGCGTAACCCTGGCGGTTGAGGCCGGCCATCAATTCATCGGCCAGGGGTACGTGGTCTTCCACCAGCAGCAATCGCATCGATCAATCTTCCTTGTCTTTCAGTAACTGGCCAGTGGCGGCGTCGAGGTCCAGTTCACGGACCACACCTTCGGTGGTCAGCAACTCGACTTCATAAATGTAGACGTCGTGTTTCTCTTCAAGCTCGGCTTCCAGCAGTTTGGACCCGGGATACAGGTCCAACGCCTGCTGCAGGAGCTGCTCCAGCGGCAGGATCACGCCTTGCTGGCGCAAACGCAGGGCTTCATCCTGGTCCAGGTCGCGGGCCATGACGACCGAGCAGAACGCCAGCAGCAGCAGCAGCGTCATGCGTGAAAACGAAAACACCTTCATTACGTATCCTGATGATCCTTGAGAACCTGGCCGCTGACCGCGTCTAATTCCAGATCCCACTCGATGCCTTGTGGGTCGCGCAGCTCAACCTGGTAGATGTACTTGCCGTACTCCTCTTCCAGCTCGGTTCCAGTGATATCGGAACCGGGATGTTTGGCCACAGCGGTGGCGTTGAGCTTCTCGAAAGACACAATGGTACCAGCGTCGCGCAGCCGCAGGGCTTCATCGGGGCCCAGGTCACGGGCGTGGGCGAGGCTGGCGGTCATGGCGATGATGGATGCGGTGAACAGGGCAGTCAGGGTTTTCATGGGGGTGTCTCCGTATTTTTATGTGTTGCGTACGGGGGGCACCTTAGCGGGCTGAACTTAACTGAAACTGAATTGCCATCATCAGGAGTGGCACCTCGACATCAAAGACCTGCACAAAACCTGTAGGACTGAGCTTTTGTGGCGAGGGGATTTATCCCCGTTGGGTCGCGCAGCGGCCCCAAAATCGCGAGGACTGCTGCGCAGTCCAACGGGGATAAATCCCCTCGCCACAGGTCACTCCTACAGTGGATTTTTTGCGTTGCCTGACCTGTTTATAATCCCCCGCTTGCCAGACATCGAGACCGGTATGACCGCCATCCACATCAAGTTTCCTTCCCTGACCCTCAAGGCCGGCCCGCGTGCCTTGGCGCGCATCCGTGAGCACGGTTTGAGCGCCGCCGATGTCGGCACGCTGCCGGGCGCCGCCGGTGGGCCGAAAGCCTTGGGGATTCAAGGTCTGGACTTGGCGCTGTTCGGCGAATGGCTGCCGGCCGCGCCTCGCGAGCGCGCGCTGATCGGCGCCTCGGTGGGTTCCTGGCGCTTTGCCAGCGCCTGCCTGCCGGATGCCGCCGAAGGCATCCGGCGCCTCGGTCACCTCTACACCGAGCAGAACTTCGCCAAGGGCGTGACCATGGCGCAGATCAGCCAGAGCTCCCGGCGCATGCTCGATGAACTGCTCGACGGCCGCGATGCTTCGATTCTGGACAACGCCCATTACCGCCTCAACATCATGGTGGTCAAAAGCCACGGCCTGCTCGCGGACGATCACCGAGGACGCCTCGGGCTGGGCCTGTCGTCGGTGATCGCCGACAACCTGCGCGGCCGGGCGCGACTGTCGCGGCACTTCGAACGGCTGATCATCCACGACCCGCGCCTGGCGCCGCCGGTCCATGCACTCAACGATTTCCCATCGCGCTTTGTCACGCTGAATGCCGGCAACCTGCGTCAGGCCCTGCTGGCCTCGGGCTCGATCCCGATGGTGATGGAAGGCGTGCGGGATCTGCCGGGGGCCGGCGTGGGAACCTTTCGCGACGGCGGTCTGCTCGACTATCACCTCGACCTGCCCTACAGCGGCAACGACATTGTGCTGTATCCGCACTTCACCGACCGGGTGATTCCCGGCTGGTTCGACAAAACCCTGCCGTGGCGCCGCGCCTGCCCTGAACGGTTGCAGGATGTGCTGCTGCTGGCGCCGTCGAAGGATTATCTGGCGCGCCTGCCTTACGGCAAGCTGCCGGACCGCAACGACTTCAAACGCTTCATGGGCGATGCCCCGAGCCGGCAGAAATACTGGCGTGCGACGATGGACGAAAGCCGTCGCCTGGGTGACGAGTTCCTCGAACTGGCTGCCAATGGTCGCTTGGGCGAGCGCCTGTTGACCCTTTAGTCAGTGTTTTGCCCGGCGCTCTGGTAAACTCGCCGCCTGCCCACATCGCCGCGGCGATCGCCACCTGACAGAGCTGAAAATCACTGTGGAAATCTTCAAAGAGTTTACGTTCGAATCCGCCCACCGCCTGCCTCACGTCCCGGAAGGCCACAAGTGCGGCCGCCTGCACGGTCACTCATTCAAAGTGGCGATTCACTTGAGCGGTGACCTCGATCCGCACACCGGCTGGATCCGCGACTTCTCGGAAATCAAGGCGATCTTCAAGCCGCTCTACGAGCGTCTGGACCACAACTACCTGAACGACATCCCCGGCCTGGAAAACCCGACCAGCGAAGTGCTGGCCAAGTTCATCTGGAAGGAATTGAAGCCGCTGCTGCCCGAACTCAGCGCAATCCGTATCCACGAGACGTGCACCAGCGGTTGCATCTATCACGGCGAGTAAGCCCATCTAAAGAACCCCATGAATCTCTGTAGGAGCGAGCCTTTGTGGCGAGGGGATTTATCCCCGTTGGGTCGCGAAGCGGCCCCAAAAATGGGACTGCTGCGCAGTCCAACGGGGATAAATCC
The DNA here is from genome assembly GCF_051660785.1 of Pseudomonas sp. GTDB lineage: Bacteria > Pseudomonadota > Gammaproteobacteria > Pseudomonadales > Pseudomonadaceae > Aquipseudomonas. The sequence continues at coordinate 4,653 of NZ_JBOFQE010000046.1, forward strand.
CCTCGCCACAAAGCCTGTTCCCACAGTTGAATTGCGGAATGCGTTTCGTCAGTGATACAAAAAACAGCCTTCATTGGCTGTTTTTTTATGCCTATGCTTTTTGGCTCGAACACGCCAAAAGGACATCCGCATGAGGACTGACTGGCCGCTGGCTCAGACCTATCGCTTCAACGGGCACTCCGTTCGCTACGCCATGCGCGGCGACGGACCGCCGCTGGTGTTTGTACACGGCACACCCTTTTCGTCTTACGTGTGGCACCGCATCGCCCCGCACTTCATCACCACGCACCGGGTGTATTACTTCGACCTGCTGGGCTATGGGCAATCCGAAAAAATCGCCGGCGACGTATCGCTGGGTGTGCAAAACGACCTGCTGGCGAACTTGCTCGAGCACTGGGGCCTTGAACGGCCGGACGTAGTGGCTCACGACTTCGGCGGTGCCACCTCCCTGCGCACGCACCTGCTTAACGGCAAGGATTACCGCAGCCTGACCCTGATCGATCCGGTGGCGCTAACGCCTTGGGGTTCGCCGTTCGTCCAGCATGTGCGTCAACATGAAGCGGCGTTCAGCGGCCTGCCCGATTACATTCAGCGAGCGATCGTGCCGGCCTATATTCGCGGGGCGATCAAGCGCGACATCCCCGATGAAGAACTCGACCCGTATGTGCAACCGTGGCTGGGCGATCCCGGCCAGGCGGCGTTCTATCGGCAGATTGCGCAGATGGACGAGCGCTATACCCGTGAGGCCGAAGGGTTGTACCCGACGGTGCGTTGCCCGGTGCAGATTCTGTGGGGCGAGGATGATCAGTGGATTCCCATCGAGCGTGGGCGAGCGCTGCATCAAATGATTGCCGGGTCGCAGTTTCACCCGGTCCCCAATGCCGGGCATCTGGTTCAGGAAGATGCGCCTGAAGCCATCGTCGCGGCGTTGCTACGGTTCTTGCCGTTAATCCAATCCCCCTGAAGAAACCCAATCCCCTGTGGGAGCGACCTGTGGCGAGGGGATTTATCCCCGTTGGGTCGCGCAGCGGCCCCAAAATCGCGAGGACTGCTGCGCAGTTCAACGGGGCGGTGCGACGTCTCGCTAAATCCCCTCGCCACAGGTCGCTCCCACATGGGTTTCGTATTCCTTCAAGTGCACCGCTTTTGTGCCCTCCCCCGCGTCAATCCCGCCGGCTCGGCTATACATAACTAAGCCATCCCCGCTTGGCACGACCACTGCAACCCTTCCCGCGTCCCCCATTCAGCAAGGAACGCCACATGACGCAAAAAGATCCGGGCAACGATTACCCCCTCAGCGAAGTGCCGATGCATGCGCGCAAGGGCCTCGCCTCCACCGCCATGGTCCTGTTGGGTTTTACCTTCTTCACCGCCACCATGTTCGCCGGTGGCAAGCTCGGCGTGGCGTTCAGTTTTGGCGAGATGATGGCGGTGATCATCGTCGGCAATCTGCTCCTGGGTATCTACGCCGCAAGCCTGGGTTACATCGCCTTCAAAAGCGGCCTGAATTCGGTGCTGATGGGGCGCTTCTGCTTCGGTGAAGTGGGCAGCAAGCTCAGCGACCTGATCCTCGGTTTCACCCAGATCGGCTGGTACGCCTGGGGCACAGCCACGGCCGCCGTGGTGCTGGGCAAGTATTTCGAACTGAGCGAAGGCACCGTTCTGGGCCTGATGGTGCTGTTTGGCCTGGTGTTTTGTGCCACCGCGTATGTCGGTTATCGCGGACTGGAAATCCTCTCGTACATCGCGGTGCCGGCCATGATGTTGCTGCTGATGCTGTCAATGTGGGTCGCCACGGTGAAAGTCGGTGGAATCGACGGGCTGCTCGCGGTGGTCCCGACAGGCACGCTGGATTGGTCGACCGCGATTACGCTGGTGTTCGGCACCTTCGTCAGCGGTGCCACCCAGGCGACCAACTGGACGCGCTTCTCCCGTTCCGCCCGGGTCGCAGTGCTGGCGAGCCTGATCGGCTTTTTCATCGGCAACGGCCTGATGGTGTTGATCGGTGCCTACGGGGCTATCGTCTACCAGCAACCGGACGTGGTCGAAGTACTGCTGTTGCAAGGTTTCGCCATGGCCGCGATGGCCATGTTGCTGCTCAATATCTGGAGCACCCAGGACAACACCATTTACAACTTCGCCGTCGCCGGCTGCAACCTGTTGCGCACCGGTCGTCGCAAAACCGTGACCCTGGCCGGCGCGGTCATCGGCACATTGCTCGCGTTGCTGGGCATGTACGACCTGCTGGTGCCGTATCTGATTTTGCTCGGCACGGTGATTCCGCCGATAGGCGGCGTGATCATGGCGGATTTCTTCTTCCGCTATCGTGGTCAATATCCTCGTCTGGCCGATGCTCGATTGCCGGCGTTCAACTGGCCCGGTTTGACTGCCTATGCCGTCGGAACCGTCGCCGCGTTCAGTTCGCCGTGGGTCGCGCCACTGGTAGGGATTGCCGCTGCCGCGCTAACGTATGTGTTACTGACCAGCGTACTGGGTGCCCGTGCTGCTGAAGCTCCATTACAAGATCTATAAAAGGATTCGCCTGATGCACATCATCAACGCCCGCCTGCGCAACCAAGAAGGCCTGCATGAATTGCACCTGGAAAACGGCCTGATCCGCACCATCGCCCGTCAGACCGAAGCCCCGACCCTGGGCCCCGACGACCTCGACGCCGGCGGCAATCTGGTGGTGCCGCCCTTCGTCGAACCGCACATTCACCTCGACGCCACCCTCACCGCCGGCGAACCGCGCTGGAACATGAGCGGCACGTTGTTCGAAGGCATCGAGTGCTGGGGTGAACGCAAGGTGACCATCACCGAAGAAGACACCAAGACCCGCGCCAAGAAAACCATCCAGACCCTCGCCGCCCACGGCATCCAGCACGTGCGCACTCACGTCGACGTCACCGACCCGCAACTGACCGCGCTCAAGGCGATGCTCGAAGTGCGCGAGGAAAGCCGTCACCTGATCGACATGCAAATCGTCGCGTTCCCCCAGGAAGGCATCGAGTCCTACCGCAACGGACGCGAGTTGATGGAAGAAGCGATCAGCATGGGCGCCGATGTGGTCGGCGGTATTCCGCACTTCGAATACACCCGCGATCAGGGCGTCAGTTCGGTGAAGTTTCTGATGGACCTGGCCGAACGTACCGGTTGCCTGGTGGACGTGCATTGCGACGAAACCGACGACCCGCACTCGCGCTTCCTGGAAGTGCTGGCCGAAGAAGCCCGCAGCCGTGACATGGGTTCGCGGGTCACCGCCAGCCACACCACCGCCATGGGTTCTTATGACAACGCCTACTGCGCCAAACTCTTCCGCCTGCTCGGGCATTCAGGGATCAGTTTTGTCTCCTGCCCCACCGAAAGCATTCACCTGCAAGGCCGCTTCGACAATTTCCCCAAACGCCGCGGCGTGACCCGGGTGAATGAGTTGCTGGAAGCGGGGATGAACGTGTGTTTCGGCCAGGACTCGATCGTTGACCCGTGGTATCCGCTGGGCAACGGCAACATTCTGCGGGTGCTGGAAGCCGGCCTGCATATCTGCCACATGCTCGGGTATCGCAACCTGCAAAGTGCGCTGGACCTGGTCACCGATAACAGCGCCAAGGCCATGAACCTGGGTGATCGGTATGGGCTGGAACAGGGTCGGCCGGCAAATCTGTTGATCCTGTCGGCGGACAGCGATTATGAGGTGATTCGCAGTCAGGGCTTGCCGTTGTATTCGGTGCGCGATGGCAAGGTGTTGATGAAGCGGACGATGCCGGTGGTGGAATGGGCGGATCAGCTCTGAATTTTCACTGACTGGGCGGGCCTCATCGCGAGCAGGCTCGCTCCCACAGGGGAATGCATTTCAAATGTGGGAGCGAGCCTGCTCGCGATAGCTATCTAATAATCAACCCATCAACCGAGCCGTGCCAAATAGCCTGACCCGACTCAATTCGCCCCCCGACTCCTCCAGCAAAATCGGCGCCGTGCCGCCCGGCATCACCACTTTCACCTCACCCGCCGACACCCAACCCACCCGCCAGGCCGCACACGCCACCGCACTGGCGCTGGTGCCCGACGACGCCGTCGGCCCTTCCCCACGCTCAAACACCCGCGCCACCACTCGCCCCTCGGATTCAAGCATTGCCCATTGCAGATTCACCCCCGCCGCACACGGCTGCCCTGCCCCGGCCGGCGCAGCGTAGGCAATGCGCATCAAGCCTTGGGCCAAGGGTGGTTCACGCATCTGCTCATTACTCGGCAACGCCTCGGCATTCGCCAATAACGTCACGCAATGCGGATTGCCGATGCGCACAAACTGGCTGCGGTTCCAGGCCGGATCAAGCGCCGACAACGGTCGCGCATGACTGACTTCGCGATCATTCAACGTCACGCGTTCTACCCCGTGCGCGTCCACCGCTTCCGGTCCGAATGATGGTTTTCCCAAATCCAGCCAGAACCCTTGCACGGTGTCGACCTCAGCGGGTTTCACCGAGGTGTCCACCGGTGAAACCGCATCGCGTTTGTCGTGATGAACCCGCAGCAGGCATGCCCCCTCCTTCGGCATTAATCCTTGCTCGCTGAGCGACTGCGAGAAAATCGTCAGCCCATTGCCACTGCGCTCGGCGAGGGTGCAGTCGGTATTGACGATCAACAGATCAAAGGGTGGCGACGATTGAAACGGCCCCACCAACAACCCGTCGCAGCGATGGTCTTTGCTGCCCGCCGGCTGGGTACCGGGCGCCCAACTGCAGAACGCCTCGATGGCCGCCAATGCCCAGCGCTCGCGGATTTGCGCAGCGTGGCTGGCCTCGTCCGACAATTCGATACCGCTACCGCGCACCTCATCGGGCGCCACAACCGCGTAGATATTGCCTCGAGCATCGTAGAACGCCGTCATGAATCGGTCCCGAAGTCAGCTTGGAAAGAGCCTGTACTTTAGGCGTCAATGTCCTGCGATGAAATACCGTCCCGGCGTCACGCCAAACGCACGCCGGAACATGGCAATGAACGCGCTGACATTGTCATAGCCCAGCTCCAGCGCAATAGTTGTCACCGGTATATCTGCGGCGAGCAGTTCCAGCGCCCGCAACAAGCGTGCGCGCTGGCGCCATTGGCTGAAACTGAAGCCGGTTTCACTGACAAAGCGTCGTGCCAGGGTCCGGGCTGACAAGCCAGCCCATTGCGCCCACGCCGCAAGCGAGCGATTGTCGGCGAGGTCGTCGGCCAGCGCCTGACTGATCCGCCGCAGACGCGGATCGAGCGGCAGCGGCAGACCGAAAGGTTCGATGGGCAGCGCGGCGATTTCATCAAGCATCAATTGAGCGATCCGCTCCTGCCGCAGATCCAGCGGCCCTTCGCCCCAGGTTGCCGCCCGGTCGACGGCCTCACGCAGCAACCCCGAGGTCGCGATGATGCAGGGCTGCCCAGGCAAGTCTGCACAGGCCGGCGCAGTCACGTAGACACTCCAGCCGTGGAACGGGCCATGGGAGCGCAAGCCATGCACACAGTCAGGCGGTATCCACACCGCATGGGTCGCCGGCACCACCCAGTGGTGGTCAGCCGCCTCCACCGTCAACAGCCCGCGCCGTGCCCCCAGCATTTGCCCGCGTGCATGGCGGTGAGGAGCGCTGGTTCGCTCGATCGGGCTGTTCAGGACCGAGGCAAGCACTATCGGCCCCGTGGAGGATTGCGCCTGTTCAATAGATATCAGCGGTTTAACCATTGGCAGTTTCACGTTATCAAATGACCCGGATAGCGCAGTTTAGCCATGAACAACGGTTCAGTCTGAGCGCTCACTCACTGGAGCCTCAACCATGCGCGCCGAAGACCTGCTTCCCGATGATCTGAACCAAGGCCTGTTCAATGGAATTACCGTTCGCAAAGGCACCGTCGGGGCCTTTCTGATCAATGCCCGACTGCTGATCAATCCCCAGACACCCGACGATCAACGCACTGCCGCGACGAAAGATATTCTCCAGGCGTTGCCGGCGCTACGAGCACTGGGGCTGTTCGAACTGATGGAGGTGCGAGACCAGGTACTTAGGGAATTGTGCGAGCACGAGCAGGGCGTCCCCTCAGCCACTCAGTTATAAATCCATCGCCGCTTATTTCGAACAAGTCTGCCAGACCTGTCAGTTATGACAGCAGACAAGCCTTCGCCGGCGGGTCAGAGTGAAGCTCATGATTCACGATCGGAAGAAGGTCATGAAACGGATTTACCTGCTGGCCCTGCTGGTTACTCTGGTAGTGGGCGCAGTGGTCATCGACGATCCAAGGGTGGCCGTTCGCAATGGCTCAGGAGAAGACATCCTGCTGCAAGGCTTTTACTGGAACTCCAGTCGCAACGCCGAACCGCTGTTTCTCAGAGGCCGAAACGAATGGCGTCACGATTGCCGAACCTGCGAAAAAGGCGACGCCTTCCTTGATGGCAAAGTCGATCTTAATACCGACAATCCGCGTGTGTTCGAAACCTTCAACGCCGAGTTCATCACGCTGCGCGACGATTACGGCGCCCAAGGCTTGCGCTTCGACTTCGTCAGGGGTTATGCGCCGGAGTACGTTGATCGCTGGATGCGCACCTTCGGTGATCAGCAATTCTGTGTCGGTGAACGGTGGAAAGGCCCCAGTGGATACCCGGGTGGGCTCGTCGCTGGAACTGGGGGCGCGGGATCCTCGGCATGCCGTGGCATTGACCCATAAGCCCCCCCGCAGTGGAAATGCATCGAGCGCAACAACGATTCGTCGGGTGGCGTGCGTTGGCAGCCGGGCCCCAACGTCAGCTTTGCCAGCGATACCGATGTCGTGACGCGGGGCACGTTCTGAATAGGTCATGAACAACCAGGGAATTTCAGGCATGAAAGGAGGACACGACATGCACACCAAGCCCCCGACATCGCCCATGTCCACGCTGTACCGTGAAGGCCGTAAAACCTTTATCGACCTGGTGCCAGATGGAGGCGCCCGTCTGGATGCACTCTTCCGAACGGTTCCGGCCCTGGGTGAGCTGGCGGTCGGTGTGGTTTACGGTCATTTGCATGATCGCACTGACCTGGACCCTCGCCTGCGTGAAGCGGTGTCGTTTGCCGCAATTGTCGCGGCAGGCATGGTAGGGCCTCCCTTGAGTGTGCATTTCAAGACGGGGCTGGCCTCGGGGCTCGCACCGGCAGAGCTGACGGGAATACTACTGCAAGCTTCAGCCTTCGCCGGGTTCCCGAGGGCCGTGGCCACAGCCGACCAGCTCAACCGACTGTTTGACGAAGCCGCAATGGTTTCGCCGCCCCCACCCGCACCGCGCGAGGTGGCACTGGCGTTTTGCGAGCAAGTGCGCATGGGAAAATCGCCCATTCCCCTGAGTGCCGCCATCAGACGCCTGTTGCGTCGCTCACTGCGCCTTTCGGTTCAGGCGACAACGGCCAACACGGTCATTGTCGAATGTTTCGACGATGAGCAATCTCTTCCTGCGGCACTTCTGCACATTCAGGTGGAAGGGACGCAGGTCGTCTCGGTGACACGTTTTATTGCTCATTGATCGAAGTCTGGATCGCACGATGAAAATGGTGCAGTGCCGGCTCATTTTTTCCGAATGTCAGGTGGCGTTGCGCGCTGGAGGCATAACCTTTCTGCAACTGTCTGGCCAATCGAAAATCTTCGCCATCGACGGTCTCCATGAGCAGCGTCATGTTTTTGTCCCAATAGGCTTTCTCTTTTGCCGACGCGGGTGCTGCAGGCACATGCAGCGACACGTCGATCAGGCATTGATCGACGCGACCCGGGCCCGCGGGAAACACCCGCCACACTTCCAGATGATCGCCCTGCCAGACCAGCAGCGTATTAGGAAACAGCACGTAGATAATGGCTGAATGCCGCAGCAGGTCCCAGTGTTCTTCCGGCTGATCGAACAGTTCGACAATGGAGCGACGCGGCATGATCAGCCGCAAGTGCGTTCCGCAACCTTCGAAATGACTGATGCCCGGTATAAAGATCGGGAGCACCGTTTGCCGATGCAGGGTGGAAAAGTGCCAGTTCTCCAGAAACGTATCAATCACGACTTTCCAGTTGAAGCGCCTTCGTAATCGTCGCGTTTCGTAGTGTGAGTAATGCTCAAAGCCGAAATCCCCGATCTCGCTGGCCAACGGGCCGAGTAATTCAGCTGCATTGATCTGCCCGCCCGGGGTCGGGTGCACCCAGATCAGACCCTGCTGTTCCACGACACTCAGGCGAGTCAGGTTGCGCTCGGTGCAACTCAAACCTTCAAAACTGCCGGGCGGGTTCAGCCGTTGCAACCGCCCGTCCAGGCCATAAGCCCAGCCGTGATACGGGCAGATCATCGCACCCGCGATGTTGCCAGCCCCGTCCAGCAGCCGCGCGCCGCGATGCCGGCAAACATTGATAAACGCGTTCAACGAACCCCCGTCGTCGCGCACGACCAGCACCGGCACACCGCTTGAATCGTCGGTCAGGTAGTCACCCGGGCAAGGCAATTGCGAGCCGAGCCCCATCATCAACGGTAGCGAGTCAAACAGGTGCCGTTGTTCCCGTTGCAGTTGATCGTGACTGGTGTACGACTCGACAGGGTTCAAGTAAATGGCCTCAGCCATGCTGGTCTGACGCTGCTCAATCATTGTCAGCAGCGACTTCAAGAGTAAAACCTGAGTGGGATGGTCCATATCGCCTCCAATCTGCCCTGATTGCAAAGTCGTTGACGACTCTTGAACGACAGGCTTCGTTCTATTCGCAAAAACGGGGGCTGTAAACTGTCAGAACTTACAGGTAGGCCGCGCATACCGGTCGGAGGAAAGCCGCACCTGCGCTCGCGACAAAGGGTCACGCTGTGCAACGATGGTGCCCTGCCCGACTGCAAATCCTCGTGGACGTGTTGATCGAACCCTCACCGGTCGATCACTGTCCCTTGGAAACGCGACGTTTTTTGCCAAGGATCGATATGACCAGCCTTAATACCCAAACCACCTTTGTTCCCGGACGCCTGGAGCAGATGTCCACCCGCATCGCCTTTTTTATCGCAGGTCTTGGCATCGCCGCGTGGGCGCCGCTGGTGCCGTACGCCAAGGCACGGGCCGGGCTCGACGAAGGGACGCTCGGGTTGTTGCTGTTGTGCCTGGGGGTGGGCTCGATTCTGGCGATGCCGATGGCAGGCCTCTTGTCCACGCGTTTCGGCTGTCGTCGAGTGGCGACCGGGGGAACGTTATTGATCTGCGTGGCGTTGCCGTTACTGGCGACGGTATCGTCAGTGCCGGCATTGATCGCCACGCTGTTCCTGTTCGGTGCGGGCCTGGGCACGGTGGATTCAACGGTGAACCTGCAAGCGGTAATCGTCGAGCGCGCCAGCGGCAAGAACATGATGTCGGGGTTCCACGGGATGTTCAGCCTCGGCGGGATTGTCGGCGCGGCGGGTGTCAGCGCCCTGCTCGGCCTGGGTCTGTCACCGCTGGGGGCGATGGCGGTGGTGGTTGTCGTGCTGGTGCTGGCCTTGCTCAAAGCGGCGCCGCATCTGTTGCCTTACGGCAGCGAAAGCTCGGGACCGGCGTTTGCCGTGCCCCATGGCATCGTGCTGTTTATCGGCGGCATGTGTTTCATCGTGTTCCTGGCCGAGGGCGCGGCGCTTGACTGGAGCGCGGTGTTCCTGGTGCAGGAACGCGGGATCGACACGGCGTATGCGGGGTTGGGTTATGCGGCGTTTGCGCTGACCATGACCGCCGGGCGGCTGACCGGGGACCGGATTGTCCGGCGTCTGGGCGCGACGCGGGTGATGGTATTCGGTGGCGTGACAGCGGCGGCGGGTTTGGCGCTGGCGACGTTCGCACCAGCCTGGGGAGCGGCGCTCGTCGGTTATGCGTTACTGGGGGCGGGTTGCTCGAATATCGTACCGGTGCTGTATACCGCGGTCGGTAAACAGACGGTCATGCCTGAGCACATTGCGGTGCCGGCCATCACCACTCTGGGCTACGCAGGGATACTCGCGGGCCCGGCGGTGATCGGGTTTATCGCCCATGGCAGCAGTCTGAGTTTTGCGTTCGGGTTGATGGCGCTGTTGCTGGTGGCGGTGGCCATTGGCGGCAAGGTGTTGAAAGTCTGATAAAGCTATCGCCAGCAGGCTGGCTCCCACAGGGGATCTTCAGTGAACACAAATTTTGTGTTTGGCAGAGATCAATGTGGGAGCCAGCCTGCTGGCGATAGCGCTGTGTCAGGCACCAGCATTGTCGACTGTGAAGCCGTCATCGCCAGCAGGCTGGCTCCCACAGGGGTCTTCAATGAACACAAATTTTGTGTTTGGCAGAGATCAATGTGGGAGCCAGCCTGCCGGCGATAGCGCTGTGTCAGGCACCAGCATTGTCGACTGTGAAGCCGTCATCGCCAGCAGGCTGGCTCCCACGGGGGATCTTCAGTGAACACAAATTCTGTGTTTGGCAGAGATCAATGTGGGAGCCAGCCTGCTGGCGATGGGGTCACCCCGGTCTATCAGAACCCGACGCTGGCCTGCACAAAGAACGTGCGCGGCGCACCGACGTACATCCCCGAGTTGTTGTCGCTGGAACGGGTGAAGTACTGCTTGTCGAAGATGTTTTTCACCCCGGCGCCGACTTTCAGGTTCGACAATTGCGAACCAAAGTCGTAACCACCGCGAACGTTCCAGGTCACGTATCCCGGAATGTCGCCGTACTGACCATCGGCGGTGCCTTCGGTGATGTAGTTGTTGGTGAAGCTGCCGTCGGCGTTGACCGCAACGCCCGGTGAGCGCTGCTTGGACTGGGCAAACGCGTCGAGGTTGTAGGTCCAGCGGTTGATGTCGTAGCGCAGGCCGGCGGTCGCTACCTGGCGCGAGTAGAACGGCAGGTCACGGCCCTTGAAGCCTGGAATTTCACCCTCATAAACGGCGCGGGTGTAAGTGAACCCGGCGTTGGCGGTCAGGCCGTCGAGTCGTGGATCGAGTGCCGCCATGTTGTAGTGCACCGAGGCCTCGATGCCCTGGTGCGTGGTCGCGCCGAGGTTGGTCCAGCCCGCGTCGTTGCTGATGTACTGCAACTCTTTATCGAAGTCGATGTAGAACGCCGTCAACTCGCCGCCCCACACCTCATTGTTGTAGCGCGTGCCCACCTCATAGGTCTTGGCCTTTTCCGGTTCCAGGCCATTGGCCGGTTCGTCCCCCGCGCCGCCCTGTCCCAGTTGGAAATATTGCAGGCTGCCAAACGAGGTTTCGTAGTTGGCGAACAGCTTCCACTCTTCCGACAGGTGATACATCACGCTCAGGGCCGGCAGCGGCTCGTTGCTTTCGATGCTGCGGTTCTTCTCCGGTACGCGTCTGCCGGCGGTGTCGAGCACGGCGCGGTCGTGCCAGTCGGTGCTGATGTGTTCGAAGCGGATGCCAGGGGTGATGGTCCAGTTACCGACATCGATTTTGTTGTCGATGTAGACCGAGTTGGCTTCAGTGCCACCGGTACGGTCCTGGTACACATGCCCGTCCGAACCGGGACGAATCACCGGCTCGTTGTTGACCAGCGCCAGGCGGCTTGCCTGCTCGTGCATGGCTTCCTTGAGGTAGCGATAACCGACGCTGACTTCCTGGGTGGTCGGGCCGACGTCGAACACACGGGACACCCGCGGCTCAATGCCGACGGTGTAGTAAGTGCGCGGGAACGAGCCCAGGGTTTTCTGATCGCGGGCAGCGATGTTGCTGCCACGGAAGCTGTCGGTGTAGTACGTCAGCACTTCGGCCTGGGTGCGGTCATCGAGCTGCCGCGTCCACTTGAACGAGACATCCTTGCGGCGCCCGGTGAAGTTGTCGTTGTTGCGGTCGGACTGAAACGGATTGGCGTCGTACTGCGCCTGTGTCAGGCCGCCGGGCATGTCGGCGCTGGCGTCGTAGTAGTGAAAGTTGAGGCTGAAATCGTCGACATCGGTCGGCGCCCAGTGCGTCTTGAGCATCACATCGTCGATGTCATTGCCGTTGTTGCGCTCGCGGTAACCGTTGCCGTTCACCCCCGAGTACAACAGCGCCACGCCGATGCCGTTGTCGGCGGTGCCGCCGAGGAATGCCGTGTCGATGTGCTTCCAGCCGCCGTGCTGGGAAGTCTCCAGGGTGGTGCCGATTTCACCGGTGGCTTTCTCCGGGATCGCGCGCGTCACGAAGTTGATCACGCCACCGACGTTCTGCGGCCCATAACGCACGGAACCGGCGCCGCGCACCACGTCGATGCTGTCCAGATTGCCGGAGGAAATCGGCGCCATGGACAGCTGTGGCTGACCGTACGGCGCGAAGGCTGCCGGCACGCCGTCGATCAACACCGTGGAGCGTGGCGACAGGCGTGAGGTCAGGCCGCGCACGCCGACGTTCAGGGAAATGTCGCTGCCGCCGGTGCCGTTGGCGTCCTGCACTTGCACGCCGGGTACGCGCTTCAACACGTCACCGACGTTCATGGCGCCCTGCTCGACCATGGCTTCACGGCGGATCACCGTCCGTGCGCCGGGATGGTTCTGCACCACCGCCGCGTCGGCATCGCCGAGCCAGTCGCCGACAACCTTGATGTCGGTCACGCCCAGTTCGATCGGGCCGGCGCCGGCGGAAGTCGGCGCCGGCGTCAGAGTCACCGAGCCTTCATCAATCTGGTATTGCAGGCCGCTGCCTTGCAGCAATTGGCGCAAGGCCTGTTCCGGCGAGAGGTCGCCGTCGACGGCTGGCGCTTGCTTGCCGGCCACCAGTTCAGGACTGAAGAAAACCTGCAGCGACGTTTGCTGACCCAGCTCACTCAAGGCCTGGCCCAACGGCTGCGCGGGAATATGGATGCCGTCGGCGGCGAACGCCTGCGGTAACGCAGCACTGACAGCCAGGGCGAGCGCGAGCCGCAACCAAGGGGAATTGTTGTTTTTAGCGGTGGTTTTCTTCACGTCGAACATTGTCCTGTAGATCGCAAGAGTGTGCGGCTGTTAATGCAAACCAGTTGCAGTTGGACAAGAAGACGAAGAACTCAAAAAAAACCTGAATCGGTTTGGAAATTAATAGGAAATTAATTGGAAATTATTTGCTGGCTGCCGTCATCGAGGGTCCGCACGGCCACCGGCAGGATGCTCGGCAAGGCCTTGAGCAGCGCGTCGGTGTTATCGGATTTGAACACGCTGGTCAGGCGCAGATTGCCCACTTTGTCGCTGCCGACCGTCAGCGGCTTCTCGCGGTAGCGCGAGACTTCGGCGGCGACCTCGCTGAGGCTGGCGTTGTTGAACACCAGTTTGCCGCTGCGCCACGCGGTCAGTTCTGCCAGATTGACCGCGTAAGCGGCGGCAACAGCGCCCTTGGCATCGACACGAGTGCCGAGGCCGGCGGTGAGGCTGACGACATCAGGCCCCTGCCCCTGAACCTTGACCGTGCCCTGCTCCACCGCCACCCGGGTTTCGGTCAGGTCGCGGCGCACATCGAAGCGCGTGCCGGTGACCGTCACCTTGCCGCTGCCCGCCTCGACTACAAACGGCCGGCTTGTGTCGTGCTCGACGCTGAACATCGCTTCGCCTTCAGTCAGCTCGATGCCGCGACGATCTTTTTCATAGCGCACCTGAACGCGGCTGCGGCTGTTCAGGTCGATCACCGAACCGTCGGGCAACGCCACATGACGACGCTCGCCCAATGCCGTGGAATATTCAGCCGTGTAGATCGCCGGGTGATTCAAACCGCTGAACAATCCCAACCCGAGCGCCACGGCCAACACACTGGCCGCCACTGCGTAACGCACCAGCGGCTGACGTTTACGCTGGGTCGGCGGGGTTTCGCACAGGGCTTGCAGACGCTTGGCAGGCAGCAGATCAGCCGCCGACCACAGGCCCTGGAGCAGTTGAAATTCGTCGCGATGCTGAGGATGTGCAGCCAGCCAGTCTTCGAAACGCCGGTACTCTCCGACGTCCACGGCCGGTTCCTGCAAACGCACAAACCACCGCGCCGCGTCGTCGCGAACCGTTGTTTGCCCGCACGCACAATCACGAGTATCCATCATGGAAGTTCCTGTTTGGCTGGGGGTGAGAAGGCGCGGCCGATCATGGGTGCAGTCCGTCGAGGCGGTCGCGCAGATGCCGCAAGGTGCGGATCATATACTTTTCCACCATGTTCTTGGACAGTCCCAGGCGTTCGGCGATTTCCGCCTGCGTCAGGCCTTCGATCTTCTGCCAGACGAACACCTTGCGGCAGTTGACCGGCAGCTCGGTGAGCGCCCGTTCGATGGAATCAGCCAACTGGATCGCATGCATGAAATGCTCCGGGTCGCCGGACGACGACGCACTGTGATCAACCGCCTCCGACTCCATGACGCCCCGCCGGTCCTCACGCCGATAACCATCCACCGCGATGTTGCGCGCGGTCTGGTGCAAATACGCCCGAGGTTGCTCCACCGCCGACGAATCGGACTCAAGCACCCGCACGAAGGTGTCGTGGGCCAGGTCCTCGGCCTGCTGACGATTTCTCAGGCGACGGGTCCAGGTGCCAACCAACTCTTCGTAATGCTCGAAAAAGCCGTGTCTGCGGGGCAACTTGGGGGTCATTGCGGTGTGCTGTGGGGACGGGGCGTGAATAGTAATGCTTCCTATTAACCGGAAGCAATGCATTCCACGTCGCCCGCGTCGCCGTTAGTCAGTCAAGCCAACGGCCCCCGTTGCAGGGGCCGTCGTAAACCTCTGGATCAGTGCGCAATACACACCGATTTCAACTCGGTATACGCCTCGATCACCGCGCGACCAAACTCGCGGCCCATGCCCGATTGCTTGACGCCGCCAAACGGCATGGCCGGGTCAAGCAGCACGTGGGCGTTGACCCACACGGTGCCGGCTTCGATGCGCGGCACCAGGTTCATCGCTTTGCCGAGGTCATTGGTCCACAGGCTGGCGGCCAGGCCGTAGCGATTGTCGTTGGCCAGGGCGATCACCGCGTCTTCGTCGTCGAACGGCATCACGCCCAGCACCGGGCCGAACACTTCTTCGCGGGCCACGGCCATGCTGTGGTCGATGTCGGCCAGAATCGTCGGCTGCACATAGAAGCCCTCGCCTTCCAGCAACTCACCGCCCGACACCACCCGAGCGCCTTCGCGGCGAGCCAGTTCGATGTGTTTGAGGACGCTTTGTTGTTGCTTGCGCGACACCAGCGGATTGATCGCCGCATCGCAATTCATGCCTGCGCCAATCGGCATCGCCGAGACGGCCGCCGCCAGCGCTTCAACGAACTGATCGTGGATCGAGCGATGCACATAGAAGCGCGACGCTGCCGCGCAGACCTGGCCGTTGTTCAACAGGCCACCGAGGATTGCGCCCTGCACCGCTTTTTTGATGTCAGCATCGGCCAGCACGATCATCGGGTTTTTGCCGCCCAGCTCCAGCGAGAAGCGCGTCATGTTTTCCATGCACGCCACGCCGACACTTTTGCCCACGGCGGTGGAGCCGGTGAACGACACCTTGCTCACCAGCGGATGCGCGGTCAGCACGCCGCCGACTGAAGCGCCGCCACCGGTGACGACGTTGAACACGCCCGCCGGAATGCCGGCTTCGAGGGCTAGCTCAGCCAGCCGCATGGCGGTCAGCGGGGTTTCCATCGCCGGTTTGATGATCACCGTGCAACCGGTGGCCAGCGCCGGCATCAGTTTCCAGGCAGCGATCAGCAGCGGGAAGTTCCACGGCACGATGCCGACCACCACACCCACCGGCTCACGCTTGGTGAACGCGGTGAACTTGGCGCCCGGCGGCAGCGGGATCGACACGTCAAAGGTCTGCCCTTCGATCTTGGTCGCCCAGCCAGACATGTAGCGCATGAACTCCACCGTGGCGTTCAGATCCAGCGCGCGGGCCATGTTGATCGACTTGCCCTGGCTCAGGGTTTCCAACTGCGCCAGTTCTTCGGCATGCGCCTCAACCAGTGCAGTGAAATTCAGGAGGATGCGTTCGCGATCCGCCGGACGTAAACCCGACCAGACGCCGGATTTGAAGGCTTTATGGGACGACTGCACGGCGCGTTCGACCACGTCCAGCGGCGCGTCCAGGGTTTCGCACAGGGTTTGCCCGGTGGCCGGGTTGACCACGGCAATGGTCGGGCCGTCGGCCAGTACCCATTGGCCGTCAATGAAGCAGCCATGGCGGCGGTCGAGGAAGGCAGCGACCTGCGGCAGAATTTCAACGTTGCTCATAATTCACCTGTCGTTCAAACGAGTGGTTCAGCCCGAAAAATCCGGCTGATTAGCGTTGTTCTTTGAGGAAGCACACGACCGCCTGGCGATCATCTGCGGAGGCCATGCCCATGTAGGGCATGTAGGTTCCGGGCACATAGGCCTGGGGTTGGGTGATCAGCTGGGTGATGGTTTCGGCCTGCCAGGTCACGTCTTTGCTGCGCATCGCCTGCGAATAGCTGAAGCCGTCCAGCGAGCCGGACTTGCGCCCGACCACGCCCGCCAGGTTCGGCCCCATCAGGCCGGCCATACCTTTGCTCACCGAGTGACAAACCCCGCATTCATTGGCGAACACCTGGGCGCCGTGGCCCTGATCCGGCGCGCAGTCGGCGGCGACTACGGTTTGCGCCAACGCCAGTGACATCAAACCGATGAGGGAGAATTTCTGCGAAGTGAACATAGAAGACGACCTTGAAAATCCGTATGGACCAGCGTTGATACGGATTGTCAGCGGTCAGTGCCCTGCAGGTTTTGCCCTGCGTGCCAGTCGTATTGGCAAGGCTGCCAAACTGTCCATTTTGGCAAGCACAGGCAACTCTTTGGCAACCACACAAAAGGCCGAAAAAGTTCCGGGCCGTAGTATCGAAAAAGACCTCAACCCTGTGGTCATGAACAAGAATGGATGCCACACCATGCTCAAGTCCCCCTTGCTTCGTCTCTCGACGCTCGCGCTGCTGATCAGTGCCGCCCAGGCCAATGCCTACGAACTCTATGCCGATGACGACAGTCACCTGAACGCCACGCTGGAAGCGGTATTCGGCATTTTCCACAGTCAGGAAAACTATGCGTTGTCCGGCCGTCTCGACGAGGGTTCTTCGTCGTGGCGCGAGGGCTACATCAAATACGGCCTGAGCTTCGACAAAGGCCTGGCCGGTGTCGGCACCGCTTACGGTGCGGCAAACCTGCTCAGTTCCGGCACCTGGGGCGACGGCGATGCCGCCGGTTTCAGCGATGGTTCGGAACGCACCACCAAGTTCGAAGACGCCTACCTCGGCTGGCGCTCGGGCAAGCTGTTTGACGTGCTGGGTGAGGACGGCGTCGACCTGTCCTTCGGCCGCCAGAACATCGTGGTCGGCGACGGTTTCCTGATTAATGGCGACGCGCTCAACCTGGGCAAAGGCCTGGCCGACGGCGAGTTCAACCGTGGCGGCGCCTACTGGCTGGCCGCGCGCAAAGCGTTCGACGAGACCGCTGTGTTGCGCCTCGGTGGCAAGGAAGGCTGGCGCAGCGACCTGATGTGGCTGAAGTCGAACAACCGCGCGCAAGCGAAAACCGAAATGTACGTCGGCACCCTCGAACACGTGGCCGAAGCAGGCACGGTCGGCCTGACCTACATCGACACCAAAGATGTCGATGAACAATACGCCTCGCCGATTCAGCTCGAACGCGACGGCATGAAGACCTACAGCCTGCGCGCGACGGGCAATGCCGGGGTGAAAAACCTGTTCCTCTCGGGTGAATACGCCACGCAAGACAAACCGCACACCTCCACCGAAGACGCCTGGTACCTGGAAGCCGGCTGGACCTTCGCCGACGTGCCCTGGACGCCGTATGTCAGCTACCGCTACAGCCGCTTCTCGGAAGGTTACGACACGCTGTTCTACGGTTTCAGTCGTGGTTTTGGCACCTGGTTCCAAGGTGAAGTGGCGGGCAACTACGCCGGCCCGTTCAACAACAACTCGCGCATCCAGAACGTCACGCTGAAAGTCTCGCCACTGGAAAACCTCAGCGTCGGCGCGATGTATTTCAACTTCGACACCATCGACCGCAACCTCGGCAACACCGATGGCCACGAGGTCGACCTGTACGCCGAATGGCACGTCAACGAGCACCTGACGGTGATGCCGCTGATCGGCCTGTACCAGCCGGACAAGAGCGCCGATCAGGGTGGCACCCAACTGGGCAACAACGACAAAAACCTCTACAGCCAAGTGGTGTTTGCCACCACGTTCTGAGTTTTGTCCGACGCGGTCCTTGTAGCCGCTGTGGGAGTGAGCCTCTGTGGCGAGGGGATTTATCCCCGTTGGACTGCGCAGCAGTCCCATTTTCGGGGGCCGCTCCGCGACCCAACGGGGATAAATCCCCTCGCCACAGAGGTTCTCTCCCACAGGGTTTCGTTAGCTGCTACAGGGATCGCGTTTTGGCAGACATTGCCTTTCAACGGAAACGGAGTTTCCAATGCACTCAAAATTCCTGACGATCCAGAGCAAGATCGCCCTGCTCGCCGGCCTCTGC
The DNA here is from genome assembly GCF_051660785.1 of Pseudomonas sp. Taxonomy (GTDB): domain Bacteria; phylum Pseudomonadota; class Gammaproteobacteria; order Pseudomonadales; family Pseudomonadaceae; genus Aquipseudomonas. The sequence goes on from NZ_JBOFQE010000046.1 coordinate 23,078, forward strand.
CTGTTGCTGGTAGTGGGTTTGCTGATGGGCTTGTCGCTTTATCAGACCCATCAAAGCAGCCAACAAGTGGCTCACGCCAGCAGCGAGATGCTCGCCAACGCGGCCAAGGAACACATGCAGGCGCTGGGCAAAGTACAGGCGATGCAGGTGCAGCGCACCTTCATGCAGACTCACGAATATGGCCAAGGGTTGTCGCGCTATTTGCTGTACCTGAGGCAGCTGCAACAGCAGGGCAAATTGACCCGCCCACAATTGCGCCAGGAGCTGAGCACCCAGCTTCATCAAGCCCTGATCGACAAGCCCGACCTGCTCGGGCTTTACGTCATTTTCGAACCCGACGCCCTCGACGGTGCCGACGCCAGTTTTGTCGACCAAGCCGTTGTGGGCAGCAACGAAACCGGACGCTTTTCCCTGTATTGGGTGCAGAGCAAACCCGGCGAACTGCAAGCGGTGATCGGCGACGAAGCGCTGCTGGCCAACACCTCGCCCGGTCCCAGCGGCGCGCCGTATAACGCCTTCTACACCTGCGCCCGCGATACCCGTCAGGCTTGCGTACTGGAGCCATATTTCGACGAAGCTTCCGGTAGCCGCAAACTGGTGACCAGCATCGCCTTCCCGCTGATGGACAACGGCAAAGTCATTGCCGTGGTCGGCCTCGACATCAATCTCGCTGCCCTGCAACAGAACAGCGAAGCCAGCGCCCGCCAACTGTTCGACGGTCATGGCCAGATCAGCATCGTCAGCCCGCGCGGGGTGATTTCCGCCAACAGCCAGGACGTCAGCCGCCTCGGTCAACCGCTGGAGAATGCCGAGGTCATGGACACCTTGCGCCAGGGCCAACCCAAAGTGTTCGTCGATCAGCAACAGATCAAAGTCCTCGAACCGCTGGCCCCGATTGCCGGCGCGGCACCCTGGGGCGTATTGGTCGGCGTGCCGCAAGACGTGTTGCTCGCGCCAGTGACCACGCTGCAAAAAGAGCTCGATGCGCAAGGTGTGCAAAGCACCGCGCTCGAATTGTTGTTGGGCGGTGGCTCGGCCCTGCTCGGTTTGCTGCTGATCTGGTACACGGCGTTTCGCATCACTCGGCCGCTGCAAGTGCTGACGCGGGTCATGGAAGATATTTCCCTCGGCGAAGGCGATTTGACCCGACGCTTGGCCGTGCAATCGCGGGATGAAATCGGCCAACTGGCGACTGCGTTCAACCGCTTCGTCGAGCGCATCCATCACTCGATCCGCGAAGTGTCGTCGGCAGCGCTCGGCGTCAATGAAGGGGCCAAGCGCGTGCTGCTCGCCTCCAACGCGTCGCTGAGCAACTTCGACGAGCAATCGACCCGCACCAACAGCGTCGCCGCCGCGATCAACCAACTGGGCGCCGCCGCACAAGAGATCGCAAACAATGCCTCCGACGCGTCACAACAGGCGTCTGCCGCGCGGCAACAAGCCGAAGACGGGCGTCAGGTGGTGGAGCGCACGATCCAGGTGATGCACGAACTGTCCGGCAAAATCAGCACCTCGTGCGTCAACATCGAAGTGCTCAACAGCAAAACCGTGAACATCGGGCAGATCCTCGAAGTCATCAAAGGCATCTCGCAGCAGACCAACTTGCTGGCGCTCAACGCCGCCATCGAAGCCGCTCGCGCGGGTGAAGCAGGCCGTGGATTTGCGGTGGTCGCCGATGAAGTACGCAGCCTCGCCGGGCGCACGCAAACATCGGCAGCCGAGATCCAGCAGATGATTGAAGAGCTGCAAATCGGCGCGCGCGAATCGGTGACCACCATGACCGAAAGCCAGCAGCACAGCGAGGAAAGCGTCAGCATCGCCAACCTCGCCGGTAAACGGCTGAGCAGCGTGACGGCGCGCATTGGCGAGATTGATAACGTCAACCAGTCTGTGGCGGCGGCGACAGAGGAACAGACGACGGTGGTGGAAGCGTTGAATGTCGACATTACCGAGATCAACACCCTGAATCAGCAAGGGGTGGAGAATCTGCAGTCGACGTTGCAGGCGTGTACGGAGCTGGAAAGGCAGGCGGATCGGTTGAATCAGTTGGTGGGGAGTTTCAGGATTTGAGATGAGTGTTGCTTGATCGATCGCCTTCGCGAGCAAGCTCGCTCCCACAGTTAACCGCATTCCACTGTGGGAGCGAGCTTGCTCGCGATGAACGATGACGCGGTGCATCAATGAATACACGAGCAGGTCAGTTTCAGGCTTTTGGCAGATCCATTCGATAACCCGCCCCCGGCGCCCCTTCATGCATCGCCGCCTGAATGTCGGCATACAAAGCGTTCGCCTCAGCGGTAGTGATTGATCGGGAACAATCACGCAGCACCACGCGCAAAAGCACATTCTCCTGGCCCGGCAGCAGTCCTAACCGGTCAATTGCCTGCGCGGGTAAATCCGATAACTCCCAACGCCCTTTGACCTGCATCTCCTCGATCCAGTCAGAACAGTCACCAGCGGCCTGCAACATTCTCTCGGTCAGCACCTCTTCGCTCAGCCCAGGTGTTACTGCCAGCGAAATATCACGAGCAATCGACGGCAAACGTGATACTGGGGACCATGGATTCAGATCATGCATCTGCGCCTGCACTCGCACGTTCTGATCACGCAGCAAGCGAATATCCGGAATACCTTTGCGCAACATCGTCAGGCGATCCAGCCCCATCCCTAACGCCAGCCCTCCATGACGCAACGGATCAATTTTCAAGCGCTCCAGCAAAGACCTAGCAATACGACCGCACTCCAGCACTTCAACCGGAACACCGTCATTCAATACATTCACTTCGATTCCGCCCTCTGTGTAGTGATGCGGACTGTCGCTGTAGACCCAGGATTTTTCGGGAACAGCGGACTTGAGGATGTCGCCGACCAGACGCAACAGATGTTCATGCGTCGACAGCTCCGGGTCACCCAGCACCCAGATATCCATCTGATGCGGTTCCGCGCAATGCCAACGATCCCGACTATCGCGACGGAAAGTGATACCCGGCGCGGCCAGCAAGATCGTTTGCCCCGTTTGCCGCACTTGAGCCGCTCGCTGAAGCGCTGCCGGAATCTGGCTGGTGGTTTGTGTTCTCAACAGCGAGTACTCATCGACCCAACGGGTGTGTTCACTCCCGAGCGTGACCTCGGCCGAGTCATAGCCGAGTAATCCGTAATTTTCTTCGGCGGACACAATCCGCGGCCCCGTCTGTAGTTGCGGTAGGGGCCAGCCTTTTTCAACGAGTCCTTGGAGGATTTCAGTTAGCAGGAGCCGGACAGAGTGGTCGGGATTGTTTGATTCGGTTAGATCAACCATTAATAGGGCTTGATGAACAGACGTCTCTGTCAGATATTTCTTTGATGCATGCACTATATAACCCTCTCTACAATTGAATATCGAGCTAAAAAACCAAGCCCATAAATAAACCTAACGACACAAGATCACTGACCACAACTAAAAAAAGCAATATTCCAAACTTTCAGAACAAGACTACAGACCGGACTTACACAAATAACCGCTTTGAACACCCCAGGAACACTCATAGCAAAAATGATTCTAAAAAACCCCAAACAAACTATTTATCACATCAAAATAATCTGTATTAATTAGTCCTCTCCTAGCGGTTAGGGGAGAAAAAACAAAAACAATGAAAAAGGATGATCAAATGAAAAATAAAAAAATCGTCAAAGAGAAGCTGAACCGGATCACTTCTGGCCCGGAGAATTTCGGGTGGGCGCCGTTGGCTTGGGCTCACACTGAAGAGTAAATAGCTCTAATGCACGGCAAGCTTTCTTGCCGTGCATTAAAAAATCAGGAGGATTATATGCCACCACCGAATAAGATATCGACACTCTTCGGCCATGAGAAGCCATCCATCATCGCGGACTCTGAGGACTTCCTCAGAGAATGTGCGCTCTTAGGATTCAACACGGCCAATATTTCTGGGCTACAGAAATTACCAAAAAATAGTATTGTGTTTTCTTTTAGCAACGACGCTGCAAAAAAAACTTTCGAGCTAGCAAAAAACACAGAAAGCAAGAAAAGTGTATTCTGCGCGGCTCAAGTGTTCGAGCCCACCGTAGCTAATGCTCTCTATAGCTTGAAGCTTTTGCTGAGCAGCAATTTTGAACATGCCTTGAGCACGCAGCGTTCTGTGTTACATATGCTCAATTCAAATGACAAATTTTTTCTGTCTGGTAACGACGCCGAAGCGCAAGTCTCAATTTTTTCACACGCCCAGCCTTACGCACTACTTGCTGAAGACGTATCCCACGATTTTGTTCAGTCCGTAGCAGAGTTCTTTGAAGTTCATTACGCACACATGAACCCACAAGAGCCCTGTCCGTTTTCTTTTACCGGAACATTAAAAATCGCGGGAATTCTGACCGTACTTAGAAAGGCTAACCCGATACTCCCCGAGGGTTTGAAAATCTCACTTAAATGGCTGAGCGATCGAATATCGGAAGAAGGAGCACTCTTATCAGTTAAAGACAACACCATCACCTCACTTCAAATAAACAACGAGGACTACGTAAAGCTTCTGGATCTTGCGGCTGGTTCCCGCGGGCTGAAGCTGACGGAGTTTGCAATCGGGGTCAACGAGGTTATTGCTTCAAATATTGATTACAAAATCAATTCACAAATGAATGAAGGCATCAGCGGAGTTCATTTAGCTATTGGTGATGGGTCGTCCGGTTATCACATCGACTTCCTTAGTCCAGCGGTAAGCGTGCATCCAGAACACTAGTAATTTAGTAACACGCTCAATTAAAAATCTCGCTCTATTTCTCCTATTGTAACAAGTGCCTAAGATGCGTCGACTCATACATCGTCTTCGCGAGCAGGCTCACTCCCACAGTTGACCGAGTTGTCCGGCCGGACGCGGTTTAATGTGGGAGCGAGCTTGCCCGCGATGAACGATGACGCGGTTTCCAGGTGGTTATTTCGGCACTTCGACGTTATCCATCATCCGGTTCACCGCCAATTCCGCCTGCATGATGATCTGCTGAATCCCCATCGCCGTATTCCGATGCGGCCCTTCCAGGTGCGCGGCGAAATCGCTGGTCATGACGCTGGCCGAGGCCAGTGATTCGCAGGTGTGTGCCAGCAGGTCTTCGTCTTTGATGTCCGGCGCGATCATGAACATGGTGCTCGGTTTGCGGGCGACCGGGGTTTTGAGGGCGTCGGGGTTGAGGTAGTGGTCGAGGGCGCGCTCGGCGGCTTCGTGGAGCTTTTTGGAATCGAGTGATTCGTAGGGGGATGCCGGATCTGTGTCTGGCGGATTTGGTGTTGCCTTGAACATATTCATCTTTAACCTTTATGGGCTGCCACGCCTCGCTACTAATACGAGGGGTGGCGGCTGTACGCAGGTTAGTAGACCGGGGAAAGATGAGAAAGCCGGCGCGCCCGAGGGCGCCCTGCGCACAGCCACCATCAAATACAGGCATGGAAATACCTGTCTGACAGACGCCTGTCGCTCTCATCAATCCTCGGGCTACTAAACCCGATCACTGGGAATCAGTGACGGGGATCAAGTTACCGAGGAGGTCCAAAGCGCACAAGCCGGCGGATTCTGGCGTAGTCGTAGGCAATGGCGCAAGGCGTTGTAGCTTTCAGGAAGTAACCTTAAACACCTTTAAACAAGTACTCCGAAAAGGCACCGCCTTCGCGGGCAAGCCTCGCTCCTACAGGTTTATGTCGTTCATACATTGTGAGTTCGCCTCGCCTTTGTAGGAGCGAGGCTTGCCCGCGAAGAACGATAACGCGGTCTCTCAGCAATGCGCCCCCGCATGCTCAACCCGATGAAATAACCGATTGAAATACACCAGACTATCCCCTGCCCCACGCACGCCAACCTTCGACAATTCGACAAACATCACCGAGTGCGAACCCACTTCCTTGCACTCGGTAATCCGTCCTTCCAGTTGCACCAGGGCATCGCGCAGCACCGGTACATCGGCGGCGCCGTCGTCCCACAAGTCCCAGGCAAATCGTTCGGCCATCGGAACCTGGGTCATGCCGGCGAAGTGTCGGGCCAGCTCTTCCTGTTCGCTGCACAGTACGTTGACGCACAGGTGGCCGTTGGTGCGGAACACATCGTGGGTGGCGCTGTTGCGGTTGACGCAGACCAGCACGGTCGGCGGCGAGTCGGTCACCGAACAGACAGCGCTGGCGGTGATGCCGCAGCGTCCGCCGGGGCCGTTGGTGGTGATGATGTTCACCGCAGCAGGCAGCTGCGCCATGGCGTTGCGAAAGTCGATTTGCTGCTGGCTCAGGTCGGCCATGTCGGTGCCCCTTCCTTCAGGAGGACCGTCGTTGCGCGGCCCCAAGTGATGGAACAAGACTAAGGCCCGGCGCGGCCCGCAACCATTCTGACGATCCCCATGGCGAGGTGGGCTTTCCGCTAGTCGACTAGGTGGTTTCTTTATCGTCAGGGCCCGTCGCAATGGGTATTCTGCTCTGAGGCGCCAACATAGGCGTCGACGTCCGCCGCAGCGTTCCCGCGTGCGAAAACAATAATGAGAAAATCCCGTGGCAGTCCCTGATGGAAATCCGCAAACCGATTGTTTACATCGTCGATGACGATAAAGACCTGCGCACCTCGCTCGCCTGGTTGCTGGAGTCGGTCAGCGTGCAGGCGCAATGCTTTGCCGGCGCTGAAGAGTTCCTGAGCCAGTACGACCCGAAACAACCGGCGTGTCTGGTGCTGGATGTGCGCATGCCGGAAACCAGCGGCTTTCAACTGCAGGAAATCCTCAACCAGCGTGGCAGCACCTTGCCGACCATTTTCGTCTCGGCCCATGGCGACATTCCGATGTCGGTCATGGCGATGAAGAAGGGTGCGCTGGATTTCGTCGAGAAGCCCTACAACCCGCAGCAGATGATCGACCGCATACAGGCGGCGCTGAAGACCGCCGTACAGGCCCAGGCCGAGCAGCAACAGCGTCAGCACCTGCAAGGCAAACTCGCGCTGCTGACCAGTCGGGAACGGGAAGTGTTGATGCTGGTGATCGATGGCAAGGCCAGCAAAGTCATTGCCCGGGAGCTGAACATCAGCGTGAAAACCGTGGATGTTCACCGGACCAAGATCAAGGAAAAGATGGGCGTGAGCAGCATTGCGATGCTGGTGCGCGAAGTGCTGCATTTGCCGGTGGATGAGCCTGCGCGGCATTGATCCTTAATCTTCGGCGAACTTCAGATCGCTATCGCGAGCAAGCTCGCTCCCACATTTTGACCGCGTCCGCCCGGACAACTCGGTCAACTGTGGGAGCGAGCCTGCTCGCGATGAGGCCAGCACATTCAACATCGAGGCGCCTGACACTCCGCCATCGCGAGCAGGCTCGCTCCCACACGCGATCAGTGGCTGTAGCGCTTGCGATACTCCCCCGGCGACACGCCGAAGCGTGACTTGAACGCCGACGAAAAGTAGCTGGAATCCGAGAAGCCCCAGGCGTAGCAAAGGGCCGAAAGCTTCTGCTCGACATCCGAGCGGCGCAGGTTTTCGGCGCAGAAATCCAGGCGTCGATGCTTGATGTATTGCGCCACCACCAGCCCGCGCTTGGAGAACATCCGGTACAGCCCGCGCACCGAAATCCCCACCTCGCGAGCAATCAACTCGGGGCACAGTTCCTCGCTGCTGATGTGCTCGTCGATGTAGGCGATGGTTTTGCGAAATTGCCGCTCGTGGGCATCTACGCTGACGTCCCGGGCGCTGATGCCCGGCAAAAGCAGACTGACCAGCGCGTCGAGCACCGCTTCGCTTTCCTGCATGTCCAGACTGTGTTGCTGCCGGGTTTCCAGGACCATGCGGTTGGCCAGCGCCGCCAATGGCGTGTTGGCCGGGATCCGCGTAGCGCAGTTGACCGCGTTGAAGTGCGAACCGCGCTCCACCACCTGTCGCGGCAAAATCAGCGACAGTTGCCGGGAGTCTTCGTTGTAGGTCATGTCACTGGGGCGGCAGGCGTCGATCAGGGCGATGTCGCCGCAACCCAATTGGGCGCGGTTGTCACCCTGTTCAAGTTGCGAACTGCCGTTCAGTTGAAACACCGCGTAGTAGTGGCCGTCGCTGCTGGTGCTCACATCTTTGCTGGTGCGATACAAATGCACGTGGGCCATGTCGACCACGCTCAGGTTGATCGCGCCGCTGCGGAACTCCGCCAGATCACCGTAGAAATTCGCGTCCAGTGCGCGGGCATCGAAGCGCCCACAGGCCTGATTGACCTGGCTTAACCAACTTTCGAATGCATCATTGCGCACTGCCGAAGAAGTAATCATGACCGCAAGGCCTCACGTCAGTTTTATTGTTATTTTTCGACCGCTTCGCCGAGCGGTTCGATGAATACCGGTGTCGTGACCGTCGCCTCCTTGACGGTCGTGGGCCGCCGATTTAATCGACTCCCACGCAATGTTTCCAGGGGTTTAACGGGTTACAGGTCCAATACCAGACGAGCGGAAAGCGCTCGCGAAACGCAGGCGCAAATCTGCTTGTTGCCTGCCTTTTCCTTGTTCGACAAACAGTTGTCACGATGCTCCGGCAAGCCGTCCAGCACCTCGACGATACAAGTGCCGCAAATGCCTTCACGGCACTCGGTGTCGATGTCGCAACCATGGGCCTGCAACACGTCGACCAGACTGGCATCGGCGGGTACGTGCAGCACCACGCCGGAGCTGGCCAATTCCACTTCAAAAGCACCAACCGGACCGGCGTTGGTAGCGGGATCGGCCTGGAAATGTTCCAGGTGAATGAAATCATCGCTACGGCTGCGCGCCGCCACTTCCACCACTTTGTTCATGAACGGCGCCGGGCCGCAGGTGTACACATGCGCAGCGCTGCCCGCCTGACTCAGGCTCTCAGTCAATGCCGCGTCCATATCACCCGGCTCGACGCCGTAGTGGAATTGCACACGATCGGCAAAGGTGTCGGCCAATAACTTGGAAAATGCAGCGTACTCCGGCGAACGAGCGAAGTAATGCAGGCGATACGGCTGACCGCTTTCCGCCAATCGATAGGCCATGCTCAGCAGTGGCGTGACGCCGATCCCGGCGGCGAACAGCACATGTTCGGTGGCCGTCGGGTCGAGGCGGAACAGGTTGCGTGGCGCACCCATTTCCAGCTCCATGCCCTCTTCCACTTGTTCATGCAGTGCCAGTGAACCTCCGCGAGACTGCGCTTCTTTCTTCACCGCCACCAGATACGCGCGGCGATCCTGCGGCGGGCTGCACAGCGAATACTGACGCGTCACCCCGGTCGGCCCGGTCAGGTCGACATGCGCCCCCGGTTCATAACTGTCGAGCGGCTGGCCGTCACTGCGCACGAGGCGAAAGGAACGGATATCCAGCGCTTCGTCGACGATCCTTTCGATCCTCACTTTCATCATTGCGTCACCTGAAATTCGGTTGTTTTTGTTGTATGGCTTTTTAAGTCGATCACGGATCTGTGGCTGGATGCTTAGTTGGTGAGGGGGCTTTTGTGGTGAGGGGATTTATCCCCGTTCGGCTGCGCAGCAGTCGTAAAAATCTATGTTGCAGCCGAAATTTTCAGGGCCGCTACGCAGCCCAACGGGGATAAATCCCCTCGCCACAAAAGCTCCCTCGCCACAGCTGATCGCGTTTCAGCGCATGAACAGGCCGCCGTTGATGTCCCAGCACGCGCCCGTTACCGAGGCGGCGTTGTCGGCGATCAACAGCAACACGCTGTCGGCGATGTACTCGGGGTCGCCAAGGGTGCCGGCCGGGATCATTTTCAGGATCTGTTCAAGTCGCTCCGGCGCTACGCTTTCGCGCACGATCGGCAAGTCCAGTGGCCCCGGCGAAATGCTGTTGACCGTCACCCCTTGCGGGGCCAGTTCGCGGGCGAAGACTTTGGTCAGTGTCGCCACGCCACCCTTGGCCGCCGCGTAGTGCGCGCCGGTGGCGGTGCCGCCGTTCTGCCCGGCGAGCGAAGCGATGTTGACGATGCGGCCAAAGCCCCGCTCGGCAAAGTGCGCGCCGAACACCTGGCACGCGACAAAGGTGCCGCGCAGGTTGATTGCCATCGACTCGTCGAATTCTTCCGGGGTGATGTCCATCAACGCCGCGACTTTCGACTGGCCGGCGTTGTTCACCAGAATGTCAGTGCCGCCCCAACGCTCGGCGAGCAGGTCACGAGCCCGGACAAAATCCGCTTTGTTGCGCACATCCAGTTCGATGGCGACGGCACTTTCGCCGCTGCCATCAAGCTCAGCAGCCAGACGTTGCGCACCGTCGAGGCGCACATCCGCCAGGCCCACGCGATACCCCGCCGCGTGCAAGCGACGGGCGATGCATTCGCCAAGACCGCGCGAAGCACCGGTTACCAGGGCTACTCGATTCATGGTGTTGCCCCTCACAGCAGGAAGCCGAGCGCGCTCAGGCTGTCGGTGGAATTGATCAGGCGCACGACCTTGCGTTCGAGCTTCGCCACGCCGTCGGTGAAACGAATGCGGTGGTTCAGGTCGGCCACGAACGGCGTGTGCACACCGCGTTTGTAGGCGTACAGCAACTGCGCGGAGTTGACTTCAACCAGGTCGCCCGCCGCTTCTACCAAGCGAAAACGCGAAACGCTGCGGATGGTTTTTGCCGCGTCCACCGCCGACGGCGAATAGCCGGCGGTCAGGCGTTCGATGCGCAAATCCCGCATGCGCGCATCGTCGTAGGCGTAATTCAGCGTCGCTTCAAAGTCTTCGGTGTCCGGGTCGATCGGCACGATGTACAGGCCGCTGTCGCTCCACAAGGTCGCCCACTCGGCGTAGTTTTTGTGGTCGAGCAGTTCGGCTTCGCGCCAAATGAATTCGATGGCTTGGGCCAACGGGCCGGAAAAACCGTTCAGGGTGTCGTGATTGCTCATTGGCTCATCATCCTTTTCCACATGTCATAGGCACCGCGCATGCCGCCTTCGTCGGTGGCGTGGCTGACCTTGTCGCCGTTCTCGGCAACGATTTCCCGATTGAGGCCACGGTTGACCAGGATCGGCGCGTCGACGCCGGCGTATGAGCCGCGTTGCACACGGTCCCAGGCCTCGGCGTCGTCCGGGCTGCCGAAACCGAACGGGCCCTGGAAGTGTTCGTGAATGCGCATGCGTTCGCGGTTGGCGATCTCCGGGCCGCCGTCCATGCCGAGGGCGACGTGGCGGATTTCGGTTTCGGTGACCGAGACCGGGCGCAACACACGGAAGAACGACATCGACATCGCCACGTTGGGGAACAGATTCAGGTTGAAACCGGCACCGTGCAGCGAACGCACGATGCGGCGCACCTGCGCGGGCTCCATGGTTTTCGACAGCTCGGCGGTCACATGGGCGAAGCGCTCCTGCAACTGTTCGGTGCCGTCGTCGTGATCGAGGTCGACGTGCTCGGGCACCATCACCATCACGCTGTGGCCGTTGCCCAACGAGTGGGTGACCGCTTGCTCGTCGGTCATGAACGAAAGCATTTCCGAGGTTTCTTCATCCACCGACGACATGAACGACTTGTGCACGATCGGGAAGTGGTAACCGTCGGTGGTGTTTTCCAGCTGGATCTTCCAGTTGCCCTTGAAGCTGAACTTGTGTTCGCCCTGGGTCTTGATCGGGTAGCCGGCGCCCTGTTTCATGAACAGGTCCATCCAGTGTTTCGCACCGCCGAGGAAATCCACCAGAGGTTCGATCTCGTCGTTATAGCTGGCGAAGACCATGCCGGCGTAGCTCTCGACACGCAGGCTGGTGAGCGGCAGTTCGGACTTTTCCAGAATGCCTTCGTAGCCGTCCGGATACGGCAGCGCGCGCAACTTGCCATCCAGTCCATAGGACCAGCTGTGGTACGGACAGGTAAAACCAGTGGCGTTGCCTTTGTGTTTTTCGCACACGGTGGCGCCACGGTGCCGGCAGCGGTTTTCGAGGACGTTGATGTTGTTCTTCTTGTCGCGAACAACGATCACCGGGCGACGGCCGATGGTCGCGGTCTTGAAGTCGCCGCTGTTGCGCACTTCGCTTTCGTGGGCGACCCACACCCAGGTGCGGTAGAAAATCTTTTCCAGCTCGGCTTCGAACAGCGCCGGGTCGTTGTACAGCGAGACGTCGACACGGTCGTGACTGACCAGCTCGTCGGGGCTTTTCGATGATGCGATCAGCCGGTATTCATGAGTGCTCATGCGGTTCTCCTCATGGCTTCTTTTTATGATTGGTTTGTAGAGGCTTGCAGTTGCGCACCGAAGGCGCAGACCAGCTCGTCCTGACCTTTACGGCCGACAATCTGCAGGCCGACTTTCAGCCCGCCGCAGTCCAGTTCCACCGGCACCGTCAGCGCCGGATGGCCGCTGAGGTTGAACGGCCGCACCAGCGGCGTCATGCCGGCCACGGCCTTGCTGGCGCTGCGGGCTTCGATCAGCGTCGGCGGCAGGCTGGGCATCGTCGGCAACAGCAGCACCGCAAACTCTTCCAACGCGGCGTCCACTTGCTGAGTGAAACGCGCGCGGACTTTTTCGGCCTGCGCCAGCTCAGCGGCGCTGGTGCGACTGGCGGCCAGCAGGCGTTGCTCGACGTCCGCACCGATCAGGCCAAGGCCTGTGAGGTGGCCGAACGCGGCCCAGTTTTCAAAATTGATCACGGTGAGGCCGGCGGCGAAGGCGGCTTCGAATTCGCTCAGGTGCAGGTTGCTGCGGCGCCAGCCAGCGCGGTCGGCGGCGGCGCCGAGACTCGCTTGCAAATGCGGGTCGCAGGCGACGTCGAGGAAACCGACTGACGCATTGCTCGATGGCAAACCCTGCGCCTGAAAACCAGGGCAAATCACTTGCATCGCCGCGATCAAATTGTCCATGTCAGCCGCGAACGGTCCGACGCAATCGAGGCTGGACGCCGCCGGATGCGCGCCGACCCGGCTGACTCGCCCGTAAGTCGGCTTCAACCCGGCAACGCCGCAGCACGCCGCCGGCACTCGCACCGAACCGCCGGTGTCGGTGCCGATGGCAATGTCCGCCAGACCGGCCGCCACCGCAGCGGCAGAACCGCTGGAGGAACCGCCCGGCACCCGGTCCGGGGCTTGCGGGTTGATCGGCGTACCGGTCCAGTCATTGATGCCGGTGACGCCAAAGGCCAGTTCGTGCAGGTTGGTTTTGCCGACGATTTGCCAGCCGGCGTCGAGGATCGCGTCCACCACTTCGGCATTGCGGCTCGCCGGTTCAGCATCGGCAAATGCGCGGCTGCCCGAGCGGGTCGGATGCCCGGCAATGTCGATCGAGTCTTTGATCGCAACCCGCTTGCCGCTGCCACCGAGCAGGAATTCGCTGATAAATGTGCTCATGCGCCCAGTCCTGTGTTGAACAAGCGTTGCGTACGGAAATGCGCGATCAGCCAGACACCGTCGACGCAGCGGAAATCGATGTTCAAGCGCGTGCCGAACAGTTCGCTGCGGCCATCGGCGTAAGTGGATATCTGCTGCATGATCCACTGCCCCCGGGCCGTGCCGCCGTCGACCACAATCGATTCGCTGGTGAGGTAATGCAGGTTCAGCTGAAAGTGATCCGACGGCGGCAAGTAACCACCGACGAACGCCGCCACCGCATCGCGCCCACGGTGCTGGCCGAAAGTCTGCGCGGTCTGGCTGCCGACGCCTTCCCAGATCGCGTCTTCACTGAACAACTCAGCCAATTCACGGACATAGGTCGGTGCCCGCGGCACATCGCAGAGGTCCATGTAGCGCGCCATCAAGCGCCGCACCTGGCTCTCCCCTTCGAGCGTCGCGAGACGCTGCAGCAAGGCCTCGTTCATGGCTTACACCTTGGCCGCATCGGGGATGGTCAGCGGACGGCCGATGCGCGCCTCGACCTTGGCGTAGCGCCACAGGCTGTATTCGTTCACCGGCGTGGTACGGAACAGGTTGCAGGCGTCGATCACCGATTGATGGCAGTCGACGTCGGCCATGATGTAGACGGTCCACGGCGACGTGGTCGACGGGCCGACCATCAGCCGGTCATCGTCCATCGCGCCGAGCACGGTGATGCCGGGCATGGCGCCGAGCGAGCCCATCATCTGGCTGAAGCCTTTCCATACGCTCAAGCCTTCGCCGGTGGGCAGGTCGAAAAAGTTCTGGGTGATGCCGATGCAAAAGACGACGCGCAGGGGTTCTTGGGTGGTCTGGGACATGGGTGTTGATCCTTGAAATAGTGGGTTCAGATGTAGCCAGGGAATGGCGGCACGCCGAGGAACACCGAACCGGCGCCGTCGTACAGGCCTTCGCTGAGGAATGCGTGCTGGGTCACCACCATCGAGTCGCGCAAGTAACGCTGCAACGGATGGCGCAGATAAATCGCGGTGGTGCCGGCGAGGCTGTAAGCGCTCTGCACCACCGCCGCTCCGGCCTGGGACACGTGGATGGCAGAGAGGCGCAACAGGCTGGTCTGTTCGGCGGTGACCGGGTGGCCGGCGAGGATCGAGCTCCACACTTGCTCGGTGGCGCTGTAGAAGAAACCCCGTGCGGCGGCCAGTTGCGCTTCGGCCTTGGCAATCTCGATACGCACGTAAGCGCGGTCGGCCATTTTCGGTGCACCGGTGATGCCGCTGCCGGCGGCCATGCGACTGACTTCGTCGAGGGCCGCGCGGGCCAGGCCGAGGTTGACCACCGCCAACACCTGCGCGGCGTAGGCAATCGACGGGTAGCGGAACAGCGGCTCGTCGATGGTTGAAGCTCCGCCGCGAATAAAGGTCCAGCGCTCATCAACGCGTTTGTCGGTGACGCGCAGGTCGTGGCTGCCGGTGCCTTTGAGCCCGACCACGTCCCAGTTCTCGATGATGTCGACCTGATCCGCCCGGAAGACGGCGGTGCGCGGCTTGCCACCGGCCGCGCCGATTCCGACGCCGAGCAGGTCCGCGCCTTTGCAGCCGCTGGCGAATTTCCAGGTGCCGTTGACCTGCCAGCCGCCATCGACCGCTTCAGCGGGTTGCAACGGGAACAGGCCCCCGGCGAACACCAGGTCCGGGCTGTCGGCGTAGATTTCAGCGAGGGTTTCTGGCGGTAACGCGGCGAGATAAACGCCGGCGCTGCCGAAGCTGGCAACCCAGCCGGCGGAACCGTCGGCTTCGGAGATGCGTTCGATCATCTTCAGAAAAAGCGCCGGTGCCAGGGCGTCACCACCGAAGCATTTGGGCGTGGCGGCGCGGTAGATGCCCACCTGCTTAAAGCGTTCGATCATGTCCCGCGGCACGTGGGAGCCGGCGTCGAATTCATCGCGACGTTGGCGCACTTCCTCCAGCACTTGCTCAAAGGCCTGGCTGTGGACGGTGGTGTCGTCGACGACTGGCAGAGGGTCTTTCTCCGCGACAGCTGAACGCAACATGGGCTTCTCTCCGTTTATTTGTTATTAGCCGGTATGGGTAACCACACACCTTGATCAGACGCCGCGCCCTGTAGGAGCCGGCTTGCTGGCGATAGCCGTTACCCGGTGCGTCTGAATCACCGCGGCGCCTGATTCGCCAGCAAGCCGGCTCCTACAGAGGCGTGCCGTGGTGATCCGTGCATTGAGGTCCAGTGTAAAAACCGCATCCGCTCGCCACTATTGGGGCGTGTAGCCCCCCGGCTAAAGAAAACCCCTAGCCCGCCCCCGGTTACCTCTGAGCGCATCCCTGCGCGCAAGACGGTATAAAACGCCATACTTCGACTTCACCCGGAGTCGACCTCTCTGCCGCCAAGGGCTGCGTGATGTATCTGCCAAAACCGAACGATTTCTACGCCCTCATCGAAGCCATGCCGTTGTGCATCATTCTTCACGACGCCCACAGCAAGGAGATTCTGTGGGCCAACGCCGCGGCCTTGTCGGCGCTGGGTTTTACCCTCGAAGAACTGACGCCGCTCAAAGCCCCGGACATGACCCGCGATGCGCCGCAGTACCAGCGCTCGGTGGGTTTGCGTTGGCTGGAAGGTGCGGCGCGCACCGGCCAGCGCGCCATCGAGTGGTGTTATCGCTCCAAGCAAGGGGTGGAAATTCTCTCGGAAGCGGTGGCGACGCTGGTGCATCTGGAGGGTCGCGATGTGCTAATGGTGCAGTTCCGCGACATCTCCAGGGAAGACAAGGTCAAGCGCGACCTCAAGCGTTTCGAAAGCCGGCTCAAGGCCTTTATGCAGGACCTGGCCGAGGGCGTTGCGGTGCTGGGGCCGCAGGGTGATATCCGTTTTATCAGTGAGTCCGCCGCGCAACTGCTCAACAGCGAGGATCACCCGCTGATCGGCGAAAACTTCCTCGACTGGTGCGACGAGGCCTCACGCCAGCGCCTGTTGCAACAGTTGTCCTGCGAGCAGCCGGAACACGCGCCGTTCAGCGTTCACTATCACCTGCAACGGCGTGACGGTGAGTGGCGCTGGCACCATGCGACGTGCCGCTATATCGAGATCGAAGACGACCTGGTCGGCCACTTGCTGCTGTTTCGCGACGTCACCGAGCAGGTGCGCGCCGAAGAGGCCCGGCGTGTCAGCGAGCAGAAACTGGAATACCTGGCGCGTTACAACGCCATGGGCGAAATGGCCGTGGCGATTGCCCATGAGCTGAGTCAGCCGCTGGCGGCCACGCGCAATTTCATCGAAGGCGCGGTGATTCGTTTGGGTAAGGATCAGGGCGACGATCAAGGCGTGGCCTGGGGTTTGCAGAATGCGGTGCGGCAAATCGAGCACGCGTCGGTGATCATCAAAAGCGTGCGCGAATACGTGGTCAAGCTGGAGCAATCCGCAGAACTGATCGACCTCAACGAGGTGCTGCGCGAAACCCAATACTTCATTCGCCTGCGCGCCGACCCGAGCCTGATCAAGGTCGAGATCGTCACCAGCCCCGAGCCGCTGCTGATCAGTTGCGAGAAGGTGCTGATTGGCCAGGTCATCCTCAACCTGGCTTTTAATGCGATCGAAGAAATGAGCGACTTGTCACCCGAACGGCGTGTGCTGCGCATTCAGGCCAGCCGTGATGAACAGGTCGCGCTGGTTCGGGTGGAGGATTGCGGTCGCGGCATTGCGGCGCTGGAGCAAGACAAGCTGTTCGACGGTTTCTTCTCTTCCAAGGTCAGCGGCAACGGCATTGGCCTGGCGCTGTGCAAAAACATCATCGGCCGCCATCACGGCGATATCTGGGCGCAAAACCTGGAGCCTTGCGGCGCTGTGTTCACCTTCTCCCTTCCCCTCGCTACTCCCGCCTGACCTTTTGGTTTCAGGCTAAAAAAACTTAAGCACCACAACCCTGTGGCGAGGGAGCTTGCTCCCGCTGGGTCGCGAAGCGGCCCCTTTTTCACCCAAAAAGAAGGGGCCTGCTGCGCAGTCCAGCGGGAGCAAGCTCCCTCGCCACAGGGTATCCACCCGACATTCGACGTGCGTTAACCCGCCCTTCCGACGATTTCGGAATGCATTTCCAGAGACTGGCACAGACACACAAACACTTGGCAGCCACAGCAATTCTCCCGTTTTCACGGCGAGGCAGAATCGAATTGTAAAAATCTGCCCAAGCATCCGCGATCTGCGTGAATAACAATTCAGGGAGTTCCCCTAATGCGAACCAACAGGATCAACGTACAGTCAGCGCTAGGTCTGAGCCTGCTTGTACTCGGCTTGACCAGCGCCCGTGCTGACCTGCCGGCCGACACCATCGGCCAGACCGTCCTGGCGTTTCCGCCGGAAGCCCACCGTGCGTTCATCGTCGACGTCGAATTCGAAAACTTCGTGGCGGGCCGCGTGACCGTGGTAGACCCCGACAAAAAACGCGTGCTCGGCATGGTGCCGACCGGTTTTGCCGCGCCGTCGACCCTCAGCCATGATCAGAAAACCCTCTACAGCGCCGACATCTTTTATTCGCGCGGCACGCGTGGCACCCGCACCGATGTGCTGACCGCGTGGGACAGTTCGACCCTTTCGCCGGCCTGGGAGCTGTTGATTCCGACCAAGCGCGCCGAATCCCTGACCCAGCGCTACGGCCTGAAAACCAGCGGCGATGACCGCTTCGTCTACGTCTACAACTTCACGCCATCGACCTCGGTGACCGTGGTCGATACCCAGGCCAAGGCCGTGACCGCTGAACTGGCGATTCCGGGCTGCGTGCTCACCTACCCGGTCGGCAACCGCCGCTTCGCCTCACTGTGCGGCGACGGCAGCTTGCAGGTGATCACGCTCAACGATCAGGGCCAGGAAACCGCGCGCAGCCGCACGCCGTTCTTCGACCCGAATGCCGAGAAGCTCGTTGAGCGCGCGGTGAACGTCGGTGACACCTATTACTTCACCACCACCACGGGCACCGTTCGCCCGGTGGATTTCGCCGGCGACGCACCGAAAATCCTGCCGTCGTGGTCGTTGACCACCGACGAGGAAAAGAAAGCCGGCTGGGCACCGGGTGGCTGGCAGCTGATGGCCGTGGCGCCGAAGCTGAACCGTTTGTACGTGCTGATGCACGACGCGCACGAACCGATGAAGTGGGAAGACCCAAGCCCGCTGATCTGGGCGTTTGACCTGAAAACCCACAAGAAAGTAGCGACGCTCGAAGCACCGGTGCCGGTGTGGAGCATGCAGGCTACCGGCGATGACAAGCCGCTGTTGCTGGGTGCCGACGTCGCGGGCGGTTTGCAGATCTTCGACCTCACCACCAACAAGCTCACGGGCAGCATGCCGAAAGTCGCGAAGACCGCGACTCAGGTCATGAGCTACTAAGCGAGGTTCGGCCATGCACTTAGATCCGATCTTCATCATCGCCAGCGCCCTCGCCACGGCAGTGTTGCTGGCCAGCGCCGCGACGCACAAGGTGCGCGCCCCGGCACGCTTCGCAAAACAGTTGGCGGACTACCAACTGCTGCCTGACGCGTTAGTGCGCCCCGTCGCCCGTGTGATCCCGGTGGTAGAGCTGGCGATTGCGTTTGCGCTGCTGGTGCCGGTCAGCCGGTATTGGGCAGCGTTGGCGGCTGCCAGCCTGATCGCGCTGTATGCCGCCGCGATTGGCATCAACCTGTGGCGCGGTCGTCGCGATATCGACTGTGGTTGCGCCGGTCCGGACCAGGCGCAACCGCTGCGTCCGGTGCTACTGCTGCGCAACAGCGTGTTGGTGGGCCTGGCGTTGCTGGCCAGCGTCTCGCCGGTGGTTCGTGAACTTGGATTTTTCGACGGTTTCGTCACCGTCGCCGCCAGCGCCGTTGCGCTGCTGATTTACGCCGCAGCCGATGGCTTGCTGGCGAACTCCCCTCTTCTGCTCAAACTGATTGGTAGGTGATCAATGGAAGGCTTAATCGTTTCCAACGTTCTGCTCTGGGTACTGCTGGTGGCCGTGGCGTTTGCCGTCATGGGCCTGGTCCGGCAGATTGGTGTGTTGCACGGTCGTCTCGCTCCAGCCGGTGCGTTGATGATGGACAAGGGCGTGGCGGTCAACGAAGCCGCGCCGCAAGTCACTGCGTCCGACCGTCACGGTCGCCCGGTGAACTTCGGCTACGCCGGGGAAAAATCGCAACTGCTGTTCTTCCTCTCGCCGACCTGCCCGATCTGCAAGTCGTTGCTGCCGGCGATCAAATCCATCGCCAAGGAACAGGCCGATCGCCTCGACGTGGTGTTCATCAGCGATGGCGACATGGACGCCCAGCAAAAGCTGATCCGCGAACACAAGCTGGACGACGCCACTTACGTGGTTGGCCCGGAAGTCGGCATGACCTACCAGATCGGCAAGCTGCCGTACGCCGCCCTGATCGATAAAACCGGCACGCTGCGCGCCAAAGGCCTGGTCAATTCCCGTGAGCACCTGGACAGCCTGTTCGAAGTCGAGCACCTGAAAAAGGCCACGTTGCAGGAATACCTCAACAGCCAGCCGCACGAACATGACCACAGCCACGGCCATAGCCACTGATTAAGGCAGGGAGACTTTTATGAAACTGCTGGATCTGTTGTTCGAGCGCTCGACCCGTCGAGTCGCCGACACCACCTCACGCCGCAAACTGTTGGCGCGCATGGGTTCCTTGATGGTCGCCGGCGCCGCACTGCCGCTGCTGTTGCCGCTGGACCGCACCAGCAAGGCCCTGGCCGCCGACAACCCGAAGGCTGGCGATCCGGGTGATCCGAACACCTGCGACTACTGGCGCTACTGCTCCATCGACGGCTTCTTGTGCAGCTGCTGCGGCGGTTCGGTGACGTCCTGCCCACCGGGCACCGAAGCCTCGCAAGTGACCTGGATCGGCACCTGCCGCAACCCGGCCGATGGCAAGGATTACATCATTTCGTATAACGACTGCTGCGGTAAGCAAAGCTGCGCCCAGTGCGCCTGCACCCGTAACGACAGTGAAGAACCGGCCTATCGCCCGTTCAACAACAACGACGTGAACTGGTGCCTGGCCGCCAAATCGCACATCTATCACTGCACCGTTTCGATCATCCGCGGCGTCGCGGTCTAACGCGCGTTGGCCGTCGGTTGCTCAGGCAATCGGCGGTTTTTTTTGGTGCGAAAAAAGCGATCCTTTGTAGACGCCGACGAAACCTGTGGGAGCGAGCTTGCTCGCGATAGCGGTGTATCAGGTTACATATATGTCGACTGACACTCCGCTATCGCGAGCAAGCTCGCTCCCACAGGGTTCGCCGGCGTCTACATAAAGTGTGTTTTACCGTAGAGGTGCTTTTGTCATGCGTAAGTTGCTGCTCCTCGGTCTTGCCTGCTCCCTGAGCGCCCCGCTCGCCCACGCCCGAGCCATTCCCGACCCGGCGCAGCGCCATGCACCGGGTAACGAAGCGCTGCAAACACCCATCGCCCAGGCGGGTTACAGCGTCGGCGTGAATTACCAGCTGCAATGCGCCGGTTGTCACTTGGGCAATGGCATGGGCTCTGCAGCCAACGACACGCCGCGCATGACCGGATTTGTCGGCAACTTTCTGAAAGTGCCGGGCGGTCGTGAGTTCCTGGTGCGAGTGCCCGGCATGTCGCAGTCGGCGCTGAACAATGCGCAACTGGCGGACTTGCTCAACTGGCTGATGCGTGAAGACGGCCTGGCGGGTAAGAGCACACCGGCCAACTATCAGCCCTACAGTGCCGACGAAGTGGCACAACTGCGCCAGAAAGCCATGCTCAACCTGCCGGGCACCCGGGCGGAGTTGATCAAGGCCATGCGTGCGCAAGGCATCGCGATAGAAGACGGCATGAGTGACTGAGCCGGGTACCGAACGGCTACGGATCTGACTTTTTATCTACCCAGGGAGCCAAGGGGCTATCCAGCACCCACAGCATTTTCTGGTAAGCCTTGCGCTCTCGCGAAACCGCAGCGTCCCATTCATCCCCGAACGCCTTTCCCGAACGGACCAGCTCCATGACCGCAGCCGTCGCGGCGGTCAGTTCCAGGCGGGCCTGGCGCAAGTCTTCGTTGAATTTCTCGATCGTCATCCATGCACTCTGAAAGTAGTCGCAGACGCTCGCATCAGTGCAAATCAGTTTTTTTCGGCCATTATTGAGATTGATTCGTAGCCGGTCCTTGAGGTTCAACTAGAATTCTAGACTTCGGCAGGCGAGTTGCAGCCGTGTTCAAACAACAAAAATAGTGCACAACAAGGGGCATCCAACCTTGAAAATTTCAACCCTCTGCGCTACCGGGAGCCTGTTGGTATCGACTGCGGCGTCTGCCAACGGGGTTATTCCGGTACTCGACCTGGACTTCACAAGATCGGCTGCCGAGACCCTGAAAAAACTGGGGATCGAAGACGCGTGTATTGTTGCCGCCTCCCACCCCGCAGCGTTCACCTACTGCCGGGAAGGATCATCGACGCTCTGGAAGTATCAGGCCCTGGATCTCGAGCAACAGGCGGCAATCCTCAAAGGCGAAAAGCAGCCCTCCACGGATTACGGACGAATTACGGTCGTTGAAGTCGACAGCACTGCATGTGAAGAGGAAAATCCTGCGCCTTTGGTGAAACCGGCGATTACTCGCGGATTGGCCCTGAGCCTGATCGTTCTGTGTTTGTTGATTGGCCTTCGGTACACCCGCCGGGCCATCTTGCGCCAGCGCCACGACTACGCAGTGTTTTCGGACTTGCCCATGCAGCGATTGACCGGATTACTTCCAGCAAAAGCGTTGGTAGCCTTTGCTGTCGCCGCTGCCGTCACAGTCGTTTACTGCTGCTTGTGACGAAAGCTGATTCAGGCACACAACCAAAACGTTTTGGCAGAAATCAAAAAGCAGTCATCCTCCGGCTGTAGCAAAGTGCAGGTGTGCCAGCCACCTGCTTTCCCCTGGAATCCGGAAATGTTCAAGCCCATGTTGCTTCTAAAAAGAAAACCGCTGGCCCGCCTCGCGCTGGCCATCACCTTGGGCACCCTTGCATTGCCATGCTGGATGCCCAACGCCCAGGCTCATGGCGGGGCCGCCGAAATGGTGCCGCTGCAATCGACCCTCGAGGCGTTCGGTGCCACGGTCAAGTGGGACGACTACGCCGACCTGTTCGTGATTGCCAAGGACGGTGTCTACCTCAAGGTCAAACCCGGCAGCAAAGTCGCCGTGCTCAATGGCAAACGCATGGAGCTGTCGGTGCCGGTGGTGTTTAAGGACAAGACGGCGTTCATGTCCAAGGACTTCATCAACCAGGTGTTCCAGTCCGGCCTGGACAAGACCTTTGTCGTCGAGACCCGCCCTAACCCGCTCAACCCGTTGAGTGCCGGTGAAATCAAGAGCGCGGTGGACATCGTCAAGCAATCGGAGCACTACAAACCCGGTTTTCGCTTCACCGAAGTGTCGGTCAATGAGCCGCCGAAGGATCAGGTGTGGAATTTCGTCTACACCGGCCAGAACGTTACACAGCCGCGCCAGGCCAGCATCGTGGTGCTCGACGGCAAGCATGTGATCGAGGCGCTGGTCGATCTCGACAGCAAGACACTCATGTCGTGGAAACCCGTTGAAGGCGCCCATGGCATGGTGCTGCTGGACGACTTCGTCACCGTGCAATCGGCCGTTGAAGCAAGCCCCGAATACGCGCAAGCACTGGCCAAGCGTGGTATCAGCGATGTGAAGAAGGTCGTGGCCACGCCGTTGACGGTGGGTTACTTCGACGGCAAGGACGGTCTCGCGCAGGACAAGCGGCTGCTGAAAATCGTCAGTTACCTCAACACCGGTGACGGCAATTACTGGGCGCATCCGATCGAAGGGCTGGTGGCGATTGTCGACCTTGAGCAGAAGAAGCTGATCAAGATCGAGGACGACGCGCTGATCCCGGTGCCGATGAAACCCACGCCGTATGACGGGCGCGGGCGTAACGGCACGTCGGTCAAGCCGCTGGAGATCATTGAGCCGGAAGGTAAAAACTACACCATCACCGGCAACAGCATTCATTGGCAGAACTGGGACTTCCACGTCCGCCTCGATTCGCGGGTCGGGCCGATCCTGTCCACGGTGACCTACGACGACAAGGGCAAGAAACGCAAAATCATGTACGAAGGCTCGCTGGGCGGAATGATCGTGCCCTACGGCGACCCCGACGGCGGCTGGTACTTCAAGGCTTACCTCGACTCGGGCGATTACGGCATGGGCACCTTGACCTCGCCGATTGCACGCGGCAAGGACGCGCCGGATAACGCCGTGCTGCTGGACGCCACGATTGCCGACTACACCGGCGCGCCGACCTCGATCCCCCGCGCCATGGCGGTGTTCGAGCGTTACGCCGGCCCGGAATACAAACACCAGGAAATGGGCCAGCCCAACCTCAGCACCGAGCGCCGTGAACTGGTGGTGCGCTGGATCAGTACCGTCGGCAACTACGATTACATCTTCGACTGGGTCTTCCAGCAGAACGGCACCCTCGGTATCGATGCTGGCGCCACGGGGATCGAAGCGGTCAAAGGCGTGAAATCGAAAACCATGCACGAAGCCACGGCCAAGGAAGACACCCGCTACGGCACGCTGCTGGACCACAACATCGTCGGCACCACGCACCAGCACATCTACAACTTCCGCCTCGACATGGACGTGGACGGCGAAAACAACTCGCTGGTGGAAGTGAACCCGGTGGTTGCACCGAATGACCGTGGCGGACCGCGCACCAGCACGATGCAAACCGAGCAACACGTGGTCGGTACTGAACAGCACGCCGCGCAAAAATTCGACCCGTCGACCGTGCGCCTGCTGACCAATTTCAGCAAGGAAAACAAAGTCGGCAACCCGGTTTCCTATCAGCTGATTCCGTACGCTGGCGGCACGCACCCGGTGGCCAAGGGCGCCAATTTCGCCAAGGACGAATGGCTTTATCACCGCTTGAGCTTCATGGACAAACAGCTGTGGGTGACGCGCTACGACCCGCAAGAGAAATACCCGGAAGGCAAATACCCGAACCGGTCGGACAAGGATTCGGGGCTGGGGCAGTTCACCCACGATAATCAGTCGATTGAAAACACCGACGATGTGGTGTGGTTGACCACAGGCACTACGCACATTGCGCGGGCTGAGGAGTGGCCGATCATGCCGACCGAGTGGGTGCATGTGCTGCTCAAGCCGTGGAATTTCTTTGACGAGACGCCGACGCTGAACCTCAACGTCCCCAAGTAAACACATCTCCCCTGTAGAAGTGAGCCTTTGTGGCGAGGGGATTTAGCGAACCGTCGCACCGCCCCGTTCGGCTGCGGAGCAGTCGCAAACCCGGTGAATGCGTTCTATCTGACGCATCGCGATTACAGGTTTGGGGCCGCTACGCGACCCAACGGGGCGGTGCGACGTTTCGCTAAATCCCCTCGCCACAAAGGCTCACTTCCACAGGAGAATGTGTGTATTCAGGGGATCTCAGGCGTGTTTTTTGCGGTACTCGCCGGGTGCTATGCCGAAGCGTGTCTTGAACGCTGTGGAGAAGTGGCTCGAATCGGAAAACCCCCACGAGTAACCCAATACCGACAGCTTCTGCTCGGTGCCCGATTGGCGCAGGGATTCAGCACACAAATCCAGGCGCCGATTCTTGATGTAGCGCGCAACCACCAGGCCCTTCTTCGCGAAGATCCGATAGAGGCCACGCACCGACATTCCCACTTCCCGTGCCAGCCATTCCGGACACAGCTCTTCGGAGCGGATGTGTTCGTCGATGCAATCCAGGGTCTTGCGGAAGACCCGCTCATGCACATCACTGCACTCGTCGGTCTGGCTGATGGCCGGGCGCAGCAGGCTGACAATCGCCTCCAGCGTCGCCTCGCTTTCTTGCAGGCTCAGGTTGTCCTGACGCGTGGCATCGAGAATCAGTCGGTGCGACAGCATCGCCAACGGTGACGTGGCGGCGATCCGGTGCCCGCACTTGACCTGATTGAAACGCAGGGTTTGCTCCACCAGATGCGAGGGCAGAATCAGCGACAACTGCCGCGAGTTTTCACTGTAGGTGAAGTCGCTGGGGCGCGCGGCGTCGATCAGCGTGATGTCCCCGGCCGACAGCAAGACCTTGTTGTCGCCTTGGGCCATGCCGGCCGTGCCGTCGAGCTGGAACACGGCAAAGTATTTGCCGCCCTCACCCGCCGCGACTTGCGCCGGCGTGCGGTAAAGCCGCGCCTGGCAGGCGTCGACAAAACTGAGTTTCAGGGCGCCGCTCTGGTGTTCGCGGATCTGCCCGGAAAACCCGGCGCCCAGGGTTTGCGCGTCGAAGGCGCCACAGATCTGATTGATCTGATGGATCCACTGATCAAATCCATCACGGCGCTGTGCAATTGAAGAAATCATGTCAGGCCTCACGCAGGCTTATTTTTATTATCTACGCCAATCCACAGGTTCTCCTGAACAGCACCGCTCCTTGACCGATGACGGGTTATTTCAGCCCGCCAAAGCGTCGATAAAAACTCTCGCCCACGTCTGGCAACGGTCCGTCGGCGGTTTCCAGTGCGCTGTTGAGCCATTCCTCGGCCTTGGCGTAGATCAACCGGTAAATGTTGCGGCACAACTGGCGAGCGGCACGGCCTTCCCAGTCGCCGGGCAATAATTCGTCCGGCAATTGCGGGTCGCGCAGCAGCAGCTTGCGGTACTCGTGAATAAGCAGGACGCGTGCCAGGAAGCAGTCGGAAGGTTGCAGGTTTTCCTGCTCGCGAAGCGCTTGCCAGAGCGGTCGGAACAGTTGGATGAACTCGCTGTAATGGGTTGCCAGCTCTTCGATGTTCCAGCTCTCGCGCACCTGCAAGCGCAGGGCTTTGGAGGCCAGTACATCTTGCGCGGTGGTTTCGAAAACGATGGTGTCTTCCTGGGCGCCGAGATCGAGCAAGGTCGCGTTGAGGTCGGCACGGTCACTGCGCGGACAGGCCAGCACCGCCGGCGAGATCGCACCAAAACCTTGCCACTCCAGCTCTTCGCGCACTTGTTTGCGCTTGTCCTGGGTCAGTTGCGTCAGCATCACCAGGCTCCAGGAACCATCCCACGCCGGCACGGTGGAGCTGTAGACCCGCTTGAAGGCCTTGTCGAACCGCCGGCGACCGGTGCCGGTCAGGCTGTAGTAGCTGCGGCGCCCGACTTTCTCGGCGGTCAGCCAGCCTTCTTTGGTCAGACGGAAAATCGAGGTGCGGATCAGGCGTTCGTTGATGCCGATGGGCTCGAGCAACTGAATTAGACTGCCCAGCCACACCGTGCCGCCATGGGGTTCAATGGCATCGCCATACAGCGTGATGATCAGGGAGCTGGCGCGGATCGGCGTCTGTTCCTGGAATCGGGTGATCAGGTGGTTCAAGGGTGTCAGGGACGACATGGGCGTACCGGGTTGAAAAAAAGAAAAGGAATATACCGAATTATCGCGATCCCCTGTGGGAGCGCCTGTGGCGAGGGGATTTATCCCCGTTCGGCTGCGAAGCAGTCGTAAAAATCTACGTTGCAGCTGAAATCTTCAGGGCCGCTTCGCAGCCCAACGGGGATAAATCCCCTCGCCACAGGCGCTCCCACAGGGAATGGTGTTCACAGGGTGCTGTTCTTGGGCCGCAATCCGCTGTCGCTGATACGCGGTCGGTCAGGTTCCGGCTCGCTCAGCGGCTCGCAAACCTGCATCTGTTCAAGGCAGCGCTTGGCCAGTTGCTGATACTCGCGGGTGCCCGCCTGCTTCCACGACACTTCTTCATCGCTGAGGCTGCGTTTGACGCTGGCCGGTGCGCCCATCACCAGGGACTGCTCGGGGCATTCGAATCCGGCTTTGACGAACGCAGCCGCCGAGACGAATGAGCGTGCGCCAATGTGCGCGTTGTCCATCACCACTGCGTTCATCCCCACCAGTACATCGGCGCCGACCCGGCAACCGTGCAACACCGCACCATGCCCAATGTGGCCGTTGCGTTCGACCACGGTGTCGCTGTCCGGGAAACCGTGCATCACGCAGGTGTCCTGCAGGTTAGCGCCCTCCTCCAGCACGATCCGCCCGAAATCCCCGCGCAAACTCGCCAGCGGCCCGACGTAGCAATGGGGGCCGATGATCACGTCGCCGATCAGCACGGCAGACGGATGAACATAGGCAGTGGGATCAACCACCGGGGTCAAGCCATCAAGGCTGTAGCAAGTCATGGGGCGTTCCCTTTATAGGGCATTCACAAAGCGATGCCGATGCAGGGTCATTTTGTATCACATCGCTTTTACAATCACAAAGCACAAAAACCGTATCACTTATGAAGTCCACCGGAAACCGCGAGTTCCTTTCACGAAAAACCCCGATAAAACCCAGTAAAAACGGGACTCTAAGCACGCAACGACCACGATCCTGGCCAGCATCTTAAAACCAAAACAACACCGATAAGACACATTAAATCAATTTTACTATTGTATTTGCGTATCACGTTATAGGTATACTCCGGCAAAACCGGCCTACCGCGCCGATCCAATAATGAGCCGGCATCACAGCCGAGCGTGCACCGTGAGGGCATCCGCCATGCCTCTAACCCTTGCTGTCGAGATCATCGAGCCGGGCGTTCGTTTGATTACCTTGCAACGCCCGCAAGCGCTGAACGCCCTGACCACCCAATTGCTCGGTGAACTGGCGGAAGAACTGAACGCCGCGCAAGCCGATCCCGCCACCCGTGTTGTGGTCCTGACTGGCAGCCGCAAAGCCTTTGCGGCCGGAGCCGACATCAAGGAAATGGCCGAGCGCACTCTGGTCGGCATCCTCGACGACCCGCGCCAGGCGTCATGGCAGACCATCACCCGTTTCAGCAAACCACTGATCGCCGCCGTCAACGGCTTCGCCCTCGGCGGTGGCTGCGAATTGGCGATGCACGCCGACATCATCATCGCCGGGGAAGACGCCTGCTTCGGCCAGCCGGAAATCAACCTCGGGATCATGCCCGGCGCCGGTGGTACCCAGCGTCTGCTGCGCGCCGTCGGCAAATCCATGGCCATGCAAATGGTCCTGACCGGCGAGCCGATCGACGCCCGCCAGGCCCAGCGTGCCGGCCTGGTCAGCGAAGTGACCCAACCGGAATTCACCGTCGAACGCGCCCTGCACATCGCCCGCAGCATTGCCGGCAAAGCGCCGTTGGCGGTGCGCCTGGCCAAGGAGGCACTGCTCAAGGCGATGGACACCGACCTCGCCAGCGGCCTGCGTTTCGAGCGCCACGCCTTCACCGTGCTGGCCGGTACACGTGACCGCGACGAAGGCATTGCCGCTTTTCAGGAAAAGCGCACGCCGACCTTCACCGGGCAATAACCCTTCGAACGACTTCTCAGAGAGCGCCATGACCATGAACTTCGAACACATCCTGTTTTCCATCGAGGCCGGCGTCGCCCTGCTCAGCCTCAATCGCCCGGACCAGCTCAACAGCTTCAACGCGCAGATGCATGGTGAAGTGAAGGAAGCGCTGAAACAGGTCCGGCAGAACCCCGACGTGCGCGTGTTGCTGCTGACCGGTGAAGGTCGCGGCTTCTGCGCCGGACAAGACCTCAGCGACCGCAATGTCGCGCCGGGCAGTGCCGTGCCGGACCTGGGCGAATCGATCGAGAAGTTCTACAACCCGCTGATCCGCCAGTTGCGCGACCTGCCGTTGCCGGTGATCTGCGCGGTCAATGGCGTGGCCGCCGGGGCTGGCGCCAATATCCCGCTGGCCTGCGATCTAGTGCTGGCCGCGCGTTCGGCGAGCTTCATTCAGGCCTTCTGCAAAATCGGTTTGATCCCCGACTCCGGCGGCACCTGGACCTTGCCGCGCCTGGTTGGCATGGCTCGCGCCAAAGCGCTGGCGTTGCTCGGCAATCGCCTGAGCGCCGAGCAAGCCGAGCAATGGGGTTTGATCTACCGCGTGGTGGACGACGCCGAATTGCGCAATGAAGCCCTGACGCTCGCGCGCCATTTGGCCACTCAACCGACTTACGGCCTGGCGCTGATCAAGCGCAGCCTCAATGCCAGCCTGAGCAATACCTTCGACGAACAGCTCGAACTGGAAAAAGACCTGCAACGTCTCGCCGGGCGCAGCGAAGATTACCGTGAGGGCGTCAGCGCTTTCATGGAAAAACGCAGCCCAAGCTTCAAGGGACGCTGAGCCATGACCGCACTGAATTCCAACGCACGCGTCGCGGTGATCGGCGCCGGGGCCATGGGCGCCGGCATTGCACAGGTCGCCGCACAGGCCGGCCATCCGGTGCTGCTGCTGGACAATCGGCCGGGCGCGGCGGCGCAAGCCATCGACGGCATTGACCGGCAACTGGGCAAACGGGTCGAGAACGGCAAACTGTCCGCCGAGTCACGCAGCGCAACGATTGCGCGCCTGCAAGCGGTTGAAGCCATCGAAGCGCTGGCCGACTGCGAGCTGATCATCGAAGCCATCGTCGAGAAACTTGAGGTCAAGCGCGCCCTCTTCCGTAAGCTGGAAGAGATCTGCAGCGAGCACTGCATTCTCGCCAGCAACACTTCTTCGCTGTCGATCACCAGCACCGCTGCGCAACTGAATCACCCGCACCGTCTGCTTGGCCTGCATTTCTTCAACCCGGCGCCGGTCATGGCGCTGGTGGAAATCGTTTCCGGCCTGGCCAGCGATCCTGCGTTGGCTGAATGCCTGTACGACACCGCCAAAGCCTGGGGCAAAAAACCGGTGCACACCCGCTCGACGCCGGGTTTTATCGTCAACCGTGTCGCGCGCCCGTTCTACGCCGAGAGCTTGCGTTTGCTCCAGGAAGGCGCGGCAGATTGCCCGACGCTGGATGCACTGATGCGCGAGGCCGGTGGTTTTGCCATGGGCGCGTTTGAACTGACCGATTTGATCGGCCACGACGTCAACTACGCCGTCACCTGCTCGGTGTTCGACGCCTTTTACGGCGACACCCGCTTCTTGCCTTCGCTGATCCAGAAAGAATTGGTGGATGCCGGGCGTCTGGGTCGGAAAAGTGGACATGGCTTCTATCGCTATGGCGAAGGCACCGAGCGTGCGCAACCAACGTCCATCAGCAGCGAACACGCCGTTGAAACCTGCGTTGTAGAAGGTGATCTGGGTATCGCCAACGCGCTGATCCCACGCCTGCGTGAACACAACATCGAGATCATTCAGCGCGATGGCCAAGGCCTGTTGCGGGTCGGCGACGCGGTGCTGGCGTTGAGCGACGGGCGCATGGCCTGTCAGCGTGCCAGGGAAGATGGCCTGCGCAACCTGATCCTGCTGGACCTGGCTTTCGACTACGGCAAGGCCAGCCGCCTCGCCATCAGCTACGTGGCAGATATCGACCCCGTCGCCCTCGAACACGGTGTCGCATTGCTGCAACGGGCCGGATTCACCCTCAGCGCGCTCAGCGACAGCCCGGCCCTCGCGGTCCTGCGCACTGTCGCAATGCTCGCCAACGAAGCCGCCGACGCCGTGTTGCAAGGCGTGGCCTCGGCCGCCGACATCGACCTGGCGATGCGTGCCGGGGTCAATTATCCGCAAGGCCCGCTGGCCTGGGCCGATGCCATTGGCCTTTCGCACATCCTCAACGTGCTGGAAAACCTGCAAGCGATTTACGGCGAAGAACGTTATCGGCCGTCGCTGCTGTTGCGCCGCCGGGTCGCTGAAGGGAGAACGTTCCATGACTAACCATGAAGCCATGAACCTGGCGAGCGACTGCGCACAAGCGTTGTTCAAGCGCGACACCGCCAGCCAGGCCATGGGCATGCGCCTGCTCTCCGTCGCGCCAGGCTGCGCCCGCGTCGGCATGAGCGTGCGCGCCGACATGATCCAGGGCCACGGCACCTGCCACGGCGGCTACCTGTTCGCCCTCGCCGACTCGGCGTTTGCCCTGGCCTGCAACAGCTACAACGAAGCCACCGTGGCCATCGGTTGCAGCATCGACTACATCGCCCCGGTACGCCTGGGCGACACCTTGAATGCCGACTGCACCGAGCAAAGCCGTTCCGGTCGCACCGGCAACTACGACGTACGCATTGAAAACCAACTGGGCCAGCTGATCGCGCTGTTCCATGGCAAATCCTACAAAGTGCGCGGCGCTGTGCTGACGCAGGAGAATCCGAATGAATGACGCCTTGATCATCGACGCGGTGCGGACCCCGATCGGCCGCTACGCCGGAGCCTTGAGCAGCGTGCGCGCCGACGACCTCGGCGCGGTGCCGCTGCGCGAACTGCTGCGCCGTCACCCGCAAGTCGACTGGAATGCCGTGGATGACGTGATCTACGGCTGCGCCAACCAGGCCGGCGAAGACAACCGCAACGTCGCGCGCATGTCGGCGCTGTTGGCCGGGTTGCCGGTCAGCGTACCCGGCACCACGCTCAACCGTTTGTGCGGTTCCGGGCTGGATGCTATTGGCACGGCAGCGCGGGCGATTCGTTGTGGCGAGGCCGGTTTGATGCTGGTCGGAGGCGTCGAGTCGATGTCCCGTGCACCGTTGGTGATGGGCAAGGCCGAGCAGGCGTTTTCTCGCGATGCACAGGTCTACGACACCACCATCGGCTGGCGCTTCGTCAATCCGCTGATGAAAAAAGCCTACGGCATCGACTCCATGCCGGAGACCGCCGAGAACGTCGCCGAGCAGTTCAACATCTCTCGAGCCGATCAGGACGCCTTTGCCCTGCGCAGCCAGCAACGTGCCGGCGCCGCCCAGGCCAGCGGGCGCCTGGCCAAGGAAATCGTCGCGGTAGAAATCCCTCAGCGTAAAGGCCCGGCTAAAGTCGTCGAGCATGACGAGCACCCGCGCGGTGACACCACGCTTGAGCAGTTGCAGAAACTCGGTACGCCGTTTCGCGAAGGCGGCAGTGTCACCGCCGGCAATGCGTCCGGGGTCAATGACGGCGCCTGTGCGCTATTGCTCGCCAGCCCGGAAGTTGCCAGACGCCATGGTTTGAAGGCGCGCGGGCAGGTCGTGGCGATGGCCACTGCCGGTGTAGAACCACGGATCATGGGCATCGGCCCGGTGCCGGCAACGCGCAAGGTGCTGGAACTGGCCAGGCTGAGCCTCGCCGACATGGACGTGATCGAACTCAACGAAGCCTTTGCCGCGCAAGGTCTGGCGGTGTTGCGCGAGCTGGGCCTGAGCGACACCGATGCGCGGGTCAACCCCAACGGTGGCGCGATTGCCCTCGGCCATCCGCTGGGCATGAGCGGCGCGCGGCTGGTGACCACCGCCCTGCATGAACTGGAAGAACGTCAGGGTCGCTACGCCTTGTGCACCATGTGCATCGGCGTCGGCCAGGGCATCGCGCTGATCATCGAGCGACTGTCCGACTAAAGAACCGCGATTCCCGAGGAGCCGAGAGGTATCCTTGGGGCATGCACTCAAAGCCCTTGTGTAGAAGGGCCGAAACACAAAAATAATTCGAGTGAAGTCATGAACATGCCAATTGCCAAATCCGTGCTTGATCCCGTGCTGGACCCGCTGGAAACCGCCAGCATTGACGAACTGCGCCAGCATCAGCTGGAACGTCTGCGCTGGAGCCTTAATCACGCCTACAACAATGTGCCGCTGTACCGCCAACGCTTCGATGCGTTGGGCGTGCACCCGGACGACATCAAGTCCCTGGAAGACCTGGCGAAGTTTCCGTTCACCACCAAAACCGACCTGCGCGATAACTATCCGTATGGCATGTTCGCCGTACCGATGCACGACATCGTGCGCCTGCACGCGTCCAGCGGCACCACCGGCAAACCGACGGTCGTCGGTTACACGCAGAACGACATCGACACCTGGGCCAACGTCGTCGCACGCTCGATCCGCGCGGCGGGTGGCCGGCGTGGCGACAAAGTGCATATTTCCTATGGCTACGGCCTGTTTACCGGAGGCCTTGGCGCGCACTACGGTGCCGAACGCCTGGGGTGCACGGTGATTCCGATGTCCGGCGGGCAGACCGAGAAACAGGTACAGCTGATCAAGGATTTCCAGCCGGACATCATCATGGTCACGCCGTCGTACATGCTCAACATCGCCGATGAAATCGAGCGCCAGGGCATCGATCCGCACAAACTGGCCCTGCGCCTGGGCATCTTCGGCGCCGAGCCGTGGACTGCCGAACTGCGCAGCGCCATCGAGAACCGCCTGGGCATTACTGCCCTCGACATTTACGGTCTCTCGGAAATCATGGGGCCGGGTGTTGCCATGGAATGCGCCGAAACCAAGGACGGGCCGACGATCTGGGAAGACCACTTCTATCCGGAAATCATTGATCCGATCACCGGCGAAGTGCTGCCGGACGGGCAGATGGGCGAGCTGGTGTTCACCTCACTGAGCAAAGAAGCGCTGCCGATGATTCGCTATCGCACTCGCGATTTGACGCGTTTGCTGCCGGGGACTGCGCGGCCGATGCGGCGGATCGACAAGATCACCGGGCGCAGTGATGACATGTTGATCATTCGTGGGGTTAACGTGTTTCCGACGCAGATCGAGGAGCAGGTGCTGAAGATCAAACAGCTGGCGGAGTGTTATGAGATTCATCTGTATCGCAACGGAAATCTGGACAGCGTGGATGTGCATGTGGAGCTCAAGGCTGAGCATCAGCATCTGGGGGATGACCAGCAGAAGGCGGTCTGTGCCGAGTTGAGTCGGCATATCAAGACGTATATCGGGATCAGTTCGCGGATTGTTTTGCAGCCGATGCATTCGATCAAGCGGTCTGAGGGCAAGGCTTGTCATGTGATGGACAAGCGTCCTAAAGGATGACTGCTACACCCTTTGAGCCTCGCTGTTGCGGGGCTTTTTTTTGGGTGAACCCCCTCCCCCTGTAGGAGCGAGCCTGCTCGCGATGCCGGCCTGGCAGCCGACCCGGCTTTTGCGGATGCACCCGGTCCCTGTGGGAGCTGGCTTGCCTGCGATGGCGGCCTGGCAGCCGACCCGGCTTTTGCGGATGCACCCTGTCCCCTGTGGGAGCGAGCCTGCTCGCGATGGCGGCCTGGCAGCCGACCATTTTCTTTCAGGTGTACATATCCATTTCTGCGGTAGCGGCGGCTATTGGTTCCGCCCTTACGGCGGGTCACTTTCGAAAAGCCTGCGCGGCCCGGCGCAAAGTCACCAAAGCGCTTCTGCCCCTTTCGTTCGGTGCCTTTGCCTTCGATTCCCCTCACATGGGCATGCCCCTCAGAGATTACGCGACAGCGCCCGGCGCACGCTGTCCCTGTTCAGCTCAGGGCTTTCAGGCTCGACCACAGTTTGCGCCGGAACAGGACTTTCAAGCTGAAAGGTCAGTTCAGCCTGGACCGGGCTTTCAACTTGAACAGGACTTGGCGCCGGAGTACGGCTGGCGGCCAGAGTGTCCAGCTTCGAGAGGTAGGCATTCAGGTCGCTGACCAGCAGTTTCTTACGCTGTCCCCCCTGATACAACGCGTAGCAAAGATAGCCCCCCGCCGCCAGCAGGCCGAGCCCGGCGGTGGCAATGCCGGCGACGCACAACCCAGACACGATCAGCACGGTCTTCCAGTTGAAAGGCGTCAACTCCAGCTCGGTATTCAACACGCTCGCGTCACGCAGAATCCAGCGCTTGGAGGCCGTATGGTTGAGCAAGATGGTGTGCAGCGGCGAGCCGTCCTTTTTCAGGGCACTGATGAGCGAGATTTGCTGGCCCGTGCGCAACGGAATGTCCACGCCGCGCAGCTTCACATCGTGCTCGACGCCGTCCGGGGTCTTGACCCAGAACTCATGGTTGATGATCGACACCGAACTGACGCGCACCGGCGTGAGATCCCCATCCTTGCCGTTCACAGGAACGCCGCCCGTGGTGGTCACACGGGTCTCGCTGAGTTTTTCGCTGCCCACCACTTCACCGCTCAAGACAGTGAAAACAACGGTTTTATCGGCATGGGTGAAGGTGTGCATTTCGATTCCTTTTTTAGACCCCACGTCGATCGACGTGCAGGAGAAAGATCCGTATGCCGCGGATGCTACTAAGTAGCCATTAGGCTGTCCAGAATTCGCCCTCACGCCCCCCTCTCCTGTAGCAGCTGTCGAGCCTTGGCGAGCTGCGTTCTATCAGCACAAAAGCACAAAAAGCACGCAGCCTCACCAAGGCTCGACAGCTGCTACAGGACAAGGGTGTACAGGTGCGCGCAACAACCATTCATCCCAAAGCGACACAAAAAACAATACGACACGTTATTTTCTGTTTGATATTAATTTATGTATCGCTTATAAAGTTCTCCATGCCCTCGATCAGATTCAAGGCGGGAGACCCCAAATGTACGCACAGCTCGTAGAAACAGGCGTAAAGCGCATAAAAGACCTGTCGGAAATGTCCGAACAGGAACGCGCCTTCCAGGAAAAAATCGATTCAGAAATAAAGATCGAAGCCAAAAACTGGATGCCAGATGCCTATCGCCAGACATTGATCCGGCAGATCTCCCAGCACGCCCACTCCGAAATCGTCGGCATGCTGCCCGAAGGCAACTGGGTCACCCGCGCACCATCGCTCAAACGCAAACTGCAACTGATGGCCAAGATCCAGGACGAAGCCGGCCACGGCCTGTACCTCTACAGCGCCATGGAAACCCTCGGCGCCGACCGCGACGAAGAAATCGCCAGGCTGCACAGCGGCAAGGCCAAGTACTCAAGCATCTTCAATTACCCGACCTTGAACTGGGCCGACATGGGCGCGGTGGGCTGGCTGGTGGATGGCGCCGCGATCGTCAACCAGGTGGTGTTGCAGCGCACCTCTTATGGCCCCTACTCCCGGGCCATGGTGCGCATCTGCAAGGAAGAAAGTTTCCACCAGCGCCAAGGTTACGAAATCCTCCTGACCATGATGCGCCACGGCAATCAGGCGCAAAAAGACATGGTCCAGGACGCGATCAACCGCCTGTGGTGGCCGTCGCTGATGATGTTCGGCCCAAGCGACGAACACTCGCCGAACAGCGCCCAGTCCATGGCCTGGAAAATCAAGCGCCAGAGCAACGACGAACTGCGCCAGCGCTTCATCGACCAGACCATTCCCCAACTCGAATTGCTGGGCTGCACCTGCCCCGATCCGGACCTGAAATGGAACGCCGAACGCGGCCACTACGACTTTGGCGAAATCCAGTGGAGCGAGTTCTACGAAGTGCTCAAGGGCAACGGCCCGTGCAACCAGGAACGTGTGGCCACCCGCCGCAAAGCCATTGAAGACGGCGCCTGGGTCCGCGAAGCCGCGGTCGCCCACGCTCGTAAAAAACAGAACAAAAACGCCGCCTGATCGGCCACCTGATGTGGAGTCAATGAAATGTCTGAATGGACCCTTTTCGAAGTCTTCGTGCGCAGCAAGCACGGCCTCAACCACAAGCATGTCGGCAGCGTGCATGCCGCCGACACCATCATGGCCATCGAGAACGCACGGGAGTTGTACACCCGCCGCAGCGAAGGCGTGAGCCTGTGGGTCGTGCCCTCGGCGCTGATTACCGCCTCGTCACCGGATGAGAAAGACCCGCTGTTCGACCCGTCGGACGACAAGATTTACCGCCACGCCAGCTTCTATGAGCTGCCGGCCGAAGTCGGGCACATGTGAGGTCGACCATGAACAACCAGACTGATCTGATCGAATACCTGCTGCGCCTCGGCGACAGCGCCCTGATCCAGGGCCAGCGCCTGTGCCAATGGTGCGGCAAGGCGCCGGCACTGGAAGAAGAACTGGCGCTGATGAACGTCGGCCTCGACCTCGTCGGCCAGGCGCGCAACTGGCTGGAATACGCCGCAGAACTGCTTAACGACGGTCGCGACGCCGATCACCTGGCGTTCCGCCGTGATGAGCGGGCCTACCGCAATCTGTTGCTGGTGGAACAGCCCAACGGCGATTACGCGGTGACCATCCTCAAGCAATTCCTCTACGACGCCTGGCACCTGCAAGTGCTCAGCGGCCTGAGCCAGTCCAGCGACGAACGCATCGCCGGGATCGCCGCCAAAGCGGTCAAGGAAGTGACCTATCACCTGCGCCGCTCCGGCGAATGGGTCGAGCGCCTCGGTGACGGTACCGAAGAAAGCCACAAACGCATGCTTGCGGCGATCCCTGAGGTCTGGCGTTTCACCGTTGAACTGACCAGTGCCGACGACAGCGAACAACGCCTGCACGCCGCCGGCATCACCCCGGACACCGCACAAGTCGCCGCTGCGTGGCAAGCCAAGGTCAACGAAATCTTCGCCAGCGCCACCCTGCCCGTGCCGGTGGCTCCGAGTTATTTCTACCTGAATGCACGCAAGGGATTGCACACCGAACACCTCGGCATTCTGCTGGCCGAGATGCAATTCCTGCCACGAGCGTACCCCGATGCAACCTGGTGAGCTGATCGCCAGCGACCTCGGCGCCCGGCCGGCTCAACCGACTGATCTGGCGGCGGCCTGGGCAACATTGGCGCAGGTCATGGACCCGGAAGTGCCGGTGGTCAGCGTCGTCGACCTCGGCATCGTGCGCGATCTCGACTGGCAGGCCGGTCATCTGCACGTGGTGGTCACGCCGACCTACTCCGGCTGCCCCGCCACCGAAGTGATCGAAAGCGACATCCGCGATGCGCTGGAACTCGCCGGCTTCAGGGCGCCGCAACTGGAACGCAAATTGACCCCGGCGTGGACCACCGACTGGATCACCGACAGCGGTCGCGAACGCCTGCGCGCCTACGGCATCGCGCCGCCCGAGGGCAGCACCAGCAAGCGCAGCCTGCTCGGCGAAAGCCCGGTGATCGTCTGCCCACAATGCGGCAGCGCCCACACCGAAGTGCTCAGCGAGTTCGGTTCCACCGCGTGCAAAGCGTTGTATCGCTGCGTCGATTGCCGGGAACCGTTCGACTATTTCAAGTGCATCTGAGCGGCGATCGGCCGTCCCAGCTGGAGAATAAAAATGAGTAAATTTCACAGCCTGACCATCAAGGACGTGCGCGCCGAAACCCGTGACGCCGTGTCCATCGCCTTCGAGATTCCGCAG
Source organism: Pseudomonas sp. (assembly GCF_051660785.1). GTDB lineage: Bacteria > Pseudomonadota > Gammaproteobacteria > Pseudomonadales > Pseudomonadaceae > Aquipseudomonas. The sequence goes on from NZ_JBOFQE010000046.1 coordinate 61,284, forward strand.
CACCTGCAAGACAGCTTTCACTTCACCCAAGGCCAGCACCTGGTGATGCGTACCCAGATGGACGGCGAAGAAGTGCGCCGCTCCTATTCGATCTGCACCGGGGTCAACGACGGTGAGTTGCGCGTTGCCATCAAGCGTGTGGCCGGTGGCCGTTTCTCGGCGTTTGCCAACGAGCAGTTGCAGGCCGGGCACAGCCTGGAAGTCATGCCGCCCGCCGGGCATTTTCATGTCGACCTCGACCCGGCTCGCCATGGCAATTATCTGGCCGTCGCGGCGGGCAGCGGCATCACACCGATCCTGTCGATCATCAAGACCACCCTGCAAACCGAACCGCACAGCCGCGTCACCTTGCTGTACGGCAACCGCTCAAGCTCCGGCGCGCTGTTTCGCGAGCAGCTCGAAGACCTGAAGAACCACTACTTGCAGCGCTTGAATTTGATCTTCGTGTTCAGCCGCGAACAGCAGGATGTCGACCTCTATAACGGTCGGATCAACGCCGAGAAATGCGAGCAACTGTTCTCCCGCTGGCTCGACGTCAAGGCCCTCGACGCGGCGTTCATCTGCGGCCCGCAGGAGATGACCGAAACCGTGCGCGACAGCCTCAAGGCCAAAGGCATGCCGGCCGAGCGAATCCACTTTGAACTGTTTGCCGCTGCCGGCAGCGCGCAAAAACGCGAGGCTCGCGAGGCGGCTCGACAAGTGGATGCCGCTGTCAGTCAGATCACCGTCATCAGCGATGGCCGCGCCCTGGCGTTCGACCTGCCGCGCAACAGCATGAGCATCCTCGACGCCGGCAACGCCCAGGGCGCCGAACTGCCCTATTCGTGCAAGGCCGGCGTGTGTTCGACGTGCAAATGCAAAGTCATCGAAGGCGAAGTGGACATGGACAGCAACCACGCCCTGGAAGACTACGAAGTGGCTGCCGGGTATGTGCTGTCGTGCCAGGCCTTCCCGGTGAGCGACAAGGTTGTGCTCGATTTCGATCAGCTCTGAAACACCGCGCCCACAGGAACCACACCGTCCCCTGTGGGAGCGAGCCGGCTCCGGGCGGCGTTCCGACGATGACGGACTCATAGCCAACATTGATGTCGACTGATCCACCGCTATCGCGAGCAGGCTCGCTCCCACAGTTGTCCGGTGATATCCCAGATCCACTGTTGAACCCATAACAAAAACAAAAAGGACGCCATTCATGACACCCCAAGACATAGAACTCATCCGCCAGCACCCCGACTTTATCCAGTTGGTACGCCGCAAACAGAACCTGTACTGGTCGCTGTCGCTGATCATGCTGGTGATCTATTTCGGCTTCGTCTTGCTGGTGGCGTTCTCCCCCGCGACCCTCGGCCGATCCCTGAGCGGCGGCGTGACCTCGGTGGGCATGCTGGTCGGTGTGGTGATCGTGGTACTGGCCTTCGCCCTGACCGGTTTCTATGTCTATCGCGCCAACAACGTGATCGATCCGCTCAACGAAAAACTCAAGCAGGAGTGCGCCCGATGAGCCGTCTTCTGGCGTTATTCCTGCTGCCGCTGGCAGTGGTCACCGACATGGCGGTCGCGGCCGACGGCGCATCCCGCCCGTTGAACTGGAACGCCATCGGCATGTTCCTGGTGTTCGTGCTGTTCACCCTCGGCGTCACCCGCTGGGCTGCATTGCGCACCCGCTCGGCCAGCGATTTCTACACCGCAGGCGGTGGCATGAGCGGTTTCCAGAATGGCCTGGCGATTGCCGGGGACATGATCTCGGCGGCGTCCTTCCTCGGCATCTCGGCGATGATGTTCCTCAACGGCTACGACGGTTTGCTCTACGCCCTGGGCGTGTTGGCCGGCTGGCCGATCATTCTGTTCCTGATCGCCGAACGCCTGCGCAACCTCGGTAAATACACCTTCGCCGACGTGGTCTCCTATCGTCTGGAACAAACCCCGGTGCGCCTGACCTCGGCATTCGGCACGCTGACCGTGGCGCTGATGTACCTGGTGGCGCAGATGGTCGGCGCCGGCAAGCTGATCGAATTGCTGTTCGGCATCGACTACCTCTACGCGGTCATGCTGGTCGGCGTATTGATGGTGTTCTACGTGACCTTCGGCGGCATGCTCGCCACCACGTGGGTGCAAATTATCAAAGCGGTGATGCTGCTGTTCGGCACCACGTTCATGGCGTTCATGGTGCTCAAGCATTTCGGTTTCAGCACCGAAGCGATGTTTGCCGGCGCCACCGCCGTGCACGCCAAGGGCAACGCGATCATGGCGCCCGGCGGTTTGCTGTCCAACCCCATCGATGCGATCTCGCTGGGGCTGGGCATGATGTTCGGCACCGCCGGCCTGCCGCACATCCTGATGCGCTTCTTCACCGTCAGCGACGCCAAGGAAGCGCGTAAAAGCGTGTTCTACGCCACCGGTTTCATCGGCTACTTCTACCTGCTGCTGATCATTGTCGGCTTCGGCGCGATCGTGATGGTCGGCACCGACCCGGCGTTCCGCGATGCCAGCGGCGCGATCATCGGCGGCGGCAACATGATCGCCGTGCACCTGGCCCAGGCCGTGGGTGGCAACCTGTTCCTCGGTTTCATCTCGGCGGTCGCCTTCGCCACTATTCTCGCGGTGGTTGCCGGGCTGGCGCTGTCCGGCGCGTCGGCGGTGTCCCACGATTTGTATGCCTGCGTGATGCGCAAGGGTCAGGCCAGCGAGCAGCAAGAAATACGCGTTTCGCGCATTGCCACGCTGTGCATCGGCGTGCTGGCAATCATCCTTGGCCTGTTGTTCGAATCGCAGAACATCGCATTCCTGTCCGGCCTGGTGCTGGCCATTGCCGCCTCGGTAAATTTCCCGGTGCTGTTCCTTTCGATGTACTGGAAAGGCCTGACCACTCGCGGCGCGGTGCTCGGCAGCCTGATGGGGCTGGTCTCGGCGATCGTCCTGCTGGTGCTGAGCCCGGCGGTCTGGGTCAACGTCATGCATCACGACAAGGCGCTGTTCCCGTACTCCAACCCGGCATTGTTTTCCATGAGCCTGGCGTTCTTCAGCGCCTGGCTGTTTTCCGTCACCGACAAATCACCCCGTGCAGCCCTTGAACGAGGCCGTTACCTGGCGCAGTTCATCCGCTCCATGACCGGCATCGGCGCCTCGGGCGCCAGCAAACACTAATCCCCTTTTCATAACCCGGAGGAATCGTGATGCCCTCTTCACCTACACTGCATGCCCCTACCCTGCAAAGTTTCATCGCCGGTCGCTGGATCGGCCAACACGGCGCGCAAATCCTGCGCAGCGCCATCGATGGCCATGAAATCGCGCGCACCCACGAGGAGCGCCCGGACTTCGCGGAAGCCGTCGAACACGGTCGCCGCCAGGGCGTCAGCGGCCTGATGGCGCTGGACTTCCAGCAACGCGCCCAGCGTCTCAAGGCCCTGGCCTTGTACCTGAGCGAACGCAAAGAGCAGCTCTACGCCATTTCCCACCACAGCGGCGCCACCCGCGCTGACAGCTGGATCGACATAGAAGGCGGCAACAGCACGCTGTTCACCTACGCCAGCCTCGGCTCGCGAGAGTTGCCGTCGGGCAACATCGTCCACGAAGGCCCGGCCATGCAGCTGAGCAAACTCGGCACCTTCGCCGGCACGCATATCCTGGTGCCCCGTGGTGGCCTCGCGGTGCACATCAACGCATTCAACTTCCCGATCTGGGGCATGCTGGAAAAATTCGCGCCGAGCTTTCTTGCCGGCATGCCGTGCATCGTCAAACCGGCCAGCGCCACCAGTTACCTGACCGAAGCGGTGGTTCGACTGATGGACGAATCCGGCTTGCTGCCGGCGGGCAGTCTGCAATTGATCATCGGCAGCACCGGTGATCTGCTGGACCGCTTGCAAGGCCAGGACGTAGTGACCTTCACCGGCTCCGCCGACACCGCCGCCAAGCTGCGGGTCAACCCGAACCTGATCCGCAACTCGGTGCCGTTCAACGCCGAAGCCGACTCATTGAACTGCGCGATCCTCGCCCCGGACGTTTCGCCGGACGACGAAGAATTCGAACTGTTCATCAAGGAAGTCGCCCGGGAAATGACCACCAAGGCCGGGCAGAAATGCACCGCCATTCGCCGCGCCATCGTTCCGGCCAAACACATCGATGCCGTCGCCACTCGACTGCGTGACCGACTGAAGAAAGTGGTGGTCGGCGACCCGTCGGTTGAAGGCGTGCGCATGGGCGCACTGGCCTCCCACGATCAGCAAAAAGACGTCGCCGAGCGTCTGGAAAGCCTGCTGCAGAGCAGCGACATGCTGTTCGGGGCCCGCGACGGCTTCGAACCACGCGGTGAAAACGTCAGCCAGGGTGCGTTCTTTGCGCCGACTTTGCTGCAATCGCGCGATCCGCACGCCGAAGGTGGTGCTCACGATATTGAAGCGTTCGGGCCGGTCAGCACGTTGATGGCTTACGACGATCTGGACGAAGCATTGGCCTTGGCTGCTCGCGGCAAAGGCAGCCTGGTCGCGAGTTTGATCACCAAAGACCCGCAAATTGCCGCCAAGGCAATCCCGGTCGCCGCTGCCTGGCACGGCCGCTTGCTGGTGCTCGACCGCGACTCCGCCGCTGAATCCACGGGCCACGGTTCGCCACTGCCACAACTCAAACACGGCGGCCCGGGGCGTGCCGGTGACGGTGAAGAACTCGGTGGTCTGCGTGCGGTGAAACACTACTTGCAACGCGCGGCGGTGCAAGGCTCTCCGACCATGTTGGCGGCGGTCACCGGTGAATACGTGCGGGGCGCCAAGGTCATCGAGACCGAAGTGCATCCGTTCCGCCGCTTCTTTCAGGATTTGCAGATCGGCGAATCACTGCTGACTCACCGTCGCACCGTGACCGAGGCCGATCTGGTGAACTTTGGTTGCCTGTCCGGCGACCACTTCTACATGCACTTCGACGACATCGCCGCCAAGGAATCGCAATTCGGCAAGCGCATTGCCCACGGCTACTTTGTGCTGTCGGCGGCGGCCGGTTTGTTCGTGTCCCCCGCGCCGGGGCCAGTGCTGGCCAACTATGGTCTGGACACGTTGCGCTTCATTACTCCGGTGGGGATAGGTGACACGATTCAGGCGCGCCTGACCTGCAAGCGCAAGATTGATCAGGGGAAGAAGAGCCCGCAGGGGATTCCGCAAGGTGTGGTGGCGTGGGATGTGGAGGTGACGAATCAGTTGGGAGAGTTGGTTGCCAGCTATGACATCCTGACGTTGGTCGTTAAACGCGAAGACTGATCAGGATTTTTGGTTGATCACAGAGGGTGTGGTCAACCTGAATCCCATGTGGGAGCTAGCCTGCTAGCGATGGACGCTCAGACACCGCGTTCATTCAGACAGCACGCGTTATCGTTGACGTTCATCGCTAGCAGGCTAGCTCCCACGGGGGGCTTGGGTGGGTTGTAGAGTTGGGTCAGTGCTTGCGCAGCCATTCGATAAACAGCGCAAACAACTCCGACTGTGAACCGATATTCAACTTCAGATATAGATTCTTGCGGTGCATGCGCACGGTCTCCGGCGAGATACTCATCTGGCTGGCCGTGGACTTCACGGAGTGGCCGCGGAGCACCATGTGCGCCACTTCCCGCTCGCGTTCGGTGAGCAAGTCGCAACCGAACTGCTCGAAAGCTGACTGCACGCGTTGCCTTAGATCGTCACGCACACCCTGATTGACGTTGCTGTGCTGCAAGCCCCGACGTCCAAATTCGCTGATGAATTCGCGCACCAGCGGCTCAACCGCCCGCAGCAGATTCAGCTGCTCAACCCGCAGCCCTTCCCCGCCAAAACCCTGGAACAGGCTCACCGACACCTTGGTGTCATTGCCGGTATCGACAATGTAAAAACTGTCTTCCGAACTCCCGGCCTTCAAGTAATAAGTCTTGTAGTACTCGCTGTCGAAGAAGTTGTCCGGGGCGATATCCTCAAGGTGATAAAACCCCTCGGCCAGCCCCTGCTCCACCGCCAGGCAAAACGGATCAAGCAAGTAGCCGCCGGAAAAATAGCGGTCGATGATCGACTCCCGGTACTTTTCCGGTATGCCGCGCTGATACAGCAACTGCGGCGGACGGTCCTTGTGCTCCAGGCTGATCATTACCGATTCGATAGACACCAGATGCCCGAAGGCCGACGCCAGGAATTGCAACGCGTCGGGCTCATCGATATGGGCGAACGCCTGGCGCAGCTCGCCGTGCCATTTATGCAAGGCGCCGAAGGGCAAGGCGATCAATGTGTCGTCGTTTGGTTTACTCATGCCCCGCAGTCTAGCCGGTGAACCGGCACCTGTTAACCGCGGAGTCGACGAACTCATTGGCCGAAGTACTGGCCGTTTTGCTCGAGTTCGCCCGCCACTTCAAGGATGCACACCCGCAGGATTTCGACGATTTCATCCACCTGCGCACAGGACAGAATCAGCGGCGGCGACATCACATTGAGGTGCATGATCGGCCGTACCAGCAACCCTCGGGCCTGCGCCCGGGAGTGAATCATTTCGCCAATGTTGATCTCGTCGGCGAACAACGCCTTGGTGCGTTTGTCGGCGACGAATTCCACGCAGGCCATGAACTTCTGGCAGCGCACATCGCCCACCAGCGGCAAGTCGCTGAGTGTCGCCAATCGCTGTTCCAGATACGCGCCGACGACATCGACATGCTCCAGCAGATTTTCCCGCTCGATGATTTCAATGTTCTTCAACGCTGCCGTGCAGCACACCGGATGGCCGCTGTAGGTGAAGCCGTGGGTAAAGCAGCGGCCCTTGCCGGGTTCGGCAATGACTTTCCAGATACGGTCGGAAAAGATGCAGGCGCCCAACGGCAAGTAAGCCGACGTCAGCCCCTTAGCCGTGGTGATGATGTCCGGCTGAACATCGAACAGATCCCAGGAGGCGAAAAACTTGCCCAAACGCCCGAACGACGTCACCACCTCATCGGCGACAAACAGAATGTCGTAGCGCTGACAGACTTCCCACATGCGTTTCAGATAGCCCTTGGGTGGAATGATCACGCCGCCGGAGCCCATGATCGGCTCGGCAAAAAAGCCCGCGACCTTGTCCGCGCCGATGGAGAGGATCTTGTCTTCAAATTCCTTGATCAGAAACTCGAGAAACTGCGCCTCGTCCATACCCTCCGGCGCCCGGTAAGGATTGGGGTTGGAGACGTGGTGAATCTTGTCGTTGGCGTAATCGAATTCCGGCACGCGGTCGGCGGCCTTGTTGCCGATCGACATCGTCAGGGTGGTGGAGCCGTGATAGGCGTTGAAACGGGCGATGACGTGTTTCTTTTCCGGTTTGCCACGGCAGTTCTGATAGTACTGAATCAGGCGGTACGCGGTGTCCACCGCGGTGGAACCGCCGGTGGTCAGGAACACGTGATCGAGATCGCCGGGCGCAAGGCTGGCGAGTTTCTCGCACAACTGGATGGCGACGTTGTTGGACATGTCGGAAAACGGGTTCGAGTACGCCAGTTGACGGACCTGATCGGCAATCGCCAGTGCCATTTCTTCACGACCCAAACCGATGTTGGTGCACCACATGCCGCCGACCGCGTCCAGAAAGCGGTTGCCCTCGGTGTCGTAAATATAGGCCCCGTCGCCGGCAACAATGTTCAGGGAGCCCTGTTCGGCGTGTTCGTCGAACATGTGATAGCCGTGCATGTAGTGCGCTTTGTCGGCTTTTATCAGTTGCGCGTTATCAACGTCGGACACAACTTTCTTGATTGGAGTCGCCATAAAAAAACCTCAAACCGAACAATTAAACGATCAAATCCCGCTCTTCACCGTGCTCCAGACCCGGGTCATGGCGCGCATCTCTTTCGCGTCCTGGGTCTTTTGCGGAAACAGCCGCTGTCGCGTTTCGTCATCGGGATAAATCGCCGGGTTGTTGCGCACATCGGCGTGGACTAACGGTGTCGCCGCCGCGTTGCTGTTGGCGTAATGAATGAAGTCCGTCACGTCCGCCATGACTTGTGGCTGCATCAAGTAATCGAGGAACTTGTGCGCGTTGGCCACGTGGGGCGCATCGGCGGGGATGTACAAGTTGTCGAACCAGATCAGCGAACCTTCCTTGGGAATGAAATAGGCCAGTTTGATCTTCAACTTGGCTTCTTCGGCGCGGGCCATGGCGGTTGCGTAATCGCCCGACCAGGTCATGGCCATGCACACATCGCCATTGGGCAGGCTGGTCAGGTAGTTGACCGAGTCGAACTTGCGGATGTAAGGCCTGATGGACAACAGCAACGCCTGCGCCGCTTCCAGATCGGCCGGCGCGGCGCTTCTCGGATCGCGCCCGAGGTACTTCAGGGCCAGTGGAATGACTTCAGTGGGCGCATCGACCAGGGTCACGCCGCAATCGGCGAAGCGCGAAACGATTTTCGGATCGAAGATCATTGCCAGCGAGCCAATTGGCGCGTCCGGCATGCGCTCCAGGATTTTGTCGACGTTGTAAGTAATGCCGTTGCTGCCCCAGGTATAGGGCGCGGAGTACAGCGTACCGGCATCAAACCCTTGCAAGTCCTGCAAGACTTTCGGGTCAAGGTTGGTCCAGCCCGGCAGCAACTTCTTATCGAGCGGCTGGAACACTTTGGCTTTGATCAGCGGCGGCGCGAGGGAGGCGTTCAACACCACCAGGTCATAGCCGGAGTGGCCGGTCAGCAACTTGGCCTGAACCGTTTCATAGGCGTCAAAGGTGTCGTAAATCACCTTGATGCCGGTGGTTTTCTGGAAGTCGGCAATGGTTTTTTCGCCGATGTAATCCGCCCAGTTATACAACCGCAGCGTGTTGCTATCGTCCACTTCGGCGGCGTGGACGCCTGCCGACAGCGGCGCCATTAACGCACCAAGCATCACCAAGAAGGCCTTGCGCATAGCAAATTCACCTTATCAAGCGAGTTCCGATCTGGATGAGCGGATGAATCCACTATTGGTCGATTCAGTAAATCGCGCCATACCCCGAATGGGTGTGTGAGCCTGGCGATGGCCCGACATGGCAAAAAGCAGCAGTTTCGTTGACTTGTTTAGTCATAGATCCAGCGCCGGTCCCGCGCTTAGAGTGCCCCCATAGAGATCACCCAGGGTACGTACATGAACGACCTGATCAGGCAAGAACGAAATGAAGGCGTCCTGACGCTCACGTTTGACCGCCCCGACAAGCTCAACGCGCTGAACAACAGCATGTATACGCAGCTGGCCGACCTGTTGCTGGCCGCTGATGAAGACGCTGAAACCGGCGTGATCATTCTCACGGGCGGTACTTCGTGCTTTACCAGCGGCAATGACCTGGCGGATTTTCTCCAGCATCCGCCGACCGATCTGGACAGCCCGGCGTTTCGCCTGATGCGCGTGGTCACCTACCTGCAAAAACCGTTGATCGCGGCCGTATGCGGCGCGGCCATTGGAATCGGCACCACCCTGCTGCTGCATTGCGATCAGGTGCTGGTCACGCGCAATGCGCGGTTGCGCACGCCGTTCGTGAACCTGGGCCTATGCCCGGAGTTCGGTGCCAGCTTGCTGCTGCCACGCCTGCTCGGTCATGCCCGGGCGGCGCGTCTGTTGCTGTGGGGTGACAGCCTGGACGGTGCCGCCGCCGTCGCATGCGGATTGGCCAACGAACTGTTCGACGACGGGCCACAGTGCCTGGCGGCCGCAGAGCACATGGCTCGTCGACTGCTGGCGCTCCCTCAGGAAGCCCTGCGTCAGTCCCGGCAATTGCTCAAACAGACGTCAATGCCGGAACTGCAAGCCACTATTCGCCAGGAGAACTTGCTGTTCATCAAGCGCCTGAAAACCCCTGAGGCGCAGGCAGCGTTGAACGCACTCCTTAATCGCAGCACTGAAAAGAACCCATCGACAGGAAAGCCTTCATGAACACCCCAGACGTATTTGTTGTCAGCGCCGCACGCACCGCCATCGGCTCCTTTGGTGGCGCGCTCAAAGATGTGCCGCTGGCCGATCTGGCGACCACCGCCGTCAAGGCCGCCCTGGAGCGCTCCGGCGTGGACCCGGCGCAAATCGGCCATCTGGTGATGGGCAATGTGATCCCGACCGAAACCCGCGATGCCTACATTTCCCGGGTCGCTGCGATGAACGCCGGCATCCCCAAGGAAACACCCGCCTACAACGTCAACCGCCTCTGCGGATCAGGCCTGCAAGCCATTATCAGCGCAGCCCAGACCTTGATGCTCGGCGACGCCGAAATCGCGATCGGCGCCGGTGCAGAGTCCATGAGCCGTGGCCCGTACCTGATGCCGTCCGCCCGTTGGGGTGCGCGCATGGGCAACGTCCAGGCCATCGACTACATGCTGGGCATCCTGCATGACCCGTTCCACGGCATCCACATGGGCATCACTGCCGAGAACGTCGCCCTGCGCAACGGCATCACCCGCGACATGCAGGACGCCCTCGCCCTGGAAGATCAGAAACGCGCGGCGTTCGCCATCGCCAATGGCTACTTCAGTGAGCAGATTGCTGCAGTGGAAATCCGCGGTCGCAAGGAAACGACACTGTTCAGCGTCGACGAACATCCGCGTTCCACCACGCTGGAACAGCTGGCGCAGATGAAGCCGGCGTTCAAGAAGGACGGTTCGGTCACTGCCGGCAATGCCTCGGGCCTGAACGACGGTGCTGCGGCACTGGTCATGGCCACCGGCAATGCGGTTCAGGCCAACAACCTGCGCCCGCTCGCCCGCCTGGTCAGCTATGCCCACGCCGGCGTGGAACCGGAACTGATGGGCCTGGGCCCGATTCCCGCCACGCGCCTGGCGCTGAAACGCGCGGGCCTGACCACCGCCGATATGGACGTGATCGAAGCCAACATCGCCTTCGCCGCCCAGGCCTGTGCGGTCAGCCAGGAACTGGAACTCGACCCGGCCAAGGTCAACCCGAACGGCTCGGGCATATCCCTCGGTCACCCGGTGGGCGCGACCGGGGCAATGATTGCCACCAAAGCCATCCACGAACTGCACCGCATCAATGGCCGATATGCGCTGGTGACCATGTGCATTGGCGGTGGTCAGGGGATTGCGGCGATTTTTGAGCGAGTCTGATTGTCAGAGCGATGTCCGGTGCAATGCCGGACATCGCAAGACAAAAGCCCTCTTCAACACCGACCCCAACCGCACAATACGCTGAGCATATGCTGAATGGCTTTGTGGCCAGACTTCGGCATTTCTTAAGCAATGGCATTCCTTGCTCTTACCGCCAACAACAAGGCCAACCCGCCGCACAGTAACAACGTTTCGCCCAACGCCTGACTCCAGGCTGCGAGCATCAGCCCAGCGCCGATCAACAGGTAGTACAGCAAACCAAACAGCGCACCGGCCGTGCCCAGTCGATCGCCATAATTGGCCAAGGCAGAGCCGAGGATGTTCGGGATCGCCAGGCCGAACGCCAGTACCACCAGCAGCATCGGCAGTACAAACAGCACACTTTCCTCCAGCAACCACACGCCGCTGGCGCCGACCCACGTCAGCGCTCCCGCCAACTGGATCAACTGCGGACCACTCGCGCCGCGACGCAACAATCGTTTGTTGAGCCAGGCGCCGAGGCCGGAACCCAGGGCGAGAATCACGCCGCTATAGCCGAACCATTGCGCACTCATGCCCAGTCGTTGAAACATGAACGGGCCGAGGCTGTAGTAGCTGAACAAGGCAATGTTGAACAGCGCCACCAACAGCGTCGAGCGCCAGATATCTCGGTCTCGCAGCATTCTCCATAGCGTCTCGAGCAGCGCGGGTGTCGTGACATTTTGCGGGCGGGTTTCCGGCAAGGTCCGCAGGCACCACAGCCATAACACCGAAGACAACAGCAACAGGCAGACCAGCACGCCTCTATAGCCGAACGCCTGCACCAGACTCGCTCCGGTAAACAGGCCTATTGCGGGGCTGGCCGCCAGTGCGATGCCCATCACCGAAAACACCTGGGCCAGTTCTGCGCCTTTGAAGCGGTCTCGCAACAGGGTTTGCGTGCCGACCGAGCCGACCGCCGCACCGAACGCGGCCAGCGCCTGGGCCATCAGCAGCACATCAAACGTTCGAACGTTCAACGCCAGCACCGAGGCACCGAAATACAGCGTTAGCCCGGCGAGCATCGAGGGGCGGCGACCGATGCGGTCGCACATCCGCCCCCACACCACAACACCGAAGGCGAATGCCAGAAAAAACACCGACAGGGTTCGCGCCGCTTGTTGCGGCCCCACGGCAAAGGCCTGGCCAATATCCGCCAGTGCCGGGCTGTAAAGGGTTTGGGCGATCTGGGGAAACATCAGCAACGCGATCGCCAGGATCAGCAGGCTTTTGGAACTCATCACAACTTCACTCTTCAAGGAAAACTGGCGAGCAGCTTAAAGAGCGTTGACTGACGTATTATCCAGATCCTGACATTTAATCGTTTAAATCGGACAACCATGGCTTGGCTTGATGCTCACACGCGATTTAATCCCGACGACTATTCGGCTCCAGTGGTCGGCATCGCCGCGACCTTGGGCGATCACGATTCCGGGCTGCATCGGCATCAGCGCGGCCAGTTGCTGTTCACCCGCCAAGGCTGTACGCGCATCATCCTCGCGCAGCAGTTGTGCCTGTTGCCGCCCTCCCGTGCCGCGTGGATTCCGCCGGGGATCGAACACCGCGCGGTGATGCAGCAGAGCGTCGACTACCGCTCCATCTACCTGACAGCTGATGTGTGCGCCGAGCTGCCGCAGCAGGTCTGCGTGATTGAAGTCAGCCTGTTGCTGCGGGCGGTGCTGGAGCCGATTGCGCTTGCCGACTTCGACACCGATTGGCAGCAGGGAAAATTTGTTCACCTGCTGGGACTTTGCCTGAGCGAAATTCGCGACGCAGTGCAGCAATCGATGCTGTTGCCTTTGCCGTGTGACAAACGCCTGGCGCCGCTATTGGCAACGCCCGAACGACTGCCGCCGGAACTTCAGGTACTGGAAAAGCAAATCGGCGCCAGCGGCCGCACCATCGGGCGAATCTTCCAGCGTGAAACCGGCATGAGTTACCAGCAATGGCGCCAACAGTGGCGGCTGATGCGAGCCATGGAACTGCTCGCCACCGGACGCAGCATCAGCTACAGCGCTTTCGAATCGGGATTTGCCAGCGACAGCGCGTTTATCGCTTTCTTCAAGGACATGACCGGCACCACCCCTGGCCATTGGCTCAAGTAAACACCTGACGACCGGCAGCAAAAATAATTTGCCACTAAATATTACCTACGTCATATTACACGCGTAATAAAGACCCGTTTCCCATAGGTATTCATTCAAATGACCAGCATGCCCAGCCTCGAACCCGACGTTGCTGTCCCGGTGAGCAGACCCAGGCCTCCCTTGCTCAAACGGTTGATCCTGCTGACGGCAGCCATTGCTGCCCTGGTGTTTGCCGGGCTGTACGCGACGCACTGGTGGACGGCCGGCCGTTTCATCGAGGAAACCGACGATGCCTATATCGGCGGCGACGTCACGGTGATCGGCCCGAAAGTCGCCGGGTACATCGAAGAAGTGCTGGTCACCGACAATCAGCAGGTCAAGGCCGGCGATGTGCTGATCCGCCTCGATTCCCGCGACTACCGCGCCAACCTGGCCAAGGCCGAAGGCGCGGTGGCTGCCGAGGAAGCGTTGCTCGCCAACCTCGATGCCACCGAACAACTGCAACACGCCGTGATCGGCCAGGCCCGCGCCGGCATTGATGCCGCCGGTGCCGAAACCGCCCGCTCACGGGACGACAATGCGCGCTACAGAAAACTGGTCGGCAGCAACGCGGTCTCGGTGGAAAGCGCCCAACGCGCCGACGCCACGTTCAAGACTGCCCAGGCCCTCAGTTCACGAGCCCAGGCCGAACTGCTGGCCGCGCAACGTCAGTTGAATGTGATCGCAACGCAAAAACAGCAAGCCCGGGCCGCACTGATGCAGGCTCATGCCGAACGTGATCTGGCGCAGTTGAACGTCGGTTACACCGAACTGAAAGCACCGGTGGACGGGGTGATCGGCAATCGCCGTGCGCGGGTCGGCGCTTATGCGCAAGCGGGTTCGCAACTGCTGTCGGTGGTACCGTCCAGTGGTCTGTGGGTCGATGCCAATTTCAAGGAAGATCAACTGGCGCGCATGATTCCGGGTCAGCGGGTAATCATTCATGCCGACGTGCTGTCCGGGCAGGAATTCCACGGTCATCTGGGCAGCCTCGCGCCGGCCAGTGGCTCACAGTTCAGCGTGCTGCCGCCGGAAAACGCCACCGGCAACTTCACCAAAATCGTTCAGCGCGTGCCGGTGAGAATCATCCTCGATCCGGCTGATGGCGTGCTCGGTCATCTGCGTCCAGGCCTGTCGGTGACTGCTGAAGTGGACACCCGCAAAGAAGCCGAAACCCCAGCTGTGGCCAGCGCGCCATGAGCCGTGCCCTCGCCGCCCCCGCGCAACCGTTCAATGCTGCCAGCATGGCGACGGCGACCAAAGTCTTCGCCTTCGCCACCATGTGCATCGGCATGTTCATTGCGCTGCTGGACATCCAGATCGTTTCCGCCTCATTGCGAGACATCGGCGGCGGGCTCTCGGCCGGCACCGACGAAACCGCATGGGTGCAAACCAGCTACCTGATTGCCGAGATCATCGTGATTCCGTTGTCTGGCTGGCTGTCGCGCGTGTTTTCGACGCGTTGGCTGTTTTGCGCTTCAGCGGTGGGTTTCACCCTGGCCAGCCTGCTCTGCGGCGCGGCCTGGAACATCCAGAGCATGATCGCCTTCCGAGCCCTGCAAGGCTTTCTTGGCGGTTCGATGATCCCGCTGGTGTTTACCACCGCGTTCTTTTTCTTCACCGGCAAACAACGGGTGATCGCGGCCGCGACCATCGGCGCGGTGGCTTCGTTGGCACCGACCCTGGGGCCGGTGATTGGTGGCTGGATCACCGATATTTCATCCTGGCACTGGCTGTTCTACATCAACCTGGTGCCGGGCATTTTCGTCGCGGTGGCGGTGCCGATGCTGGTGAAAATCGACCAGCCGGAACTGTCGCTGCTCAAGGGCGCCGACTACTTGAGCATGGTGTTCATGGCGTTGTTTCTCGGCTGCCTGGAATACACCCTCGAAGAAGGCCCGCGCTGGAACTGGTTCAGTGACAGCACGATTCTGACTACCGCGTGGATCAGCGGCCTGGCGGGTCTGGCCTTCATCGGCCGAACCTTGCACGTGGCCAACCCGATCGTCGATTTGCGCGCCTTGAAAGACCGCAACTTCGCCCTCGGCTGTTTCTTTTCGTTTGTTACGGGGATCGGCCTGTTCGCCACGATTTACCTGACGCCGTTGTTTCTTGGCCGGGTGCGGGGCTACGGTGCGCTGGACATTGGTCTGGCGGTTTTCTCCACCGGGGTGTTCCAGATCATGGCGATCCCGCTGTACGCCTTTCTGGCCAATCGCATCGACCTGCGCTGGATCATGATGACCGGCCTTGGGCTGTTCGCGCTGTCGATGTGGGATTTCAGCCCGATCACCCATGACTGGGGGGCTAAAGAATTGATGCTGCCGCAAGCGCTGCGCGGCATTGCCCAGCAACTGGCGGTGCCACCGGCGGTGACATTGACCCTAGGCGGACTGGCGCCAGCGCGGCTTAAACATGCGTCGGGGCTGTTCAACCTGATGCGAAACCTGGGGGGCGCCATCGGCATCGCCGCGTGTGCGACCATTCTCAACGACCGCACCAACCTGCATTTCACCCGGCTGGCGGAGCACCTGAACAGCACTAACGAATCGTTGAATCAATGGCTGTCCCAGGTGGGCAACAACTTCGCCGCCCTCGGCCAGAGCGGCGACGCCGGCGTCACCGCCAGCCTGCATCAACTCTGGCTGCTGACCTACCGCGAAGCCCAGACACAAACTTACGGCGACGCGTTTCTGATGATCATGGTCTGCTTCATCATTGCCACGGCGATGGTGCCCTTGATGCGCAAGGTGCAACCACCGGCCGCGCCGTCAGCGGATGCTCACTGATCAGGCTTGAGGCATTTTGCGGAAACCCACTGCCAGGCGGTTCCAGGCGTTGATGGTGGTGATGGCCACCGTCAGGTCGACCAACTCCTTCGGGCTGAATTCGGACGCCGCCAGTTCGTAGTCTTCATCCGGGGCGTGAGTCTGGCTCAGCAGGGTCAAGGATTCAGTCCACGCCAGGGCCGCACGTTCACGCGGGGTGAAGAACGGCGTTTCACGCCAGGCCGACAGCGTGTACAGACGGCGCTCGTCTTCACCGCCCTTGCGGGCATCGGCGCTGTGCATATCCAGGCAGAAGGCACAGCCGTTGATTTGCGAAGTGCGCAGCTTGACCAGCTCGATCAGGTTTTTTTCCAGCGGAAGTTTCGACACTGCGGTTTCCAGCGCGATCATCGCTTTGAGGGCGTCGGGGGAAGCGGTGTAGAAATCGAGGCGAGGTTTCATGGCAGGCTCCAGGATACAAAGTGGGTGTGGAGCTACGTTAATCCCGCACCGACCTGCGGCAAATAGCCAATTATTGGGAAGTTGGAGATGCCAATGACGGGTTAAATAATCCACATGGGTAATTGCCATCACCACATCGGCGCACATAGAATGCGACTCATTCTTGATAACGCGGCCAGGATGCCGGAAACGAGTACTTCCTGCCCATGTCGTCCTCCTCCGTAATGCCTTCAACACACGCCACTTCGCCGAGTTCCCTGTCACATTGGTACATGGAGTCTTTGTTGTGGGAATTGCCGGAGCAGGCACGTGAAGAATTTCTGCGATCGCAGATTCATGGACATGGCCGCGCCCGAATTGCAGCGCAGCAGTCGGCGCACAAAAAACCGCTGACGCGTCGGCAATCCCTCGCTTATCTGGCGTTGCTGTTGATCACCGGCCCCGTGGGCATGGTTTGGCAACATGCGCCCTTTGAGAACTGGAACAGTCAAAACCGTCCTCTGGCCGGTGAACAGCTGATCCGCCAGGCGCCCGTTGCCGGCGCACTCGATTGCATCCGCACCAATGACCTTCGCCCTTCTATGCCCGATTGCGCAGCCACTGCAAAAACCCCTTCTTCGCCACCACTTTAGGCACTTCCTGAGTCAAGGTTTGCGCCTTGTGCAAGCGGAAATCCAGCAACGCCTTCATCGCTTCGCTGATGTCATGCCGCGCATCCAGGCACGGTTTGAGGTAGTCCTTCTCGATGCGATACAAGCTGCAAGGGGTCTTGGCGGTGAACTCTGCCGGCAGCGCGGTATCGGACAAGATCCCGCCCTCGCCGATCACCTCGCCCGGCCCCATGCGCCCGGATTCGAACTTGACCCCGCCACGGCTCAACTGCACCGAGACCACACCCGACTCGATGATGAACAGGTGATCGCTGACCTCCCCCGCCGGCAAGATCATTTCACCGGCGCGGAAGGTTTGCAGTTTCATGTTCTGGCTGAAGGTTTCCTTCTCTTCCTGACGCAGGGTCGAGAAAATGTTCGAGCTGTCCAGCAACGCCCGTGGCCGTGACAGCTCGGCGGGCGCGTTGGATTCTACGTTCGACAACAGGCTGACGCCGGACGCCTGCAAGTGCCGGTACGCCAGGTCGAACAGCAGATTACGCACCATGCGTTTCTGGTCCATGGAGACCACAAAACCGCTGATTTCGTACTCCACGCCACTGGCGCTGGAACCTTTCAACGCGACGCTTGGCGCCGGTTTGTTCAACAGATAACGGCAACCCTGCATCGCCCGTTCCAGCGCGTCGAGCACCGTTTGCGGGCGCGCATGCGGACTCAGTTGCAAGCTGATCGAGACGCCGAACATATCGCTCGGCCGGCTGAAATTGACGATCTTGGCCTTGGCCGCCAAGGAGTTGGGAATCACCGCCATGCTGCCCTGGGCGGTTTGCAGGCGCGTGGCGCGCCAGTCGATGTCGGTGACCCGCCCTTCGGTGCCGTCGATGGAAATCCAGTCATCCAGTTGATAGGGCTTGGTGGTGTTGAGCACGATCCCGGAGAACACATCGCTGAGGGTGCTTTGCAAGGCCAGGCCGACGATGATCGCCAACGCACCGGAGGTGGCGAGCACGCCTTTGACCGGCAGTTCGAGCACGTAGGCCAGGGCGGCGATGACGGCGATCAAGAAGATCACCGCACCGAGCAGATCTTGCAGCAACCGCCCGGTGTGCCCGACCCGTTGCATCATCAGCGCACCGATCAGCACCGTCAAAGTACGTGCGCCGAACAGCCACCAGCCGATCTGCAACCCGGTTGCCGCCAGGTGCAGCGGCACGTTATCGGCCCAGGGTGCCGGCTCCAGCGGGTTCATGCCTTCGTTGAAAAGCAGGACACTGAACAACCCAAAAATCACCAGCCGCACGACCAGTTTCCAGTTGCTGCCGCTGGTACTGATCAAGCGCCACAAGCCGAGATCGATCAGGATCAGGACCATAGCGCAGATCAGTGGATGATTGGTAAGCAGTGACAGCATCAAGCAACTCCAGCCATGTACGGATGGGCACAGTGTAGGAGCAATTGATGTCTTCAGAACATCACAAAAAACTGTAGGAGCCGGCTTGCTGGCGATGGCGGTCTGACAGTCACTGAAATGTTGACTGCTCTACCGCTATCGCCAGCAAGCCG
>NZ_JBOFQE010000047.1:0-6101 GCF_051660785.1 Pseudomonas sp.
TGTGGGAGTTGTACCTTTGCTCTTTCCCTTTAGGCAGGCTTGAACGCGGTGCCAAACGCGTATCAAGCCTGTTAAATGTGTAAACGATGTACCCGGTCAAAAGTGTAAAGGATGTACCGGTCTCTACAGTGAGGGGTGGATTTTGAATCTACCCCACTGCCATCATTTACCTTGGAACTCAGCCTCACGCTTGGCAATAAACGCCGCCATCCCTTCCTTCTGATCCTGCGTCGCAAACGCCGCGTGGAACACCCGGCGTTCAAAGCGCACGCCTTCCGACAGGCTCACTTCAAATGCGCGGTTGACGCTTTCCTTGACCATCATCGCAATCGGCAGCGACTTCTTGGCGATCAGCGCTGCGACTTTCAGCGCTTCTTCCAGCAGTTCATCCGCTGGCACGATCCGCGCGACAATCCCGCAACGCTCGGCTTCTACCGCATCGATCAAACGCCCGCTCAGGCACATCTCCATGGCCTTGGCCTTGCCCACGGCGCGGGTCAGGCGCTGGGTGCCGCCCATGCCCGGCAATACGCCGAGATTGATTTCCGGCTGGCCGAATTTCGCGTTGTCGCCGGCCAGGATGAAATCGCACATCAGCGCCAGTTCACAGCCACCGCCCAGGGCGAAGCCGTTGACCGCGGCGATGATCGGCTTGCGGCGGTTGGCCACGCGATCGCTGTCGCTGAACAAGTCATCGAGGTAGATCTGCGGGTAGGTCAGCTCGGCCATTTCCTTGATGTCGGCGCCGGCGGCGAAGGCTTTTTTCGAGCCGGTCAGCACAATGCAGCCGATGTTCGAGTCGGCTTCCAGCCCATCGAGAGCGTGGTTCAGTTCGCTGACGATCTGCGCGTTCAACGCGTTCAGCGCCTGTGGACGGTTAAGGGTGATCAGACCCACGCGGCCGTGGGTTTCCAGCAAAATCGTTTCATACGTCATAAAGATTTCCTTCTTAAAGATTGCGCGAAATAACCATGCGCTGAATATCGCTGGTGCCTTCGTAGATCTGGCACACCCGCACGTCGCGGTAGATCCGCTCCAGCGGGAAGTCGTTCAGGTAACCGTAACCGCCAAGGGTTTGCAACGCCGAGGAGCAGACCTTCTCGGCCATTTCCGAGGCGAACAGTTTGGCCATGGACGCTTCGACCAGAGCCGGTTGGCCGCTGTCACGCAACGCGGCGGCGTAATGCACCATTTGCCGGGCGACGGCGATTTGCGTTGCCATGTCTGCCAGGCGGAACGCGACTGCCTGGTGTTCGATGATCGGCTTGCCGAAGCTCTCACGCTCACGGGCGTAGTCGCGGGCCGCTTCAAACGCGGCGCGGGCCATGCCCACCGACTGCGAGGCGATGCCGACACGGCCGCCTTCCAGGTTGGCCAGGGCGATCCGGTAACCTTCGCCCTCCTCACCCAATCGGTTGGCCACCGGCACTTTCACGTCTTCGAACAAGATCTGGCAGGTATCGGAGGCGTGTTGACCGAGTTTGTCCTCGACCCGTGCGACTTTGTAGCCCGGCGAATCGGTCGGCACGATCAGCGCCGTAATCCCGCGCTTGCCGGCACTCGGGTCGGTCACCGCAAAGACAATCACCACCCCGGCATTCTGCCCGGAGGTGATGAACTGCTTGCAGCCGTTGAGCACGTAGTGATCGCCTTCCAGGCGCGCGCGGGTTTTCAGGCCGCTGGCGTCGGAGCCGGCTTGCGGTTCGGTCAGGGCAAAGGCGCCGAGCATCGCGCCGCTGGCCAGCGGTTTGAGGAAGCGTTCTTTCTGGTCATCGTTGCCGTACTTGAGGATCGGCACGCAACCGACCGAGTTGTGCACGCTCATGATGGTCGAGCAGGCGCCGTCACCGGCCGCGATCTCTTCCAGGGCCATGGCGTAGGCCAGGTAACCGGTGTCGCAACCGCCCCACTCTTCCGGCACCAGCATGCCGAAGAAACCCAGTCCGGCCATCTCGCCGATGGCTTCCTTTGGGAAGCGATGCTCACGGTCCCACTCGGCGGCGAACGGTTTCAGCCGTTCCTCGGCGAATTGCCGGGCCATGTCGCGGATTTGTTGTTGGTCGTCATTGGGAATCATGGTGAATCCTTAAAATCCGGGGTACGACACAGAACTCTGCGGGAGCCAGCCTGCTGGCGATAACGGTGTGTCATAAAAGTAGACATTGACTGACACGACGCCATCGCCAGCAGGCTGGCTCCCACAGGGTAAGGTTGGCCTAGTACAGGCATTCCACGGCCATGGCCGTGGCTTCACCGCCGCCGATGCAGATCGCTGCGACGCCACGTTTCAGGCCTTTCTGGCGCAAGGCCGAGAGCAAGGTGACGAGGATTCGCGCGCCAGATGCTCCAATCGGATGGCCCAGGGCGCAGGCGCCGCCGTGCACGTTGAGCTTCTCATGGGGAATTTCCAGATGGGTCATGGCAGCCATGCCAACCACTGCGAACGCTTCGTTCACTTCAACCAGATCGACGTCGTTCAGCGACCAGCCGGTTTTCTTCATCAGCCGCTTGATCGCGCCGATCGGTGCCACCGGGAACAGGCCCGGGGTGTCGGCGAATGCCGCGTGGCCGTGAATCACTGCCAGCGGTTTCAGGCCGCGTTTTTCAGCTTCGGAACGGCGCATCAACACCAATGCCGCAGCGCCGTCGGAGATCGAACTGGAGTTGGCTGCCGTCACCGTACCGCCCTCGCGGAACGCCGGTTTCAGCGAGGCGATCTTGTCCAGTTTGGCTTTCGGCGGCTGTTCGTCGTTGCTGATCAGTACCTGCTCTTTACCGACTGTCACAGTGATCGGCACGATTTCATCCTTGAAGCTGCCATCGTTGATCGCCTGCTGCGCGCGGGTGGTCGAAGCGATGGCAAACGCATCCTGGGCTTCGCGGCTGAAACCGTTGGTTTCGGCGCAATCCTCGGCGAAGGTGCCCATCAGGCGACCTTTGTCGTAGGCGTCTTCCAGGCCGTCGAGGAACATCGAATCGAGCACGCGGCCATGGCCCATGCGGTAACCGCTACGGGCGCGGTCCAGCAGGTATGGCGCGTTGGACATGCTTTCCATGCCGCCCGCGACGACCACGTCGGCGCTGCCGGCGACTAGCATGTCGTGGGCGAGAATCGCCGCTTCCATGCCCGAACCGCACATCTTGTTCAGCGTGGTGCAGCGGGTCGATTTATCCAGCCCGGCGCCCAACGCGGCTTGCCGTGCCGGTGCCTGTCCGAGACCGGCGGGCAGCACGCAGCCGAACAGCACTTCTTCGACCGCATCCGGCGCAATGCCGGCGCGTTCGACAGCCGCTTTAATCGCCGCCGCACCGAGTTGCGGTGCGGTCAGGCTTTTCAGTTCACCCTGGAAACCACCCATCGGGGTGCGGACGGCGCTGACGATAACAATAGGATCGTTGGCAATAGTCATGACAGATCTCCTTATTTGGCGGCCATGCGCAAGGCACCGTCGAGACGGATCACCTCGCCATTGAGCATGCTGTTTTCAATGATATGCCTGACCAGCGCGGCATACTCGTCCGGTTTGCCCAGGCGTGGCGGAAATGGCACGCCGGCCGCCAGGGATGCGCGGACTTCCGGGGTCATGCCGGCCATCATCGGCGTTTCGAAAATGCCGGGAGCGATGGTCATCACGCGGATGCCGAAACGCGCCAGTTCACGGGCGGCGGGCAAGGTCAGGCTGACGATCGCACCTTTCGATGCGGCGTAGGCCGCCTGGCCGATCTGGCCATCGTACGCCGCTGCCGACGCGGTGTTGATGATCACGCCGCGCTCGCCGTCGGCATCCGCTTCGGTTTCGGCGATGGCCGCAGAAGCCAGACGCAGCATGTTGAAGCTGCCGATCAGGTTGACGTTGATCACCTGGCTGAAACTGGCCAGCGCGTGCGGGCCGTTCTTGCCGAGGATCTTCTCGCCACGCACGATGCCGGCGCAGTTGACCAGACCGTTGAGGCCGCCAAAGGCTTTTACCGTCGCCTGTACCGCGGCTTCGGCAGCGGCTTCGTCGCTGATGTCGGCGACCACGCTTTGCGCGCCGAGACGTTCAGCCTGGGCCGCCACGGCTTCGGCGTTCATGTCCACCAGCATCACTTTGGCACCGGCGGCGACCAGCATTTCAGCAGTGGCCGCACCGAGGCCCGACGCACCGCCGGTGACGAGAAAAACCTTGTTTTCGATCTGCATCATTGTTTCCTTGATTCAAGCTGAAACGTTCTTCGCGGCGGCCTCTTGAGCCTTGGCGATTTCCTGGTTGCGCAAGATAAAGCGCTGCAATTTGCCGCTTGGGGTTTTTGGCAACTCGCTGACAAATTCGATTTCACGCGGGTATGAATGCGCCGCCAGACGCTTGCGCACGTGTTGGCGCAGTTCTTCGGCCAGTTCCGGCGTCGCGCGGTATTGCTCACAGATCACGACGAAGGCTTTCACCAGTTCGGTGCGCTCCGGATCGGGCTTGCCGACGACGGCGGCTTCGATCACGGCCGGGTGTTCGATCAGCGCACTTTCGACGTCGAACGGGCCGACGCGGTAGCCGGAAGTGGTAATCACGTCGTCACTGCGGCCGACAAAGCTGATGCTGCCGTCCGGGTTCCACTCGACGGTGTCGCCGCTCAGGTAATAGTTGCCGACGAACGCTTTGGTTGGCGCGCCCTCATAACCGGCGAACCAGCACATTGGCGATTGGGTACGGTCGATGGCGAGAATGCCGGGCTGGCCGACGCCGAGTTCCTTGTACTCGTCGTCGAGTACCACGATGCGGTGGCCTGGCGAGGCGAAACCGGCGGCGCCCATGTGGATCGGATGTTCCAGTCCGTGGTGATTGCACAGGACCATGCCCAGTTCGGTCTGGCCGTAATGGTCATGAATGACCACGCCGAGGTTGTCGGCGAACCAGCGGATCACTTCCGGGTTCAGCGGCTCGCCGGCGCTGCTGACGATGCGCAGTTTGCCTTTGATCGACTTGGCGAATTCGTCGCCACCGGCAATCAGCAAGCGATACGCGGTCGGTGACCCGGTGAGGTTAGTGATGCCGTATTTGTTGATGACCCGGCAGGTGCTTTCGAGGGTGAACGGGCCATCGTAAAAGGTGATCGGATGCCCCATCGCCATGGGCCCGGTGACACCGAAATAGATGCCATACGCCCAGCCCGGATCGGCCACGTTCCAGAACGCGTCTTCGGGGCGCAGGTCTACGGCGTCGCGGGTGTAGCTTTCGAAGGCAACGATGGCCTTGAGCGGAACGGACAAGGCTTTCGACGGGCCGGTGGTGCCTGAGGTGAACATCAGCAGGAACGGGTCCTCGCCGGTCAGCAACACCGGTTCACACTCGGAGGAATAATTGGCCAGTTCGGCCCAGAAACTGTAATCGCCGCGGACGATGCCTTGGCCTTTCGCACCGCCGACGGTGACGATGGTCGGGCAGTCGGCGACTTCAAAGAGTTTGGGGCGATTGACTGCGTCGGTGACCACCACTTTGGCGCCGGAACAGCTCAAGCGGTGTTCGATGGCTTTCGGGCCGAAGGCGGTGAACAGCGGCTGATAGACCGCGCCGATGCGCCAAGTGGCGAAGACGGTAATCAGCAGTTCGATGTTACGCGGCAGCAAACCGGCAACCTTGTCGCCCTTTTTCACGCCCTGGGCCAGCAGGAAATTGGCAAAACGCGCGGCCTTGTCCTGCAGGTCGCTGAAGGTGTACGTCGCGCTGGCGCCGTCGCGGCCTTCCCAGAACAACGCAATGCGCCCCGGCAAGGCATGCCGGTCGCAACACTCGACGCAGGCGTTGAGGGCGGTCAAATCACCGGCCAGGGCGGCGTCGACGGTGTGCTGATAATTGAACTGTGATGTGGCAGACAAGTAATCGCGCATTGCCAGAATCCCTCTGTATTTTTATTAGGTTGGGGGAACCGTATTTAACAGGGAAATACTCGCTCCGCGTGGGGAACGGGGCAATGGTCAAAGTTATCAAGTTGTCTGACTGGTTTGGCCAAGGTTCTGGAGGTGTGTTGCCTTGGCGGGCCCCATCGTCGGAACGCCGCCCGGAGCAGGCTCGCTCCCACACGGGATTTGTGTACGCCATAGAACCACTGTGGGAGCGAGCCTGCTC
>NZ_JBOFQE010000048.1:0-56092 GCF_051660785.1 Pseudomonas sp.
CGACCAGAAACGGTTAATCGGGCATTTTTATGAGTGTTCACTCGGGGCCTCCAGGTACTTGGTTTGGTTCGCACCTCCAATTTCCCGGAAAAGCCCCGAGTGAACAACCTACAGAGAGATCACAGCTAGCTCCCACAGGAGATCTCAAGTGAACCCATTATGGATGTTCACCCTCGATTTAATGTGGAAGCTAGCCTGCTAGCGATTTGGCCCGCAGCTTTAGTTCTTAATTGTCAGCCTGAGCGCAGAATCGAACGATCCACCCGCACAGCCAATTCAGCCACCTCGGGCTTGGCATCAAACGTCACATCCCCACGTTCATCCACAATCGCCCGCGCAATCACCACGCCCTTGGACAACAACTCCAGCGGCGCCCCCTTCAGCGATTGCCCCGACGCCAGTTCCAGTTTCAGTTTGATAGTCATCATCGATCTCCTTATCAGGCCACGTTGCCAGTGGGTTTGTAGTCCTTGAGCAGCAAGTACGTGCTCCAGCCCCACCAGTCATCGACGGTGGCGGTGTCGTTCAGGTTGTTGACGTCCTTGCGCCGCAGCACTTTGCTGCCTTCAACCTGGAACAACGGTGAAAAGTTGTTCGCCGGGTTCAGCACGGCTTGCAGATCCGGCGACTTTTTCAAGGCTCCGTAGTCACTGGCCGGTGGAACGCTGCCATAGAGATACGTCGTAAACACTTCGTTCGCCGATGCTTGTACGGCCTGATTCACCTGGACGCGATTGGCGCTGTCGATGGCGTCGAAGTAGCGTTTGTCGCCATACGCGCGCCATTGTTCGCCGTTGCCGTTACGCACATTGAGGCCGAACTTGCTGTCTTCGTCGTGCATGAAGCGGGTAATCAGCGAGCCCAGGTCACTCGGCGTCACCACCGCTGCCAGTTGTTTACGCGGCACGCGCAAATGGCCGGCGGAAAACAGGTCGGTCAGGTAATGATCGGCAAATGCGTTCATCGCGTAGGCCAGTTCGAGCTGCTTTTCATCGCCGCTCACGTGAGCCTTCACTGCTTGTTGCAGCGCTGCGGCATGCCCGGCGATGTACGCCAGCAGCGCCCACTCGGCAAAGTGATCGGCATTGTTGGCGGCCAGTTTCAGATAGCGTCCCAATGGAAACAGCGCCGAGACGAAACTGCCGCCGCCGGTGATTTTGTTCCACTCTTCGGACAACGTATCTCCAAGAGAGTCATACGCCTCATGAGGCTGTTTGCCGTCCTTGATCGCCTGTTTAACGGCGGCGATTTCCTTCTGCATGACGCCGAGGATCAGTTTCGCCTCGGCATTGGACGCAGGCAGCACGGCCAGCGAGTTGAAGGCATCGGTAAACCGCTGGATGCGATCGGCAGCGCTGGCGCCTTCGCTGACCGGTTGATCGGGAATGCCATAAAAATCCCCGCCCAGCGCGACGATCTGGCCATAGGTCAGCGCCAGCCCATTCGGTAAATGCAGCTGTACCTGAGAGGCCGGGACTGCGGGCGCGTCCTTGGTGAAACGCAGCAGCGTGCTGTCACCGATGGCGGTGTGCTCGCCGCCCTCGAACTTCAGCTGCGGCTTGCCTTTCAAGGCTTTGACGGGCGCAGCTTTGATTGTTGGAGGGGCGTCGTGATGTTCGCTGAGCTGCAGCATCAACGAACTGTTGGGGGTGATGGCAATACCGTCTTCGGTAAAAAGATCATCCAGGTTCGCGATGATCTGTTCGGGTTTTTCCTGCGGTTGAGTGTGTAGACCTGACATTTCTGGCTCCTTGATATGTCGTCGGTATGATTCAAAAGTAACTGTATGTGCATACAGTTATTTGGAGCATAGAAGAGAATTTTCCTACGTCAAGAAAACCCCTTTCCGACACAAATTCCGGGGACACCGATGAAATGCAGTTGACGGTTATTATTTAAGTTGTACGATGACCTACAACTCGGCCAAAGGCTGAATGCTTTTCTCACACAAACGTCGCTACCCAGGGTGTTCGAATAATGAATCCACAAGAACTGAAGTCCATCCTCTCTTCTGGCCTGCTGTCTTTCCCGGTCACCGATTTCAATGCCCAAGGCGATTTCCATCGCGCTGGCTACATCAAGCGTCTCGAATGGCTGGCCCCATACGGCGCCACGGCATTGTTCGCCGCGGGCGGCACCGGTGAGTTCTTCTCTCTGGCGGCCAGCGAATATTCGGAAATCATCAAGACCGCCGTCGACACCTGCGAAACCAGCGTGCCGATCCTGGCCGGCGTGGGCGGTTCGACCCGTCAAGCCATCGAATACGCACAGGAAGCCGAGCGTCTGGGTGCCAAAGGCCTGTTGCTGCTGCCGCACTACCTGACCGAAGCCAGCCAGGACGGCGTTGCCGCCCACGTTGAAGCCGTGTGCAAATCGGTGAAAATCGGTGTGGTGGTTTACAACCGCAACGTCTGCCGCCTGACCGCTCCGTTGCTGGAACGCCTGGCCGAGCGCTGCCCGAACCTGATCGGCTACAAGGATGGTCTGGGCGATATCGAGTTGATGGTGTCGATCCGTCGCCGCCTCGGCGATCGTTTCAGCTACCTGGGCGGCTTACCGACCGCCGAAGTCTACGCCGCGGCTTATAAGGCGCTGGGCGTACCGGTCTACTCCTCGGCGGTGTTCAACTTCATCCCGAAAACCGCGATGGATTTCTACCACGCCATTGCCCGCGAAGATCACGCCACCGTCGGCAAGATCATCGACGACTTCTTCCTGCCGTACCTGGACATCCGTAATCGCAAAGCCGGTTACGCGGTGAGCATCGTCAAGGCCGGGGCAAAAATTGCCGGCTATGACGCAGGTCCTGTGCGTGCGCCGCTGACCGATCTGCTGCCAGAAGAGTACGAAGCTCTGGCCGCGCTGATCGACAAGCAAGGTGCGCAATAACACACCCGATTAATAAGGCCGCTGAGTAATCAGCGGCTTTTTGCGTGAGGAGATCTCCCCCGTGGCAGATACAAAGCGTTTCGATAACTACATCAACGGTGAATGGGTCGCGGGCAGTGATTACTGCGCCAACATCAACCCGTCCGAACTGACCGATACCATCGGCGACTACGCCAAGGCTGACCTCGCTCAAGTCCACGCCGCCATCGACGCCGCGCGCGCCGCGTTCCCGGCCTGGTCCACTTCGGGCATTCAGGCTCGCCACGATTCGCTGGATAAAGTCGGTACCGAAATCCTCGCCCGTCGCGAAGAACTCGGCACCTTGCTCGCTCGGGAAGAGGGCAAGACCCTGCCCGAAGCCATCGGCGAAGTGACCCGCGCCGGCAACATTTTCAAATTTTTCGCCGGTGAATGCCTGCGCCTGTCCGGCGACTACCTGCCGTCGGTGCGACCGGGTGTGAACGTCGAAGTCACTCGCGAAGCATTAGGCGTAATTGGCCTGATCACACCGTGGAACTTCCCGATCGCGATCCCTTCGTGGAAAATCGCCCCGGCCCTGGCCTATGGCAACTGCGTCGTGCTGAAACCGGCCGATCTGGTGCCGGGTTGCGCTTGGGCATTGGCCGAAATCATCTCCCGCGCGGGCTTCCCGGCCGGTGTGTTCAACCTGGTGATGGGCAGCGGTCGTGTGGTGGGTGATGCGCTGGTGCAGAGCCCGAAAGTCGACGGCATCAGCTTCACCGGTTCGGTCGGTGTCGGTCGTCAAATCGCGGTCAGCTGCGTCTCGCGTCAGGCCAAGGTTCAGCTGGAAATGGGTGGCAAGAACCCGCAGATCATTCTCGACGACGCCGACCTTAAACAAGCGGTCGAGCTGTCGGTACAGAGCGCGTTCTACTCCACCGGTCAGCGTTGCACGGCGTCGAGCCGCTTCATCGTCACCGCCGGCATCCACGACAAGTTCGTCGAAGCCATGGCCGAGCGCATGAAGTCGATCAAGGTCGGTCACGCGTTGAAAACCGGCACCGACATCGGTCCGGTCGTTTCGCAAGCCCAGCTTGAACAGGATTTGAAGTACATCGACATCGGCCAGTCCGAAGGTGCGCGTCTGGTCAGCGGCGGCGGCTTGGTGACTTGCGACACCGAAGGCTACTACCTCGCGCCCACCCTGTTTGCCGACAGCGAAGCCGCGATGCGCATCAGCCGCGAAGAGATTTTCGGCCCGGTGGCCAACATCGTTCGCGTCGCCGATTACGACGCCGCGCTGGCCATGGCCAACGACACGGAATTCGGTCTGTCGGCGGGCATCGCCACCACGTCGCTGAAGTACGCCAACCACTTCAAGCGCCACTCCCAGGCCGGGATGGTGATGGTCAACCTGCCGACGGCGGGCGTGGATTACCACGTTCCATTCGGAGGGCGTAAAGGTTCATCCTATGGATCACGTGAGCAAGGTCGCTATGCGCAAGAGTTCTACACCGTGGTGAAAACCTCCTACATCGGCTCCTGATACACCGCAATACCTGTGGGAGCTGGCCTGCCAGCGATGGCATCACCGCGGTGTGACTGACACACCGAGGTGTCCGCATCGCTGGCAGGCCAGCTCCCACAAAAACAACATCGTTATTACCCGCATAAAAATAATCAGTGGGAGTACATCTACATGCAAGCGACCAAGCCGACTCACGTCCGCTATTTGATTCTGCTCATGCTTTTCCTGGTGACCACGATCAACTACGCCGACCGGGCCACTATCGCCATCGCGGGCTCCAGCCTGCAAAAAGACCTCGGCATTGACGCGGTCACCCTCGGTTACATCTTCTCTGCATTCGGTTGGGCCTACGTGGCCGGGCAAATTCCCGGTGGCTGGCTGCTGGACCGTTTTGGCTCGAAAAAAATCTACGCACTGAGCATCTTCACCTGGTCGCTGTTCACTGTGCTGCAGGGTTATGTCGGTGAGTTCGGCATGTCCACGGCGGTGGTTGCGCTGTTCATGCTGCGCTTCCTGGTGGGCCTGGCCGAAGCGCCATCCTTCCCCGGCAACGCACGCATTGTCGCGGCCTGGTTCCCGACAGCTGAACGCGGTACGGCCTCGGCGATCTTCAACTCGGCGCAATACTTCGCCACCGTGTTGTTTGCACCGCTGATGGGCTGGATCGTCTACAGCTTCGGCTGGCAGCACGTGTTCATCGTCATGGGCGTGATCGGCATCATTTTCTCGGGGATCTGGCTGAAAGTGATTTACAGCCCGCGCCAGCACCCGATGATCAACGACGCCGAGTTCAAGCACATCGCCGACAACGGCGGCATGGTCGACATGGACCAGGACAAAGGCAAAGGCACCAAGGCTGACGGTCCGAAGTGGGACTACATCCGCCAGTTGCTGACCAACCGCATGATGCTCGGCGTGTATCTGGGCCAGTACTGCATCAACGGCATCACTTACTTCTTCCTCACCTGGTTCCCGGTGTACCTCGTACAAGAACGCGGCATGACCATCCTCAAGGCCGGTTTCATTGCCTCGTTACCCGCGATCTGCGGCTTCATCGGCGGGGTGCTCGGCGGGGTGATTTCCGATTACCTGCTGCGCAAAGGCCATTCCCTGACCTTCGCTCGCAAGGCGCCGATCATCGCGGGCTTGCTGGTCTCCAGCAGCATTGTGGCGTGCAACTATGTCGATGTTGAATGGATGGTCGTCGGCTTCATGGCCCTCGCATTCTTCGGCAAAGGCGTGGGTGCGTTGGGTTGGGCCGTGGTGTCCGACACCTCGCCAAAACAGATCGCCGGTCTCAGCGGTGGCTTGTTCAACACCTTCGGCAACATCGCTTCGATCACCACTCCAATCGTGATCGGCTACATCATCAGCTCCACCGGTTCGTTCAAATGGGCGCTGGTGTTTGTCGGTTGCAACGCACTGGTCGCGGTGTTCAGCTACCTGGTGATCGTTGGTCCGATCAAGCGTGTGGTGCTTAAAGAGCCGCCCGTCAGCGGCCCTGAAACCAACAACAAATTGTCTCAAGCGCATTCCTGAGGAGCGGCGTCATGCAGTTGATTGAACATTCCGACTCGCCGCGCTACATCCGCTTGCACGAGCGGGACAACGTCGTGATCGTGGTCAATGACCAGGGCGTCCCGGCCGGCACCGAGTTTCCCGATGGCTTGGTGACGGTGGACTTCGTGCCGCAGAGCCATAAAGTCACCCTCGAAGACATTCCCGAGGGCGGCCAGGTGATTCGTTACGGCCAGACCATTGGCTACGCGTTGCAGCCGATTCCGCGCGGCAGCTGGGTCAAGGAAGATCAACTGCGCATGCCCACCGCGCCACCGCTGGACAGCTTGCCGCTGTCTACCGAAGTGCCGGCGGCGCAGGCACCGCTGGAAGGCTTCACGTTCGAGGGATATCGCAACGCCGACGGCACCGTCGGCACGCGCAACATTCTGGGGATTACCACGACCGTTCAGTGCGTCACCGGCGTGCTGGACCATGCGGTCAAGCGCATCAAGGACGAGTTGCTGCCGCTTTACCCGAACGTCGATGACGTGGTGGCGTTGACCCACAGCTACGGCTGTGGCGTGGCGATTACCGCCACCGATGCGTACATCCCGATCCGCACTGTGCGTAATCTGGCGCGCAACCCGAACCTGGGTGGCGAAGCCTTGGTCATCAGTCTGGGCTGCGAGAAATTGCAGGCCGGACAGGTGATGCACGAGAACGACAGTTCGGTGGATTTGAGCGATCCGTGGTTGTACCGCTTGCAGGATTCGAGTCACGGTTTCACCGAGATGATCGAGCAGATCATGGCGCTGGCCGAGACCCGTTTGAAGAAGCTCGACCAGCGTCGCCGGGAAACCGTGCCGGCGTCCGAGCTGATTCTCGGCATGCAGTGCGGCGGCAGCGATGCGTTTTCCGGCATCACCGCCAACCCGGCGCTGGGCTATGCCTCGGACCTGTTATTGCGGGCTGGCGCGACGGTGATGTTTTCCGAAGTTACCGAAGTGCGTGATGCGATTTATCTGCTGACCTCCCGCGCGGAGACTGAGGAAGTTGCTCAGGAACTGGTGCGGGAAATGGATTGGTACGACCGCTACCTGGCCAAGGGCGAAGCGGACCGCAGCGCCAACACCACTCCGGGCAACAAGAAGGGCGGGTTGTCGAACATTGTCGAGAAGTCCCTCGGGTCGATCGTCAAATCCGGCAGCAGCGCGATCAACGGGGTGCTTGGCCCTGGTGAGCGCTTCAAGCGCAAAGGGCTGATTTTCTGCGCAACCCCGGCCAGTGATTTTGTCTGCGGGACGTTGCAGTTGGCGGCGGGGATGAACCTGCACGTGTTCACCACCGGGCGCGGCACGCCGTATGGTTTGGCGATGGCGCCCGTAGTGAAAGTGTCGACCCGGACGGAACTGGCGCAGCGCTGGCCGGACCTGATCGACATCGATGCCGGGCGGATTGCCACCGGGCGGGCTTCGATTGAAGACCTTGGCTGGGAGTTGTTCCACTACTACCTGGACGTGGCCAGCGGCAAGAAGCAGACGTGGGCAGAGCAGCATAAGCTGCATAACGACATCACCTTGTTCAACCCGGCGCCGATTACCTGATACCGCGTTTTCGTTCATCGCCAGCAGGCTGGCTCCCACAGGGATCTTCGGTGTTCACGCAGTTTGTGCCACACAGAAGCCCCCCTGTGGGAGCCAGCCTGCTGGCGATGGCGATCTAACAGGCGCCGAAGTTCTCAGTGGCTTATCATTAGCCACCTAACGACGCCCACCCTCAAGGTTCCCCCCCCGGCATGCTGGCTATCTTCCTCGAAACCCTGAACATCACCGCGCCGGTGTTTGCCATGCTGTTTCTGGGGGTGGTGCTCAAGCGCATCGACTGGATCAACGACAATTTCATCCACACCGCGTCGGCCCTGGTGTTCAACGTCACCATGCCGGCGTTGCTGTTTCTGGGCATCCTGCATGCCGACCTGCACGCCGCGCTGCAACCGGCGCTGCTGATCTATTTCTCGCTCGCCACCCTGGCGTGCTTCGCCATCGCCTGGGGCTGGGCGATCTGGAAGTGCCCGCGTGAAGACCGGGGGATTTACACCCAAGGCGCCTTTCGCGGCAACAACGGCGTCATCGGCCTCGCGCTGGCGGCGAGCATGTACGGCGATTACGGGATCTCCCTCGGGGCCATCCTCGCGGCGCTGGTGATCCTGTTTTACAACACGCTCTCGACCATCGTGCTGGCGGTGTATAGCCCGGTGATCAAATCCGATCCGTGGAGCATCTGCAAAAGCGTGATGGTCAACCCGCTGATCATCAGCGTGTTTGCGGCAGCCCCCTTTGCTTATTACAAGATCAGCCTGCCGGGATGGCTGGAAACCTCCGGTCAGTACCTGGCGCAGACCACGTTGCCATTGGCGCTGATTTGCATCGGTGGCACGTTGTCGCTGGCGGCGATGCGCAAGAGCGGCTCGATGGCGCTGAGTTCAAGCCTGGTGAAGATGATCGGCCTGCCGGTGCTGGCAACCCTCGGCGCGTGGCTTTGGGGCTTTCGCGGGGCAGAGTTGGGGATTCTGTTTCTGTACTTCGGCAGCCCGACGGCGGCGGCCAGTTTTGTCATGGCCCGTCAGGCCGATGGCAATCATGAACTGGCGGCGGCGATCATCGTCATCACCACGTTGATGGCGGCTGTCACCACCAATATCGGGATTTTTTTGTTGCAGTGGGGGGACTGGATCTAGCTTCAGAATTTACGGTGACTTATCGGGCCTCATCGCGAGCAGGCTCGCTCCCACATTTGGAATGCATTCCCCTGTGGGAGCGAGCCTGCTCGCGATAGCTATTTATCTAACACCAAAAAATTCTGGCTTTTACTCCGGCTTTTGGTAGGTATCAATCACTTCCTGTGCCGCGCGAAACGCATCGATCGCCGCCGGCACGCCGGCATACACCGCGCAATGCAGCAGCGCTTCGCGGATCTCATCCACGGTGCAGCCATTGTTCAACGCACCGCGCACGTGGCCTTTCAACTCCTGTGGACACTTCAACGCCGTCAGCGCCGCGAGGGTGATCAGGCTGCGGGTTTTCAGCGGCAGGCCTTCGCGATTCCACACGCCGCCCCACGCATGTTCATTGACGAAATCCTGCAGCGGCTGGGTGAACTCGGTGGCATTGCCCAGCGCGCGGTCGACGAAGGCATCGCCCATCACTTGGCGGCGGACTTCAACGCCAGGCTTTTTATTGTCGGTCACGGCATTTCCCTCTTGTGGTGTTGGCGACGCCAGGCGCGCAGCGACGTGAACAGCAGGTACGCCACCAGCGCCGGCAGGACGAAAAATAGCATCAGGTGTTCAAGCTTGCCGGCCAGGGGCATGCCGGTGGTGAACGACACCACGTGCAGGCCGTAAGCGAGATACAAACCCAGAAACAGCAGGCCTTCGGCGCGGGTCACCCGGTAGCCGGTGTAGAACAGCGGCAGACACAGCACCGCGACACCAAGCATCACTGGCAAGTCGAAATCCAGTGCATTGGGCGAGACCGACAGCGGCGAAGGTGCGACCAGCGCAGTCAGGCCGAGCACGCCCAACAGGTTGAACAGGTTGCTGCCGATCACGTTGCCCACGGCAATGTCCCGTTGACCGCGCAACGCGGCGATCAATGAGGTGGCCAGTTCCGGCAGGGACGTGCTGATGGCGACGATGGTCAGACCGATGACCCGCTCCGACAGCCCCAGATCGGTTGCGACCGCCACCGCGGCGCCCAGCAACAAGTGCCCGGCGTAGACCAGCATCGCCAGTCCGGCGACGATCATCAGCACGCTGCTGAACCACGGTGCCCGGGGTGTTCCGTCATGGGAGGGCGGACGGGTCGAATGCCGCGACTGGCGCAGCAGCAAGCCCAGATATAGCGCCAGGGCGCCCAGCAGAATCATGCCGTCGACACGGTTCAGCTCTTCATTCCATGCCAATAGAAACACCAGCAGGCTGGCACCGATCATCAGCGGGATGTCCAGGCGCACCAATTGTCGCGACACCCGCAGCGGAATAATCAGCGCCGAAAGCCCGAGGGTGACGAGGATGTTGAAGATGCTGCTGCCGATCACGCTGCCGACGGCGATGTCGGCGTTTTGCGCCAGGGTGGCTTGCAGGCTGACCGCCATTTGCGGCGCGCTGCTGCCCAGGGCGACGATGGTCAGGCCGATGATCAGCGGCCGCACCTGCAAGCGCGCGGCAAGCCGGACGGCGCCACGGACCATCAGCTCGGCGCCGGCGATCAGCAACAGCAGGCCGCCGAGCAATTCAATCACGCTGATCAGGGGTAAATCGGCAAGTCCGAAAATGGTCGGGGCTCCGTCTGTTAATCGTCGAGGGCTTGCACGCGAACCTTCGCGGTGCCGCTTCGGAGCATACCCAGTTGTTCGGCGGCCTCGTGTGAAAGATCAATCAGGCGTCCACGGGTATGCGGCCCGCGGTCGTTGATACGCACCACGCAGGACCTGTCGTTATTCAGATTGGTGACCTTCACCCGCGTGCCGAACGGCAACTGGCGATGGGCGGCGGTCAGGGAATTCTTGTTGAAACGCTCGCCACTGGCGGTGCGTTTACCTTGGTGTTTGGCGCCGTAATACGAAGCCATGCCGGTCTTGTCGTAGCCATGTGGATCGATGATGTCGTTGCTGGCGCAACCGGCCAGTAAAGTGAGCAGGGCGCAGGCAGTGAGCAGACGCTTCATTCAAAGGTTTCCCGAAAACAAATGTGGGAGCCAGCCTGCTGGCGATTGCGGAATGTCAGACACGGATATGTTGAATGTCAGACCGCTATCGCCAGCAGGCTGGCTCCCACAGGGAGTGGAGCCAGATTTGAAGGCTGGCTCCATTCGCATCAGCCTTCGAGCTTGCTTTTCAGCAGTTCGTTGACCTGTTGCGGGTTGGCCTTGCCTTTGGAAGCTTTCATGGCCTGGCCGACGAAGAAGCCGAACATCTTGCCGCGTTTGGCTTCGTCTGCCGCGCGGTATTGCTCGACCTGCTCGGCGTTGGCCGCAAGCATTTCGTCCAGCACTGCGGAGATCGCGCCGCTGTCGGTCACTTGCTTGAGGCCGCGCTTGTCGATGATCTCGTCTGCGCTGCCTTCGCCGTTGGCCATCGCTTCAAACACCACCTTGGCGATTTTGCCGGAGATGGTGTTGTCCTTGATGCGCAGCAGCATGCCGCCCAGTTGCTCGGCCGAGACTGGCGACTGGTCGATGTCCAGGCCCTGCTTGTTCAACAGGCTGCCCAGTTCAACCATGACCCAGTTGGCCGCCAGCTTGGCGTCGCCGCCGATGCTCACGACTTTCTCGAAGTAATCGGCTTGCTCGCGGCTGGTGGCCAGGACGCTGGCGTCGTATACCGACAGGCCGAACTGCGCCTGGAAGCGCTCGCGTTTCTGCGGTGGCAATTCCGGCAGGGTGGCGCGGACTTCGTCGAGGAACGAGTTCTCGATGACCACCGGCAGCAGGTCCGGATCGGGGAAGTAACGGTAGTCGTTGGCTTCCTCTTTGCTGCGCATCGGACGGGTTTCGTCCTTGTTCGGATCGTACAGGCGGGTTTGCTGGATCACTTTGCCGCCGTCTTCGATCAGTTCGATCTGACGTTGCACTTCGCTGTTGATCGCCTTTTCGATGAAGCGGAACGAGTTGACGTTCTTAATCTCGCAGCGGGTGCCGAATTCAACCTGGCCTTTCGGACGGATCGACACGTTGCAGTCGCAACGCAGCGAGCCTTCGGCCATGTTACCGTCGCAGATGCCCAGGTAACGTACCAGCGCGTGGATGGTCTTGACGTAGGCAACTGCTTCCTTGGCGCTGCGCATGTCCGGCTCGGAAACGATTTCCAGCAGCGGCGTGCCGGCACGGTTCAGGTCGATGCCGGTGGCGCCGTTGAACTCTTCGTGCAGGCTTTTACCGGCGTC
Source organism: Pseudomonas sp. (assembly GCF_051660785.1). GTDB lineage: Bacteria > Pseudomonadota > Gammaproteobacteria > Pseudomonadales > Pseudomonadaceae > Aquipseudomonas. The sequence goes on from NZ_JBOFQE010000048.1 coordinate 11,823, forward strand.
TTCTTCCAGGTGCGCACGGGTGACGCCGACACGTTTGATCGTGCCGTCTTCCATGGCGATGTCCAGGTGGCCCTTGCCGACGATCGGCAATTCCATCTGGCTGATCTGGTAGCCCTTCGGCAGGTCCGGGTAGAAATAGTTTTTACGGGCGAACACGTTGTGCTGGCCGATTTCGGCATCGATGGCCAGGCCGAACATCACCGCCATGCGCACTGCTTCCTGGTTCAGCACCGGCAATACGCCGGGCATGCCGAGGTCAACCAGGCTGGCCTGGGTGTTCGGCTCGGAACCGAACGTGGTGGAGCTACCGGAAAAGATTTTCGACCGGGTGGTGAGCTGGGTATGAATCTCCAGCCCGATCACGACTTCCCATTGCATGTGTTTCTCCTCAGAAGCCGGTTGGGGTGCGGGTGTGCCAGTCAGTGTTCAACTGATACTGATGGGCAACGTTCAACAGGCGATCTTCCTGGAAATACGGGGCGAGCAGCTGCACGCCGACCGGCAGACCATCGACAAAACCGGCCGGCATGGACAAGCCCGGCAGGCCCGCGAGGTTGGCGGTGATGGTGTAGACGTCTTCCAGATAGGCAGCGACCGGGTCGCTGTTCTTGGCGCCGAGCTTCCAGGCCGGGTTCGGCGTGGTTGGGCCGAGGATGATGTCGACCTCATTAAAGGCTGCCATGAAGTCGTTCTTGATCAAGCGACGGATCTTCTGCGCCTTCAGGTAGTAGGCGTCGTAGTAACCGGCCGACAGCGCGTAGGCACCGACCATGATCCGACGCTGCACTTCCGGGCCGAACCCTTCGCCACGGGAACGCTTGTACAAGTCTTCAAGGTTTTTCGGGTCTTCGCAGCGGTGGCCGAAACGCACGCCGTCAAAACGCGACAGGTTGGAAGACGCTTCCGCCGGGGCGATCACGTAGTACGCCGGGATCGCGTGCTGCATGTTCGGCAGGCTGATTTCCTTGACCACGGCGCCAAGCTTTTCCAGCTCCTTGACGCTGTTGTGGATCAGCTCGGCGATGCGCGGGTCGAGACCGGCGCTGAAGTATTCCTTTGGCACGCCGATGCGCAGGCCTTGCAGCGAGCTGTTGAGGCTGGCGCTGTAGTCAGGCACAGGCTCGTCGATGCTGGTGGAGTCCTTGTTGTCGAAACCGGCCATGCCTTGCAGCAGGATCGCGCAGTCTTCGGCGGTGCGCGCCAGAGGGCCGCCCTGATCGAGGCTGGATGCGTAGGCGATCATGCCCCAGCGCGAAACACGACCGTACGTCGGTTTCAGACCAGTGAGGTTGGTCAGTGCGGCGGGCTGGCGGATCGAGCCGCCAGTATCGGTGCCGGTGGCCGCTGGCAACAGACGAGCGGCAACGGCCGCAGCCGAACCGCCCGACGAACCGCCCGGCACGTGTTCCAGGTTCCACGGGTTTTTCACCGGGCCGTAGTAGCTCGACTCGTTGGCCGAACCCATGGCGAATTCGTCCATGTTGGTCTTGCCCAGGGTCACGGCGCCGGCAGCGGCGAGCTTGGCGACGACGGTGGCATCGTACGGTGCTTTAAAGTTGTCGAGCATCTTCGAGCCGCAACTGGTGCGGATGCCCTGGGTGCAGAACAGGTCTTTGTGGGCGATCGGCGCGCCGAGCAGGGCGCCGCTCTCACCATTGGCGCGGCGTGCGTCGGCGGCTTTCGCCTGCTGGAGCGCCAGGTCTTCGGTGAGGCTGATGAAGCTGTTGAGCTGAGGATCGAGCTGGGCGATACGCGCCAGCAGGGTTTTGGTCAGCTCTTCGGAAGAAAACTTTTTATCGGCGAGTCCGCGGGCGATCTCGGCCAGAGTCAATTGATGCATTGCAGGCTCTTTCCCTTTAGTCGATGACTTTCGGAACCAGGTACAGGCCGTTTTCGACCGCTGGTGCGATGGACTGATAGGCCTCGCGATGATTGGTCTCGGTCACGACGTCTGCACGCAGGCGCTGGCTGGTTTCCAGTGGGTGGGCGAGCGGCTCGATACCGTCGGTATTGACCGCCTGCATTTCGTCGACCAGTCCCAGAATGCTGTTCAGGGCCGAAGTGATGTGTGGAAGATCGGCATCATTGAGGCCCAGACAGGCCAGATGAGCGATTTTTTCCACGTCGGAGCGTTCAAGCGTCATGGGATTCTCCAGTGGAAGGAAAACAGAACGGATGCTATCCGTGTGTTAGATTGTCGGAACACTACCGCATTTCTACGGTCATAAGGCCGCGATTGTGGGGGTTGGTGCACAGAAAAGCGGCCAATTTAACATATTGGCGCCTTGCCCAAAATCCCTGTCGTTGTTAGAGTTTGCCGCACTTTTTTACCCACGCGTTGCCTAGGGTCCCTTTCCCATGTTCAAGAAACTGCGTGGCATGTTTTCCAGCGATCTTTCCATTGACCTGGGCACTGCCAACACCCTTATTTACGTGCGCGAGCGCGGTATCGTCCTGAATGAGCCATCGGTTGTGGCTATTCGGACACACGGTAACCAGAAAAGTGTCGTTGCTGTCGGCACCGAGGCGAAGCGCATGCTCGGCCGTACGCCGGGCAACATTGCTGCCATTCGTCCGATGAAGGACGGCGTAATCGCCGACTTCAGCGTCTGCGAAAAGATGCTGCAATACTTTATCAACAAGGTTCACGAAAACAGCTTCCTGCAGCCAAGCCCGCGGGTGCTGATCTGTGTTCCATGCAAATCCACCCAGGTTGAGCGTCGCGCCATCCGTGAATCGGCCCTTGGTGCCGGTGCTCGCGAAGTGTTCCTGATCGAAGAGCCGATGGCTGCTGCGATCGGTGCCGGCCTGCCGGTTGAAGAAGCTCGCGGTTCGATGGTCGTCGATATCGGTGGCGGTACCACTGAAATCGCGCTGATCTCCCTGAACGGTGTGGTTTACGCCGAATCCGTACGGGTTGGCGGCGACCGCTTCGACGAAGCGATCATCACTTACGTGCGTCGCAACTACGGCAGCCTGATCGGCGAATCCACTGCCGAGCGCATCAAGCAGGAAATCGGTACGGCCTACCCGGGCGGCGAAGTTCGTGAAGTCGACGTTCGTGGCCGTAACCTGGCCGAAGGCGTTCCACGTGCCTTCACCCTGAACTCCAATGAAGTGCTGGAAGCTCTGCAAGAGTCCCTGGCCACCATCGTTCAGGCCGTGAAAAGCGCACTGGAACAGTCGCCTCCGGAACTGGCTTCCGACATCGCCGAGCGTGGCCTGGTGCTGACCGGTGGTGGCGCCTTGCTGCGTGACCTCGACAAGTTGCTGGCCCAGGAAACCGGTCTGCCGGTAATCGTTGCCGAAGACCCGCTGACCTGCGTTGCTCGCGGCGGTGGCCGTGCATTGGAAATGATGGATAAACACACCATGGATCTGCTTTCCAGCGAATAAGTCGCCGGATCGCCTCTATGCTGTTGAGCGCGCAGGCGGCACTTTGCAGTGCTGCCTGTTTGCGTTTACCTTCTGTCAGTCTGTATCCAGGCCGGTCTGCCGTATGAATAAACAAAACATTTGCCTGGGAGGAGCGGCTTATTAAACCGCTTTTCACCAAAGGGCCTTCACTGGGCGTGCGCTTGTTGGTGCTGGTCGTGCTATCGGTCGCGCTGATGGTGGTCGATGCCCGCTTCACACTGCTCAAGCCAGTGCGTAGCCAGATGTCGCTGGTGCTGATGCAGTCCTACTGGATCACCGACCTGCCGCAGCGGTTATGGCAGGGTGTGGCCAGCCAATTCGGCAGCCGTACCGAACTCGTCGCCGAGAACGAAAAACTCAAGACCGAAAACCTGCTGTTGCAGGGCCGCATGCAAAAGCTTGCCGCCCTCACCGAGCAGAACGTTCGGTTGCGCGAGTTGCTCAATTCCTCTGCGCTGGTCAACGAGAAGGTCGAAGTGGCCGAGCTGATCGGCATGGACCCCAACCCGTTCACCCATCGCATCATCATCAATAAAGGTGAGCGCGACGGTGTGGTCCTCGGTCAGCCGGTGCTCGATGCTCGCGGTCTGATGGGCCAGGTTGTCGAATTGATGCCGTATACCTCCCGCGTGCTGCTATTGACCGACACCACCCACAGCATTCCGGTGCAGGTGAACCGCAACGGGCTGCGGGCGATTGCCAGCGGCACCGGCAACCCGGAACGCCTGGAACTGCGTCACGTCGCTGACACGGCTGATATCAAGGAAGGCGATCTGCTGGTCAGTTCGGGCCTTGGTCAGCGGTTCCCTGCCGGGTATCCGGTGGCGACAGTCAAGGAAGTGATCCACGATTCCGGCCAGCCGTTTGCCATCGTGCGTGCCGTGCCGACTGCCGCGTTGAACCGCAGTCGTTACCTGCTGCTGGTGTTTACTGACGGTCGCACCGCTGAAGAACGCGCCAACGACGCGGCCCAGGCGCAAGAAGCGCTGGATCAGCACGGTGGTGGACCGATCATTCCGGCGACCGTGCCAAAACCAGTGCCTGCGACCGTGGTGGTACCCGCCGCAGCCGCTGCCGCTGCGCCTGCTGCCGCTCCGGCGACACCGGCGGTACCGGCGCCGGTGGCAACCCCGGCCAAACCTGCGCATCCCGCAGCCGCCAAGCCGCCCGCATCGCAACCTGCCGCAACCAAACCGCCAGCCACTCAACCGGCTGCGGTGAAACCTGCGGCCAAACCGCCTGTCTCCGCGCCGGCTTCCACTGGGGGACGAGAATAATGGTCGGTGCTACCGCATCCCGAAATGGCTGGATGATCTGGCTGACGTTTGCCATTGGCCTGCTGCTCAGCGTTTCGCCATTGCCGCAATTCATGGAAATCCTCCGTCCGCTCTGGCTGGCCTTGCTGCTGGCGTTCTGGGCGCTGTATTTGCCGCAGAAAGTCGGCATGGTCACCGCATGGTGCCTGGGCCTGGCCGAAGACGTGCTGTACGGCACGTTGCTGGGTCAGAACGCGTTGATTCTGTGCCTGATCACCTTCCTCGTGCTGTCGTTGCAACAGCGCCTGCGCATGTTCCCGATGTGGCAACAGAGCCTGGTGATCCTGGTGATCTTCGGCCTCGCGCAGCTGGTTCAACTATGGCTCAGCGCCCTGACCGGCAACCGTCAGCCAACCCTGGCACTGGTACTGCCGGCCTTGGTCAGCGCATTGCTCTGGCCATGGATCAGCTACGGTTTGCGCGGGTTGCGTCGACGCTACAAGATCAATTAATTCGGTCAGGCATTTGCCCGCGGTGCCTTGCCTCATAAGTACGTTCCTTTTTGGCGAGTGGCTGTTGTTGCCAGACAAGGCGCCGCGACGAGTCATAGCTCGCTATGGCGAGGAGCGGCAACGCAGTATGGCAACAACAGACGCCGCCAAAAAGGAACAGTACTTGTGAGGCAGGGCACTAAACAGGGAGATGTCTTGATGAGAAAGCTTTACCTCGCCTCAGGCTCGCCGCGTCGGCGTGAACTGCTCACGCAGATCGGCGTGCCGTTCTGCGCCATCAGCGCGGACATCGATGAAACTCCTTTAAAAGATGAATCCCCGTCGGCTTATGTCGAGCGCCTCGCGCGTGGCAAGGCCGAGGCCGGGCGCTGCACGGTCGTGTCCGACGAAGATTTCTGCGTGCTGGGCGCCGACACCGCAGTCGTGCTCAACGGGAAAATTCTCGGTAAACCGGTGGACGAAGCCGATGCGTGCGCCATGCTTATGATGTTGGCCGGTCAGGAACACGAAGTATTGACCGCCATCGCGGTGCTCGACGGTGAACGTTGTGAGTCGCGGGTAGTGCGCAGTCTGGTGCGTTTTCGCAACATCGCCCGCGATGAAGCGGCGGCCTACTGGGCCAGTGGCGAACCCCGGGACAAGGCCGGTGGCTATGGCATTCAAGGACTGGGCGCGGTGTTTGTCGCCGGGCTCAATGGCAGTTATTCGGCGGTGGTCGGATTGCCGCTGTGCGAAACCGCTGAGCTGCTCGGCCATTTCGGCATACCCTGTTGGCAAACCCTTAACGCGCGCTGAGCGTCGTACTGACAAGATGCGGCCATTATCGTGAACATGCCTGAACGAGACCCTGCCATGAGTGAAGAGATCCTGATCAACATCACGCCGATGGAATCGCGCGTGGCGGTGGTCGAAAACGGTGTCCTGCAAGAGGTCCACGTCGAGCGCACGCAAAAGCGCGGGATCGTCGGCAACATCTATAAAGGCAAGGTGGTGCGGGTATTGCCGGGCATGCAGGCGGCCTTCGTCGATATCGGTCTGGACCGCGCCGCGTTCATTCATGCCTCGGAAATTTCCCTGCGCGAAGGCCCGACGGTCGAAAGCATCAGCTCGCTGGTTCATGAGGGTCAGAGCCTGGTCGTCCAGGTCACCAAGGACCCGATCGGCTCCAAGGGCGCACGCCTGACCACTCAGCTGTCGATTCCGTCGCGCTATCTGGTGTACATGCCGCGTACGGCCCACGTTGGCATTTCGCTGAAGATTGAAGACGAAGCCGAGCGCGAACGTCTCAAGCAAGTGGTCACCGATTGCGTGGCCAAAGAAGGCATCAAAGAGGCGGGCGGTTTCATTCTGCGCACTGCCGCCGAAGGGGCCGGCGCCGATGAAATCCTTATGGACATCCGCTACCTGCGCCGCCTCTGGGATCAGATCAACGAACAGATCAAAACCATCAGCGCGCCGAGCGTGATCTACGAAGACCTCGGTCTGGCGCTGCGCACCTTGCGTGACCTGGTGAGCCCGAAGATTGAGAAGATCCGCATCGATTCCCGGGAAACTTTCCAGAAAACCACGCAGTTCGTCGCCGAACTGATGCCGGAAATCGCCGATCGTCTTGAACACTACCCTGGCGAGCGGCCGATTTTCGACCTGTACGGCGTCGAAGACGAAATCCAGAAAGCCCTCGAGCGCAAAGTGCCGCTCAAGTCCGGCGGTTATCTGGTGGTCGATCCGGCGGAAGCCATGAGCACCATCGACGTCAATACCGGGGCGTTCGTCGGCCATCGCAACCTCGAAGAAACCATCTTCAAGACCAACCTCGAAGCCGCGACCGCCATCGCCCGTCAGCTGCGCCTGCGCAACCTGGGCGGGATCATCATCATCGACTTCATCGACATGGAAGACGAAGAGCACCAACGCCAGGTGCTGCGTACGCTGGAGAAGCAGCTGGAACGCGATCACGCCAAGACCAACATCATCGGTATCACCGAGTTGGGCCTGGTGCAGATGACCCGCAAGCGCACCCGCGAAAGCCTTGAGCAAGTACTGTGCGAACCGTGCAGCAGCTGTCAGGGCCGCGGCAAGCTGAAGACGCCGGAAACGGTCTGCTACGAAATTTTCCGCGAAATCCTCCGCGAGGCGCGTGCCTATCAAGCGGAAGGCTATCGTGTATTGGCGAACCAGAAAGTCGTCGACCGTTTGCTCGATGAAGAGTCGGGAAATGTCGCCGAGCTGGAAGGATTTATCGGACGCACCATTCGGTTCCAGGTGGAAACCATGTATTCCCAGGAACAATACGACGTGGTGCTGCTCTGAATCGCTGTGTTTCACCCCTACTAGAACGGCTGGCCTCAGCTTTTTGCAGTATTTTCGCTATGGGAGCCAACTGACATGGAACGTCTGACACGCATTTTGGCCGCACTGACCCGCTGGGGTCTTGGCCTGTGCGCGTTGGTCCTGGTGTTGATGGCGTTATACGTCAGCCTCGGCCGGGAGCTAACGCCCCTGGTGGCCGAATACCGTGCCGACGTCGAAACCAAAGCCAGCGCCGCCTTGGGCATGCCGCTGCAAATCGGCAAGCTGGAAGGCAACTGGAGCGGTTTCGCGCCTATTTTGCTTGCCCACGACGTGACGGTCGGCGAAGGCGCCAATGCCCTGCACCTGGATCAGGTGCGAGCGGTGCCGGACCTCTGGGAAAGCCTGCTGGCTCGCGACGTTCGCATCGCCCACCTGGAACTCAATGGCCTGAAGATCAGCCTCAAGGAAGGCGCGGACGGTCATTGGGCGCTGGAAGGGTTACCGGTGCAGCAGGACCAGCCGCTTGATCCGGAGCAGTTGCTCAACCGCATGCAAATGGTCCAGCAGCTGTCAGTCATCGACAGCCAGGTGACCTTGCAGCCACTCGATCACCCGCCGCTGACCCTGACCTATGTTGGGTTGAATTTGAGAACCGGGGTTACCCGTCAGCGTCTCGATGCCCGCTTGACCCTGCCTGACGGCCAACCGGTGGCCATGAGTGTTCACACGCGTATTCGCGCCAGCCAGTGGAAGGACGGCGAAGCCGAGGCCTACTTGAGCCTGCCGCAAAGCGACTGGTCGAAATGGTTGCCCGAGCGTCTGACCCGGCAATGGAATTTCTCCGAACTCAAGGCCGGTGGCGAGCTCTGGGTAAATTGGGGCAAGGGCGCACTGCAAAGCGGCGCGATTCGCTTGAACGCGCCGCAACTCAAGGGTGCCTACGCCGAGCGCAAGCCGATCCAGATCAACAACCTGGCGCTCAACGGCTATTTCCAGCGCAGCGCCGAAGGCGTGCTGGTGACCCTGGATTCCCTTGCCATGAACGTCGGCGAGACCCGCTGGGAATCGCACCTGCAACTCAGGCAGACCGCCGCTACCGACACGTCGGAAGAACTCTGGCACCTGCAAGCCGACCGCCTCGACCTCACACCGCTGACCCCGCTGATAAATGCCTTGGGGCCGCTGCCCGAGGGCGTTGCTACGGCGGTCGAGCGCCTCAAGGTGACCGGTGTGCTGCGCAATGTGCTGATCGATCTGCGGCCCAATGCCACCGATGACAGCAAGTTCAGCTTTGCCGCCAACCTCGATCAGGTCGGCTTCGATGCCTACCACGGCGCGCCGGCAGCACGAAATGTCAGCGGCAGCATCAGCGGTGACCTCGGTCAGGGCGAACTGCGGATGGACAGCAAGGACTTTGTCCTGCACCTGGACCCGATTTTCGCCAAGCCGTGGCAATACATTCAGGCCAACGCCCGACTGACCTGGAAGCTCGACAAAGAAGGCTTCACCCTGATCGCGCCGTACCTGAAGGTGCTGGGCGAGGAGGGCAAGATTGCCGGTGACTTCCTGATCCGCCTGCATTTCGACCACACTCAGGAAGACTACATGGACCTGCGGGTCGGCCTGGTCGATGGCGACGGTCGCTACACCGCCAAGTACCTGCCGACCATGCTCAGCCCGGCGCTGGACGAATGGCTGCGCACGGCGATTCTCAAAGGCGCGGTAGACCAGGGTTTCTTCCAGTATCAAGGTTCGCTGAACCACGGCGCCGCCGAGACGGCGCGCAGCATCAGCCTGTTCTTCAAGGTCCACGATGCCGAACTGGCGTTCCAGCCGGGCTGGCCGCATGTCAGCAAAGTCACCGGTGATGTGTTTGTCGAAGACAGCGGCGTGCGCATCCTGGCGAGCAAGGGCCAGTTGCTCGACACGCAGGTACGCGATATCTACGTCAATATTCCCCATGCGCCGGAAGGGCAAAGCGTTCACCTGTTCCTCGACGGCGGGTTCTCCGGCGGGCTGGGTGACGGGCTGAAGATTCTTCAGACCTCGCCGATCGGCACCGCTGAAACCTTTGCCGGATGGGAAGGCGAGGGCGATCTGCAAGGCAAGCTGAAGCTGGATATTCCGTTGGTCAAAGGCGAGCAGCCGAAGATTCTCGTCGACTTCAAGACCGCCAAGGCGCGCTTGAAGCTGGCCGAGCCTTCCCTGGAGCTCACGCAACTCAAGGGTGATTTTCGCTTCGACAGCGCCAAGGGCTTGAGCGGCCAGAACATCACTGCGCGCGCTTTCGATAAACCGGTCACCGCGCAGATTTTTGCCGATGGCAGCGCGGGCAACCTCAAGACTCGCGTCACTGCATCCGGCCAGGTCGAGGTCAAGAAACTCACTGACTGGCTGAGCGTCACCCAGCCATTGCCGGTGTCCGGCGTGATCCCCTATCAACTGCAACTGAGCCTGGATGGCGCCGACAGCCAGTTGATGGTCAATTCCAGCCTCAATGGTGTGGCGATCGATTTGCCGGCGCCGTTCGGCATGGCCGCGGATGTCGGCCGCGACACCACGTTCCGCATGACCCTGCAGGGACCGGAGCGGCGCTACTGGGTCACCTACGGTGAGCTGGCAGACTTCACGTTTGCGGCGCCGTCCGGCAATTTTGCCGACGGTCGCGGTGAATTGTTCCTGGGCGGCGGCAATGCTGTGTTGCCCGGCGCCAAAGGCCTGCGAGTACGAGGCGTGCTGTCGGAACTGGACGTCGGCCCGTGGAAAGACCTGGTGGACAAGTACGCCGGCCAGGACCCGGGCGGCAGTGCCAAGCAGTTGCTCAGCAGCGCGGACTTCAAGGTTGGCAAGCTCAGCGGTATCGGTACGACGCTCGATCAGGCATCGGTGCAGTTGAACCGCAAAGCCGCGGCGTGGGCCTTGCAACTCGACAGTCAGCAGGTGAAGGGCAGCGCGAGCATTCCCGATGCGAAAGGCGCGCCGATTGCAATCAATCTGCAAACCGTGCGGTTGCCGGCACCGGACCCGACAGTGCTGGCCGACGAGAACTCACCGGACCCGCTGGCCACGGTGGACCCGACCAAGATTCCCGCGCTGGATATCACCATCAATCAGCTGTTCCAGGGGCAGGACCTTGTCGGCGCCTGGTATCTGAAAGTCCGTCCGACCGCCAAGGGCATTGCGTTCAATACGCTGGACCTGGGTCTCAAGGGCATTTTGTTGCAGGGTACTGGCGGCTGGGAAGGCATACCCGGCAGCTCCAGCAGTTGGTACAAAGGGCGGATCAGCGGCAAGAATCTCGCTGACGTGCTCAAAGGCTGGGGCTTTGCGCCGAGCGTCACCAGTGAAGAGTTCCACATGGATGTCGACGGTCGCTGGCCGGGTTCGCCGGCGTGGCTGGCCACCAAGCGTTTCTCCGGCTCCCTCGATGCATCGTTGAATAAAGGCCAGTTCGTGGAAGTCGAGGGCAGCGCCCAGGCCCTGCGGGTATTCGGCCTGCTCAACTTCAACTCCATCGGTCGCCGTCTGCGCCTGGACTTCTCCGACCTGTTCGGCAAAGGCTTGAGTTATGACCGGGTCAAAGGTCTGCTGGTCGCGACCAACGGGGTTTACGTGACGAAGGAGCCGATCCTGCTGACCGGCCCGTCGAGCAACATTGAACTGAACGGGACCCTGAACCTGGTGGCCGATCAGGTTGACGCGAAACTGCTGGTGACGTTGCCGGTGACCAACAACCTGCCGATTGCCGCGCTGATCGTCGGCGCACCGGCCATTGGTGGCGCGCTGTTCCTGATCGACAAGCTGATCGGTGACCGCGTGGCACGGTTCGCCAGCGTCAAATACACAGTCAAAGGCCCATGGAAAGAGCCGAAAATCACCTTCGACAAGCCTTTTTGACCACGCCACGCCTCGGGCCGATGGAGTAGCATGGCCGTAAGCAGGCTATCTGTAGCAGCTGGCGAAGGCTCGGGCCGCGTTCGGACGTTCGGCTGCGCAGCAGTCGTAAAATCAGTCACTGCGGTCCGTCAGATAAACCGTGCATACCGGATTTACGACTGCTGCGCAGCCGGACGCAGCGTTCGGCAGCTGCTACACAGCTCGGCGTACAGACTTCAAGTAAGGAGGGTCCATGTCTTTTGCGGTGATTCAAATGGTCAGCCAGAGTGATGTGCTGGCCAACCTGGCCCGGGCCCGGCGTCTGCTCGAAGAAGCGGCGGCCGGTGGCGCGCAACTGGCGGTGCTCCCGGAAAACTTCGCCGCCATGGGTCGTCGCGACATTGCCGACATCGGCCGCGCCGAGGCGTTGGGTGAAGGTCCGATCCTGCCATGGTTGAAACAGACCGCCCGCGCCCTCAAGTTATGGATAGTGGCCGGCACTTTGCCGTTGCCGCCGGTGGACCATCCGACGTCCAAAGCGCATGCCTGCTCGTTGCTGGTCGATGATCAAGGCGAGACGGTGGCGCGCTACGACAAGCTGCACCTGTTCGACGTGGATGTAGCGGACAATCGCGGGCGTTATCGCGAATCCGATGACTATGCTTATGGCAGTGGGGTTGTGGTGGCGGACACGCCTGTCGGGCGGGTCGGCCTGACGGTGTGTTACGACCTGCGCTTCCCGGAGCTGTATAGCGAGCTGCGCGCTGCGGGCGCGCAATTGATTACCGCACCGTCGGCGTTTACCGCGGTGACCGGCGCGGCGCATTGGGATGTGCTAATTCGCGCGCGGGCCATCGAGACCCAGTGTTATGTGCTCGCGGCCGCCCAGGGTGGGGCGCATCCGGGGCCGCGGGAAACCTGGGGCCATGCCGCGATCATCGACCCGTGGGGACGCGTGCTGGCCCAACAGGATCAAGGCGAAGCCGTGCTGCTGGCCGAACGCGATAGCAGCGAACAGGCGTCCATCAGGGCGCGGATGCCGGTGTCCAGTCACCGGCGCTTTTTCTCGCAGGGCGCACAGCGACCTGCCCGGAACGACGAATTTAAGGCGTAAACATATGAGCGAGTTGTTGTCCTCCGTCAGTGAACACCTCCTGGCGCCCGGTGGCGTAACGATCGAGAGCCTGCAAGGTGTACTCGGCGATCTGGCCGGCCCGGGCATCGATGCCGCGGACCTGTATTTCCAAGGGCAGATTTCCGAGTCCTGGGCGCTGGAAGACGGGATCGTCAAGGAAGGCAGCTTCAACCTCGACCAGGGTGTGGGCGTGCGTGCGCAATCGGGTGAAAAAACCGGTTTCGCCTACAGCAACGCCATCACCCTCGAAGCCCTCGGTGCAGCGGCCCGTGCAGCCCGTTCGATCTCCCGCGCCGGGCAGAACGGCACGGTGCAGGCCTTCACCACTGCGGATGTCGCCCAGTTGTACGGGCCGGACAACCCGCTGGAAGTGATGAGCCGCGCTGAAAAAGTCGAACTGCTCAAGCGTATCGACGTCGCGACTCGCGCCCTCGACCCGCGTATCCAGCAAGTGACCGTGAGCATGGCCGGGGTCTGGGAACGCATTCTTGTCGCTTCGACCGACGGCAGCCTGGCCGCTGATGTGCGGCCGCTGGTGCGCTTTAACGTCAGCGTGATCGTTGAGCAGAACGGTCGCCGCGAGCGCGGCGGTCATGGTGGCGGCGGTCGTACCGATTACCGTTACTTCCTCGCCGAAGACCGCGCCATGAGCTATGCCCGTGAAGCGTTGCGTCAGGCGCTGGTGAATCTGGAAGCCATTCCCGCGCCGGCCGGTACGTTGCCGGTGGTGCTGGGCTCAGGCTGGTCCGGCGTGCTGCTGCACGAAGCGGTCGGCCACGGCCTGGAAGGCGACTTCAACCGCAAGGGCAGTTCGGCCTATAGCGGGCGGATGGGCGAGATGGTTGCCTCCAAGCTGTGCACCATCGTCGATGACGGCACCTTGGCCGGTCGTCGCGGTTCCCTGAGCGTCGACGACGAAGGTACTCCGACCGAGTGCACCACGCTGATCGAAAACGGCGTACTCAAAGGCTACATGCAGGACAAGCTCAATGCGCGCCTGATGGGCGTAGCCCGCACCGGCAACGGTCGTCGCGAATCCTACGCGCACCTGCCGATGCCACGGATGACCAACACCTACATGCTGGCGGGCGAAAGCGACCCGGAAGAAATCATCGCCTCGGTAAAGCGCGGCATCTACTGCGCCAACCTTGGCGGCGGCCAGGTGGACATCACCAGCGGCAAGTTCGTGTTCTCCACCAGCGAGGCATACTTGATCGAAGACGGCAAAATCACTGCCCCGGTCAAAGGCGCGACGTTGATCGGTAACGGCCCGGAAGCCATGAGCAAGGTGTCGATGGTTGGTAATGACCTGGCGCTGGACAGCGGAGTAGGGACGTGTGGCAAGGATGGGCAGTCGGTGCCGGTGGGTGTCGGCCAGCCAACGCTGAAAATCGATGCGATCACTGTGGGTGGCACAGGATCTTGATGGATGGAGCTTCGGGCGAGTTGCGTGGCAACTCACCCGATTCGGGACTTAACGCAGACCGCGTTGAGTCTCGTCCAGCTCACGGATGTACTTGAAGATTTTACGGCTCGAAGCCGGTGGCTTGTTGGTCGCCAGTTCGTGCTGGGCCTGACGGATCAGGGAGCGCAACTGTTGACGGTCAGCCTCCGGGTAGTCGAGCACGAACTTCTCCAGGACTGCATCGTCGCCCGCGATCAAGCGATCGCGCCAGCGTTCCAGGCCATGGAAGCGTTCGTTGTACTGCCGGGTGGAGGCATCGAGTTGGTCGAGCAAAGTCAGAATGGCGTCAGTGTCCTGATCGCGCATCAACTTGCCGATGAACATAAGGTGCCGTTTACGCGCGATATTCGCGGTGTGCTTGGGCGCATCGGCCAGTGCCCGGCGCATAGCGTCGGTCAACGGCAGTTTTGCCAGCAAGTCAGGCTTGAGCGTTGTAAGGCGCTCGCCGAGGTCAACCAGAGCATGAAGCTCGCGTTTAACCTGGGATTTGCTTTTTTCTCCCGTATCGAGGGAGTCGTCGTAAGAATCAACCATGGTGGCCGTCCGCAAAGAAACGCCGCCATGATAACCAGTCGGGGGCCGCTTGTCCGGCCCGGTCGCTCGAAGGCCCCAGCCGAAAGCAGAATTTGAGTGGAGAACAGCATGAGTGCAGTTGAAAGCGTCGGCCCACAAGCGTTGCCGGCACTGCAAGAACAAGTCGAGCAGATCATCGCTGAAGCCCAGCGCCAAGGTGCCAGTGCCTGTGAAGTGGCGGTGTCCCTGGAGCAGGGCCTGTCCACCTCGGTGCGCCAGCGTGAAGTCGAAACCGTCGAATTCAACCGCGACCAGGGCTTTGGCATCACCTTGTACGTCGGCCAGCGCAAAGGCTCGGCCAGCACCTCGGCCAGCGGTCCTGAGGCGATTCGTGAAACCGTCGCCGCCGCGCTAGCCATCGCCAAGCACACGTCCGAAGACGAAGCTTCCGGCCTGGCAGATGCCGCGCTGATGGCCAGGGATCTGCAGGATTTCGACCTGTTCCATGAATGGGACATCACCCCGGAGCAAGCCATCGAACAGGCGCTGACCTGCGAAGCGGCGGCATTTGCTGCCGACAGCCGGATCAAGAACGCCGACGGCACCACCCTCAGCACCCATCAGGGCTGCCGCGTCTACGGCAACAGTCACGGTTTTATCGGCGGTTATGCGTCGACCCGTCACAGCCTCAGTTGCGTGATGATCGCCGAGGCAGACGGCCAGATGCAGCGCGATTACTGGTACGACGTGAACCGTCAGGGCAACTTGCTGGCCGACCCGGTGAGCATCGGTCAGCGTGCCGCGCAACGGGCCGCGAGCCGATTGGGCGCGCGTCCGGTGCCGACCTGCGAAGTGCCGGTGCTGTTTTCCGCGGAACTGGCCGGTGGTTTGTTCGGCAGCTTCCTCTCGGCGATTTCTGGCGGCAGCCTGTATCGCAAGTCTTCGTTCCTCGAAGGCACCCTGGGTCAGAAACTGTTCCCGGAATGGCTGACCATCGATGAGCGTCCGCACTTGATGCGCGCCATGGGCAGTTCGGCGTTTGACGGTGATGGCCTGGCGACCTACGCCAAACCGTTTGTCGAAAAAGGCGAGTTAGTGTCCTACATCCTCGGCACCTATTCCGGCCGCAAGCTGGGCATGCCGAGCACCGCCAATGCGGGTGGCGTGCACAACCTGTTCGTCACCCATGGCGATGAAGATCAGGCGGCGTTGCTGCGCCGCATGGGTCGCGGTTTGCTGGTCACCGAGCTGATGGGCCAGGGCCTGAACATGGTCACCGGCGATTACTCCCGTGGTGCGGCGGGTTACTGGGTCGAGAACGGTGAAATCCAGTTCGCGGTCCAGGAAGTCACTATCGCCGGGAACATGCGCGACATGTTCAAGCAGATCGTTGCCGTCGGTAATGACCTGGAACTGCGCAGCAACATTCGCACCGGTTCGGTGTTGATCGAGCGGATGACCGTCGCGGGCAGCTAACCCTTTCGGCCCCACAAAAAGGCGCGCCACCCATTAGGTGGCGCGCCTTTTTTATGCGCCTGCATCGGCCCCCTGTAGGAGCGAGCCTGCTCGCGATAGCGGAGTGTCAGGCAACACATATATTGAATATTGGACCGCCATCGCGAGCAGGCTCGCTCCCACAATGGATTTTGATGTGTTTTCTCGGGGTTGTTTTGGTTCTCATTATCATCTAATAATAAATCTCATTACCGAATGAGCCCGGATCATGAGTTCTGCCTTGCACGAGCAGCCTTACCTCGAAAGCTGGCGCTGGATGAGTCGCCAGATCCGTTGCGCGATGGACCCCGACGAACCGCGCCTGATCGAACATTATCTGGCTGAAGGCCGGTATCTGGCGTGTTGCACGTCTACTTCTCCCTGGACTATCGCCGAAACGTCCTTCCGTTTGTTGCTCGACACTGCCGCCGATGTCGCGCTGCCCTGGCACTGGCGGACCTACTGCCTGGACCAGGCCTGGCGCCCGCTGCGCGAACTCGAACGCCTCTCTCTGTGCAAATGCCGCCTCAAGCGCTGGCAAAGCTACACCTGGCAACTGGCGACCTGCGAGTTGCAGCCCTCGATTCCTCTTAAAGAACTGGTGCAAGGATTTTCTGATGACCAAGACACGTATTGAGCGCGACAGCATGGGCGAGCTTCAGGTCCCGGTGGAGGCGCTCTATGGCGCACAGACCCAGCGCGCGGTGGATAACTTCCCGATCAGCGGCAAGCCGATGCCGGTGCAGTTCATCCGCTCGCTGATCCTGGCCAAAGCCGCCGCTGCCCGTGCCAACGTCGAGCTCAAGCAGATCAGCGAATCCCAGGGCAAAGCCATCGTCGATGCGTCACTGGGCCTGCTTCAGGGCGACTTCATGCAGCACTTCCCGGTGGACATATTCCAGACCGGTTCCGGCACCAGTTCCAACATGAACGCCAACGAAGTGATCGCCACGCTGGCCAGCCGTCTGCTCGGCGAGCCGGTAAATCCAAACGACCACGTGAATTGCGGCCAAAGCAGCAACGACATCATCCCGACCACCATCCATGTCAGCGCTGCACTTGCGTTGCATGAGCAACTGCTGCCGGCGCTGGTGGGTCTGGTGCAGGTCATCGAACGCAAGGCCGAAGAGGTTCATCACCACGTCAAAACCGGTCGCACGCACCTGATGGACGCCATGCCGGTGCGCATGAGCCAGGTGCTCAATGGCTGGGCGCAACAGCTCAAGGCCAACATCGGCCATTTGCAGGACCTGCTGCCGAGCCTGCAATCCCTGGCTCAGGGCGGCACGGCGGTGGGCACCGGGATCAACGCGCATCCGCAATTCGCTGCGCGCTTCAGCCAACAGCTGAGTGAGCTGACCCATGTTCAATTCACGCCGGGCAAGGACCTGTTTGCGCTGATCGGCTCCCAGGACACCGCGGTGGCGGTCTCCGGCCAGCTCAAAGTAACAGCGGTGTCCTTGATGAAAATCGCCAACGACCTGCGCTGGATGAACTCCGGTCCGCTGGCCGGCCTCGGCGAAATCGAACTCGAAGCCTTGCAGCCGGGCTCGTCGATCATGCCCGGCAAGGTCAACCCGGTGATCCCGGAAGCTACCGCGATGGTCGCAGCACAGGTGATCGGTAATGACACGGTCATCACCATCGCTGGTCAGTCGGGCAATTTTGAATTGAACGTGATGCTGCCGATCATCGCCCAGAACCTGCTGAGCAGCATCGAGTTGCTGGCCAACGCCAGTCATCTGCTGGGCGAGAAGGCCATCGCCAGCTTCAAGGTCAACGAGGCGCGGATCAAGGAGGCGCTGTCGCGCAATCCGATTCTGGTAACCGCACTCAACCCGATCATTGGTTACCAGAAAGCCGCTGAAATCGCCAAGAAGGCCTATCAGCAGGGCCGGCCGGTGATTGATGTCGCCCTGGAATACACCGACCTGACGCGCAGCCAACTGGAAGAATTACTCAACCCAGAGAAGCTCACCGCAGGCGGCGTGTAATCACCGCTACCGCTTTGGAGGCTCACCATGGAGCACTGGAAACGCACGATCGAAAGGGCCAATCGCCATTTCATGCTGGGCGAATTGGTCGATGCCCGCGAGGCTTACTTGCAGGCCCTGGCTCTGGCCCAGGTGTTGTTCGAGCGCTGGGCAGATGCCGACGAAGCGGTGGCGGCCTGCGTGATTTCCCATCACAACCTGGCAGACCTGCATCTACGTCTGAACCAGCCTGAGGAGAGCGCCGAATATTTGTGCGCGATCCACCAGCGGTTGTTGCAAACCATACAGGACTCGCGCCTGGCCCCGGCCCTGCGTGAAGCTGCGTTGCGTCAAAGCAGCAAAACCTATGTCGAGCTGCTGAATTTCATCAGCGAACACGGTGAATATCCGCGCACACATCGCTTGCTGCACACCGATACCGCATCGCCCGCGCCTCTACATCATGGAGTCCATTGAAATGGCTTTTACCCTGCCTGCCTTGCCTTACGCTTACGATGCCCTGGAACCTCATATCGATGCGCAGACCATGGAGATCCACTACACCAAGCACCATCAGACCTACATCAATAATCTCAACGCAGCGGTCGAAGGCACCGAATTCGCCGAGTGGTCGGTGGAAAAACTGGTCGGCAGCGTTCAGCAGCTGCCGGAAAAGCTCCGGGCGGCGGTGATCAATCAGGGCGGCGGCCACGCCAACCATTCGCTGTTCTGGGAGGTGATGGCGCCTCACGGCGGCGGCAAACCCGAAGGTGCGCTGGCCAAGGCGATTGACGAGCAACTGGGTGGTCTGGAGAGTTTCAAGGAAGCGTTCACCAAAGCCGCGCTGACCCGCTTTGGCAGTGGCTGGGCCTGGCTGAGTGTCACGCCGCAGAAGACCCTGATCGTGGAAAGCAGCGGTAATCAGGACAGTCCGTTGATGAATGGCAACACGCCGATCCTCGGCCTCGATGTCTGGGAACACGCGTATTACCTGCAATATCAGAACCGCCGTCCGGAATACATCAACGCGTTCTACAACGTCATCAATTGGCCCGAAGTCGCTGCGCGGTATCAGGCTGCGCTGGTTTAAGTCCTCTATAAAAACAATCCAAGGCTGACTATGGGCACTGAAACACTGGCGATCGGAAGCGGACGAATGTTTCGTTACGCGTTGGGATCGCTGTTGCTGCTGGCGGGCATGACGTTGTTGGTCGCCCATGGACTGGCGTGGCTCGATCTCGAACCCAAACTGTTGCGCGCACTGCAGGGCGGGGCGATTTGCGCCCTGGGCACAGCGTTGGGCGCGGTGCCGGTGTTGGTGATTCGGCGGATGCCGCAGGCGGTCAGCGATACGCTGCTCGGTTTCGGTGCCGGGGTGATGCTGGCCGCGACAGCGTTTTCGCTGATCGTCCCGGGTATCTCCGCCGCTGAAAGCCTTGGGCTGACACCCTGGGCGGCCAGCGGCCTGATCAGCTTCGGCATCATGCTGGGCGCGTTCGGGCTGTTTCAGGTCGACCGGAAGGTCTCTGGCACCTCGCCGGAAATGCTCGTCGGAACGCTGGAACGGCCGGTCATCCCGCCACGGATCTGGTTGTTTGTGTTTGCCATCATTGCTCACAACATTCCTGAAGGCATGGCGGTCGGAGTTTCAGCCGGTGGTGGGATGCCCGATGCTGACAGCCTGGCCATGGGTATCGCGTTGCAGGATGTGCCGGAAGGGTTGGTAATTGCGCTGGTATTGGCAGGGGCGGGGATGTCGCGGGTCAAGGCTTTCCTGATCGGTGCGGCATCAGGTTTGGTCGAGCCGGTCTTCGCCTTGTTGTGCGCGTGGCTGGTGAGCCTGGCCGAATTGTTGCTGCCGTTGGGGTTGGCACTGGCGGCCGGGGCGATGCTGCTGGTCGTGACCCATGAAGTCATTCCCGAATCGCGACGCAATGGTCACGACAAGCTGGCGAGCCTTGGATTGTTGATCGGGTTTTGTTTGATGATGGTCATGGATACGGCGCTGGCTTGAAACATGATCAAAAGATCGCAGCCTCGTTTCACTCGACAGCTCCTGCAGGTCTATGCGAATTCTGTAGGAGCTGTCGAGTGAAACGAGGCTGCGATCTTTTGACGTTTACTCGCCTTCGTCGAAGAAGTTGTTGATCAATGCAACCAGTGCATCCATTGCTTCCTGCTCTTGCTCGCCTTCCGTGCTCAGATGGATTTTGGTGCCCTTGCCAGCCGCAAGCATCATCATCGCCATGATGCTTTTGCCATCGACCGTTGACTCCGGTGTGCGTCCTACTCTGATCGTACAATCCTTGAACTGGCCAGCGACACCAACGAATTTTGCCGAAGCGCGGGCATGCAGGCCCAGCTTATTGATGATTTCTATTTCCCGAGCAGGCATCGCGATGTGAATCCTTTAGCTGAGGTCGCGGTGGCGAACCTGGACGTTCTTCAGGGATTGTTGCAGGACCTGGCCCAGACGTTCGGTCAGGTAGACGGAGCGGTGATGCCCGCCGGTGCAGCCAATGGCAATGGTGACATAAGCGCGGTTGCTGGCAGCAAAGCGCGGTAGCCATTTGAGCAAGTAGGCGGAGATGTCCTGGAACATCTCCTCGACATCCGGTTGTGCTGCCAGGTACTCGGCCACCGGTTGATCAAGCCCGGACTGTTCGCGCAATTCCGGCTTCCAGTAAGGATTAGGCAGGCAGCGCACGTCGAACACCAGGTCCGCGTCGACCGGCATGCCTCGCTTGAATCCGAAAGACTCCACCAGGAACGCAGTGCCGTTATCTGGCTGGTTCAGCAGGCGCAACTTGATGGTATCGCGTAGCTGATACAGGTTCAGGTTGGTCGTATTGATCTTGAGGTCGGCCAGGTCGGCGATCGGCCCCAGCAAGTTGGTTTCGTCCTGAATCGCTTCGGCCAGCGAGCGATTGGCGGTGCTCAGCGGGTGACGGCGGCGAGTTTCAGAGAAACGCTTGAGCAGGGTTTCCTCATCGGCATCGAGATACAACACATCGCATTTGATGTGCCGACTGCGTACCTCTTCCAGCAACTCCGGAAATCTCGACAGGTGACTCGGCAAGTTGCGCGCGTCGATGGACACGGCGACCAGCGGTTGTGCCAGTTCGGTATGAATCAGTGCGCGTTCGGCCAGTTCCGGCAGCAGGCCGGCGGGCAGGTTGTCGATGCAGTAGTAGCCGTTGTCCTCGAGAACATCGAGTACGGTACTTTTACCTGAGCCGGAGCGGCCACTGACGATGATCAAGCGCATGATTAGTGCCCGTTTTGCTCGTCCAGGACAACCTGATACAAGGCTTCATTGCTCGGGGCGCTGCGCAGTTTTTCGCGCACTTCCTTGCGATCGAGCATGCTGGCGATCTGGCGGAGCAGTTCCAGGTGCGCATCGGTGGCCGCTTCCGGGACCAGCAATACGAACAGCAGGTCAACCGGAGCGCCGTCGATGGCGTCGAAATCGATGGGGGCGTCGAGGTGCATCAGTGCACTGACAGGCGATGTACAACCTTTCAGGCGACAGTGGGGAATGGCGATGCCGTTGCCAAAACCGGTCGAGCCGAGTTTTTCACGAGCGATCAGAGCCTCGAAGACATCTTGCATCTCCAGATCCGGAACTTCTTTATGGATAAGGTTGGCAATTTGCTCGAGGGCTTTCTTTTTGCTGCCGCCCGGCACGTTCACGAGGGAACGGCCGGGGGTCAGGATGCTTTCAAGTCGGATCATGGGTTGGGGGTGTTAACGACCGGTCGCGCCCTGGAGGAGGCTCTGGGTCTTTTCCTTATGCTTTTTGAGTTGTTTATCGAGCTTGTCGGTGAGTGCGTCGATCGCCGCGTACATATCAGTATGTTCCGCGTTGGCGACCACTTCATTCCCGGGAATATGCAGCGTGGCTTCGATTTTCTGCTTCAGCTTTTCGACCGTCATCGTGACCTGCACGTTGGTGATCTTGTCGAAATGTCGCTCCAATCGTTCGAGTTTTTCGCCGATGTAGGTGCGAAGAGGTTCGGTCACTTCCAGTTGGTGTCCACTGATGTTGACTTGCATACAGCTTCTCCTTCGTTGCCAGTGCATAAAGCGGTAGATCAGATGATCTACCACTGGAACGCTGTGGCGTGGCCCTACATCAACCGCTTGCGTTCGCTCGAAGGCGCGATCCCGAGAGATTCGCGGTACTTGGCGACGGTGCGGCGAGCCACCTGAATGCCTTGTGCCTCCAGTAAACCAGCGATCTTGCTGTCACTCAACGGCTTTTTCTGATTTTCCGCGGCAACCAGTTTTTTGATGATCGCGCGGATCGCCGTGGACGAGCATTCACCGCCTTCGGAGGTGCTGACGTGGCTGGAGAAAAAGTATTTCAGTTCATATATGCCCCGAGGGGTATGCATGAATTTCTGTGTGGTCACCCGGGAAATCGTCGATTCGTGCATGCCCACCGCTTCGGCGATGTCATGCAGCACCAGCGGTTTCATCGCTTCGTCGCCGTATTCCAGGAAGCCGCGCTGATGCTCGACGATCTGGGTGGCCACTTTCATCAGGGTTTCGTTGCGGCTTTGCAGGCTCTTGATGAACCAGCGGGCCTCTTGCAACTGATTACGCATGAAGGTGTTGTCGGCGCTGGTGTCGGCGCGGCGCACAAAACCGGCGTATTGGGCGTTGACCCGCAGGCGTGGTACCGATTCCTGGTTCAGCTCGACCAGCCAGCGCTCGTTGTCCTTGCGCACGATCACGTCAGGGACAACGTACTCGGCTTCACTGGACTCGATTTGCGAGCCCGGACGCGGGTTGAGACTCTGTACCAGCTCGATCACCTGGCGCAGTTCATCTTCCTTGAGCTTCATGCGGCGCATCAACTGGCTGTAGTCGCGGCTGCCGAGCAGGTCGATGTAGTCGCTGACCAGACGCTTGGCCTCTGCCAGCCAAGGCGTCTTGGCGGGCAGCTGGCGCAGTTGCAGCAGCAGGCATTCGCCCAGGTTGCGGGCGCCGATGCCGGCCGGTTCGAATTGCTGGATGCGGTGCAGGACGGCTTCGATTTCGTCCAGTTCGATGTCCAGTTCCGGATCGAAGGCTTCGAGAATTTCCTCGAGGGTTTCGTCCAGGTAGCCCTGATTGTTGATGCAGTCGATCAGGGTTACAGCGATCAGGCGATCGGTGTCGGACATCGGCGCCAGGTTCAGTTGCCACAGCAGATGGCTTTGCAGGCTTTCGCCGGCCGATGTGCGGGTGGTGAAGTCCCACTCGTCGTCATCGTTGCTTGGCAGGCTGCTGGCGCTGGTCTGGTAGACGTCTTCCCATGCAGTGTCGACGGGCAGTTCGTTGGGAATGCGCTCGTTCCAGTCACCTTCCTCAAGGTTATCCACCGTGGGTGCGGTTTCCTGGTAGGAGGGTTCCGAAACATCGGCGTTGGGGAGCTGTTCGGCTTTGTCGGCCAAGGGGTCGGCGTTATCGAAGTCGTCGCCTTCTTCCTGGCGTTCGAGCATCGGATTGGACTCCAGGGCCTCCTGGATTTCCTGTTGCAGGTCCAGGGTCGACAATTGGAGCAGGCGGATGGCCTGTTGCAGCTGCGGTGTCATCGTCAGCTGCTGGCCCATTCTCAAGACTAGCGATGGTTTCATGGCAGGGGCTTAACACCTTATTCGCCGGCGCACATGCGCCATCCACTACAGGGCGCCGGAGCGCCAAACATAAGCAAATTATATGCCCGAAACTGCAGTGTTTGCCTAGAGCGCTGTAACAATAAAAAAATGTTGATTTTTTATCGATACAAGCGCTTGGACAATCAGCCAGACACCTTGGTGCTTAAAGGCGGAACTCGTGGCCCAGATACACTTCCTTGACCAGTTCGTTGGCCAGGATGGTGGCGGAGTCACCTTCGGCGATCAGCTGTCCATCGTTGACGATGTAGGCGGTTTCGCAGATATCCAGGGTTTCACGGACGTTGTGGTCAGTGATCAGCACGCCAATGCCCTTGGCCTTGAGGTGGTAGATGATCTGTTTGATGTCGCCCACCGAAATCGGGTCCACACCGGCGAAAGGTTCGTCGAGCAGGATGAATTTCGGGCTGGTGGCCAGGGCGCGGGCGATTTCAACGCGGCGACGCTCACCACCGGACAGGCTCATGCCGAGGTTGTCGCGGATGTGGCTGATGTGGAATTCCTGCAGCAGGCTTTCCAGTTCCTTACGGCGATCAGCCTTGTCGAGTTCCTTGCGGGTCTCGAGGATAGCCATGATGTTATCGGCCACCGACAGTTTGCGGAAGATCGACGCTTCTTGCGGAAGATAGCCGATACCGGCTTTCGCACGACCGTGCATCGGCTGGTGGCTGACGTCCAGGTCGTCGATCAGTACGCGACCCTGGTCGGCCTGCACCAGGCCAACAATCATGTAGAAGCAGGTGGTCTTGCCGGCGCCGTTAGGACCCAGCAGGCCGACGATCTGACCGCTGTCGATGGACAGGCTGACGTCACGCACGACCTGGCGGCTCTTGTAGCTCTTGGCCAGATGCTGAGCTTTCAGAGTTGCCATTACTGCGCCTTTTTCGTGTCGTTTTTCGGCTTCGGCTGGATCACCATGTCGATGCGCGGACGCGCCTCGGTGACCTTGCTGCCCGTAGCACGCCCGGCGCTCGCAAGCTTTTTCTCAGTGTCGTAGACGATTTTTTCGCCTTGGGTGACGTTGTTGTCCTTGTCGACAACTTTTGCCTTGTCGATCAGCACGACGCGGTTTTGCGAGGCGTGGTACTGGATAGTTACACCCCAACCTTGTACAGGTTTGGTGTCGCCAGCGGTCTGCAGCTGCTCGAAGTAGGCGAGGTTGCCCACCGAAGTCACCACGTCAATGTCGCCAGCCGAGGTGCGAGTGATGGTCACGGTATTGCCGGTGACCTTCATCGAACCCTGAGTAATGATCACGTCACCCTTATAGGTGGCAACGCCATTCTTGTCGTCCAGTTGGGCGTCGTCGGCCTGAATGCGGATAGGCTGCTCTTGATCGTTCGGCAGAGCCCAGGCGCTCACGCTTCCCAGTGCTGCGCCCAGACTGAGCAAAATAGGGAGAGTTTTAACGAGCCTCATACTGTCCTCTTACGTTCGATAGCAGGTGTATCCTGCTTTCTTTCAAGTACGCTTTCATTCCGTTGCCTGTCGATACACCGCCAGCGCCGTCGATTCTAACGGGTTGATCGGTCTGCGCATATTGCTCCTTGGGGAACACAGTCATACGGGTGGTGGTAATCAGGGTTTTGCGGTTTTTCTCGTCGAAACGCGTGATGCGGACCGAGTCAATCAGCTCGACCTGCGTGCCGTCCGGGTTGACTTCGCCGCGCTCACTCTGGACGTGCCAGGGGAACTGCGTACCACGAAACATGTTCAGGTCGGGGTTGGTCAGCAACGTCACCTCGCTCACTTTCAGGTGTTCGACCTTGTCGGACGTCATTTCGTACTGCAATTTGCCGTCCGGCAGGTACTGCACGCTGTGGGCGTTGAGGGCGTAATAGTCGATCGCACTTTCATCGACCTTGGCCACTGGCTTGTCGAGGAAGCGTTCCGGGCTGATGTTCCAGTAGCCGACCGCGGCGAACAGCGCCGCGATGCAACCGAACATCAGGATGTTACGAATCTTTTTACTCAGCATATTGGGCTCACAGGTACGCGGCGTTGGCCGCATCGAGGCGGCCCTGGGCGCGCAGGATCAATTCACAGAATTCGCGAGCGGCACCCTCGCCACCACGGGCCTGGGTGATGCCATGGGCGTGTTCACGCACGAAACTGGCAGCGTTTGCTACCGCCATGCCCAAGCCGACGCGGCGAATCACCGGCAGGTCCGGCAAGTCGTCGCCCAGGTAGGCGACCTGTTCATAGCTTAGGTTGAGTTGGGCAAGAAGCTCGTCGAGCACCACCAGCTTGTCTTCACGACCCTGGTAAAGGTGCGGAATGCCGAGGTTCTTCGCCCGCCGTTCGACCACCGGGGTCTTGCGGCCGCTGATGATAGCGGTCTGCACGCCGGCTGCCATCAGCATCTTGATGCCTTGGCCGTCGAGCGTGTTGAACGTCTTGAACTCACTGCCGTCTTCGAGGAAGTACAGCCGCCCGTCGGTCAGCACGCCATCGACGTCGAATACCGCCAGTTTGATCTGTTTGCCGCGTTGCAGCAGGTCCGTGCTCATTACATTACTCCCGCACGCAGCAAGTCGTGCATGTTCAGGGCGCCGACCGGGCGGTCTTCGCTGTCGACCACGACCAGTGCGTTGATCTTGTGGTCTTCCATGATTTTCAGGGCTTCGGCGGCGAGCATCTCGGCGCGAGCGGTTTTGCCGTGCGCGGTCATGACCTGGTCGATGGTGGCGCTGTGAATGTCGATGCTGCGGTCCAGCGTACGGCGCAAATCACCGTCAGTGAAGATTCCGGCCAGTTTGCCATCGGCTTCCAGGATCACGGTCATGCCCAGGCCCTTGCGGGTCATTTCCATCAGCGCATCCTTGAGCAGCGTGCCGCGCTGGACCTGCGGCAGCTCCTGGCCGGCGTGCATGACGTTTTCGACTTTCAGCAGCAGGCGTCGGCCCAGGGCGCCGCCCGGGTGGGAAAAGGCGAAGTCTTCAGCGGTAAAGCCGCGGGCTTCCAGCAGCGCAACGGCCAGGGCATCGCCCATGACCAGCGCGGCGGTGGTCGACGAGGTCGGTGCCAGGTTCAGCGGGCAGGCTTCATGCTCGACGTGAACGTTGAGATTGACCTCGGCAGCCTTGGCAAGGGCCGAGTCCGGGTTGCCGGTCACGCTGATCAACTTGATGCCCAGACGCTTGATCAGGGGCAGCAGGGTGACGATTTCATTGGTGGAGCCGGAGTTCGACAGGGCCAGGATGATGTCGTCGCGCGTGATCATGCCCATGTCGCCGTGGCTGGCCTCGGCCGGGTGCACGAAAAACGCCGTGGTGCCGGTGCTGGCCAGGGTCGCGGCAATCTTGTTGCCGATGTGCCCCGATTTGCCCATGCCGACCACGACCACGCGGCCTTTGCTCTCCAGAATCATCTCGCAAGCGCGTACGAAATCTGCGTCGATATGGGGCAGCAAGCCTTGTACGGCTTCCAGTTCGAGGCGGATGGTGCGTTGTGCTGATTGAATCAGGTCGCTGGATTGGCTCATGTCAGAAATCGTATAGCCTGATGAAAAGGCGGCGATTATAGCGGTAATGATCAAAACCCTCACGCAAGTTCGTCACGCTTTGTCATTCCCTGTTACCTAATCCCCTCCGGACAAGGCTTTTTGCCTGTCATGTTGCTGAACATGGGCCGGCTTGGGCCTTGGGCGCTTGGCCTTTGCAGTGATATAGTTCGCCGCCAGTTCGGCCTGCCCGGGGAGGTATGTGCTTTCGTCAGAAAGCCAGGCGTCCGAGTGTGAGGCTGCATCGCAAGGAGTTTAGATGAGTGCCGATAACGCCTACGCGGTCGAGCTGAAGGGACTGTCCTTCAAGCGCGGTGCGCGCAGCATTTTCAATAACGTCGATATCCGTATCCCGCGCGGCAAGGTCACCGGCATCATGGGGCCTTCCGGGTGTGGCAAAACCACGCTGTTGCGTCTGATGGGCGCACAGTTGCGTCCTACCAAGGGCGAAGTCTGGGTCAACGGCCAGAACCTGCCAAAGCTGTCGCGCAGCGATCTTTTCGATGCGCGCAAGCACATGGGCGTGCTCTTCCAGAGCGGCGCGCTGTTTACCGACCTCGATGTCTTCGAGAACGTCGCCTTTCCCCTGCGCGTTCATACCGAGCTGCCGGAAGAAATGATCCGTGACATCGTCCTGCTCAAATTGCAGGCCGTGGGTTTGCGTGGCGCCATCGACCTGATGCCCGACGAACTGTCCGGTGGCATGAAACGCCGTGTCGCGCTGGCGCGGGCGATTGCCCTCGATCCGCAGATCCTCATGTATGACGAACCCTTTGTCGGCCAGGACCCTATCGCCATGGGCGTGTTGGTGCGCCTGATCCGTTTGCTCAACGATGCGCTGGGCATCACCAGCATTGTGGTTTCCCATGATCTGGCCGAGACCGCCAGCATTGCCGACTACATCTATGTGGTGGGCGAGGGGCAAGTCCTGGGGCAGGGCACTCCCGAGGAACTGATGAACTCGCAGGAACCGCGGATTCGTCAATTCATGACCGGCGAGCCCGACGGTCCGGTTGCATACCACTTTCCAGCGACGGATTACCGCGCAGATCTCCTGGGGAAGCGTTGATGCGCAAGATTTCACTATTAGAACGCGTGCGGCGATTCGGCCACGGCGGCATCGATGTGCTGGCGGTATTCGGGCGTTCGGCGATTTTCCTGTTTCATGCCTTGCTCGGCCGTGGTGGTATCGGCGGCGGGTTTGGCCTGCTGATCAAGCAGCTGCATTCGGTGGGCGTGATGTCCCTGGTGATCATTGTGGTCTCCGGGGTGTTCATCGGCATGGTGCTGGCGCTGCAAGGCTTCAACATTCTGTCCAGCTACGGTTCGGAGCAGGCAGTCGGGCAGATGGTTGCACTGACGCTGTTGCGTGAACTCGGCCCGGTGGTCACGGCATTGCTGTTTGCCGGGCGCGCGGGTTCGGCGCTGACCGCCGAAATCGGCAATATGAAGTCCACCGAACAGTTGTCCAGTCTGGAAATGATTGGTGTCGACCCGCTCAAGTACATCATTGCCCCACGCCTGTGGGCCGGCTTCATTTCCCTGCCGGTGCTGGCGATGATTTTCAGCGTGGTGGGCATCTGGGGCGGTTCATGGGTGGCCGTCGACTGGCTGGGTGTCTATGAAGGTTCCTACTGGTCCAACATGCAGAACAGCGTGACGTTCACTGACGATGTGCTCAACGGCATCATCAAAAGCATCGTCTTCGCCTTCGTCGTGACCTGGATCGCCGTATTCCAAGGCTATGACTGCGAGCCCACTTCCGAGGGGATCAGTCGTGCCACTACCAAGACCGTGGTGTATGCCTCTTTGGCTGTACTCGGCCTGGACTTTATTCTGACCGCCTTGATGTTTGGAGATTTCTGATGCAAAACCGCACCCTGGAAATCGGTGTCGGCCTTTTCTTGCTGGCTGGCATCCTGGCTTTGCTGTTGCTAGCGTTGCGGGTCAGTGGCCTGTCCCCGAGTGCCACCACCGATACTTATAAACTTTATGCCTATTTCGACAATATCGCCGGTTTGACGGTCAGAGCTAAAGTGACCATGGCCGGTGTGACCATCGGCAAGGTCACTGCGATCGATCTGGACCGCGACAGTTTCACCGGTCGAGTGACCATGCAGCTGGAGAAGCGCGTAGATAACCTGCCGAATGACTCCACTGCATCTATCCTGACTGCTGGCCTGTTGGGCGAGAAGTACATCGGTATCAGCGTGGGCGGCGAAGAAGGCTTGCTCAAGGATGGTGGAACCATTCACGACACCCAGTCGTCGCTGGTGCTCGAGGACCTGATCGGTAAATTTCTGCTCAATACCGTTAGCAAAGACGCCAAATGAGGAGCTTTTGAATGATCTCTACCTTGCGACGTGGCCTGTTGGTATTACTCGCGGCCCTGCCGCTGATGGCTAACGCCGTGGCGGCGCCTTCAGCGCACGATATCGTGAAAGACACCACTGATCGGCTGCTCGCCGATCTGGCGGCGAACAAAGAGAAGTACAAGCAGGACCCGCAAGACTTCTACACGGCGCTGAACACCATTGTCGGACCGGTCGTGGATGCCGAGGGCATTTCCAAAAGCATCATGACGGTCAAATACTCACGCAAAGCCACGCCGGCGCAGATGAAGACCTTTGAAGAAAACTTCAAAAAGGGCCTGTTCCAGTTCTATGGCAATGCCTTGCTCGAGTACAACAACCAGGGCATCACCGTCGATCCTGCCAAGGATGAGTCCGGAGACCGTACCAGCGTTGCCATGACAGTCAAAGGCACCAACGGCTCGATCTATCCTGTGTCGTACACGCTCGAGAAGATCAATGGCGAGTGGAAGCTGCGCAACGTGATCATCAACGGCATCAACATCGGCAAGCTGTTCCGCGATCAGTTCGCAGATGCGATGCAGCGCAATGGCAATGACCTGGACAAGACCATCAACGGTTGGGCCGGGGAAGTCGCCAAGGCCAAGGAAGCCAGTAAGACTCAAGCTCCAGAGAAGCAAGCCCAATGAGTGTGTCGGCCATTCGCATGAGCGAAACCGGCGAGCTGCGACTCAGTGGCATGCTGGATTACCGCACCGGCCCCGGCTTGCGCAAGCAGGGGCAGGCGTTGATCAACTCCAGCACGGCTGCCGAAGTGGTGGTCGATTGTTCGGCAGTGTTGAAGTCCAGCAGCGTAGGCTTGTCCCTGCTGCTGTGCTTCATGCGCGATGCACAGGCGGCCGGCAAGGCGCTGAGCATTCGCGGGATGCCAGAAGACATGCGCGAAATCGCTCAGGTCAGCGAATTGACCGAGCTGTTGGCGCATCCCTAACCAGCATCTATAAAGAAGCCCCCCGTCAGAGTCCTGCATCGCGGGGTTCGCAGGCGCGGGGCTTTTTTGTATGATGTCCGACCCGCGCGCACAGGGCGCCGATTGAGGTTGAGCATGCAGGCCGTAGAAGTGAAGAGCTTCCTTGAAGGAAAGCTGCCCGGAACGTTGGTAGAAGTTGAGGGCGAAGGCTGCAATTTCCAGCTGAACGTGATTAGCGATGAACTGGCGGCGTTGAGCCCGGTGAAGCGTCAGCAGCAGATCTATGCCCATTTGAACCCATGGATCACCGATGGCAGCATCCATGCGGTCACTATGAAATTTTTCAGCAGCGCGGCCTGGGCCGAGCGCACCTGAGCCCAAGGGCGTCGAGATTCTTATGGATAAATTGATTATTACTGGCGGCGTTCGTCTTGATGGCGAAATCCGTATCTCCGGGGCAAAGAACTCTGCCCTGCCGATCCTGGCTGCAACCCTGCTGTGCGATGGCCCGGTAACCGTTGCCAACCTGCCGCACCTGCACGACATCACCACGATGATCGAGCTGTTCGGTCGCATGGGCATCGAGCCGGTGATCGACGAGAAGCTCAGCGTTGAAATCGATCCGCGTACCATCAAGACCCTGATCGCACCGTACGAACTGGTGAAAACCATGCGTGCGTCGATCCTGGTGCTGGGCCCGATGGTTGCCCGATTCGGTGAAGCCGAAGTTGCACTGCCTGGCGGTTGCGCCATCGGTTCGCGTCCGGTTGACCTGCACATCCGTGGTCTCGAAGCCATGGGCGCGGTCATCGACGTCGAAGGCGGCTACATCAAGGCCAAGGCGCCAGAAGGCGGCCTGCGCGGTGCGCACTTCTTCTTCGATACCGTCAGCGTAACCGGTACCGAGAACATCATGATGGCCGCCGCTCTGGCCAAGGGCCGCAGCGTGTTGCAGAACGCCGCTCGCGAACCTGAAGTCATCGACCTGGCGAACTTCCTGATCGCCATGGGTGCCAAGATCACTGGCGCCGGCACCGACACCATCACCATCGATGGCGTTGAGCGTCTGCACCCGACCACTTACAAAGTGATGCCTGACCGTATCGAAACCGGCACCTACCTGGTGGCGGCAGCCGTGACCGGCGGCCGTGTGAAGGTCAAGGACACTGATCCGACCATCCTCGAAGCCGTCCTTGAGAAACTCAAGGAATCGGGCGCGGAAATCACCTGCGGCGAAGACTGGATCGAGCTGAACATGCACGGCAAGCGGCCAAAAGCCGTCAACGTGCGGACCGCTCCTTACCCGGCATTCCCGACTGACATGCAGGCGCAGTTCATCTCCCTCAACGCCATTGCCGAAGGCACCGGTGCCGTGATCGAGACGATTTTCGAAAACCGCTTCATGCACGTTTACGAACTGCACCGCATGGGCGCCAAGATCCAGGTCGAAGGCAACACGGCCATCGTCACCGGCACCGAAAAGCTCAAAGGCGCGCCAGTAATGGCCACCGACCTGCGTGCTTCGGCCAGCCTGGTGATCTCGGCACTGATCGCGGAAGGCGACACTCTGATCGACCGCATCTACCACATCGACCGTGGTTACGAGTGCATCGAAGAGAAACTGCAGATGCTCGGCGCCAAGATCCGCCGCGTTCCGGGCTAGTTCCCCGGGGCTGCGAACACTGTCATTGTGGCGAGGGAGCTTGCTCCCGTTGGGCGCGAAGCGGCCCGAAAAATGGGACTGCTACGCAGTCCAGCGGGAGCAAGCTCCCTCGTCACAGTAGGGTGTCTGCTGTTACTGATTTGTTTCAAATCGAGGCTGTAATGGCCTCGATCTGTGTCTGGCGCCAATTGTGACCGGGCACGTACCTTGATAAGGACTGACGTTTCCCATGTTGACCATCGCACTGTCCAAGGGCCGCATCCTTGACGACACCCTGCCGCTTCTGGCTGAAGCGGGCATCGTGCCGACCGAGAATCCGGACAAGAGCCGCAAGCTGATCATCCCCACGACTCAGGCCGACGTGCGTCTGTTGATCGTGCGCGCCACCGATGTGCCGACTTATGTCGAGCATGGTGCCGCGGACCTGGGCGTCGCCGGTAAAGATGTGCTGATGGAATATGGCGGCCAGGGTTTGTACGAGCCTCTGGACCTGCGAATTGCCTTGTGCAAGCTGATGACCGCCGGCCGTGTCGGCGATGTCGAGCCCAAGGGCCGCCTGCGCGTTGCGACCAAGTTCGTCAACGTCGCCAAGCGTTACTACGCCGAGCAGGGCCGTCAGGTCGACATCATCAAGCTTTACGGCTCGATGGAACTGGCGCCGCTGATCGGTCTGGCAGACAAGATCATCGACGTGGTCGACACCGGTAACACCTTGCGTGCCAATGGCCTGGAGCCCCAGGATTTCATTGCCGACATCAGCTCCCGGCTGATCGTCAACAAAGCTTCGATGAAAATGCAGCACGCCCGTATCCAGGCGTTGATCGACACCCTGCGCAAGGCAGTGGAGTCTCGACACCGCGGCTGATTCACCTGCGCGACGTTAAGTCGCGCCGTCTATCCGCCTCATAGCCAGAATTCTCAGGTGCCCAAGCGGATCGAATGTTAGCTTCGGGCGCCTGAGTTTTTTGCCATTCCTATGAGGCTCTCGCTATGACCGCACCGACTGCAATTCGCCGACTCAACGCTGCTGACCCGGATTTCGCGCATCATCTGGATCATCTGCTGAGCTGGGAAAGTGTGTCTGACGACTCGGTCAATCAGCGCGTGCTGGACATCATCAAAGCCGTGCGCGAGCGTGGCGATGCGGCGCTGGTGGACTTCACCCGGCAGTTCGACGGCCTCGACGTTGCGTCCATGGCGGACCTGATCCTGCCGCGCGAACGCCTGGAACTGGCCCTGACCCGGATCACCGTGCCCCAGCGCGAAGCCTTGGAAAAAGCTGCGTCCCGCGTGCGCAGCTACCACGAAAAACAGAAGCAGGATTCCTGGAGCTACACCGAAGCCGACGGTACGGTGCTCGGCCAGAAGGTCACGCCGCTGGACCGCGCCGGCCTGTACGTGCCAGGCGGCAAGGCGTCGTACCCGTCCTCCGTACTGATGAACGCGATTCCGGCCAAGGTCGCCGGTGTGACCGAAGTGGTCATGGTGGTGCCGACTCCGCGCGGTGAAATCAACGAATTGGTGCTGGCCGCAGCCTGCATCGCCGGCGTCGACCGCGTCTTCACCATTGGCGGCGCCCAAGCGGTGGCCGCCCTGGCCTACGGCACCGAAAGCGTGCCGAAAGTCGATAAAGTGGTCGGCCCGGGCAACATCTATGTCGCCACCGCCAAGCGCCACGTATTCGGCCAGGTTGGCATCGACATGATCGCCGGTCCGTCGGAAATCCTCGTGGTCTGCGATGGCCACACCGATCCGGACTGGATCGCCATGGACCTGTTCTCCCAGGCCGAGCACGACGAAGACGCCCAGGCGATTCTGGTCAGCCCGGACGCCGAGTTCCTCGACAAGGTCGCCGCCAGCATCGCTAAACTGCTGCCGACCATGGAACGCGCCGAGATCATCGAAACCTCGATCAACGGCCGTGGCGCGCTGATCAAGGTTCGCGACATGGAGCAAGCCATCGAAGTGGCCAACCGCATTGCGCCGGAGCACCTGGAGTTGTCGGTCGCCGATCCGCAAGCCTGGCTGCCGCTGATCCGTCACGCGGGTGCGATCTTCATGGGGCGCCACACCTCCGAAGCCCTGGGCGATTACTGCGCAGGTCCGAACCACGTTTTGCCGACGTCTGGCACTGCGCGCTTTTCCTCACCGCTGGGTGTGTACGACTTCCAGAAACGCTCATCGATCATCTTCTGCTCCGAGCAGGGTGCGTCCGAACTGGGCAAAACCGCTTCCGTGCTGGCCCGTGGCGAGTCGTTGACCGCCCACGCCCGCAGCGCCGAATACCGCATCGTTGACGAGCAAAAGGGGAACTGAAGATGAGTAAATTCTGGAGCTCGTTCGTCAAGGATCTGGTGCCTTACGTGCCGGGTGAGCAGCCGAAACTGGCGAAACTGGTAAAGCTCAACACCA
Organism: Pseudomonas sp.; assembly: GCF_051660785.1. Taxonomy (GTDB): domain Bacteria; phylum Pseudomonadota; class Gammaproteobacteria; order Pseudomonadales; family Pseudomonadaceae; genus Aquipseudomonas. The sequence continues at coordinate 46,278 of NZ_JBOFQE010000048.1, forward strand.
ACGAAAACCCGTACGGCCCATCGCCAAAAGCCTTGGCGGCGATGCAAACCGAACTGAACGACAACTTGCGCCTTTACCCGGACCCTAATAGCGATCTGCTGAAAAACGCCGTGGCGACGTATTACGGCGTGCAAGCCAATCAGGTGTTCCTCGGCAACGGTTCGGACGAAGTACTGGCGCACATCTTCCACGGCTTGCTGCAACACGACAAAGCGGTGCTGTTCCCTGACATCAGCTACAGCTTCTATCCGGTCTACTGCGGGTTGTATGGCATCCAGTTCGACGCGGTGCCGCTGGACGAACAATTCCAGATCAACCCGGCGGACTACGCCAAACCGAACGGCGGGATCATCTTCCCGAACCCGAACGCGCCGACCGGTTGCCTGTTGGCGCTGGACGCTGTGGAGCAAATCCTCAAAGCCAGCCCGGATTCGGTCGTGGTGGTTGATGAGGCTTACATCGACTTTGGCGGCGAGACGGCGATCACCTTGGTGGACCGTTATCCAAACCTGCTGGTGACTCAGACCCTGTCCAAGTCTCGCTCGCTGGCTGGCCTGCGGGTCGGTCTGGCGGTGGGGCATCCGGATTTGATCGAGGCGCTGGAGCGGATCAAGAACAGCTTCAACTCCTATCCGCTGGATCGCCTGGCGAATGTCGGAGCTGCGGCGGCGTTCGAGGATCGCGAGTACTTCGACAAGACCTGCCGGTTGGTCATCGAGCATCGCGAGTGGGTCGTTGCGCAACTGGAAGGGAAGGGCTTTGAAGTGCTGCCGTCAGCGGCTAACTTCATTTTCGCGCGGCATCCGAAGCACGATGCGGCCGGGCTGGCGGCGAAGTTGCGCGAGCAAGGTGTGATCGTCCGGCACTTCAAGCAGGAGCGAATTGCACAGTTCTTGCGGATCTCCATCGGTACACCTGAACAGAATCAGGCACTGATCGACGGCCTCGGCGACCTTTAAATCAACACCATTTTGTGGGAGCGTGGCTTGCCCTTCACACGCTCCCACAAATATCATCATGTGATGTGACAGATCATTTTTGCCAACGAATAGCGAATGTTCCAGTGTAATTTTTACCGTTCTTATCGATGAGTTCAAATGAACCCGTGGCCTCTAGATTGCGTGAGAAACTAACTGTAACTTTCCCTGTTTCTACGTAATGGCGCTCCCCTGCATTATCGAAAACCCACGTAACGTATGGTTTGTTTTGGAAGTCAGCCGGGTAATGATAGGTTTCTGTTGTTTGTGGTTGAGCTTCCTTTGCGTACCCGATCCAGATACCTGCTTCATTACCCCGAATGCCTCTTAAATAACCTCCGTTGTCCTCAGGAAAAGGATGGCGCTGAACATCGGTGAACGTCACTGAGGTCGGGTTGCCTTGAATGTTTACGACGAATTCGCCGACTTGTTGTAAGTTTTCCTGTTTTTCTGGATTCATGTTGGATCTCTCAATGAGTTAACTGCTTTTAGCAGAGTGGCCGTGCTGGAAACTCTGTCCTGGCAAAGTTAATCTCGTTCCTATTGGGGGACTACTGTCAGAAATGACAGTTGATTAGAACTTTTGGAAATAGCTCATTCATCATTCGTGATGCGGTTCGCCCAGGAACGTCAACGAACTAAACACCCCGCGCGTCGCCACATCCGGATTGTCCTTCAGCACAATCTCCATTTGCGCCGAAATCACATTCAACCCCTCATTTCGCACTACCACCTGCGCGCGGCCGTCCTTATCCGTCTCGGTGCTCAACGTGTTCGGTGCACTTCGATAGTCGCCAATCAACTTCACCCCCGCCGCCGGTTTCCCATCGAGTAGCACTCGTACGGGCAGCAACTTGCCCGGCCCGACCGTCAGCGGATCGACCTCCGGCAGAATCAGCAGTTTCATCTGATCAAGCTTCGGCAACTTCGCTCCTGGCTGATAAATCGCCAGGCTGTATTTGAACGTCTGCGTCGACTCGATCGCCCCCGGCACTTTGCTGCGTCCTTCGTTGATCCATTTTTTATCCGCGGTCTGCGACCACATGCCGTTGTCCAGCGCCACCGCCATCACGGCGGGAGGCTTCAGCGGTTGCAGACGGGCGTGATCGGCCAAGCGTTGCACGGTCACCGGGATCATTTTGCCGTTGGCGTCATAGGCCCAGGCACCGCTGATTTTCTGCGCCTTGAAGGCGTTGTCTTCGGCACCATGGCCGTAAATCACTTCGATGTTGCCGCGACGCTGTTCGGTCCAGAGGCCATGGGCCGAGACTTGGGTGGCAAATAGCAGGCCGAGCAGTGCGAGAGGTTTGAGGTGTTGCATGGGCACTTCCTTTTACAGATTGAGGGTGAGGCTGACGGTGAAATTGCGCGGCTCGCCGGGGTTGACCCAGTAATTGCTGTACGAGCGCTCGTAGTATTTCTCGTCGAACAGGTTGTTCAGGTTCAGGCCGACAGTGACGTTTTCGCTGGCCTTGTAATGGGCCAACAGGTCGATGGTGTGGTAAGCCGGTAGCTCGAAATCGCTACCGGATTCGCCCGAGCGATCGCCGACGTAAGTGAACGCCGCGCCGACGTCCGAGCCTCGTAAACGGCCATCCTGAAATTCATAAACGCCCAGCAGACTGCCGCTGTGCTTGGCGACGCCGAGGATGCGGCTGCCGGTAGGAATCACCTTGTCGCCTTGAGTGACCTCGGCGTCGATGTAAGCGAAGGCTCCGATCACCCGCACGGCGTCGGTCAATTGCCCGGTGACTTGCAGGTCGAATCCCTGGCTGCGGGCCTTGCCCATGGCGCGGCTGGTGTCGGTGGCCGGGTCGAGTGCGAGGACGTTTTCCTTTTCGATATGGAAGGCGGCGAGGGTGGTGCTCAAGCGGTCGTCGAACAGTTCGCTCTTGATCCCGACTTCGTAACCGACACCTTCTTCCGGGTCGAAGGATTTGCCACCGGCGTCCAGGCCGTTGTTCGGTTTGAACGAGGTGGAGGCGTTGGCGAACAGCCCGACTTCGGGTGTCAGTTGATAAAGCAGGCCGGCTCGCTGGGTCAACGCATCGTGGCTCTGGCGGCTGGTGGCGCCGCGGCTGTGATCGTCGATGCGTTGCTCAAAGTGTTCGAAACGAGCACCGAGCATGCCGCGCAGTTTGTCGGTGAAGACAATCTGATCCTGCAGGTTCAGCGCCCGGCTTTCGACGTGTTCAAAAAGGTCCGTGCCGGAGCGCGCGCCGTTGGGTTTCGGCTGACCGTAGATGGGCTGATAAATGTCGATGGCGTAGGGGCCGCCGGCAATGGTCGTGACCCGTTCGTTCTTGCGGAAGTTTTCGTACTCGGTGCCAATCAGCAGTTCGTGCTGCCAGCTGCCGAGGTCGAACAGACCACGCAATTCAAGTTGGGTGATGCTGTCGTGCCAATTGGTATCGCGCTCGCGGTAGCGTCGGTTGACGGTGTGGCCGTCGGCATTCAACGGGCGGTTTTCGGAGGCGTAGCCCCAGAGTTTGCCTTCCTTGTAATGGCTGGCCAGGCGCAGTTTCCAACGGTCATTGAGATGATGTTCGAGCGTGGCCTGCAGCAGGTTGTTGTGGTTGTCGATGTTGCCGTCATTGGGTTCGCCAAGAAAGGTCGAACGAGAAACGCCACTCCATTTATTGTTCGGCGCGACGATGCCGCGATCGAACGTAGAGCTGTGACGCACGAATTCGCTCTCCACCAGAAGGCTGGTGTCCGGGTTCAATTGCCAGCTGAAGGAGGGCGCGACGAACACGCGCTGGCTGTCGATATGGTCACGGAAGCTGTGGTTGTCTTCGACCGCCAGATTGATCCGGGACAGCACGTTAGCGTCGTTGTCCAGCGGTGTATTGACGTCGAGGGCGGTGCGATAGCGGTCCCAACTGCCGGCGCTGGTTTGCAGGGTAGTGAAGGCTTCGGGCTGCGGTTTTTTGGTGACGATGTTCACCGTGCCGCCAGGATCGCCGCGTCCATAGAGACTGGCAGCGGGGCCCTTGAGTACTTCAATGCGCTCGATGTTGGCCGCGTCCGGTGTGCTCGGATAGCCACGGTTGGCGCTGAAGCCGTCCTTGTAGAACTCCGATGTGGTGAAGCCGCGCACGCTGTATTCGTAAAGCGTCAGGCCGCCGAAGTTGTTCTGCTTCGAGACGCCGCCGGCAAAATCCAGGGCGCGCTCGACGCTGTTGCTGCCCAGGTCGTTGAGCACACTGACGGGAATGACGCTGATGGATTGCGGGATATCGCGGATTGCGGTGTCGGTTTTGGTCGCGCTGGAGGATCGCGTAGCGCGGTAGCCCTGGACCGGGCCGGTAGGCGATTCATAGTCGGAGGTGACGCTGATGGCGTCCAGTTCGAGAGTGCCGGGCTCTTCGGCGAAGACCGGATCTCCCAGCAGGCCAAGGGCAAGACTTGCCACGGAAGCCATTGTTCGAGACGACATGTTATGTTGTTCCAATTGAGTAATTGAAACAATATAACATGCCTAATGAGAATGTCTTCCATTAGCCCGAGATTCTCGGGCGGATGTCAGTTTTCTTCTTTCTCTTTGACCGGCGCCGGTGGCGGGCGCAGGCCGATTTCAGCGGTGAGCTTCAGCTCTTTGCCGTTACGCATCACCTGAATCGTGACCTTGTCGGTCGGTTTGATACGCGCCACCTGGTTCATCGAACGACGACCATCGCCGGCCGGTTCGCCGTCGATGCTGAGAATCACGTCACCGAGTTGCAGGCCCGCTTTCTGCGCCGGACCGTCACGGAAAATCCCCGCAACCACAATACCCGGGCGTCCCGACAGGCCAAACGACTCCGCCAGTTCCTGCGACAACGGTTGCACTTCGATACCCAGCCAACCGCGAATCACCTGACCGTGTTCGATGATCGACTTCATCACTTCCATCGCCAGTTTCACCGGGATCGCAAAACCGATGCCTTGCGAGCCGCCGGATTTGGAGAAGATCGCCGTATTGATGCCGGTCAGGTTGCCATTGGCGTCCACCAGTGCACCGCCGGAGTTGCCGGGGTTGATCGCGGCGTCGGTCTGAATGAAATCTTCGTAGTTGTTCAGGCCCAACTGGTTACGCCCGGTGGCGCTGATGATGCCCATGGTTACGGTCTGGCCGACGCCGAACGGGTTGCCGATGGCCAGGGCGACGTCGCCGATGCGGATGTTGTCGGAGCGGCCGACGGTGATCGACGGAAGATTCTTCAAGTCGATCTTCAGGACCGCGAGGTCGGTTTCCGGGTCGCTGCCGATGACGCGGGCCAGGGTTTCACGACCATCCTTGAGCGCGACCACAATCTGGTCGGCACCGCTGGTGACGTGGTTGTTGGTCAACAAATAACCTTCCGGGCTCATGATCACGCCCGAACCGAGGCTCGACTCCATGCGCTTCTGCTTGGGCGAGTTGTCGCCGAAGAAACGGCGGAACTGCGGATCTTCGAACAGCGGATGGTTCGGTTTGTTGATGACTTTGGTGGTGTACAGGTTCACCACCGACGGCGCGGCGGTGGTGACCGCGTCGGCATAGGACACCGGACCTTGCTGCATCGTGGTGGTTTGCGGGGCTTGCTGCAGGTTGACGTCGAGGCTCGGAAGCCCGACCCACTGCGGGTAACGCTGGATGATCAACAGAGCGATAAGCACGCCGGCCAACAACGGCCAGCCGGAAAAACGCAGCGCCTTGAGCATTAAGCACGTCCTGAGAGGTTGCAGGCGGTATGAGACCGCCCATAATGTCGCGCATTATACGAGGCGCAGCTCGCCTCTGAACGGGATATTTAGGAGTCTTTTATGGCCGTCGCCTTGAGCACCCTGGTCGAAGAAGCCGACCGTTACCTTAACAGTGCCCGGATTGCCGATTACTGCCCCAACGGCTTGCAGGTCGAAGGCCGGCCACAGGTGATGCGCATCGTCAGTGGCGTCACTGCCAGCCAGGCGTTGCTGGACGCCGCCGTCGAAGCGCAGGCCGATCTGGTGCTGGTGCATCATGGCTATTTCTGGAAGGGCGAGAACCCGTGCATCACCGGCATGAAGCAGCGTCGGTTGAAAACCCTGCTCAAGCACGACATCAGCCTGCTGTCCTATCACTTGCCGCTGGACCTGCACCCGGACGTCGGCAACAACGTGCAGCTGGCGCGACAGCTCGACATCACGGTCGAAGGCCCGCTGGACCCGGACAACCTCAAGGTGGTCGGCCTGGTCGGCTCGTTGAGCGAACCGATGACGCCGCGGGATTTCGCCCGTCGTGTGCAGGAAGTCATGGGTCGCGAACCGCTGCTGATTGAAGGCAGCGAGATGATTCGCCGCGTTGGCTGGTGCACCGGTGGCGGTCAGGGTTACATCGACCAGGCGGTGCTGGCCGGCGTCGATCTTTACCTCAGCGGCGAGGCCTCCGAGCAAACCTTCCACAGCGCCCGGGAAAACGACATCAGCTTCATCGCCGCCGGTCACCACGCCACCGAGCGCTACGGCGTTCAGGCGTTGGGTGATTACCTGGCGCGACGATTTGCCGTTGAGCACATCTTCATCGATTGCCCGAATCCAATCTGAAATCACCGCCCATCCACTGTGGGAGCGAGTCCGGCTTGCCTGCGATGGCTGCATCACATGCGACATCGATGTGACCGATACACCGCAATCGCGAGCAGGCTCGCTCCCACAATGGTCCTCGGCGCCCGAACAGGCAGGTATATTCATATACCCTTTCGATCTAGCCAGCGTCCTGATTAGAAGAGGTCGCTGTGCTAGGATTCCCCGCTCGAACACGGCCCGCTGGCCGTCCATAAGATCGTTTTCGTGAGTAGCCATGGTCGACAAACTGACGCATCTGAAACAGCTGGAGGCCGAAAGCATCCACATCATCCGCGAGGTCGCCGCCGAGTTCGATAACCCGGTGATGCTGTACTCCGTCGGTAAAGACTCCGCCGTGATGCTGCACCTTGCGCGCAAGGCATTCTTCCCGGGCAAACTGCCGTTCCCGGTGATGCACGTCGACACCCGGTGGAAGTTCAAGGAAATGTACGCGTTCCGCGACCGCATGGTCGAAGACCTCGGCCTGGACCTGATCGTGCACGTGAACCCCGATGGCGTCGCGCAAGGCATCAACCCGCTGACCCACGGCAGTGCCAAGCACACCGACATCATGAAGACCGAAGGCCTGAAACAAGCCCTCGACAAGTACGGTTTCGACGCCGCTTTCGGTGGCGCTCGCCGCGACGAAGAGAAGTCCCGTGCCAAAGAGCGCGTGTATTCATTCCGCGACACCAAGCACCGCTGGGACCCGAAAAACCAGCGCCCTGAGTTGTGGAACGTCTACAACGGCAACGTCAACAAGGGCGAATCCATTCGTGTGTTCCCGTTGTCGAACTGGACCGAACTGGACATCTGGCAGTACATCTACCTCGAAGGCATCCCGATCGTGCCGCTGTATTTCGCCGCCGAGCGCGACGTCATCGAGATGAATGGCACCTGGATCATGATCGACGACGAACGTCTGCTCAATCACTTGAGCGATGAAGACAAGGCGCGCATCGTCAAGAAAAAGGTCCGTTTCCGTACGCTCGGCGACTACCCGCTGACCGGTGCGGTCGAGTCCGAGGCCACCAGCCTGACCGACATCATTCAGGAAATGCTCCTGACGCGAACTTCCGAACGCCAGGGCCGGGTCATCGACCACGATGGCGCAGGCTCGATGGAAGAAAAGAAACGTCAGGGTTATTTCTAAGGGGTTGTCATGTCGCACGCATCTGATTTGATCAGCGAGGACATCCTCGCCTACCTGGGCCAGCACGAACGCAAGGAAATGCTGCGCTTTCTGACTTGTGGCAACGTCGACGACGGCAAGAGCACCCTGATCGGGCGCCTGCTGCACGACTCCAAGATGATCTACGAAGATCACCTGGAAGCCATTACCCGCGACTCGAAAAAAGTCGGCACCACCGGCGAAGACATCGACCTGGCGTTGCTGGTCGACGGCTTGCAGGCCGAGCGTGAGCAGGGCATCACCATCGATGTCGCCTACCGCTATTTCTCTACCGCCAAGCGCAAATTCATCATCGCCGACACCCCTGGCCATGAGCAGTACACCCGCAACATGGCCACCGGTGCGTCCACCTGTGACCTGGCGATCATCCTGGTCGACGCCCGCTACGGTGTGCAGACCCAGACCCGCCGCCACAGCTTCATCGCCTCGTTGCTCGGCATCAAGCACATCGTGGTCGCGATCAACAAGATGGACCTCAATGGTTTCGATGAGACCGTGTTCGAGTCGATCAAGGCCGATTACCTGAAGTTCGCCGAAGGCATCGCGTTCAAGCCGACCACCATGGCGTTCGTGCCGATGTCCGCTCTCAAGGGCGACAACGTGGTGAACAAGTCCGAGCGCTCGCCGTGGTACACCGGCCAGTCGCTGATGGAAATTCTCGAGACCGTCGAGATCGCCAACGACCGCAACTACACCGACCTGCGTTTCCCGGTGCAGTACGTCAACCGTCCGAACCTGAACTTCCGTGGTTTCGCCGGCACCCTGGCCAGCGGTGTCGTGCACAAGGGCGACGAAGTCGTTGTGCTGCCGTCGGGCAAGAGCAGCCGCGTGAAATCCATCGTCACCTTTGAAGGTGAGCTGGAACACGCCGGTCCCGGTCAAGCGGTGACGCTGACCATGGAAGACGAGATCGACATCTCTCGCGGCGATTTGCTGGTGCACGCCGACAACCTGCCGCAAGTGACCGACGCGTTCGACGCCATGCTGGTGTGGATGGCCGAAGAACCGATGCTGCCGGGCAAGAAATACGACATCAAGCGCGCCACGAGTTACGTGCCGGGCTCGATCACCAGCATCGTCAACCGCGTTGACGTGAACACCCTGGAAGAAGGTCCGGCCAGTTCGTTGAACCTGAACGAGATCGGTCGGGTCAAGGTCAGCCTTGACGCGGCGATCGCGCTGGACGGGTACGCCAGCAACCGCACCACCGGTTCGTTCATCGTCATCGATCGTTTGACCAACGGCACCGTCGCCGCCGGCATGATCATCGCTCAGCCGTTGGCGCATGGCAGCAGCACGCACCACGGCAAACTGGCCCACGTTGCCACCGAGGAACGCGCGCAGCGTTTCGGACAACAACCGGCCACCGTGTTGTTCAGCGGCTTGTCGGGCGCGGGCAAAAGCACCCTGGCGTATGCGGTTGAACGCAAGCTGTTCGACATGGGCCGTGCGGTGTTTGTACTCGATGGCCAGAACCTGCGTCACGACCTGAACAAAGGTCTGCCACAGGATCGCGCCGGGCGTACCGAGAACTGGCGCCGTGCCGCGCACGTTGCGCGTCAGTTCAACGAAGCGGGTCTGTTGACGCTGGCTGCGTTTGTTGCGCCGAGTGCTGAAGGGCGTGAGCAGGCCAAGGACTTGATCGGCAAGGAGCGTCTGCTGACGGTGTACGTCCAGGCCTCGCCGACAGTCTGTGCAGAGCGTGATCCACAAGGCCTGTACGCGGCGGCCGGGGATAACATCCCGGGCGATTCCTTCCCGTACGACGTGCCGCTGGACGCCGACCTTGTGGTCGACACCCAGTCGTTGTCGCTGGAAGAAAGCGTCAAGCAAGTGTTGGATCTGCTGCGCAAGCGCGGCGCGATCTAAGCGTTAGCCGCAATAAAAAACCCGCCGATGAGTGATCATCGGCGGGTTTTTTTATGGGTCAACTCGGTCAACTGTGGGAGCTAGCTGTGTAAACCCACCACGTTGTTCACGGATGCTATTCGGCTAATCGGTGGCAAATAACTCAGGCTGGCATGCGGGCGATGCCAGTTGTACTCGTGCAACCACGACGTCAGGTAGGTCGCGCGTTG
>NZ_JBOFQE010000049.1:0-18056 GCF_051660785.1 Pseudomonas sp.
GAGCCTGCTCGCGATAGCGGTGTGTCAGTCAACAGATGTATTGACTGACTTTCCGCCATCGCGAGCAGGCTCGCTCCCACAGGGGGGATGTACAAGGCGTGAGGTTATTTGCAGACTTCGGCGATTGCCTCGGCCAGCAGGTCAAGGCGTGTTGCATCGATTCCGGCCACGTTCGCCCGGCCGGTGCCCACCATGTAAACACTATGGTGATCACGCAGTTGTTTAACCTGATCCGGATTCAACCCGGTGTAGGAAAACATCCCGCGTTGCACACCAATGTGTGCGAAGCGTTCACGCAAACCATGGGGTTCAAGCGCTTCCACCAGACCGCTGCGCAATTGGGCAATGCGCAAACGCATGGCTTCCACCTCATCGGCCCAGAGGCTTTTCAGCTCCGGATCGCCAAGGATCGTAGCGACTACGGCTGCACCGTGATCCGGCGGCGTCGACCACAGGTTGCGGGCGATGTTGGCCAGTTGGCTGCGGATATCCACCAGCTTCTCAGCGGTTTTCGCGCAGACAATCAGTGCGCCGGTGCGATCGCGATACAGACCGAAATTCTTCGAGCAGGAGCTGGTGATCAGCACTTCCGGCAACTCGGCAGCGAACAGCCGCGTCGACCACGCATCCTGTTCCAGGCCATCACCGAAACCCTGGTAGGCGAAGTCGATCAGCGGCACCAGGTCGCGGCTGCGCACCACGTCCAGCACGCGACGCCAATCGTCATGGGACAGATCGAAACCGGTCGGGTTGTGGCAGCAGGCGTGCAGCAAGACGACGTCGCCCTTCGGCGCTTCTTTGAGCACTGCCAGCATGGCCTCCACGTCGAGGCGGTTATCGCTGCCAACGTACGGGTAATGGCTGACCTTGACCCCGGCTGCCGCGAAAATGGTTTCGTGGATTGGCCAGGTCGGGTTGCTCAGCCACACGCCACGGCCCGGCAGGCACTGGGCGATGAAGTCGGCACTCAAGCGCAGCGCGCCGGTGCCGCCCGGGGTTTGGGTGGCGCCGGCCCGTTGTTCGGCGATCAACGGGGAGTCGGCGCCGAGCACCAGTTCATTGATCGCCTTGCCAAATGCCGGTTCGCCGTGACCACCGATGTAGGTCTTGGTGGTCTGGCGATCCACCAGGCGCTGCTCGGCGAGCTTCACGGACTGGGGAATCGGTGTCAGGCCCTGGGCATCTTTATAGACGCCCACGCCAAGGTCGAATTTGCGCGGGTTAGGGTCCTGCGCATAGGCCTCCATCAGGCCGAGAATCGGGTCGCCGGGAACTCGACCTATGGCGTCGAAATGCATTATTTGCGGCCCTCGGCGTCCTTGGCCACGTCGTCAGTGCGGGCGGCCATGATGAAATCGTTGCGGTGCAGACCCTTGATGGAGTGGCTCCACCAGGTCACGGTGACTTTGCCCCACTCGGTCAGCAGGCCCGGGTGGTGACCTTCGGCCTCGGAGATTTCGCCCACGGCGTTAGTGAAGGCCAGTGCGTGTTTGAAGTTCTTGAACAGGAAAACCTTTTCCAGCTGCATGATGCTGTCGCGAACTTCGATGTTCCAGTCCGGGATCTGCTTGATCAGCACCGGCAGCTCTTCGTCGCTGACTTGAGGGGCGCCGGCCTGGCAGGCTTCGCAATGGGCTTGGTTCAATGTGGACATGATGAGTTCCTGAAATCTAATTATTGGAAATCGGCCGTCAGTCTCCCCACGCTAAACCAAAGCGTCGGTTTCTGACAGGCTCACTTGATTCTAAAAGCTGCGGATCACGCGGCTTTTTTTGGCGGAAATTTAGGCGCGTGCAAGCCTAGCTGCATGCCTTGCTTGACCATGCTCATGATGTCTTCATGAGCCACATCAAACAGGCGCTTGAGGTTCGGCAGGACAAAGTACAGCGGTTGCAGGATGTCGATGCGATACGGCGTGCGCATGCATTCCAGCGGATCGAAGGCCTGATGCTCAGGTTCGTCCGACAGGCAGTAAACAGTTTCTTTCGGCGAGGAGAGAATGCCGCCGCCGTAGATGCGCAGACCTTCTGGCGTATCGACCAGGCCAAACTCGATGGTCATCCAGTACAGGCGCGCCAGGTACACGCGTTCTTCCTTGGTGGCCTGTAGGCCAAGTTTGCCGTAGGTGTGGGTAAATTCGGCGAACCAAGGGTTGGTCAGCAGCGGACAGTGGCCAAAGATCTCGTGGAAAATGTCCGGCTCTTGCAGGTAATCCAGCTCTTCGCGGGTACGAATAAAGGTCGCAACCGGAAACTGCTTGCTAGCCAGCAATTCGAAAAAGGTCTGGAAGGGAATCAGCGCCGGAACCCTGGCGACTTGCCAGCCGGTGGTTTCGCCGAGGACTTTGTTGATCTCGCCGAGTTGCGGAATGCGGTCGTGGGGCAGACCGAGTTTTTCGATACCGTCCAGGTATTCCTGGCACGCACGCCCTTCGATCACTTTCAATTGACGAGTAATCAGCGTGTTCCACACCGCGTGTTCTTCAGCGGGGTAGTCGATAAAACCTTGCGCATCGGGCTCGCGAGCCACGTATTGCGTCTGCTTCATGCTGCTCTCCTGCTAGGGGATTTCGTTCTTGTTATGTGCTGCTATGGACATAGGAATACCCCAATGAATGCGGCCTTGCAGTAGGTGATCGGCGCTCTAAGTAGGAAAAAACCGCGAAAAACGTAAAGTATTCGTTACAAATCGGCAGCCGCCGCGTAGTTGCTGAGATTCTCGGGTTTGAAAAGCGCTTTGACTGTCACATAATCTTGACGGCTATCTCAGTGCCCTATCAGAAAAATCGGGCGCGAACCCTGTGGGAGCCAGCCTGCTGGCGATAGCGGTGTGTCATTCGACATCAATATCGCCTGATGCGACGCCATCGCCAGCAGGCTGGCTCCCACAGGTCAATCATCGTTTATCAGGCCTTTAATATGCGTATCAAAGTCCACTGCCAGAACCGCATCGGCATCCTGCGCGACATTCTCAACTTGCTGGTCGAGTACGGGATCAACGTCGCTCGCGGCGAGGTCGGCGGGGAGCATGGCAATGCGATCTACCTGCATTGCCCGAACCTGATCAACATTCAGTTCCAGGCGCTACGTCCGAAATTCGAATCGATCGCCGGTGTGTTTGGCGTCAAGCGTGTAGGGCTGATGCCCAGCGAGCGTCGGCACATGGAGCTCAATGCCTTGCTCGGCGCCCTGGAGTTTCCGGTGCTGTCGATCGACATGGGCGGCTCCATCGTCGCAGCCAACCGTGCAGCAGCGCAGTTGCTGGGTGTGCGGGTCGATGAAGTGCCGGGGATTCCGCTGTCCCGTTATGCCGAGGATTTCGACTTACCGGAACTGGTGCGTGCCAACAAGTCGCGGATCAATGGTTTGCGGGTCAAGGTCAAGGGCGATGTCTTTCTCGCCGACATCGCGCCGCTGCAATCGGAACATGACGACAGCGAAGCCATGGCCGGTGCGGTGCTGACGCTGCACCGGGCTGATCGGGTCGGTGAGCGCATCTATAACGTGCGCAAACAGGAACTGCGCGGGTTCGACAGCATCTTCCAAAGCTCCAGGGTCATGGCCGCCGTGGTGCGCGAGGCTCGACGCATGGCGCCGCTGGATGCGCCGCTATTGATAGAAGGCGAAACCGGCACCGGTAAAGAATTGTTGGCACGTGCCTGTCACCTGGCCAGCCCTCGTGGTCAATCACCGTTGATGGCGCTCAACTGCGCCGGTCTGCCGGAATCGATGGCCGAGACCGAGTTGTTCGGGTACGGCCCCGGCGCCTTCGAAGGCGCGCGGGCCGAAGGCAAGCTCGGGCTGCTGGAGCTGACGGCGGGCGGTACGCTGTTTCTCGATGGCGTCGGGGAAATGAGCCCGCGCTTGCAGGTGAAATTGCTGCGCTTCCTGCAGGACGGCTGCTTCCGTCGTGTCGGCAGTGATGAAGAGGTTTATCTGGATGTGCGGGTGATCTGCGCGACGCAGGTGGACTTGTCCGAGTTGTGCGCGCGCGGTGAGTTTCGCCAGGATTTGTATCACCGCTTGAACGTGCTGTCGCTGCACATCCCGCCGCTGCGTGAATGCCTCGACGGTTTGACGCCGCTGGTGGAGCACTTCCTCGATCAGGCCAGCCGGCAGATCGGTTGCCCGCTGCCGAAACTGGCGCCGGCAGCGATGGAGCGGCTGAGTCATTACCACTGGCCGGGCAATGTCCGGCAGCTGGAGAACGTGCTGTTCCAGGCGGTTTCCCTGTGCGAGGGCGGGACAGTGAAGGCCGAGCACATTCGCTTGCCGGATTACGGCGTGCGCCAGCCGCTTGGCGATTTCTCCCTTGAGGGCGGGCTGGATGCGATTGTGGGGCGCTTCGAGAAAGCAGTGCTGGAGCGACTGTATTCCGAGCATCCGAGCAGTCGGCAGTTGGGCAAGCGGCTGGGGGTTTCCCATACGACCATCGCCAATAAATTGCGCGAGTACGAAGTCGGCAAAGACCCCGGTAGCTCATAGGACGCATAGATCCCTGTAGCAGCTGTCGTTGTGGCGAGGGGATTTATCCCCGTTCGGCGGCGAAGCCGTCGTCAAACCCGGCATGCAAGGTTTTCCTGATACACCGCATCGTCTGATTTCACGACTGCTGTGCAGCCGAACGGGGATAAATCCCCTCGCCACAACGACAGCTGCTACAAGGTGCCCATTGAGCCCGAGGGGTCGACACTTGCCGTTAGCGGCATAACACCGCCGGTTTTTCGTCTCCGCTACATTTCCCCAATCCTCGTAAAACCCCTCAAGTCCTTTGTTTGCCGGGCCTCGCGCCGTCAAAAGAAAGTTGGTCTGCAAATTGCTTATCGCTCAGCAGTACAGCGGTGGACGGCAAACGTCCGGCATGCAGAGGAAAGAGCGTGGATAAGTACCTTTATGTGGCAATGACCGGCGCCAGCCAGAATGCACTGGCGCAGAAGGCTCATGCCAACAACCTGGCAAACATCTCCACCAACGGTTTTCAGAAGGACCTGGAACAGGCCCGTTCGATGCCGGTGTTTGGTGACAGCTTTCCGGCGCGTGCGTTTGCCATGACCGAGCGTCCGGCCACCGACTTCTCTCCAGGTTCGCTGGTAGAAACCGGTCGCGACCTCGACGTCGCCGTGCAAGGCAACGGCTGGATCGCCGTGCAGACCCCCGATGGCGCCGAAAGCTACGTGCGCACCGGCAGCCTGAACGTGGACGCCCTGGGCGTGCTGCGGGCCGGCAACGGTATGCCGGTGATGGGCAATGGCGGACCGATCGCCGTGCCGCCCGAGCAGCAAATCGAAGTCGGCGAAGACGGCACCATCAGCATCCGTGCCATGGGCGAAGGCCCGCGCGTGATGGCTGAAGTCGACCGCATCAAACTGGTCAACCCAGACCTGAAGAACATGACCAAGGGCCTCGACGGTTCGATCCACACCAAGGACGGCAAGCCGGCGCAAGCCGATGCGGGCGTCAAACTGGTGTCCGGGTTCCTCGAGTCGAGCAACGTCAACGCCGTGGAAGAGATGACCTCGGTGCTGGCCTTGTCGAAGCAGTTCGAGCTGCACATCAAGATGATGAACACCGCCAAAGACGATGACCAGGCCATGGCTCGGGTCTTGCAGATCAGCTAATTATCAGAACGTCGCGCCGTAAAACAGGCGCACGAGGAGAATCGAATGCTTCCGGCTCTATGGGTTGCCAAAACAGGTCTGTCCGCCCAGGACACCAACCTGACGACCATTTCCAACAACCTGGCCAACGTGTCGACCACGGGTTTCAAACGTGACCGCGCCGAGTTCCAGGACTTGCTCTATCAGATCAAACGCCAGCCAGGCGCCCAGTCGACCCAGGACAGCGAACTGCCGTCCGGTCTGCAAGTGGGTACCGGTGTGCGCATCGTCGGCACCCAGAAAAACTTCACCGCCGGCAGCCTGCAAACCACCGAGCAGCCACTCGACCTGGCCGTCGACGGTCGCGGTTTCTTCCAGATCCTGCAGCCGGACGGCACCACGTCCTACACCCGTGACGGCACGTTCCACCTTGACTCCAATGGCCAGATCGTCAACGCCAGCGGCTTCGCCCTGGAACCGGCCATCGTCATACCGAACGACGCGCAGACCTTCACGGTCGGTCGCGACGGCACCGTGTCCATCACCGTTCCGGGTAACCCGGCCAACCAGGTGATCGGCAACCTGCAAACCGCCGACTTCATCAACCCGGCCGGCCTGCAAGCCGTGGGTAACAACCTGTTCCTGGAAACCGCTGCCAGCGGCGCGCCGCAAATCGGTACACCGGGCCTGAACGGTTTCGGTACCACGCTGCAGAACACCCTGGAAACGTCCAACGTCAGCACCGTTGAAGAGATGGTCAACATGATCACCACTCAGCGCGCCTACGAGATGAACTCCAAGGTGATCTCCACCGCCGACCAGATGCTCTCGTTCGTAACGCAGAATCTGTAATCAGTCTATGAGGCGACCATGAGGTCGCCTGCAACACCGTGAGGTAGGGTCATGAATCGCTTTGTATCTGTTCTGGCACTGAGTGGGGTCGTCGTGCTCGCGGGCTGCGTCGCTCCGCCGCCCAAGCCCAATGACCCTTACTACGCCCCGGTGTTGCCGCGTACGCCGCTACCGGCTGCCGCCAATAACGGCTCGATCTATCAGGCCGGCTTCGAACAGAACCTGTACAGCGACCGCAAGGCGTTCAGGGTCGGTGACATCATCACCATCACCCTGAACGAACGCACCCAGGCCAGCAAGAACGCCAACTCGCAAATCGGCAAGAACAGCAAGACCGACATCGGCCTGAGCTCGTTTTTCGGCGGTGGCCTGAGCACCAGCGATCCGGTGGGCAGCGGCAGCCTGAGCCTGGACGTCGGTTACGAAGGTGACCGCGCGACCAAGGGCGACAGCAAGTCCGGGCAGAGCAACAGCCTGACCGGCTCGATCACCGTGACCGTCGCGGATGTGCTGCCCAACGGCATCATCGCCGTGCGCGGCGAGAAGTGGCTGACCCTCAACACCGGCGATGAGCTGGTGCGGATTGCCGGCATGGTGCGCGCCGATGACATCGCCACTGACAACACCGTGTCGTCGACCCGCGTCGCCGATGCACGCATCACCTACTCGGGCACCGGTGCGTTTGCCGATGCGAGTCAGCCAGGCTGGTTCGACCGTTTCTTCCTCAGCCCGCTGTTCCCTTTCTAGGTGGCTACGTTGAATCTTAAACACCTGATGGTGGCCGCCCTGATGCTCTCGGCTGCGTTCAACGCGCAAGCCGAGCGGCTGAAGGACATCGCCAGTATTTCCGGCGTGCGTTCCAACCAATTGATCGGCTACGGCCTGGTGGTCGGGCTTAACGGCACCGGCGACCAGACGACGCAAACTCCGTTCACCCTGCAGACCTTCAACAACATGCTCTCGCAGTTCGGCATCAAGGTGCCGCCGGGTTCGGGCAACGTGCAGTTGAAGAACGTCGCGGCCGTGTCGATCAGTGCTGATCTGCCGGCGTTCGCCAAGCCGGGTCAGCAGGTCGACATCACCGTTTCGTCCATCGGTAACTCCAAGAGCCTGCGCGGCGGCACCTTGCTGCTGACGCCACTCAAGGGTATCGACGGCAACGTCTACGCAATCGCCCAGGGCAACCTGGTGGTTGGCGGTTTTGATGCGGAAGGTCGCGACGGTTCGAAGATCACCGTCAACGTTCCGTCGGCCGGTCGTATTCCGGGCGGTGCCTCGGTCGAACGTTCGGTGCCGAGCGGTTTCAACCAGGGCAACAGCCTGACCCTGAACCTCAACCGTTCGGACTTCACCACCGCCAAGCGCATCGTCGACAAGATCAACGACATGCTCGGCCCTGGTGTGGCCCAGGCCATCGACGGCGGTTCGATTCGGGTCAGCGCGCCGCTTGATCCAAGCCAGCGCGTCGACTATCTGTCGATCCTCGAGAACCTTGAAGTCGACCCGGGTCAGGCGGTGGCGAAAGTCATCATCAACTCGCGTACCGGTACCATCGTGATTGGCCAGAACGTCAAGGTTTCACCGGCCGCCGTGACTCACGGCAGCCTGACGGTGACCATCACCGAAGACCCGATCGTCAGCCAGCCCGGCCCTCTGTCCAATGGCCAGACTGCTGTGGTGCCGCGCTCGCGGGTCAACGCTCAGCAAGAAGCCAAGCCGATGTTCAAGTTCGGCCCGGGCACCACCCTCGACGAAATCGTGCGTGCGGTGAACCAGGTCGGCGCGGCGCCGGGTGACTTGATGGCGATCCTCGAAGCATTGAAGCAGGCCGGCGCGTTGCAAGCCGACCTGATCGTGATCTGAGGACAGCGACCATGGATATGCGCAAGGGCGGCCTGGGTGTCAGCAGCAACGATTCGGGTTCCTATTCGGACTTGAATCGTTTGAACCAGCTCAAGGTCGGCGACAAGGACAGTGACGCGAACATGCGCAAGGTGGCGCAGGAATTCGAGTCGCTGTTCCTCGGTGAAATGCTCAAGTCCATGCGCTCGGCCACCGAAGCGCTGGGCAAGGACAACCCGCTCAACACCCCGGCAGCCAAGCAATACCAGGAAATGTACGACCAGCAGTTGGCCGTTTCCATGTCCCGCGAAGGCGGCGGTATTGGCCTGGCGGACGTGCTGATGCGCCAGATGTCGAAGAACAAACCGCTGGCGCCGGGTGAAGCTGCGGCCTTGTCCGCCGCCAAGCAGGAAGCGGCGAAAGCCGCAGTGCCAACGCCGATTGCTGCGGGTACCGTGGCCACCGACGGTCCACTGTCGCGGCTCAATGGTCAGCGTCCGTTGTGGGCTTCGCGTTCGGTCAAGGCGCCGATAGGCGAGGGCACCCATCGCAATGACATGGAGCTGATCAATCAGCGCCGCCTGGCCTTGCCGCCGAAACTGGCCGACCGCTTGCTCGCCGGACTGGTGCCGTCGGCAACGACTGCCGCCGCCGCAACCCCGAACAAAACCCTATTGCCTGAGCGCGCCGCGACGCCGGTCGTGACCGGTGCCGGCCCGCTGTTCAATGGCGACTGGCTGGCTTCGCAAACCGATAACAAATCGAGTGCTAGCCTGCAGGTTTACGGCCGTGCCATGGCGCAGATTCCGCTGGCGCCGCCGAAGAAAGCCTTCAGCTCCGCCGACGAATTCGTCAACACCATGCTGCCGATGGCCAAGGAAGCGGCCGACCGCATCGGCGTCGATCCGCGTTACCTGGTGGCCCAGGCCGCCCTCGAAACCGGTTGGGGCAAATCGGTCATGCGTGCCCAGGATGGCAGCAGCAGCCACAACCTGTTCGGCATCAAGGCCAGCAGCAGTTGGAAGGGTGAATCGGCGCGCGCGATCACCAGCGAATTCAGGAATGGCGAGATGGTCAAGGAGACGGCCGAGTTCCGTTCCTACGACTCGTATAAAGACAGCTTCCATGACCTGGTGACTTTGCTGCAAACCAATAATCGCTATCAAGATGTTCTGAAGTCTGCCGATAACCCAGAACAGTTTGTACGCGAGCTGCAGAAAGCCGGTTATGCAACCGACCCGGCCTACGCAAGCAAGATTTCGCAGATAGCCAAGCAGATGACGAGTTACCAAAACTACGCTGCGGCGGGCGCTTCCACTACGCCTCTATAGGCACAAGGCATAAGGTCTGAACCATGAGTTTGCTCAATATCGGGATGTCGGGTCTGGCCGCTGGCCAATCCTCGTTGATGACTACCGGCAATAACATTGCCAACGCCGACACCGCCGGTTACTCACGCCAGCAAACCGTGCAGGGCACCAAAGCCTCGAACCAGTTCGGCAATGTCTATATCGGCACCGGTACGACCCTGGCCGATGTGCGTCGCGTCTACAACAGCTACCTCGATGCGCAATTGCAGACCACCACCTCGCTCAACAGCGATGCGGCCGCGTACGCCGGGCAGATCAGCCCGCTCGACGCCTTGCTCTCGGACAGCGGCACCGGCCTCAATGGCGCCCTGACCAAGTTCTTCGCCTCGGTGCAGAACGTCAACGCCAAGCCGGGTGACGACGCGTCGCGTCAACTGCTGCTCAGCGATGCCCAGGCCCTGAGCAATCGTTTCAACTCAGTGTCCAGCCAGTTGACCCAGCAGAACGCGAACGTCAACGGCAACCTGTCGAACATGGCCGACCAGGTCAACAAACTCGCCGCCACCGTGGCGCAGTTGAACCAGAAGATTTCCGAAGTTTCCAAGGCCGGCGGCATGCCGAACGAGCTGCTCGATGCGCGTAACGAAACCGTGCGTCAGCTCTCCACCTTCACCGGTGCACAGGTCATCGAGCGCGAGGGTAACCTCGACGTTTACCTGGGCAGCGGCCAGCCGCTGGTCATGGGCGGCACCGCCAGCACCCTGTCCGTGGCACCCAGCCTGAACGATCCTTCGCGCATGGGCATTCAGCTCAATCGCAACGGCACCACCGTCGACATCACCTCGGTCATGACTGGCGGTGAAATGGGCGGTCTGCTGCGTTATCGCAGCACCGTGCTGGACCCGGCCATGAACGAACTGGGTCGCGTGGCCCTGGTGGTCGCCGATCAGATGAACAGCCTTCAGGCCCAGGGTATCGACAAGAACGGTGCGTTCGGCTCGAACCTGTTCAACAGCATCAACAGTGCCGCGCAGATGGCCAGCCGCAGTGTCGCCACCGTCGGCAACAGCGCCGGTTCAGGCAACTTCGATGTGACCATCGCGGACAGCGGCAAGCTGACCATCAACGATTACAAGGGCACCTTCACCAGCGGCACCAACTACACCGTTTCGCGTCTGCCGGATGGCACGTCCATGGGCGCTTTCAGCACCCTGACCACGCCACCGCCGGTGATCGACGGTTTCTCGCTGAAGCTTTCCGGCGGCACTGCCGCGGCGGGTGACACGTTCAAGATCACTCCGACCCGCAACGCGGCGGAAAACATCAAGACTGAGATGACCGACTCCAAGCGTCTGGCCATCGCAGCACCGTTGAGCGCGGCCATCACGCCGGGCGGCAGCGGCACCTTGACGATCCCGGCCAGCGGTCAACCGACCCTGACCACCAAGTTTGATATTTACGATGCCGCCACCACCACGGCGATCCAGAACGGCATCAAGAATTCGACGCCGGTCAAAGTGGTGTTCGGTTCGCCATCGGCCGACGGCACCAGCCAGACTTACCAGTTGCTGGACGCCAAAGGCGTGCAGATCAGCACCGGTACTATCAAGCCAAACCAGAACAACACCCTGAGCCTGAGCATTCCGCTCAAGGATGCTTTGGGTGCGCCGATCATGGATCCGGGCCCGCCAGCCGTGCAGCGTACCGCGACCTTCGACATGACCGTGGCCGGCTCGCCGGGCACCGGCAGCGCAATCGACATCAACGTCGCGCAGCCAGGCACGATGGACAACCGCAACGGCACCGCACTGGCCGGCTTGCAAACCAAGCAGGTCGTGGACACCGGGAGCGCCAGCAAAGGCATTTCCCTGACCGACGCCTACGGCAAACTGGTCGAAGGCGTGGGTGCAAAAGCCGCTCAGGGCAAGCTCGACAGTGCCGCAACCGGCGCCATCCTGGCCAACGCCAAAGGTGCTCGCGACTCGCTGTCCGGTGTCGACCTCGATGAGGAAACCGGCAACCTGGTCAAGTATCAGCAGTACTACACCGCCTCTTCGCAGATCATCAAGGCTGCGCAGGAAATCTTCAGCACACTGATCAACAGTCTTTAAGGAGTCGTAGCCCATGCGCATTTCTACCGCCCAGTTTTACGAGTCCTCTGCCGCGAACTATCAGAAGAACTTCGCCAACGTGGTCAAAAGCAGCGAAGAGGCCAGCAGCCTGGTTCGCGTCAACACTGCCGCCGATGATCCGGTCGGTGCCTCGCGCCTGCTGCAATTGGGCCAACAGGCGTCGATGCTCGACCAGTACAAGGCCAACACCAACACCCTCAAGGCGACCCTGGGTCAGACCGAGTCGGTGATGACCAGCATCACCAACGTGCTGCAGCGCGCCCAGGAGCTGGCGGTCGGTGCCGGCAACGCCGGTTACACCGATGCTGACCGTCAGGCCAACGCTGCGGAGCTGGGACAGATCGAAGAGCAGTTGTTGAGCCTGATGAACAGCCAGGACGAGAACGGTAAGTACATCTTTGCCGGTTCCAAGGGCGATACCGTTCCGTTCACGCGCAATGCCGATGGCACCTACAGCTACAACGGTGATCAGGTGACCCTCGACCTGGCGATCGGCGACACCATGTCGATGGCGACCAACAGCACCGGTTGGGCAGTATTCCAGCAGGCCATCAACACCAGCCGCAGCCAGGTCACCATGACCGCGCCGGCGGTGGATGATGGTCGGGTGGTCCTGTCCAATGGTCAGGTGTCGTCGGGCGTGACCTATAACAGCAAGTTCCGTGCAGGCGAGCCGTACACCATCGACTTCGTCAGCGGCACTCAGTTGAAAATCACCGATTCGGGCGGTAACGATGTGACCGCCGAAGCCAGTCAGGGTGGTGTTTTCAACCCGGCCACCAAGGCGGGCCAGAACGTATCGTTCCGCGGTGTCGAACTGAACCTGAACATCAATCTGGCGGCCGGCGATACCGCCGCCACCGTGCTGCCGGGCCACAGCTTTACCTTGGCAGCCAAGCCTGACACCTTTACGGCGACCCGCAGCCCGGGCAACCCGACAGCGACTCAAGTCACCGGTAGCAGCATTACCAACCCGGTGGCTTACCACGCCAGTTTCCCGACCGGTTCGGCGGTGATGAAATTCACCAGTGCCACCGCATTCGATTTGTATGCAGCACCGCTGACAGCCGATAGCAAACCGGTGTCTTCCGGCACCGTGGTGGCCGGCGTCGCGACCGCTTCGGGCGTGAGCTTCAACCTGGCCGGTACGCCAGCGGCAGGCGATCAGTTCAGCGTGGCCGTCAACACTCACGAAACCCAGAACATTCTGGACACCGTGAGCCAGCTGAAAAGCGCGCTGAATACGCCAACCAATAACGACCCGATCCTGAACCAGAAGCTGCAAGCTTCGTTGGCATCGGGTATCGGCAACCTGGCGAGCGGCAGCGATCAGTTGTCCAGTGCGCTGAGTTCGGTGGGGGGGCGCGGTTCAGCCCTGGATACCCAGAGTGACACCAACCAGAGCCTGGTCCTGGCCAATACCCAGACACAGTCGGCGATCCGTGATTCTGATCCGGCTACGGTGATGACCCGTCTGACGTTGCAAACAACCATGTTGCAAGCGTCGCAACTGGCCTTCAGCAAGATTGCTCAGTTGGGCTTGTTCAACAAGATCTGAGGCTGTGCCTGTCGAGTTGCCAACCGTCTTTTCCTAAGCGGTTCCGCAGCCTCTGCCTGAAAAGGCAGAGGCTCGCCGCTCGAGAGTTTCGCCGTGAATCAATACCCTCTAGTCAGTATCGTCATTCCCGCCTTCAACCCTCGCTTCTTCAGCCAGGCGCTGGAAAGTTCGCTCGCTCAAACCTATGAGAACGTCGAGATCGTCATCTGTGACGATTCATCCACCGACGAGATTCGCGACATCGTCCAGTCGTTTGCCGACCCTGTGCACCCTGTTCGTTACCTGCGTAACCCGAAGCGCCTGGGCCTGCAAAAAAACGTGCTGCGCTGTGTCAAGGAAGCCAAGGGCGAGTTCATCAAAGTGCTGTGCGACGACGATCGCCTGTTTGCGCCGAGCATCGAGGTGCAGGCCCGGGCGCTGATCGATCATCCCGAGGTCACGCTGGTTTGCGGCCTGCGCATGTTCAGCGATGCCGGGAACTTCATCCTGCCGCCACGACTCGATAACTGCCTTTTCTCGCCTGGCGATGCATTGCTCAAGGGCGATGACATGTTGGCTATTTTCGAGGGCACGCCAAAGAATTTCATTGGCAACCTCAGCTCGACCCTGATGCGCCGTGCCGATGTGCTGGAGCTGTTGCCTGCGCTGGTTGAGGAAGATTGCGGCTTTGTCGCGCTGCTCGATTTCGCTTTATTCGTGTGCCTGCTGCGACGCGGCAACATGGCGGTGCTGAATACGGTGCTGAGCACCGAACGTATGTACCCGGAACGTCTGAGCAAAACGCCGGAAATGGTCCGCGCCGCCGCTCAGGAGCTGGGATGGTTGACTCAGATGCTCACCACGCGAGGGGGGGAGTCGGCGCCAGCCTCGGGTTGGGTACGCACGGTTGATTTGAACAAGGCGGCTGATGAGCCTCGTCAGTGGGAAGAATTGTGCGTGGTGCGCGTACTGGGCGGCCGCAACACCGTGGTCAACGGCCGAGTCGGAGGGCAGAGCGACAGCTATGCCGATTTCTACCGAGAGTGGCTGGCGAGTCGTCATTTCAATTCGGCGGAAACGCGGCACATGCCGGAAACGATCAGCCGCTGGGCCGTGCGTCCGAACCTGGTGCCGATCATCATCGACACCGAGTCTGACAGCGTCGCCCTGAAGGCCACACTGGCCAGCCTCGCCACTCAACTGTACGCACCGCAAGCGGTGGTGGTGCTGTCGAACGGTAACTGCGATGTTGCCGATAACGTGCTGCAGT
The DNA here is from genome assembly GCF_051660785.1 of Pseudomonas sp. GTDB lineage: Bacteria > Pseudomonadota > Gammaproteobacteria > Pseudomonadales > Pseudomonadaceae > Aquipseudomonas. Next base: position 14,540 of record NZ_JBOFQE010000049.1, read on the forward strand.
TGCCGCTTGAGGGCAACTGGTCGCACCAGCTCAATGCTGTAGTGCCGCAGTTGGAAGGTGCGCATTGGTTCTATTTGCTGCGTGCGGGTGACACGTTGCGTGAGTCGTCGCTGCTGGTGCTGGCGGAGCGTATTGCCGGCACACCCGGCATGCTCTGCGCTTACAGCGATGAGGGGGCGCTGGTGGAGGGTGAGTCCGCCGAGCCGGTGTTCAAGCCGGGCTTCAATCTCGACCTCATGCGTTCCTATCCTTACGTCGGACGCACCCTGGCGTTCGAGCGCGAGCGCTTTTTGACGGTGGGCGGTTTTGATTCGGCTCACGGCGAACTGGCGCCGCACGATTTGCTCTGGCGGCTGGTAGAAGAGGCCGGGTTACACACCATTGAGCACATCGCCGAGATTCAGGTGGAGTCGACACAGACCTTCGCCGATTGGCTGTCGTTGCCTGAAGTGATTGAGGGTAGCGAGGCGCTGGTCAGCGCGCACCTGACCCGTATCGGTCTCCAATACCGGATTCGCGACTGCGAGTTGCCGCTGCTCAAACGCATCGATTACCTGCATGCTCATCGGCCGGTGGTCTCGATCATCATTGCGGCGGGCACATCGCTGGCCGCCTTGCAGCGCTGCACCGAAAGCCTGATCGAACAGACCTCGTACACCGAATACGAGATCCTGATTGTGGATGAAGGGCGTGGCGATTCGGCGATGGCCGAGTGGCTGGGCGCGATGTCTCAGCTGGGCGCCGCCATGTTGCGAGTGCTGCATTTTGACGGGCGTAACGGCGAGGCGGCCATCGTCAACTTCGCCGCCAGCCATGCGCGTGGCGAGTACTTGTTGACGCTCAGCCCGCGCAGCGTGATCTGCGCTGGCGACTGGCTCGCCGAACTGCTCAACCACGCTCAGCGTCCGGAAGTCGGCGTAGTGGGCGCACGCCTGCTGAGTGCCAACGGTGCGATTTTCTCTGCCGGTTTGATTCTGGGTCTGGGCGGGCCTGCCAGTTCGCCGTTTCTCGGCGAGCACGCCAGTGCTCGCGGCTACATGCAGCGTCTGCAAGTGGTGCAGAACTGGAGCGCTGTCAGCAGTGATTGCCTGATGGTGCGCAAAGAAGTGTTCGACAGCCTGGGTCAGTTGGATGACACCCAGTTCAGTCTGGAAGTCGGCGCTACTGATCTGTGCCTCAAGGCGGATAAAGACGGCTATCTGATCGTCTGGACGCCTTTCGCGAGCGTGGTGATGGGGGAAAACACATCGCCAGCAGCGTCCCGGGACAATGTGCCTGCGCAGGCGCTTGAGCAGGAAGCGTTCTACAAGAAGTGGTTGCCGAAAATATCCCGTGATCCGGCCTACAATCCGGCGCTGACGCTTGGGGTGTCGAGCTTCAGTCTGGAGCCTTCGCTGCGCAACAACTGGAACCCGTTCTGCCATCGCGACCTTCCATTGATTCTCGGGTTGCCGGTCAACGAGTCGGCGATCGGACATTACCGTGTGACTGCGCCATTGGCTGAGCTTGAGGCGGCCGGGCGGGTCATTTCGCGTGTGGCCTACGAGTCGCCGTCGACCGTGGAAATCGAGCGCTTGTCGCCTGACACCATTGTCTTGCAGGGACGCTACGGCGAAGGTTCGGCGGCCGACATTCTGCGTATGAAGAAGTACTCCAATGCCCTGCGGATTTTCGAGCTGGACGACTACATTGTCAGCACGCCGAAAAAGAACAGCCACGCCCGCAACAAGCCGACGAACACCGAGCAGTTGTTGCGTGAGGGCATTGCTCAGTGCGACCGCGTGGTGGTGACTACTCAGGCGCTGGCCGATGTGTTGTCGAGCATGCACAGCGAGATTCGCGTGGTACCCAACATGCTCCCGCCGGAGCCGTGGTTGACGCTGAGCAGTCAGCGCCGTACCTCGAAAAAACCACGGGTTGGCTGGGGCGGTGGCACCAGCCACACCGGTGACCTGGAAATCATTGCCGATGTGGTTCGTGAGCTGGCCAATGAGGTGGATTGGGTCTTCTTTGGCATGTGCCCGGACGCCTTGCGCCCGTACGTTCATGAGTTCTATAGCACCATCGATTTGCAGATTTACCCGTATAAACTGGCGAGCCTGAATCTTGACCTTGCCTTGGCACCGCTGGAGTTTCATATCTTCAATGACTGCAAAAGTAATCTGCGGTTGCTGGAATATGGCGCGTGCGGGTATCCGGTGATTTGCACTGATACCCGGGCTTATGATGGTTTCCTGCCTTGCACCAAGGTTTTGAGTAACAGTACTGAGGAGTGGTTGCAGGCGATTCGTATGCACTTGGCTGATCCGGATGCCAGTTATCGGATGGGGGATCAGTTGCGTGAGGCTGTGCATCGGGATTTCATGTTGCGGGGGGATAATCTGCAGCATTGGCTTTGGGGGTGGTTGCCGGACTGATTTTTTGTTCCGTGTACAAACCGGTTGTTCGGTGTACATATCCGTTTCTTCGGTAACGGCGGCTGGCGGTTTCGCCCTTACGGCGACTCACTTTTTTTCAAACGCCAAAAAAAGTAAGCAAAAAAGGCTCGCCCCAAGCGTCCGGCCCCTCGCCTGGGCTCGGCGTTCCTTCGCTCCGGCATTCATCCGGGGGCATCGCCCTCCGGTTGGCTTCGCTGGCACCTACATGCGATGAGTTCGACTGCGTCGAACGGCGCTGCGCGCCACTCCCCGGATGAACGCCTCCACTCAGCCTCCCGAACGGGGCGGGTGGATCAAGATCAAAAGCTGAAGGCGAGCTAACGCTCGGCCTGATGAGTGGTGAGAATCAAAAGCTGTACGCCGATCCATTGTGGGAGCTGGCCTGCCAGCGATGGCGGCCTGCCGGCCGACCAATTTCTTGCAAATGTACCCCAACCCCTGTGGGAGCTGGCTTGCCAGCGATGGCGGCCTGCTAGCCGACCAATCTCTAGCAGGTGTACACCGAACCCTGTGGGAGTTGGCCTGCCAGCGATGGCCGCCTGACAGCCGACCAATCACTTGCAGATGGACACCGACCTTGTGGGAGCTGGCCTGCCAGCGATGACGGCCTGACAGCCGACCGGTGACTTGCAGATGTACACGAACCCTGTGGGAACTGGCCCGCCAGCGATGACGGCCTGACTGCCGACCGATCTCTTGCAGATGTACACGAACCCTGTGGGAGCTGGCCTGCCAGCGATGGCGGCCTGACAGCCGAACTGTTCTTTCGGATGTACGCAAGCTTCTCGACGGCTGCGATCCTTTTTGCTTTGGCTTTGGCTTTGGCTTTGGCTTTGGCTTTGGCTTTGGCTTTGGCTTTGGCTTTGGCTTTTGACGTTGATCTTGATCTTGATCTTGATCTTGATCTCTCGCCCCTTCGGCAGGCCGAGCGTAGGTGTTCATCAGGGGGTTAGGCGCGTAGCGCCGTGCGGCGAAGCCGCACACATCGAGAGGAGGTCGTCGCGAAGCAGACCGTAGGCGATGCCCCCTGATGGACACCGTAGCGAGGGAACGCGGAGCCTCAGCGAGGCGCCGTACGC
>NZ_JBOFQE010000050.1:0-9046 GCF_051660785.1 Pseudomonas sp.
TCGGGAGGCTGAGTGGAGGCGTTCATCCGGGGATTGGCGCGCAGCGCCGTTCGACGCAGTCGAACTCATCGCATGTAGGTGCCAGCGAAGCCAACCGGAGGGCGATGCCCCCGGATGAATGCCGGAGCGAAGGAACGCCGAGCCTCAGCGAGGGGCCGGACGCTTGGGGCGAGCGTTTTTTTGCTTACTTTTTTTAGGCGCTTGTAAAAAAAGTGAGTCGCCGTAAGGGCGAAACCGCCAGCCGCCGTTATCGCAGAAATGGATATGTACACCTGAAAGAGACAGGTCGGCTGTCAGGCCGCCTTCGCGGGCAAGCCTCGCTCCTACAGTAGGTCGGTGTACATATGGGGGAGGCAGATCAGAGCCGAAAGTGCCCGACCATCCCCTTCAACTCAACCCCCAACTGCGCCAGCTCAATACTCGACGCCGCATTCCCCTGCATCGCCAACGAAGACTGATCCGCACTCGCCCGAATACTCGTCACACTGCGATTAATCTCCTCGGCCACCGAACTCTGCTCCTCGGCCGCCGCCGCAATCTGCTGGTTCATTTGCTGAATCAAAGACACCGCCGCCGCAATACTCCCCAACGCACTCTCAGTCTGCAACGCATCACTCACCGCCAGTTTCACCAGCTCACCACTGTTCTGAATCTGCTGCACCGACGACTGCGCCGCCGAACGCAAGGCACTCACCAGACGCTCAATCTCCTCGGTCGATTGCTGAGTACGCTTGGCCAACGCCCGAACCTCATCCGCCACGACCGCAAACCCTCTGCCCTGCTCGCCGGCCCGGGCCGCCTCGATCGCCGCATTGAGCGCCAACAGATTGGTTTGCTCGGCGACACTCTTGATCACACTCAGCACCGTCCCGATATTCTGGATTTCCGCACTCAAGCTTTCGATGCTCGAACTGGCCGAAGTCGCCGAGTCCGCCAACTGCTCGATCCGCGCCATGCTCTGACGCACCACCTGCTGACCACTTTCAACCTTGCCGTCCGCCGTTTGCGCAGCCTGCGCCGCTTCCTCCGCGTTACGCGCCACATCGTGCACGGTCGCGGTCATCTGATTCATCGCCGTGGCGACCTGCTCGGTTTCTTCCTTCTGACTACTGACCTCCAGGTTGGTCTGCTCAGTCACCGCCGACAGCGATTGCGCCGAACTCGCCAACTGCTCGATACCGGCCTGCAAACCACTGACGATGGTACTCAGCCCCGCGCCCATCTGTTGCATGGCCTGCATCAACTGGCCGATCTCGTCACGGCGTGTCACTTCCACCGTTGCACTCAAATCACCCGCGGCGATCTGCTGCGCCACACGAATCACACTGCGCAGCGGTGCCACGATCAACCGGGTAATCACCCACGCCGCGATCAACCCGACCAGCAACGCCAGCGCCGAGGAGCCGATGATCAGCATCGAGTTCTTTTTCAACTCCGCCTGCATCGACAGGTCTTCGGCGACATACGCCTGATCAACCCGCTCCATTACTTGCGCAGCACGCTGGTGCAGTTGCTCATAGACGGTTTTTTCCTGGGCCAACAGACCGGTGTACTCGGTCAGTTTCTCGCTGAAACTGTTGATGTGACCCGCTACTTCATTGAGGACAGTCTGATAGCCTTCATCCTTGACCGTGGTTTTCAACTGCTCGGCCTGAACCCGCGCCTGTTCGGACTGCTCGATCTTGCCCTGGCCTGCGCTATCGTCGCCTTTGCGGCTCTGGTCCAGACGTACACGCGCCTCGTTCATGGCCTGTAGCATCAGCCGCGACACCTGGCTGACCTGATTGGCCTGCTCGATGAACTGCCCACCGTCCTTGCCTTCGGACTCCTTCAAGGTATAGGCGCCGTCATCGGCAAGCCCTGCTTGCAGGACATCAAGGTTATTGGCCACGCTGGACACCGACCAACTGGCCATTTCGAGGGCCAGATCCTTGGCCTGACTCAGCGAGACGAACTCGTCGAAGGCCTTGCGATAAGCCCCCAGGGATTGCTCGACGTCATTCATTACCGGCACGTTGGACGCGGATTGAGCTTTCAGCTGGGTCGCCAAGGCGATCAAAGCATCCACGCCTTCGCGCAGGGCATCGGCGGTTTTCGCGTTGCCGCGCAAGGCGTATTCCTGCTCAAGCAACCGCACCTTGAGCAAGCCGCTGTTGAGCGACGACATCTGTTTGAGTCCGTCGAAGCGATGACTGATGGTTTGCAGGGACCAAACGCCGATGGCTGCCACCAGGGCCGTCAACAGCAGCACCAATACAAACCCGACACCCATTTTTTTTGCCATACCGAGGTTGGCAAAACGTCCTTGCACGGCCGAAATCATTGCACTTAGTCCCCTGACATAGTCTGTTGACGCAGATTCGCAATGGGCATACGCCAGCACAAGTCTCTGGCGTCGGAATAATGGCAAAAAGCTACGCTCACGTCGTTTTCAGAACGCTTTAGGTCGATTCGCAGCGGTTGCCTGAAAAAATGCCCGGGCACGAGGATCGCAGGCATATGCCACGTTGATGCGCTGCCAGCCATTGGCCTGGCCGTCAGGATTGAAGGCCGTGGCAGAAGACAGCAGCACACCGAAGCGCCGGGCCTGTTTGCGCACCTGAGCGTAGTCTGACATCCGCGACCGCGCCCAGATGAACAGGCCACCGGCCGGCTTGCCGAAAACCTCCCATTCGGCGTCTTCGAGCACTTGCAGGGCCGCCTCTCTGTCCGTGTTTAAACGCTGGCGTTGACGCTGGACCAGTTTGCGGTACGCGCCGCTGGCCAACAGGCAGGTCAGCACCGATTCGCAGAACCTTGAGGCGCCCATGCTGCTGATCATCTTGACCTCGGCCAACTGCGCAACAATCTCGTCACTGGCCACGACAAATCCGACCCGCAAAGAACTGCTGAGGGTTTTCGAGTAGCTGCCGACGTAGATCACGTTGTCATCGATACCTAATGCCGCGAGGCGAGTACCGGGGCCGCAGTGCAAATCCGCATAGACATCATCTTCAATCACCAGCACGCCATGGGTTTTGGTCAGTTGCACAGTCTGCTGCGCCACCGCAGGCGTCAGGCAACTGCCCGTCGGGTTGTGGTAGAAGCTGTTGATGAATAGCGCACGGGGCCTGTGCTTCACCAACAGCGCTTCAAGCTGCACTGTGTCAGGCCCGCGCGGGGTTCGCGGCACCTCGATCATGGTCACGCCGTGCAGCCTGAGCAGGTCGAATAACAGGGGATACCCCGGACTCTCAACCACCACACAATCACCCGGCTTGAGCAAGGTGCGCACAATCAGGTCGAGTCCCTGGCTCGCACCTGCGGTGGTCAGAATACGGTTTTCGTCCACCTCGATACTGAGCTGCCCAAGGCGTTTGCGGATCTGCACACGCAAGGCAGGCAGCCCCCGAGACGTGCTGTAGTTGAACAGCCCGGCCATGTCGGTACGGCTGACCTGACGAATCGCGTAGCTCAGGTCGTCCGTTTCGCGCCAGCTTTCGGGGAGTCCGCCACAGCCCAGCTTGAGTTCACCCGCGAGGCCGCCCGGCTTCACTTCCGCTCCTTCGAATCCGTGACAGTCCTGATGCCCCTGAGCGGCCAGCGCTGGCGTGGCGACAATGAAACCGGCGCCATGACGCGACGCGAGCACGCCTTGAGCCACAAGGCGCTCACACGCTTCAACGACGCTGGACTGACTGAGCAGATTGACCCGCGCGATTTGCCGCGCAGTCGGTAAACGCGTCCCCGGCAGCGCCTCGCTTTGACGGAGCCAGACGGCCAACTCGTCGACGATTTGCTGTACGACCGGCACCAATGCCTGTCGATCGATTCTCAATTCCATGAGCAAGCAAACTCCTGTCCATTTGCGGGAAACAGTTAATCACAGGTCTGCTGGATCAGATGTGCGACAACGCCGCCAAAACCCTCGGTTCTAACCATTTGAAACACATTGTTCGTCCCTTTCACGGAACCATGAAAAAGCCCGCACGTATGCGGGCTTTTTCCTACACTGCAAACCTTGTTTGTCAGAACGCCGTCACTCCACCGTCCACAGCCAAGGAGTGACCGGTGGTAAACGCTGCGCCATCACTGCACAGATACAGCACCGCGCTGGCGATTTCCTCGACCTTGCCGATCCGGCCGACCGGGTGCATGGCGTTGGCGAACTCGCCCTTCTTCGGGTCCGCCTCATAGGCACGACGGAACATGTCGGTGTCGATCACCGCCGGGCACACCGCGTTCACGCGAATCTTTTTCTTGGCGTACTCGATGGCCGCCGACTTGGTCAGGCCGATCACCGCGTGTTTGGAAGCCGCATAGATGCTCATCTTCGGCGCCGCACCCAGGCCTGCCACCGACGCGGTGTTGACGATCGCGCCACCCCCTTGAGCCAGCAGCAACGGCAACTGGTACTTCATGCACAGCCAGACGCCTTTGACGTTGACGCCCATGATCGCGTCGAACTCATCGATCGTGCCTTCAGCCAGTTTGCCTTTCTCGATCTCGATGCCGGCGTTGTTGAAGGCATAGTCCAGACGGCCGTAGGTATTCACCACCTCGTCCATCAGATTTTTTACATCGCTTTCCACCGTGACATTGCAGCGCACGAAGGTCGCTTCGCCACCCGCCGTACGAATCAGTGCCACAGTGCCTTCGCCCCCGGCCGTGTCCATGTCGGCCACCACCACTTTCAGCCCTTCAGCGGCGAATGCCTGGGCGGTCGCGCGGCCAATACCGTTGGCAGCGCCGGTCACAACAGCGACCTGGCCGGAAAACGTCATGCTCATTGTTATGTCCTCAAAGAGAAGAATGCGGGGGATCGCGTGTTCGCAGTCTAGCGACACGAGCGGGTGCCACGGCAGCACTATCAAAAGGCCGGTTGGGCGAACATGAGTGGCAGTGATAGAACTGCCGCACTGACTATCACTGCACTGGATCGATGTGCATTCGCCGCATCAGCCAAACTTGCGGCATCGATCATGAAGGTCTATCAACAAGGCTTCATTCATCTTGAGTGCCAGTCATGACTACCCAGACCAATCGCCAGTTCCTGCTCGCCAAACGTCCGGTGGGCGCGGCAACCCGCGAGACCTTTACCTATCAGGAAGTGCCAGTCGGCGAACCGGCTGCGGGTCAGATCCTGGTCAAAAACGAATACCTGTCCCTGGACCCGGCCATGCGTGGCTGGATGAACGAGGGCAAGTCCTACATTCCTCCGGTCGGTATCGGCGAAGTCATGCGCGCATTGGGTGTAGGCAAAGTCGTTGCCTCGAACAATCCCGGCTTCGCGGTCGGGGACTACGTCAACGGTGCCTTGGGCGTGCAGGATTATTTCCTCGGCGAGCCACGAGGTTTCTACAAAGTCGATCCGAAACTGGCGCCTTTGCCGCGTTACCTGTCCGCGCTGGGCATGACCGGGATGACCGCCTACTTCGCGCTGCTCGATGTCGGCGCACCCAAGGAAGGTGACACCGTGGTCCTGTCCGGCGCGGCCGGCGCAGTGGGCAGCATTGCCGGGCAGATCGCCAAGATCAAAGGCTGCCGCGTGATCGGCATCGCGGGCGGCGCGGACAAGTGCAAGTTCCTGATCGACGAACTGGGGTTTGACGGCGTCATCGACTACAAGAATGAAGACGTGCATGCCGGCCTCAAGCGTGAATGCCCCAAAGGCGTCGATGTGTATTTCGATAACGTCGGCGGCGATATTCTCGACGCGGTGCTGGGTCGCCTGGCCATGAAGGCGCGAGTGGTGATTTGTGGCGCGATCAGCCAGTACAACAACAAGGAAGCAGTCAAGGGGCCGGCGAACTATCTGTCGTTGCTGGTCAACCGTGCACGTATGGAAGGGTTTGTGGTGATGGATTACGCCGCGCAATTCGCGGCCGCCGGACAGGAAATGGCCGGGTGGATGGCCAAGGGGCAGCTCAAGAGCAAGGAAGACATTGTTGAAGGACTGGAGACGTTCCCGGAGACGCTGATGAAGTTGTTCAGCGGCGAGAATTTCGGGAAGTTGGTGCTGAAGGTTTAACCCAATATTTGAATTCACCCCAAAACCACTGTGGGAGCGAGCCTGCTCGCGATGGCTGTGTATCAGTCAATATTGATATCGACTGACACACCCTCATCGCGAGCAGGCTCGCTCCCACATTTGGATCTTCAGCGTTTGATTAAGCGATTTCAGCCACGACAGCAGCCAACGCCTTGGCCGGATCCGCAGCCTGGCTGATCGGACGACCAATCACCAGATAATCAGAACCGGCATCCAGCGCCTGACGCGGGGTCAGGATACGGCGCTGATCGTCCTGGGCACTGCCCGCCGGACGAATGCCCGGGGTCACCAGTTGCAGCGACGGGTGAGCCGATTTCAGGGCCTGGGCTTCCAGGGCCGAGCACACCAGACCGTCCATCCCGGCTTTTTCCGCCAGTGCCGCAAGGCGCAGCACCTGCTCCTGCGGCTCGATGTCCAGGCCGATACCCGCCAGATCTTCACGTTCCATGCTGGTCAGCACGGTCACGCCGATCAACAGCGGTTTGGGGCCGGTACGCTGATCGAGCACTTCACGGCAGGCAGCCATCATGCGCAGGCCACCGGAGCAGTGCACGTTGACCATCCACACGCCCATTTCCGCCGCTGCCTTGACGGCCATGGCGGTAGTGTTCGGGATGTCGTGGAACTTGAGGTCCAGAAACACTTCGAAGCCCTTGTCGCGCAGAGTGCCGACGATTTCCGACGCGCAGCTGGTGAACAGTTCCTTGCCGACTTTGACCCGGCACAGCTTCGGGTCCAACTGGTCGGCCAGCTTCAGTGCGGCGTCACGGGTGGGGAAATCCAGGGCGACGATGATAGGAGTCTGGCAGACGGACATGAGCGGGCTCTCAGGCAGGACGGAATCGGCGCGCATTGTAGCGGAACCAGCGCGGCTGCGGGACCCGATGATCGGTAAATCGTCCCGAAGGCTCAAGCAAGCCTAGCCCCTGCGGCAATTGTGTCGAGCTCGATACACACACGACACGCCCACAACATCCTTCATCGCTACCCTCGGCAGCCGCAACACGTCCTTACAGCACTTCCCGCCTCCGGGCCGGACGCCTATGCTGGAACCACAACCTCGCAGCCCATCTTTGTGGTTGGCAGCCTACCTGGCAGATGAACGCACGCATGCACAGCACCCCAGCACCTCTGAACGACGATCAAAAAGCGCCCGCAGACGACAAACGCTGGAGCATTCGCGCCCTGATCGTCGACGATGACGTCCCGATCCGCGAACTGATGATCGACTACCTGGCCCGGTTCAACATTCACGCCAGCGGCGTCACCGACGGCGCCGCCATGCGCCTGGCGTTGCAAGCGGAGCATTTCGACGTGGTGGTGCTCGACCTGATGCTGCCCGGTGAAGACGGTTTGTCGCTGTGCCGCTGGCTGCGTGCCGAATCGGACATTCCGATCCTGATGCTCACCGCCCGTTGCGAACCCACCGACCGGATCATCGGCCTGGAACTGGGTGCCGATGACTACATGGCCAAGCCCTTCGAACCACGGGAACTGGTCGCGCGGATTCAGACCATTCTGCGTCGGGTGCGCGACGATCGCACCGAACAGCGTGCGAATATTCGCTTCGACAACTGGCGCCTCAACAGCGTGCTGCGTCAGTTGATCGCCGCTGATGGCCTGGTGGTTCCGTTGTCGAACGCCGAATTCCGCCTGCTCTGGGTGTTCATCGAACGTCCGCGTCGGGTGCTCAGCCGTGAACAATTGCTGGACGCCGCTCGCGGTCGTTCGATTGAAGCGTTTGATCGCAGCATCGACTTGCTGGTCTCGCGCCTGCGCCAGAAGCTCGGCGATGACCCGAAAGCCCCGCAACTGATCAAGACCGTTCGCGGTGAGGGTTATCTGTTCGACGCGAGAGACATCGGCTGATGCGGGCGCGCTTCGATACGCTGTTCGGTCGCCTGTTTGGCGTGCTGCTGCTGGCGATCATCCTCGCGCACCTGTTGGCGTTTGCCTGGTTTCACCATTACGGCCCACCGCCGCCTCCACCGCCGCCCGAGTTTTCCCAAGGCTTGGACGGACAGCGCCCGCCCATGGACCCGCGCTTTGAAAACCGGCCACCGCGGCCTTGGTTTGGCGGCCCGTTGGTGCCACTGACGTTCCAGTTTGTCTCGCTGATCATTGCCGCCTGGTACGGCGCCAAACTGTTGAGTCGGCCAATCCAGCGGTTAAGCGACGCCGCCGAACGCTTGAGCGAAAACCTCGACAGCGCGCCGCTGGACGAGTCCGGCCCACGGGAAGCACGGCAAGCGGCCTACACCTTCAATTTGATGCAGAAACGAATTATCGAGCAGGTGCAGCAGCGCTCGCGGATGCTCGGCGCGGTGTCCCACGACCTGCGCACGCCGCTCTCTCGCCTCAAGTTACGGCTGGAACAGATCGAAGACGACAAGCTGCAGGGCCAGATGCGTCAGGATCTGGACGACATGATCAGCATGCTCGACGCCACGCTCACCTACTTGCACGAACAGCGCACCAGTGAAGCCGGGCAATGGATGGACGTGCAGGCGCTGGTTGAATCGTTGAGCGAAAACGCCCAGGACCAGGGGGCCGACGTCCAGGCCAGCGGCCACTGCGCGCCGCTGCAAGTGCAGCCGATGGCCTTGCGCTCGTGCATCAATAATCTGTTGGACAACGCCCTGCGCTATGCCGGGCACGCGCGGATCACCCTCGAAGACAATCGAGAGCAACTGGTGATCCGCGTGATCGACCACGGCCCGGGTATTGCGGCGGACAAACGTGAAGCCGTGTTCGAGCCGTTCTTTCGACTGGAAGGTTCGCGTAATCGCAATTCGGGCGGCGTTGGCCTGGGGATGACCATCGCTCGGGAGGCGGCGGAACGGTTGGGTGGGCAATTGAGCCTGGAAGAAACCCCGGGCGGCGGTCTCACCGCCGTCATCCGCCTGCCCCGCACCTGAGCCACACATAAATCCCCTGTGGGAGCGAGCCTGCTCGCGATAGCGGTGTATCAGTCGCCATTGATGTTGACTGACACACCGCTATCGCGAGCAGGCT
>NZ_JBOFQE010000051.1:0-26891 GCF_051660785.1 Pseudomonas sp.
CGAGGCTTGCCCGCGAAGGCGTCCTGCCATCCGACATCCCTGTTGAATGTTCAGACGTCTTCGCGGGCAAGCCTCGCTCCTACAGAGAACGCGGTGCTTTGGGGTGGATCAGCTGCTTTGCGGCATTTCACCCTTGGCCAGACGCTTGTTGATGTCGGCGATCACTTCCGGCAAGTCAGTGATGGTGTCGATCATGTAGTGCGGGCGAGAACCTTCGAACATCCCGTGAATGCGTTTGCGTTCACTGTCGAGTTGGTCGCTGCCGAGGGCGCGGAAGCCTTCGTAATCCAGCCCCAGCGCGTTGCCGGAGCAGATCAGCGCGACGGTCCACATGCCGGCGCGGCGACCTTCGAGAATGCCTGGCACGGTGTCATCGATCTTCACGCAAGCGGCGACGTCGTCGATGCCCAGCGCAATCACGTTGGCCAGGGCCTGAGCCGGCCATGGGCGGCCGTTCGGCACTTCGTCGGTGGCGACCACGTGATCGGCGACGTAACCGTTGGTGGCGGCCAGTTCGACCACCTTGTCCATGACCTGTTTCGGGTAACCGGAGCAGGAGCCGATCTTGATCCCTTGTTGACGCAGGTTGGCGATGGTGTCGAGTGCGCCCGGAATCAGCGCCGAATGTTCGGCAATTTTCTCGATCTGCAGCGGCATGAAACGCTTGTAGATGGCGGTCACGTCATCGTCGGTCGGCGTGCGGCCAAACACGGCACGATAACGCTCGGCGACTTCCGGTTGATCGCACAGGGTGCGGATATGGTCCCACTTGCCCATGCCCATCGGCCCGCGGGCTTCTTCGATGGAGACCTGGACGTCGAACTCGGCGAAGGCCTCGACAAAAATCTGCGTCGGCGCGAACGAGCCGAAGTCGACCACGGTGCCGGCCCAGTCGAGGATGGCGGCCTGGAGTTTGGTTGGGTTTGCGTAGTTCATGGTGATCAAATTCCTGTAATGGCTGGCTAATCGGCTTTTTGTAGGAGCGAGCCTGCTCGCGATAGCGGACTGTCATTCAACATCGATGTCGGCTGATCGGGCCTCATCGCGAGCAGGCTCGCTCCCACAGGGGGAATGCGGTGTGATTCAGATTTCGAGGACTTCCATCTCGCGCAGCACTTCGGCGACCGCCGCCACGGCCGCGTGCATCTCGGCCTGGTTGACGTGTCCGATGCAGCCGACGCGGAAGGTGTCGACCTGGGTCAGTTTGCCGGGGTAGAGGATGAAACCCTTGGCCTTGACGCGTTCGTAGAATTCCTTGAACTGGTATCGCGGATCCTTCGGCGCGTGGAAGGTGACGATGATCGGCGCCTGGATCGCGGCGGGCAGGAAACTGCGCAAACCCAGTTTGGCCATGTCATCGAGCAGCACCTGGCAATTGTTGGCGTAGCGCTGATGGCGCGCCGGCAAACCGCCTTCTTCGTTGTATTGCAGCAGGGCTTCGTGCAGCGCCGCAACCACGTGGGTCGGCGGGGTGAAGCGCCATTGGCCGGTCTTGGCCATGTAGGTGTGCTGGTCGTACAAATCCATCGCCAGGGAGTGCGAGTTGCCGGCCGCGATGGCCAGCGCGTCTTTGCGAGCGAAGACAAAACCCATGCCCGGCACGCCTTCCAGGCATTTGCCCGAGGCGGCGATCAGCGCATCGAAGGGCACCTGTTGTGCGTCGACCGGCAGGGCACCGAAAGAGCTCATGGCGTCGATGATCAGGCGTTTGCCGTGTTGCGCGATGACGTGGGCAATCTCCGGCAGCGGGTTGAGGATGCCGGTGCTGGTTTCGCAGTGAATCAGCGCGACATGAGTGATGCTCGCGTCGGCATGCAGCAGGCGGTCGACGTCGGCGGCGGTGGTCGGTTCGTCTTCAGCAGTTTCAAAGGTACTGAACGGGCGGCCGAGCACTTCGCAGATCTTCGCCAGGCGTTTGCCGTAGGCGCCGTTGATCAGCACCAGCACTTTGCCGTCGCGGGGCACCAGGGTGCCGATCGCCGCTTCGACGGCGAAGGTGCCGCTGCCTTGGAGGGGCACGCAGTAGTGGCTGTCGCCGCCGTTGATGATTGCCAGCAATTGCTCGCACAGGCTGGCGGTCAGTTGATTGAAGCGGTCATCCCATGAACCCCAGTCGACCATCATCGCCTGACGGGTGCGGGCCGATGTGGTCAGTGGGCCGGGGGTGAGCAGGATTGGCTCGGCAGTGCTCATTGTTGTGTCCTCTCGAAAGCTCTCTGTGGGATGAAGCTACGGGGCATAAATTGCAATTTCGGGTGCTATCAATCAAATTGTTTGTTGTTATGCCAGCCATCAGTGAGAGTTATCCATGAACCTGTTCCAGCTTCGAGCCTTTGACGCCGTGGCCCGTGAAGGCAGCTTCACCCGCGCAGCCGAGCGTCTGTTCATCAGCCAGCCGGCGGTCACCGGGCACATCAAGTCTCTGGAGGAGCATTACCAGATCACCTTGCTGCGCCGCACCGCGCGACGGGTTGAGCTGACGGAGGAGGGCACCAAACTGGCCGCGATCACCCGGGCGATGTTCGGCCTGGCCGAAGAAGCGCAGGTGCTGCTGGAAGCGAATCGACAGTTGCTGACCGGGCGCCTGGAAGTGGCGGCGGACGGGCCGCACATGGTGATGCCGATGCTCGCCAGTTTGCGCGCGCGGTATCCGGGGATCACCGTGAATCTGCGCTTGGGCAATGCTCAGGAAACCCTGGCGGCGTTGCTGTCCGAGCATGCCGACGTGGCGGTGCTGACTGAAGTCGAGCCGCGCAAAGGCCTGCACCTGCGAGCGTTGAGCGAATCACGGATTTGCGCGTTGGTGCCTGAAAGTCATCCCTGGGCGAAGGCGTCCAAGGGCGTGAAGCTCAAGGAGCTGGATCAGGTGATCATGGTGTTGCGTGAACCGAGTTCAATTACCCGACGGACTTTCGATGAGGCGTGCGCGATGGCGTCGGTCAATCCCAGGGTGTTGCTGGAGCTCGACAGCCGTGAGGCGGTGACCGAAGCGGTGGCGGCGGAGTTGGGCGTTGGGGTGGTGTCGTCGGTGGAGATCAGCCACGACCCGCGGGTGGCGGCGGTGCCGATTGTGGGTGAAGGGTTGGTTAACCGGCACATGATCGGGTGCATGGAACGGCGGCGGGATTTGCGTTTGATTCGGGCGTTTTTTGAGTTGGCGCCCGTCAGGTAGGCTGCGGCGCGGCCATCGCGAGCAGGCTCGCTCCCACATTTGACCGAGTCGTTTGGAGGAACGCGGTCATTGTGGGAGCGAGCCTGCTCGCGATTGGGCCAGAAAGGCCTAAACAAGACTCTCGCGAACCATGTCGAGAAACGTCGCCACCACCCGCCGCGAACTCTGCTCGCGCAAGCACACCAGCGTCTCCGTCAATCGCCGTGTGCAATCGGTTATCGGCAACGCACATACCCGCGAATCCGCGCCAAACTCGGCGGCGGACACCACGCCCACGCCGATGCCCACGACCACGGCCTCACGCGCCGCTTCCCGACCTTCAACCTGAATCGCCGGGCGAATACGAAACCCGGCCCCGGCCATTTCCTCTTCCAGTGTCTGGCGCGTCACCGAACCGATTTCCCGCAGCACCAGCGGCGTGTCGTGCAGATCCGCCAGGCAAATCGATTCGCGATCTGCCCACGGGTGATTGCGCGACACGAAGGCCACCATCGGGTCATTGCGCAGCGGCAGCGAGATCAGCCGCTCATCACTCACCTCGCGGCCGAGCAATGCCAGGTCGGCCTGATAGTTGAACAGGCGAAACAGCGATTCGTCGGTGTTGCCGGTTTCGATCTTCACGCTGATGCCGGGGTAGCGTTCACAGAACCGGGCAATCTGCGGCAGCACGTGCACCGGCGCATCCACCGCGAGAATCAGGGTGCCGGTCTGCAAGGCCCGGGAGTCGTGCAAGAGCTCCTGGGCCTCGGCCTCGATGACGAACAGCCGCTGGGTAATGCTCAACAAACGCTCGCCCAGATCCGTCAGGCGCACCGAGCGTTTGTTGCGGTGAAACAGCAACACCCCGAAGCGCTCTTCGAGCTTTCGCACCTGATCGGAAATCGCTGGTTGCGTGAGAAAAAGCCGCTCGGCGGCTTTGGTGAAGCTTCCGTGAACGGCCACGGCGTGGAAGGCTTTGAGCTGGGCGTGGGAAACCGACATCGAAACCTCCAGTAACAAGCTGAGCTTATATTGGAAATACGATAAATCGATTTCACTTATTAATCAGTAATTGTTTTTATCGGCCTCAGCCCCGGTGACTGGTCAGTCGAACAGCGTCGGTGGCCATGAGCCTGTGCGTGCAGTTGCAGGCCTCATCTGACCGGTATCGCCTCAGGGAAGCAGCGGTATCGAAGTGCTCAACAATAAAAAAACAGGCGTTATTTCCCAATTTCTGCCGGCACACTCACACCCTGAGGTCAGAACCACAATGAACAATTCCATCGGCACCATCAAGCGCTGGCGCGTGCAGATCTTCGCGATCACCTGGCTCGCCTACGCCGCTTTCTACTTCACCCGCAAAGCGTTTTCCGTAGCGAAACTGGGGATCGGCGAAGACCCGACCTTCATGCTCGACAAAATGGCCATGGCCAACCTCGACGCCATCTACTTGACCGCCTACGCCTTCGGTCAATTCACCTGGGGCATCCTCGCCGATCGCTTCGGCCCACGTGTCGTGGTGCTCGGCGGGCTGCTGATTTCGGCGGCCGCTGCCCTGGTGATGGGCAGTTTCGCGACGTTGCCGATCTTCGCCACCTGCATGCTGATTCAGGGCCTGGCGCAGTCCACCGGATGGTCGGGGCTGTGCAAGAACATCGGCAGCTTTTTCCCCGCCGAGCAGCGCGGAAGGGTGCTGGGGCTGTGGAGTTCGTGCTACGCCTTTGGCGGACTGGTGGCCTCGCCGTTTGCGGGCTGGTGGGCGTATACGCTCATCGGCAGCTGGCACGCGGCGTTCATTTCCAGTGCGGCGGTGGTTGGGCTGGTCGCCGTGCTGTTTTTCATTTTTCAACGCAATAAACCGCAAGACGTGGGCTTGCCGGCGGTGGAGCCCGAGCCGGAGCTGACCGCCGAAGAAGCGCACGCTCAAAGCAAAATCAGTGTCTTGGAACCCCTGAAGGAAATCCTGCGCAACCGCACGGTGCTGATTCTCGGGCTCGCGTATTTCCTGTTGAAACCGGCGCGCTACGCGATTCTGCTGTGGGGCCCGGTGATTGTTTTCGAGCAGATGCCGGCGGTGGGCAAGGTCGGTGCGGCGATTATCCCGACGGCGTTCGAGCTGGCCGGGTTGCTCGGGCCGATCCTGCTCGGGCTGGCTTCGGACAAACTGTTCGGCGCCCGACGCATGCCGGCCTGTGTGCTCAGCCTGTTGGCCCTGACCGTGGCCCTTGCGCTGTTCATGGGGGCGCTGCACACCGGCAGTGTGACGTTAGTGGTGGCGCTGTTGTTCGTCATGGGCCTGACCCTCTACGGACCGGACTCGATGATCAGTGGCGCCGCCGCCATCGACTTCGGCACGGCCAAGGCCGGCGCAACGTCGGCGGGCTTCGTCAACGGTTGCGGCTCGGTCGGGGCGATTCTCGGCGGCTTGCTGCCAGGCTACTTCGACTCGGTCACCGTGTTCATTATCTTCTCCGGCTGCGCTTTGTTCTCTGCGCTGGTGCTGATCCCTTACTGGAACAGTCGCCCGGCCAGTCTGCGCGCCGACAATGCGTTCGTGCCAAACCGGCCGATGAGCGTCAAACCCCTGCGTACCTGAGGAAATACCGATGAGACCTTTCTGGCTGGAACAGGCGCTGGAGGCCGAGTCCTGCGCGCCGTGCGAACCGTTGGCTCGCAACACCCGCGCCGACGTGTGCATCGTCGGCGGTGGCTACACCGGCTTATGGACCGTAATCATGCTCAAGGAGCAGAACCCCGAGCTGGATGTGCTGCTGATCGAAGCGGACATCTGCGGGGCCGGCGCCAGTGGGCGAAACGGTGGCTGTGCGCTGTCCTGGTCGGCCAAGTATTTCACGCTGGAAAGGTTGTTCGGTGTCGAGGAAGCGGTGCGACTGGTCAAGGAATCGGAGCGCAGTATTTACGCGATCGGGACCTTCTGCGAACAGTATGGCGTGGAGGCCGATTACCGCTTCGATGGCACGCTTTACACCGCCACCAACCGCGCGCAATGCGGCTCGACCGATGCGGTGATTGCGGCGCTGGAACGCAACGGCATCAATTCTTTCACGCAACGGCCGGTCGCCGATGTGCAACGCATGGCCGGTTCCAGCAAGCATCTCGAAGGCTGGTTTTCGCCGGCCGCCGCGAGTGTACAGCCGGGCAAACTGGTGCGCGGTTTGCGCCGGGTTGCCTTGCAACTGGGCGTGAGGATTCATGAAAACACGGCGATGACCGGCCTGGAGGAGGGCCGGCCTGCGGGGATTCAAACCCCCAACGGCATCATTCGCGCCGACTGGGTTGTGTTGGCCATGAACGCCTGGATGGCCCGCGCGTTTCCACAGTTCGAGCGCAGCGTGGCGATCGTTTCCAGCGACATGCTGATCACCGAGCCCCGGCCCGACCTGCTCAATGAAATTGGTTTGACCAGCGGCGTCACGGTGCTCGATTCGCGGATTTTCGTGCACTACTACCACAACACCCCGGACGGTCGGATCATGCTCGGCAAGGGTGGTAACACCTTTGCCTACGGCGGGCGAATGTTGCCGGTGTTCGATCAACCGTCACCCTGTGCCGGTTTGTTGAAACACAGCCTGAACGAGTTCTTCCCGGCGTTTGCCGAGGTCAAGATCGACGCGACCTGGAACGGCCCTTCGGACCGTTCGGTGACCGGTTTGCCGTTCTTCGGCCAGATGAGTGCCAGCGGTAACGTGTTTTACGGTTTCGGCTATTCCGGCAGCGGTGTCGGCCCGTGCCACATGGGCGGGCAGATCCTCGCCTCGATGGTGCAGGGGCTGGACAATGCCTGGACCCGTTCGCCGCTGGTGAATGGACCGTTAGGCTTCTTTCCGCCGGAACCGATTCGTTACCTTGGCTCGCTGATGGTGCGCAACGCCATCCGCCGCAAGGAGCGCGCCGAGGATCACGGGCGCCGGCCGCGGCATCTGGATGTGCGTCTGGCGAAGTTTGCGGCGGCAGCGGGCAAGGCTGACAAAGGCTGATCAGTCCTGACGGTTGACCAGCCAATCGAGCAGCAGACGGCCATCGCCGCGTGGCGGTCGGCCGAGTCGAGGCGCTGGCGGGTTGCTCGAAGCAACACACAGCACCGGGCGATCCGGGTCGCTGTCGAGAAAACTGATCAGCACGTCGGTGCCGGCGAGCGGCAGCCAGGACGGATCGACCCGCCCGTCCGGCGAGGCAAGGGCCAAGGGTAGCCAGAGGCCGGAGGATTGACCGTCATTGGTCTGCGCGGTGGGCCACAACCGCACCTCTATCCGCCCTTGTGCATCCAGCACCGCCGGCAGCCCGACCGGGCCCAGCACTCGCGCCGCCTGATAGCCGGGAATGCTCGGCCTGGCCTGCGTGAGCGCGGGCCGGAACACTGTGGACCATGGAATGGCGCTGAACTGATTGCTGTAACGGCGGGGCATGTCGAAGGTGTCCTCGGCGAGAATCGACGGCTGTTGGCCCTGATGCCGGATCTCGGTCAGCAGCCACTGGTCGTTGAAGTTCGGGATGGGATGTTCCGACACTTGCACGATGCATCCACTGCGCAAATCACGATTATTGCTTTGCCCCTGTACCTGCCGATGCCGGCAGCGCAGGCGCTCGAGTGAACGACGACTCGATTGCTCACGTTCCAGTTGTTGTGGCGCAGGCGATGCGGTGAGTGGAGGCGCGGCGTGACGCTGGAACAATTCACAGATCACCGGCGCGTTGGGGCGATGGGGTGATTCATCGTAAAAGGGCATCAGCAGCGGCTCCTGGGGGAAACTCAGGCTGTCATCCGCCAGCACCAGCACGTGGCCGTTGTGCTGATGTTCGAAGTGATAGTGGATGCCTTCCTCTTCGCAGAGCCGTTGCAGGAACGCCAGGTCGGTCTCATCAAACTGAATGCAAAACGGTCGCATGGGATAGCGCCCGTTCGGCAGTTCAAAGCGGTAGCTGTCTTCAGGGATCGCATTTTCTGCGAGCAACTGGCGCAGGATGGCGGGCACGCCGAGTTGATGAAAGACCCGACGGCAAGGGTGGTGGTCAAGGTGTAGCAGCCAGGGCACCAATACCAGGTGGTAACCGACCCGATGCGGGCCACGATACTCACGACTGGCGCTGTGCAAGAGGCCATGAATGCCGGTGTCGTCCCCCAGGCTCAGAAACGCTGGTTGCTGCAGCAACTGGTCGAGGTTCATGGCCGGTGCCAGACCGATCACTTCGATCTCGAAACGATAGGGCTGGTTGAGACTTTCCCGGCCACTGAACTGCAGCACTTGCAAACTCAATCCACTGTCCAGGAGGGTCAGGGTGTAGGGACTTTCCTTGTCGTTGTGCATCGAACGCGCTTCTGCCATGGGATATGGGCGCAGAGGGTACGAAACCACAGCCCTTTATAGTCACCGCAAATCGACGTTTCAGAATCGCCCTACAAGCAGCGGTGAATATGTCGATTCGTCATGCCAGTGAACCGGGTGGAATTTTTGGTCGATTGCCAACTTTAGGCCGTATAAACTTGGCGCCATGCGTCGGCCAATAGATGTCTCGGCGCCACAGATCAAGAGAGTGAGTAATGGGCGCACAGTGGAAGGTTAAACACAAAGAAGCGGCATCTAACGCCAAGGGCAAGATCTTCGGCAAACTGGTGAAAGAAATCACCATTGCTGCGCGCAACGGCGCCGATACTGCCACCAACGCACACCTGCGCCTGGTGGTCGAGCAGGCCAAGAAAGCCTCGATGCCCAAGGAAACCCTGGATCGCGCGATCAAGAAAGGCGCGGGCCTGTTGGGCGAAACCGTGCAATACCATCGCGTGACCTACGAAGGCTTCGCTCCGCACCAGGTGCCGCTGATCGTTGAATGCGTGACCGACAACATCAACCGTACCGTTGCTGAAATCCGCGTGGCCTTCCGCAAGGGCCAACTGGGCGCTTCCGGTTCGGTGGCGTGGGACTTCAACCATGTGGGCATGATCGAGGCGTCCCCGGACAGCCCTGACGCCGATCCGGAAATGGCCGCGATCGAAGCCGGAGCCCAGGATTTCGAGCCCGGAGAAGAAGAGGGCACGACCCTGTTCCTGACCGAACCTGCGGACCTGGACGCCGTTCAGAAAGCGCTGCCTGAGCAGGGTTTTACCGTGTTGTCGGCCAAGTTGGGTTACCAGCCGAAAAACCCGGTGACCGGTTTGAGCGACGAGCAGATGGCTGAAGTCGAGGCGTTCCTGGAAGGCCTCGATAACCATGATGATGTGCAGGATATGTTTGTTGGTTTGGCCGGTTAAGCATTCCAGCATTGACGGCTTTGTTGTCTGACAGGCCGCCATCGCGAGCAGGCTCGCTCCCACATTTTGATCGAGTTCTGTCAGAAAGAGCTCGGTCTCCTGTGGGAGCGAGCCTGCTCGCGATTGACCGCGCAGCGGTCACTGGATATCAAGTAATCCCAAAATCTCACTAAACCCCGGCCGCGCCAGTACATCCGGCTGACAGCAACGCCGTTGCAATTCCTCCAGCTGCAAGCGCTTTTCGTCACTCAACCCCGAATCAATCCGCACCAGCAGTTCCCCCAGCAACACCCCGAACGCCCGCACTTCGATCCGTTGCAGCGCCTGGCTTTCAAGGCTGTCGGACGTCGCATGGAAAGACGCCGCACCGAAGTCCCCCAACAGGCACTCACCGTGTTCGTTCCACATGATGTTGTGGCCATAAAGATCGCCGTGAGTAATGCCTTGGCGGTGCAAATGCTCGGCCACCGAGGCGATACCGCGGGCGATGCGCAGCGCGACTGCAGCACTGAACCGGGTGTCATCGGCATAAACGTCACGGGTGCAGGACGTCAGGCTCGGCAACCCGGCGAGGTTGCGATAATCCGGATCGATCAGTTGCATCACCAGCCCGGCCTGCTGCTCGGGATGCCCGACGATCCGGCCTTCGACCCGGATCAGATTAGGATGAATGCCGGCGGTGATGCAGGCGTTCATTTCGTGCAGCGGTGAACCATCGCTGGTCATTTCGCCCTTGTACAGTTTGACCGCGACCGGTGTGGCCGGTTGGTCCGCTCGTTCCCACATCGCCCGATAAATTACCCCCGAAGCGCCTTCGCCCAGTTTGTGCTCAAGGCGCAGCTCGGACCACGCAATGCTCGCCGTGGCATCCATGGCCGCCGTATCGGCTTCGGTTTCCAGCGGGTTGCCGGCGTAGGCCAGCCAGGTCAGGCTCGGCAGGGTCAGCAGCCACTCGGGCAGCTCGGTCAGTTGATTGGCGGCGATGCGGATCAGTTCGAGTCGATGGCAATGACGCAGGCTGTCGGGCAGGCGCTGCAAGCAATTGCCGGCGAGCATGAGTTTTTGCAGGTGTGGGCGTTGACCCAATTCGGCGGGCAGTTCACGCAGGCGGTTATCAGTCAGGATCAACCAGCGCAACAGCGGCGGCAGTGCTGCGGCGGGGACCTTCTCGATGGCATTGGCCTTGAAGCCGATCATCGTCAGCGCGGTGCATTGGCCGAGGCACGCGGGCAGTTCGGTGAACTGGTTGTCCGAGCAAAACAGCACGCGCAAACGGGTCAGGCGGTACAGGTCATCCGGCAGGCTGCTCAAGGCGTTGCCGCTGAGGTTGAGCACTTCCAGCGAGTCCGCCAGGTCGAAGATTTCTCGCGGGAACTCGGTCAGGCCGCAGGCCAGGTCCAGACGGGTGATGCCTGTCAGTTGACCGGCGCGCAGTTGGGCGAGTGTATCCATGGGGCGGGTTCGCTTTTGATCGAGGGGGAGGCGCGGGGGCCGGAAATGGGCGACATGATAGCGGCAAAGGTGTGTCGCCTGTGAGGCCGCCATCGCGAGCAGGCACGCTCCTACCGTTGACCGAGTTACCCGGGCGGGCACGAACTAATGTGGGAGCGAGCCTGCTCGCGATGAGGCCTGTGCTGCAACACAAAAACTACGGCTCCCTGACTTCCACCAACTGCCCTAACCGACTGCGGGTACGCGCAAAGTCAATCGCATCGCCACCCAGGCTTTCACGCAACGACTGCTCGCCGAGCAACGTCAGGTGCTTGTCCTGATCGTACAAAACGTCGATCAGATTGATGAAACGCTGCTGCGCCGCCATTGAGCACTCTGCCAGGTCGGGCAGCCCGTCGATGATCCAGTGATCGAAACGCCGGCACAGCTCCAGGTAATCCATGACGGCAGTGGGGTGTTCGCACAGATCGCCAAAGGTGAATCCTATTGTGCGCTCTTCACAGCGTCGCGCTTGAAGGTGCCGTGCGCCGACCGGCAGTTGCAGCGCCGGGGCGCCACGTTCCGGCAGGTTCAACGCCTGACGTTGCGCCACGGTGCCGGGCCAGACGTACCGTCCCTGGGTAAACACCTGATGCGCGTGTGTTCTCATCTGGCTGCGGTAGTCATGGGGGCCGCCGACTTCCATGACCTGCATGCGCGCATGGATCAAGTCGATCACCGGTTTGAAACGCGCGTGATAAAGCGGGTTGGGCAATAAACCTTCCGGCGGATAATTGGAAGTCACCAGCAACAGGATGCCCCGTTGGAACAACGCCTTGAACAGCCGCGAGATGAGCATTGCATCGCCGATGTCGTGGACGTGGAACTCGTCGAAACACAACACGCGGCAGTCGCTCAGCAACTCATTGAGGGTGACGGCCAGCGCATCGGGCTGATCACGGTGAGTGAACATGCCCTGGTGCAGCCGGGCAAAGAACTGATGGAAGTGCAGGCGCTGTTTTTCCGCGATCGGGATGGCCTGGAAAAACCCGTCGAGCAACCAGCTCTTGCCGCGACCGACCGCACCATGCAAGTAAAGGCCAGGACGGGTTTTTGCCGATGTGCCCGTCAGCGCCGAGGCGTGCTGCGCCATGCAGTCGATCACGCGCTGCTGGCTGTGACTGAGGGTGTAGCCCTGGGCGTGAGCGTGGTGACGGAAGTAATCGTGGATCATTCGACCAGACGCGCTGGCTGACGCTGCCGAAGCCTTGCCGAACAAGCGGCGAAGCGTCGGCCAGCGCGGTGTGAGTCGCGAGCGGTTGGGCGGTCGAACGGCCACTGTGGTGTCACCCCGTAATCGTCAGGCAGGCTGCCCGAACTGCGGCGGCATAGTGTAACCAAAGGCTGGATTTGCCTTCCAGCACTGCCGACCAACGACGGCCATATCTCAACAGAATTCTGCGGGTTGTAGAGCTTTTTAGTCTGTTATATCGGTGTTTTTCAGCCAGAACACGGTAAAAAACGCCACTTTCAGAGGGGGAGTGACGATCATCGGCTGGCAAAATTCGGGTCCATTGCTACCCTGATGTCTAGAAGCCACCCCACACAAGGAATGGGGCCGTGAAAGGAATTATGGTAGTGGCAATTACAGGAGTAGCGCTCAGCGCGCAAGTGTTCGCCGCCGAACTTCAGGTCCACGTGCGCATCGATGTGCAGCGTGGTTGCCAGGTGGTCGGGCAGCGACACCGCGCAGGAATCGAGCAACTGGGGGTGCTCGACTTCGGCAGCACCGCGCGGCTGGATGACCCGGCCGGACCGCTGGGCGCAGCGCTGATGAGTGAGCGACTGCCACGGCTCGAATGCAACCCCGACACCCCTTATCAATTACGCGTCGACGGCGGCCTGCACGGTGGCGTCGGTGACGTGCGCTACATGGCGGGTTCCGCCGGCAGCAAGCCCATCCCTTATCGGCTCTACCAGGACCCCGCACGGTTGATCCCGTTGGCGGTGAATGTCCCGGTGAGTGGTCGAGTACCGGATTCAGGTTCAGTGGATTTGCCCTTGTTTGCCCGTATCGAACGGCTGGCGGAGATTCCCCGTGTCAGCCGCTATTCAGACGTGGTGAAAGTGACGGTCACCTGGTAACGAGGAGTGGGGTTGGCGCCATGACACACAGGCACTGGATGTTTATCGCCGCGAGCTTGGCGGTTCTGCTGGCCGACGACGCGCAAGCCGCGGTCAGCGGGCAGATTCATGCGCGCCTGACCATTACCTCCGGTTGTGAAGTCACCAACGGTGCCGACGCTGGCAGTCCGGCAAGTGATTTCGGCACGCTGGATTTCGGCCAGCAAGGCCCGACCTGGAATCGTCCGATCAATGCCAGCCTGGGCGACGGCGGTAACGGCAGGCTGAACGTCGTCTGCAACCCTTCGGTCACCGGATTCACCGTCACCATCGATGGCGGCACCCATGGCGACGGCCTGACTCGACGCCTGAGCAATGGCAGCCAGACGATCCCTTATCAGTTGTTCCTCGATGCAGCCGGGAACCGGCGCTACAGCATCGGCCAACAACACAATTTCGCCGTCACCAGCGGGGCCCGGATACCGATTCCGGTATTTGGCTCGGTGGTGGCGAATACCCGTGCGTTACCGAGCGGGGTCTATACCGACACCCTGACAGTGACGCTGGATTGGTAACCCGAAGAGGACGGACACCATGCACATGCTTGTATCAAGGATAGGTTTGTCATTGCTCGGCCTGGCGCTGGCGTCCGGCGCCCATGCCGCCACCACGGTCACCGGCCAGATCACCTCCAGCCTGATCCTGACCAACAGTTGTCAGGTCAACGGCGCCGGTGGTTCCAGTGGCCTGAACTTCGGGGCATTGAATTTCGGCACCGAAAACAGCCTGTTCACCACCGCCAATGCGCAAGTGCTGGGCGGCGGTGGCGGGGCATTGTCGATTCTGTGTTCCAGCGGCACCACGCCGGCGGTGAAAGTCCGGGCGGGTGCCCATGACGGCCTGTCTACCGGCGGCACCCGAGCCCTGGCAGACGGCAGTGGCAACTACGTGCCGTATGACCTGTACACCGACTCTGGCCATTCGCAGATTCTGGCCATCGACGGGGTGATCAACCTCGCGACCAGCACCGGTGTGGCGCAGACCGTGAACCTCTACGGTAAGGCCGTGGGCAAGGCCGGGCTGCCGGCCGGCACCTACACCGACACCGTTGCCGTCGAACTGACGTTCTAGATCGATGGCCGAAAAACAACGTTATGCGGCGCTGTTCCTGTTGTGTGCAGGGAGCTTGCCGATGCCGCTGGCGGCGGTGACCAGCCAGAGTTTTCAGGTCAGCGCCACGATTACCGCCGGGTGCCTGGTGGTGGGCGGCGTATCGAATTACGGCAGCCTCGACTTTGGCAGCCAGTCAGCCCTGGCGACCGGCACGGTGCAGGTGGCGTTGAGCGCCGGCGTGCAGTTGCAATGCACACCGGGGGTGACGATGAACATGAGTGTCGACGGCGGCCAGTACAACAGCAGCGGGCGACATATGCAGCTCACGACCGGTAGTAATCGGGTGGCATACCAGCTGTTTCGCGATGCGGCGTTCAGCCAGAGCCTGGGGATTGGCCAGCGTGTCGCCGTGGCCTACGCCGATGCCAATAACATCAGCCTGCCGATTTATGGACGGGTGCAATTACCGGGCAATCAGCCTGGGGGGACGTACAGCGATGTGCTGCAGGTGCAGCTGTCGTGGTAATGCGTCGCTTTGAATAAGGAGCAGGCCTATGAGTTCACCTTCGCAGCGGCATTCGATCATGCGTTGTGCGGTGTTGGCGATGGTGTGGCTGGGGGCGGTCAAGGTGCAGGCCGCCAGTTCGGTGCTGATCTGGCCGATCGACCCGGTGCTGGAGGCCGATCAACAGGCCAGTGCCCTGTGGCTGGAAAACCGTGGCAATGAGACCGCCAACCTGCAGATCCGGGTGTTCGCCTGGAGCCAGAGCGGCTTCAACGATCAGTATCAGAATCAGCGCGATGTAATCGGCAGTCCGCCCGTGGCGAAGATTGAACCCGGCCAGAAACAACTGGTGCGCCTGACCCGCACCCGGGAGATTCCACCGGGGCAGGAACTGGCTTACCGCATCATCATCGATGAAATCCCCTCGGCTAAAACCCCCGCATCCGAAGACGGCAAGACCGCTGCGGCGATTCGTTTTCAGATGCGTTATTCGGTGCCGTTGTTCGCCTATGGTGCCGGGCTCTGGAGCAAGGAAGACACCACCCGCCAACGTGATCCAAAAGGTGTCGGCTTGCCGGATCTGAGCTGGCGCACGGTGTCGGTGGAGGGGCGGCCCTATGTCGAAGTGCGCAATCAGGGCGCGGTGCATGCGCGGCTGACCGACGTCGCGCTTAAGCAAGGCAGCCAGACCCAACCGCTGGTGGAAGGCCTGTTGGGTTACGTGCTGCCCGGCGCAATCATGCGCTGGCCGGCACCGGGACCGATGGCCGCCAGTCCGGCGTTGCAGGTGCGAGTCAATGGCGCGCCGCAGGTACAGAGCATCACCCCGGCACGTTAATCACGATCCCTGTAGCCGCTAAATCCCCTCGCCACAGTTCGGCAGCTGCTACAGGGATTGTGTGAGTGGTGACATGGAGGAATCAGTCCATAGACGGACCTAATGCGCGAATGAGCCAAGGCCTGGCTCGCAGTTTCCAGCGGCCGTTGTGGGCAGCGGGCTGCGCGTACTGGCTGGTGTTCGCCCCTCAAGCCGGGGCCGGTGATCTGCCGCCCCCGCCCAGTAGCATGGAGGCTGTGGCCGATGCACAGTTGTTTCTGGAATTGGTGGTCAATCAGATGAATACCGGACGAGTCGTGGCGGTGGAGCAGCGGGGCGGACGCTTCTTTCTTGCGGCCAGCGCGATGCGCGACACCGGGATCAAGCTGCCCGAAAACACCGGCACCGAAGTCGACCTCGACAGCGTCCCGGGCCTGCACAGCGAGTACGACAGTGGCGCTCAACGCCTGCTGCTGGAAGTGCCGCCGGACTGGCTGCCGGAGCAGTTCGTCGGCAACCGCCAAGCCTATCCGCGAACCCCGGCCTTGAGCAGTTTCGGTGCCTTGCTCAACTACGACCTGTACCTCAACGACACCGATGACGCCGGTACTTACCTTGCGGCGTGGAACGAAGTGCGGCTGTTCGACAGCTGGGGCACGCTGTCCAGCACCGGGCAGTACCGCCGCACATTGTCGGGGAGTGCGGTCAGCACACTGAACAACGGTTACCTGCGCTACGACACCACCTGGCGTTACTCCGATGACGAGCGATTGCTGACCTATGAGGCCGGCGACCTGGTCAGTGGTGCGTTGGCCTGGAGCAGTTCGGTGCGCCTGGGCGGGGTGCAAGTGTCCCGCGACTTCGGCGTGCGCCCGGACCTGGTGACCTATCCCTTGCCGCAGTTTGCCGGGGAAGCGGCCGTGCCGTCTTCGGTGGACCTGTTCATCAACGGCTACAAATCCAGCAGCGCCGAGCTGCAACCCGGGCCCTACACACTGACCAACATCCCGTTCATCAACGGCGCCGGTGAAGCGGTCGTGGTGACGACGGATGCGCTGGGTCGACAGGTCTCGACCACGGTGCCGTTCTACGTCACCAGCAGCTTGCTGCAAAAAGGCTTGAGCGATTTTTCCGTGGCGGCGGGCACCTTGCGCCGGGACTACGGCATCCGCGATTTCAGCTACGGACCCGGTGTCACGTCCGGCAGCTTGCGTTACGGCTTGAGCGATAACCTCACCTTGGAAAGCCATGCCGAAGCCTCGGATTCCCTGAGCCTCGGTGGCGTGGGCGGCAACCTGCGACTGGGCAATTTCGGGGTGCTCAATACCGCGCTCAGCCAAAGCCGTTTCGACGGCGAAAGCGGTCAGCAACTGAGCCTCGGCTATCAGTACAGCAGTCAGCGCTACAGCATCTCCTGGCAACGATTGCAACGTCGCGATCAGTACGCCGACCTGACCGTGGTCGACAGTCCTTACACCACCCTGAGCACTCGCAGCGAACAGGCGACCCTGAGCCTCAACCTCGACACCTGGGGCAGCCTCGGCGTCGGTTATTTCGACGTGCGTGCGGCGGACGATTCGCGCACCCGGCTGCTGAACCTGACCTGGAGCAAACCCTTGTGGCGCAACAGCAGTTTCTACCTGTCAGCCAACCGCGAAATTGGCGACAGCAACTGGGCGGTGCAGGCGCAACTGGTGATCCCTTTCGATCTGCGCGGCAGCCTGGCCATCAGCAGCGAACGCAGCAAGACCGGGCAAAACCAGCAGCGGGTCAACTACAGCCGCGCGGTACCCACCGAAGGCGGGGTGGGCTTCAACCTCGGTTACGCCCATGGCGACGGCCCGGATTATCGTCAGGCCGACCTGACCTGGCGCCTGCAATCGGTGCAGTTGCAGGCGGGTGTCTATGGCAACAGCGACGCCGAAACCCGTTGGGCCGATGCCAGTGGCTCGCTGGTCTGGATGGACCGTCAAGTCTTCGCGGCCAACCGCATTGACGATGCTTTTGTGGTGGTCAGCACCGAGGGTTACGCGGGCATTCCCGTACGCTACGAAAACCAGCAGGTCGGTCAGACGGATCGCAACGGCCACCTGCTGGTGCCTTGGAGCAGCGCCTATTACCGTGGCAAATACGAAATCGATCCGCTGAATTTGCCGGCCAATGTACGCAGCCCTAATGTCGAGCAGCGGATCGCGGTACGCCGGGGAAGCGGTTATTTGCTGGAGTTTCCATTAACCAAGGTGATCGCGGCGAGCATCGTGCTGGTGGATGCGCAGCAACAGGAATTGCCCTTGGGCAGCAACGTTGTGCACGAGCAGAGCGGCACACAAACCGTGGTCGGCTGGGACGGTCTGGTGTACCTCGAAAACCTGCAAAAGCAAAACAGCGTGCGGGTGACCCTGGCGGATGGAAAGACCTGTCAGGTGCAGTTCGCCGTGGACTTGAATCAGGAGCAGATTCCGCTGATCGGTCCGTTGGTGTGCCAATGAAATGGCTGATGTTGTTGGCGCTGTGGCTGCCGGGGTGCGCCTGGGCGCTGTGCTCCGTGGTCAGCACCACGGCGGCGGGGTTTGGTTCCCAGAGTTCGATTGCGGTGCGCACCACGGCGCAAACCAGTTCCACCCCCAATGCGGGGTTGAGTTGCACCGGCTCACTGCTGTCATTACTGACCAACAATGACCACTTCTACGCCACCGTTTCGTCGACTCAATCCGGCTTGCTCGGGCCCACCGGGGACGTGATCGGCTATACGTTGTACGCCGACAACAGCACCAGCTATCCGATCAATCGCGCCGTGGCCTTCGATTTTGCCCGCAATGGCATCATCGATGCTCTCGGCCTGCTGGGCAGCGTGATACCGAAAACCGCGCCGGTTTATTTACGAACGACCATTGGCAGCAACGTGGCGGCGGGCGTCTACAGCGAGACCCTGAGTATTTTCTGGAACTGGAATTATTGCGCTGGCATCGGTGCCGGCAGCATCTGCCTGGGGCGTGACATCGGCAGTGGCACCGCGACGTTAACCGTCAACCTGACGGTGGCCAACGACTGCACCATCACCGCGCCGAACATCAGTTTCGGCAGTGCGCCGGTGGTCAGCGCCTTCACCGCTGTCACCGGCCAGACCATCAACCTGGCCTGCACCAAGGGCAGCGCTTACACCGTGGGGTTGGACGACGGCCAGCATGCGGCTGGGGTCGGCGGGCGTCGGCGGATGATCTCCGGGGCCAGTTACCTGGCCTACGACATTTTCAAAAGTGCCGGCACCACTCGCTGGGGCAGTGTAGGCAGCGCGCGGCGGGCCAGTTCCGATGCGGAGGTGAATCCTGGCAATGGCCTGGGGACGGGCAGCCAGGTGTTTAACTACAACGCAAAAATCTACACCGACCAGACCACACCACCGGCCGGGACCTATCTGGACAGTGTGATCCTTGATGTCGGGTTTTGAGCGATGGGCCCATACCTGTGGCGAGGGAGCTTGCTCCCGCTGGGCTGCGAAGCAGCCCCAAAACCATTCACCACGGTTCATCTGAAACACCGAGGTGAATGGTTTGGCGACTGCTTCGCAGTCGAGCGGGAGCAAGCTCCCTCGCCACAGGGTTGTGGTGTTCGGCAGATTTTGGTGGGTCAGTGACTACCGCTCGATACTGCGATTCCACCGCGCATTCCACGCCGGGCGCTGTTCGTTGACCTGATCCCAGTCAATGGCAATCGCGGTGGTCAGGTACTGCTTCATCGCCTCGACCTGTCCGCGGGTCTTGTCGGTGGTCGGCGTGTTCGGGTTGGACGGGATCTGGTCGCCATCTTCCAGCGCAGCGGCCTGGGCTTCAGGCGTCAGCAAAAACGCCGCGAGTTTCTGCGCCAGTTCCGGCTGGGTGTTGTTGGCAATGGCGCACTCGGCCACGTTGAGCACCACGGAGCCTTCCTTGGGCTGCGCATATTCGACCGGCATGCCTTTGAGTTTCAGCGCGGTGACCTGGGTCGGGGTCAACGGGAACAGCGCCGCTTCATCGGTCTGGAGCATTTCGGAAATTTTCGCCGAGCTCGGAATGTACTCCAGCACGTTGCGCCCGACGGTGTTCGGCCAGGCCTTGAAACCCGGCTCGACGTCAGTTTCGCTGCCGCCCTGAATCCGGTTGAACATCAGGAAACCGTGCAGGCCGAAGGTCGAGGAGGCCATCGACTGGAACACCAGTTTGTCCTTGAAGCGCGGGTCGGCCATGTCCATCCACGAGGTCGGTGGGGCCCAGCCTTTCTCCTTGAACAGCCGCGTGTTGTACGCCAGCCCGGTCACGCCAAGGCTGACCGCCACCGCTTGATCCTTGATGCGGCCCTTGGCCGGAATCTGCGCCAGCGGTGCGCTGTCTTCGAGTTTGTCGCACAAGCCCATGGCGATGGCGCGGTACATGATGCCGTCGTCGAGGAACATCACGTGCATCTGCGGGTTGCCTTTGCTGGCCTGGACCTTGGCCAGGATATCGGCGGAAGTCCCCGGCACGATCACCACTTTGACGTTGTTGGCTTTCTCGAACACCGGCAGCACCTTGTCGGCGTAGAGCCGTTCCATGGTCCCGCCGTTCATGCCGAGATAAAGCGTGGGTTCGGCCTGTGCCTGGGTGACCGTGAGCAGCGCGGTCAGGCAGGAGAAACCGAGCAGTGCAGTGCGTTTGACGTTATTCATTGGCGCGACCTTCCTCTATCAAGCAACGGAGATGGAGTGAAACCGGGTGATGGAAAACGCATCCAGCGACGTCTTGGAGGCGCCGCTGCAGATGATCTCGGTGAGCGCCTGGCCCACCGCCGGGCCGATCTGGAAACCCGCGCCGGCAAAGCCGAATGCGTGCAACAGACCGGGCTGGGTGCTGCTGTGACCGATCACCGGTTGGCGATCAGGCAGATAACCTTCGGTGCCGCTCCAGGTCCGAATGGCCTGGGCGCCTTCAAGAAACGGGTAGAGTTCAACGGCCTGGCGCAGGATCTCGATCACCGCGTGTTGGCCGGGACGGGCGCGCGCATCGTCGAGGGCGAAACCCTGGCCGCCGCCCAACACACAATTGCCGCGCGCAACCTGACGCGCATAAATACCGCCACCCTCGACGCCGGTGCTGGCGTTCATCACCAGCGGCAACGGCTCGGTCACCAGCATCGCCGGATGGCCCGCGTGCATGGGCACCGCTTCGCCAAATTGCGCGGCCAGGTTTCCGGCCCAGGCCCCGGCGCAGTTCAGCAGCCAGGGCGCGTGCAACTCGAGGCCGGTTTGAGTGCTGATACGAAAGCGCTGACCGTCGTGTTCCACTGCGGTCACCGCACATTGTTCATGGACCTGCGCGCCGTGCCGACGGGCCGTTTGAGCGAAGGCGGGGGACACCAGACGCGGGTTGGCGTGGCCGTCGTCCGGGCAAAACGACGCGCCCGCCGCGACGTCGCCGACCCACGGAAAACGCGCGCGCAATTCGCGGCGGTCGAGCACCTGCAAATCGAGGCCGAAGCCCTGGCTGCTGACGGCATAGTGCTGCAAGGCGTGCAGATCGCTGAGGCTGCGGGCCAGTTTCAAATGACCGCTGCGTTGATACTCGCCGTCGATGCCGATCAGTTGCGGCAGCTGTCCCCAGATCTCGTGGGCCCGTTGCGATAACGGCAATTGCGACAGTGGACGGCCCTGACGCCGCACGCCGCCGTAATTCACACCGCTGGAATGCGAGCCGCAAAAGTCGCGCTCCAGCAGCGCAACGCGCCGTCCGGCCTTGCTCAGAAACAGTGCGGCCGAGGCTCCGACAATGCCGCCGCCAATAATCACTGCATCGACTTCGATCATGGCTCGACCTCCAGGCCAAACGGCAGCGGTTTGATCGGCGACTGCGCCCGCAATCGACCGATTTCCGATACCGGGCGCCGGCTTTCGCAGGCGATGATTTCCGCCGCGGCGGCGCCGCACATCCGGCCCTGACAGCGGCCCATGCCAATGCGGCAGTGCGCCTTGACCCGATTGATTTCCCAGTGACCTTCACGCACCACCTGGCGGATCTCGCCAGCGCGCACTTCTTCGCAGCGGCAGACGATCACGTCATCGGCGGTTCCGCTGGCCCAGTGCTCGGGAAAGGCGAAGGCGCGCTCCAGTCCTTTGCGGAATTCACCGATGCGTTGCAGCGAGTGTTCGAGGTTGTCAGAGCGTTGCGGCGGGATCAGGTAACCGATGTCTTCGAGCAACGCCAAAGCCGCGCGTTCACCGGCCATTTCAGCGGCGTCGGCGCCCATGATGCCGGCGCCGTCACCGGCCAGATACACCTCGGCGACACTGCTGCGACCGGTGTGGTCGCGCTGTGGCAGCCAGGCGCGGTTGAGTGGGTTCCAGGCGAATTCACAGCCGAGCAAATCGGCGAGTTGGGTTTCACTGCGCAGGCCATGGGCGAAGGCCACGGCGTCGCAATCGATCTGCTGTTCATCTTTTGCGTTGGACCAGTTCAGCGAGTGCACACGTTGTTCGCCATTGATACGTTTCAGGCTTGCGCCTTGATGCACCGGGATGCCGTGGGCGGTCAGCCAGCTGCGGTAATAGATGCCTTTGGCCAGCGTGGACGGTTGCGACAGCAGGCCGGGCAGGGCGCGGGCCTGAGCGCTGAAGGGCGAGCTGTCGAGCACCGCCACCACCTTCGCGCCGGCCTTGGCGTATTGATACGCCACCAGGTACAGCAACGGGCCGCTGCCGGCGAACACCACGCGCTCACCGATGGCGCAGCCCTGGAATTTGAGCGCGATCTGCGCCGCGCCGAGGCTGTAGACGCCCGGTAACGTCCATCCCGACACCGGAAGGATTCGGTCGGTGGCACCCGTGGCGACGATCACGCGGGAGAATTCCAGTCGCGCGGCACGGCCCTGATGCAAGGTGTCCAGCGCACTGTCTTCAGCATTCCAGACCAGCGTTTCGGGACGGTAATCGAGGTGTTCGCGCAGCGCGTCGATGGTCTCATGCAGCGCACTGGCCTTACCCGCTTCGAAGCCATACAGCTTGACCGCCGAGCGCTTGAAGTTCTCAGGCTGGCGCCGATAAATCTGCCCGCCACCGCGCGCCGCTTCATCCAGCAACACTGGACGAACCCCATGCGCCACCAACGTCTGCGCCGCACGAATCCCGGCTGGACCTGCGCCGATAATGATCACAGACTTCATACCCACTCCATCCATGACCACCGCCGAACCCCTGTGGCAGCGAGCTTGCCCGCGATGGCGGCGACACATTCAACAAATGGGCTGGCAGACAGACCGCTATCGCGAGCAGGCTCGCTCCCACAGGGGATATGGTTGTTGCAGATGGAATGTGTGTTCATAGCGTGCGCCCCGGTTCGCGGCTGATGTGTTGGCCGGCTTCGAGCAGCGTCGAGCAGGCGCGTACGCGGCGACCATCGCCCAGGCGAACCCAACAGTCCTGGCAGGCGCCCATCAGGCAGAAGCCGGCGCGGGGCTCGGCGCTGAAGTCGCTGCCGCGCAGGTGTTCGCTGCAGGTCAGCACCGCGGTCAGCAGCGTGTCACCGAGCAGGCCGGTGGCCGGTTGACCGTCCAGGGTAAAGTTCACAGCCGGGCGGTCGCCTTCGGCCAATCGTTTCAACAGTGCCATGGCGCCCTCATTGTTTACCCACCAGCACCCGATCCAGGCCATACACCCGATCGAGCAGAATCATCGTCAGCGCGGTCAGCCCGATCACCAGTGCCGACACCGCTGCCATCATCGGGTCGATGGATTCGGTGGCGTAGACGTACATGCGCACCGGCAGGGTTTGAGTGGCCGGCGAGGTGACGAAAATCGACAACGTGACCTCGTCAAAACTGTTGATGAACGCCAGCAACCAGCCACCGGCGACCCCCGGCAAAATCATCGGCAAAGTGATTTCCCGGAACAGCGTGAAGCGCCCGGCACCGAGTGATTGCGCCGCGTGTTCGGCGCTGCGATCCAGGCCAATGGCCGAGGCCAACACCAACCGCAGCACATACGGGGTAATCACCAAGACA
Source organism: Pseudomonas sp. (assembly GCF_051660785.1). Classification (GTDB taxonomy): domain Bacteria; phylum Pseudomonadota; class Gammaproteobacteria; order Pseudomonadales; family Pseudomonadaceae; genus Aquipseudomonas. The sequence goes on from NZ_JBOFQE010000051.1 coordinate 23,414, forward strand.
TGGGCGAAGATCAGCCAGGCGAAGCTGCCGTTGACGCCCATCAGCGCAAACAACCGCAACAGCGCCACACCCAGCACCAAGTGCGGAATGATGATCGGCGACAGGAACAGGCCGTTGAGAAAGTCCCGTCCGGGGAACTCGAAACGGGTGATTGCCAGCGCCGCCGGCACCGCAATCAGCGTCGCGATACTGGCCGCGCAGAACGCCAGAATCAGGCTGTTGTAGAACGCATCGACAAAGTCGGCACGCTCGAACACCGCGCGGAACCAGCGCAGGGAAAACTCCGTGGTCGGCAGGCTCAGGGTGTTTTCCGGGGTGAAGGCCACGAGGCACACCACCACCAGCGGCGCGAGCATGAACAGCACCACCAGGGCGTGGAACAGCAGGGCGAAAGGACCGTTCTTGGACATGACGAGTTATCCCAATGACTTCTTGTAGCGGCCTTCGATCATCCGGTTCCACGACAGCATGATCAGCAGGTTGAGCAACAGCAGCGCGACCGCGATGGCCGCGCCCATCGGCCAGTTGAGCTCCGACAGGTATTGGTCATAGATCAGCGTCGCGACCATTTTCAGGCGACGCCCGCCGAGCAGACCGGGAATGGCGAACGAACTGGCGGCGAGGCCGAACACGATCAACGTGCCTGACAGCACACCGGGCATGATCTGCGGCAGCACCACTTGGCGCATCACGGTGAAGTGGCTGGCACCCAGCGACAGCGCGGCCTGTTCAGCGGCGGGGTCGAGTTTCTGCAGCGAGGTCCAGACCGGAATGATCATGAACGGCAGCATCACGTGGACCAGCGCAATCACCACCGCGAACGGCGTGTACAGCAACTTCATCGGCGAGCCGCCGAAGGCTTGCAGGGTCTGGTTGACCAGCCCGTCGGCACCGAGCAGCAGGCTCCAGCCGAAGGCGCGCACCACCACCGAAATCAACAGCGGCGTGAGGATCAGAATCAGGAAAATCGAACGCCATGGCGCGCCCATGCGGCTGAGGATGTAGGCCTCGGGCACGCCGATCACCACGCAGAGCAGGGTGGTCAGGGCGCTGATCCACATCGTGCGCAGGAAGATTTCGTAGAAGTAGGGATCGCCCAGCAAGCTGCTGTAGTGATCGAGGGTAAAGGCGTCGCCGTTGATCCCCGAGCTGTAGTCGAAGACGTTGAACGACAGCACCAGGGTCAGCAGCAGCGGAATGATCAGCAGCCCGAGGTACAACGCCAGGGCCGGTGCCGACAGCCAGTAACCCTGGCGTCCTTGGCGAATGGCAGCAAGCGTACTCATGCCGGCACCTCGTCGACAGTCAGCACCCGCAGCAACGTCGCGTCCCAATCCAGGCCCACCGCCGTGCCTTCGCTCAGCGGTGCTGAACCGTCGTTGCGGCGCACCACGCTGAGTTCGCCCAAGGTCGTCGATACGCCGTACAACCATTGACTGCCGAGGAAGAAGCGGCTGACGATCTTGCCTTGCAGACGGCCCTGGCCTTTGTCCCGCAGATCGATTTTTTCCGGGCGCAAGCTCAGAGTGAGTTCACCGCCACTGCGGACTTGAATGATGCCCGCGTCATCACGTTCACCGGGCAGCAAATTGGCTTTGCCGACGAACCCGGAAATGAACTCGGTGCGCGGGTGTTCGTACAGGGTGTAGGGCGCGTCGATCTGGGTGATGCGCCCGGCCTGCATCACCACCACGCGGTCGCTGATAGACAACGCCTCGGACTGATCGTGGGTGACCATCAGCGTGGTGATCCCGACTTCACGCTGGATGCGGCGGATCTCGAATTGCATCTCTTCGCGCAGGTTGGCGTCGAGGTTGGACAGCGGCTCATCGAGCAGCAGCACCGGCGGCTCGATCACCAGGGCTCGAGCCAGTGCGACACGCTGGCGCTGGCCGCCGGAGAGTTCTCGCGGGTAACGCTCGGCGTGCTGATTCAGACGCACCAGTTTCAGCACCCGATCCACGCGCTGCTGCAACTCGGTGGCGGGCACTTTGCGCATCCGCAAGCCGAAGGCGACGTTGTCCTTGACGGTCATGTGCGGAAACAGCGCGTAACTCTGGAACACCACGCCCAAACCACGGCTGGCGGGTTTGGCGTGGGTGATGTCGCGACCATCGAGCAAGATGCGTCCGCTGCTGACTTCGACAAAGCCGGCGATCATTTGCAGGGTGGTGGTTTTGCCGCAGCCGGAGGGGCCGAGCAGGGACACGAATTCGCCTTTCTCGACCGAGAGGTTGGTGGCGACGACGGCGTCGATTTCGCCGTAACGTTTGCCGAGTCCTTCAAGTTGCACAAAAGCCATAACTGCGCTCCACCTGAGATTGTTATGCGTCGCCCGAAGGCGCGCTTTTTTGTATGGGCAGATACGAAAGTGTTGCGGGGAGCGTTGGCGCTCGACTTCTGTCGGCTGCCGCTGTTGTTCGAATCGCCCCTGTCTGGACGCAGAGTAGGACGAAGACTAGGATGGGCTCAATGGCCTATTTCACTGAAGCGATGACTATTTTTAGTTTCATTCAGTGAGTAAATTTATTGTCGAGAAATCCCATGTCTGATTCCATTGAGCGGAATGAAAACAAAAATGAAGTCGGTGTCGGCGCTGTCTCCAGGCTGTTTGCCGTGCTGCGAAGTCTCGGCGACACGGTTGAAGGCGGTGAGCGTGTGACCCAACTGGCGCAGCGCATCGGTCTGTCGCAACCGACCACGCACCGCTTGCTGCGCAGTCTCATGGACGAAGGCATGGTCGAGCAGGATGCTCGTAGTAAACGCTACCGTTTGAGCCTGGAATTTTTTGCGTTGGCGGCGCGGGCCGGCAACACCGGAAACCTGCGCGAGTTGGTGCGGCCCTCGCTGTTGCGGCTATCGGCTTCGCTGGGGGATTCGTTGTTTTTGCTGGCGCGCAGCGGGTTTGATGCGATCTGCCTGGACCGCAGTGAAGGGCCGTTTCCGATCCGCACCTTTACCGGCGATATCGGTGGGCGGGTGGCGCTGGGGGTAGGGCAGGGCAGTCTGGCGATTCTGGCGTTTCTGCCGGAAGAGGAGCGCGATACGGTGATCCATTACAACTTGCCGCGGTTGAAGGATTTTCACCTCTACGACGAAGTGTTCCTGCGTTCGGAGGTCGAGAATGTGCGTGCGCTGGGGTATGCCGGGCGCAACACTGGCGTGCTGCAAGGCATGGCCGGTGTGGCGGTGCCGATTCTGGATCGGGAAGGACGGGCCGTGGCGGCGTTGAGCGTGGCCACGGTCAGTGATCGCCTGGGCCCGGATCGCTTGCCGACGGTGGTGGAGATGCTCAAACGCGAAGCGGCGGTGATCGGGCCGCGGATCAATCCGTTTGATCCGCTGTTGCGCCGGCCTTCGCAAGTGTTCGGGCAGGGCTGACGGCCACCGACCCCCTGTGGGAGCGAGCCTGCTCGCGATAGCGGTCTATCAGTTAACAAAAATGTTGTCTGACAGGCCGCTATCGCGAGCAGGCTCG
>NZ_JBOFQE010000052.1:0-79949 GCF_051660785.1 Pseudomonas sp.
CTCGACCAGAAACGGTTAATCGGGCATTTTTATGAGTGTTCACTCGGGGCCTCCAGGTACTTGGTTTGGTTCGCACCTCCAATTTCCCGGAAAAGCCCCGAGTGAACAACCTACAGAGAGATCACAGCTAGCTCCCACAAGGGCAGCGCAGTACCTGTGGGAGCTAGCCTGCTAGCGAAGAACGATGACGCGGTCAAACGTCAGGCACAAAAAAAAGCGTCCCGATCGGGACGCTTTTTTTATGTGCTGGAATCGCTTACTTCAGCGTAACCGTGCCTTTCATCATCGAGATGTGGCCCGGGAACGAGCAGAAGAAGCCGTACTTCTCGTTGGCATCGAGCTTCGACACGTCGAAGGTCACCGAGTCGGTTTCCTTGGCACCAATGATTTTGGTGTGGGCGATGACCCGTGTATCACCATCTTTCAGGTAGTTCTTGTCGATACCGGCGGCCAGGCCATCGGTTGCGATCGGCTGCATGTCAGCCTCTTTGCTCAACACCCAGTTATGGCCCATGACGTTTTTCGGCAAGCTGCCGGAATGTTTCAGCTCAACGGTGAACGTTTTGCAGCTTTTGTCGATTTCGATGGCCTTGGTGTCGAAGGACATCTGATCGGTGGAGTCGACAGTGACCTTGCATTCGGCAGCCATCAGTTGGCTGCTGGCCAGCGTCAGCAGGGATACCGCAACAAGTTTGGCAAACATGGTGAATCTCCAAGGCAGGGTTAACAAAAGTGCGAATGGACAGAAGACTGCCTGAAAACTTCGCAAGTTCCTATGACCTGAATCAAAAATTGTATACAACTTTCGGGCTATGACACCTATCGAAACAATCTACCAGCCAGACGTCTGGCCCGGCCCTATCATCAGGGCGTCATCTCTCATCTGGAGCGCCTGTCATGTCCATCAACAGCTTTTTGTGCAGTTTGCTCGCCGCTTATGCCTGTGGCGCCAGCGGCACCTTTGAAACACCGGAACGCGAAGTTTAGACCTTGGAGCGCCGCGCGCCTGCCTTTACTCTGTGGCCATCCCGACCATGGAGTAAGGCATGTCTTTAGCGTCCGTTTGTATATTTTGCGGTGCCAGCACCGGCACCAATCCGGCTTATCGTGAAGCGGCTGTCGCCCTCGGGCGAGCACTGGCCGAGCGCAAGCTGACCCTGGTTTATGGCGGTGGCGCCGTCGGGCTGATGGGCATCGTCGCCGATGCGGCACTGGCGGCCGGCGGTGAAGTGATCGGGATCATCCCGCAAAGCCTGAAAGACAAGGAAATCGGCCACAGCGGCCTGACTCGCCTGGAAGTGGTCGACGGGATGCATGCGCGCAAGGCTCGGATGGCCGAGCTCAGCGACGCATTTATCGCGCTGCCCGGCGGCCTGGGCACCCTGGAAGAACTGTTCGAAGTCTGGACCTGGGGCCAACTCGGCTACCACGGCAAACCACTCGGATTGCTGGAAGTGAACGGTTTCTACAGCAAATTGACCGGTTTTCTTGATCATATCGTCGGCGAAGGCTTCGTTCGTGAAGCGCACCGTGACATGCTGCAAGTGAGCGAATCGCCGCAAACCCTGCTCGATGCCCTGGACGCCTGGCAGCCGACCGTGGTGCCCAAATGGACAGAGCAAAAACCCAGCTAACGGCTCGGTGCCGATACAGGGCAGAATATGCGCCGCTCAACCTCACCTTCGACCCCAGAGGATCGCCCATGGCTAAACCTAATTATTCCTTCGCCAAACGTCAGAGAGACTTGGCCAAGGAGCAGAAGAAAGAGGAAAAGCTTCAGCGCAAGAAAGCTACAGCTGAAGAAGAAGCAGCAGCACTGAACCCGGATGCCGAAGGCGAAGTGGCTACAGACGAAACTGAAGCACCGAAAGATCAGGCGCCCGACGCCTGAGACCCTCAGGGCCCGATGATCTGATCAGGCCCACCGGATCTGTGTCCAGGGTCAGCAGTTCCTTGCTGACCCTCACAGGCCAATCCTGAAATACCCCATCCAGAAATCACCGCACATCCCCCTGTGGGAGATAGCTTTGTGGCGAGGGGATTTAGCGAAACGTCGCACCGCCCCGTTGGGTCGCGAAGCGGCCCTAAAAAATGGGACTGCTGCGCAGTCCAACGGGGATAAATCCCCTCGCCACAAAGCTCGCTCCACATTGGATCATTTGTTATTCGAGTGGCATCACGGTGACGCGGACTTCAGGGTCATGATTGCCTCCCCCCAGAATCACCCCACGCAACGGCGAAACATCGGAGAAATCCCGACCCCAGGCCAGGGTTATGTGCTCCAGCGCCGGTTGCACATTGTTGGTCGGATCAAAATCCACCCAGCCAAGCACCGGGCAAAACACTGAAACCCAGGCATGCGATGCATCGGCGCCGATCAGTCGCGGCTGGCCGGGCGGTGGCTGGGTCAGCAGGTAGCCGCTGATGTAACGCGCCGCCAGTCCGCGGGAGCGCACGCAAGCGAGCATCAGGTGAGCAAAGTCCTGACAAACCCCGCGTCGACGTTCCAGCACCTCCACCAGCGGCGTCGCCACTTGGGTCGCTTCGGCGTCGAAGGTGAATTCGCTGAAAATCTTCTCCATCAATGCCTGGACGCCCAGCAACAACGGCCGGCCCGGTGGAAAACAGCTTTGCGAGAAGTCGACAAAGTTGCGTTTCAAATGCACATAGGGCGACTCGAACCGGTAACGGCACGCTTCCAGCAAAGCATGGGAAAGCGGCTGACTGCTGTAGGTCAGCGCGTTGCGGGTTTCTTCCCACGCGGGGGATTGATTGAAATCCAGCGTTGGCCGGGCCAGCACCTCGACGGTGAGTCGGGCGTTGACCAGCAATTCATCGTGCGGCCGCTCAAACGCCAACCGGGTAAGCGGATTGCCAAACACATCCAGCTCATCCCGGCGCGAGGTCGGGTCGGGACTGATCTGCAAGTGCTGCTCGGTGCAGCGCTGCCAGGCACAGGCCCGTGGCCACAGGTGCGCGAGTTGCTGGGCCAGGGACACCGGGCTGTCGTAGTGATAATGGGTGTCGTGGAGAATCTGGTAATGAGCGCTCATCAGACGGACACCGTGCGCTGGCTGACATCATCGACATGGGCGAAATGGCGCAGGGCCAGACGATCCGACACTTGTCCGCTGGCGTCTGCGATCTCTTGCAGTAAATCGGCCAGCCCCTCGATGGCCGCACGAACGCTCGCTTCGCCGAACAGCGAATTCTCCAGGCAACCCAGATCGAAACGCGCCAGTCGCTCCACCAGTTGCGGCAGACCCGCTTCGCGAGGCACGCCGAAGTCATCATTCAAGCGTTTCAATGTGCGGGTCACCAGTTTCAACTGGAACAGCACCGCGTGAGGGTTTTGCTCGTCGAGCAGCAAAAGATCAAGTACAGGAATCAACTGCGCCACCGCCAGATACCGCGAACGGTAGGTGATGCTGCTGTTGCCCAGTTCCAGCAGCCATTCCAGCCCGGCCTGATCGAAGGCACCGGCTCCGCGCAGAAACGCCGCCAGACTGCCGCTGAGAAATTGCAGCCGCTCGATCCGCCGGCCGATCATCAGGAAACGCCAGCCTTCATCCCGGGTCATGTCGTCCAGGGCAAAACCGGACAGCGCCGCCAGGGACATCACCAGACGGTTGAGGAAATCCAGCAACTCGCCAAAATCCGCTTCTTCGGTTTCCAGCTCCATGGCTTCGCGCTGCAATTCCACCAGCGCCTGCCAGTTTTCCCGCGAGAGCTTGCCGCGCACTTGCGAAGCCGCCCACTGCAAGCGCTGCAAGTTGGAGCGTAGGCTGAAAGGCCAATCATCGCCCAGTAACGCGGCCAACAGCCGTTCGGGCAACTCGCCTTCGTCCGGCAGCAGGTTCAGGCGCTCACCGAGATCGACCGCCGCTTCCAGAGCCTGTGGATCGTCGCCATCGACGTAGCGCGCCAGCATGATCCGCAGCAGTCGAGCGCTGTCATCACACCGCTCGCAATAGCGGCCAAACCAGAACAGGTTCTCGACCACCCGCGACGGCAGGTACGGATCTCGTCGAACCAGATCATGCACACCGATCGTGCGCTGGGTTTTCCATTGCTCGCCGCTGGGAGGACGATCCCCCAACACCCAAGTGTCTTTGCTCGCACCGCCGCGCTGCATCGACACCACTTCGGCATCTGCTTCGGCGGCCACCCGGGTCAAACCGCCGGGCAGCACTCGATAGCCGTCGCGACTGGCCACCGCATACACACGCATACCGATGGCTCGCGGTTGCAACTGACCGTCCTCGGCCTGCCAGATCGGCGCCTGGGACAACTGCGCCAATTCTTGCGCGACATAGGCATAAGGCCGTGCCTGCATGCGCTCGGCTAGGGCCTGGCGCTGTTTTTCACTCAGATCGCGGCCAAACACGGGTGCAAAGCTTTGCGACGGGAAAGCGGGTTTGATCAGCAACTCCGGCAATTTCTCCAACGCCTGAGCCAGCACCGGCGCTTCGCCGCACCACCACGTTGCGATGGAGGGAAGGATCAGTTCCTCGCCAAACAGGAATTGATTGATCTTCGGCAGAAAACCGAGCAACCCCGGGGACTCCAGCACGCCACTGCCGAGGGCATTGGCCACCAGCACCCGCCCCTGCCGCACGGCTTCGAGCAGACCCGGCACGCCGAGCGCCGAATCGGTCCGCAGTTCCAGCGGATCGCAGAAGTCGTCGTCGAGCCGTCGCATGATCGCGTGAACCCGGCGCAGGCCACTGAGGGTTTTCAGGTACACCGTGGCATCGCGCACTGTGAGGTCGCCGCCTTCGACCAGTGGATAACCGAGCTGGCGCGCCAGATAAAGATGTTCGAAATAGCTTTCGTTGAAACGCCCTGGCGTCAGCAGCACGATCAGCGGCACGTCATCATCGCTGGGCGCCTGACGGGCGAGGGTTTCCTGAAGCGTGCGGAAGAACCCGGCCAGGTGCTGCACCTTCAGGTCCCGGTACAACTCGGGAAAGGCCCGGGACACGATGGTGCGGTTTTCCAACGCATAGCCGGCACCGGATGGCGCTTGAGTCCGGTCCGCCGTCACCCACCAGCGGCCGTCCGGCGTACGTGCCAGATCCACGGCGTACAAATGCAGAAAGGCCCCGTCCGGTGGGGTAATGCCCTGACAGGGCCAGAGGAAATTGTTGTGACCGAAGACCAGTTCCGCCGGCAGCAGCCCTTCGGCAATCAAGCGCTGCGGGCCATAGAGGTCAGCCAGCACGGAGTTCAACAGCCGAGCCCGCTGGGCGATCCCGGCCGATAAATGCTGCCACTCATCCGCCGCAATCACGTGCGGTAGCAAGTCCAGTTCCCACGGCCGATCGGCGCCCTTGGGGTCGGCGTAGACGTTGTAGGTCACGCCGTTTTCCTGGATCTGCCGGGTCAACAGGGCCTGACGCTGCACCAATTGCGCTGGCGTGCTGCGTTGCAATTGGTCGAACAACCGGCGCCAGTGCGGCCTTACGGCGCCGCTGTCGTCGAGCAGTTCGTGATAAGTGCCCGCCGTCAGCGGGTAGCGGTCAAGCAGGTCAGGCATGGAAAGCTCGGCAGACAGCAAAGACGGTCAGACTAACGCAGGCTCATGACGCCCGGATATACGAAAAATCCGAGCGTCGCGTACGGTTTAGAAACGTCGCAAATCGAGTGTCATCGGTAGCTCGTCGTTAATTTCCACATTCGGTATAGGAAGTTTCCCCGGGCTGTGTCCGATGCGGAAGAACCGCGCCATCCGCCGGCTCTCGGCCTCATTGGCGTTCACCGGCAGGCTGTCGTAGTTGCGCCCGCCCGGATGGGCGACGTGGTACTGACAGCCACCCAGCGAACGCTGCATCCAGGTGTCGAGCAGGTCGAACACCAACGGCGCGTGGACCGGGATGGTCGGTTGCAGGCAGTTGGCCGGTTGCCAGGCACGGAAGCGCACGCCAGCGACAAACTCACCGACTCGCCCGGTCGGCTGCAAGGGCACCGGAACGCCGTTGCACGTCAGTAAATAACGCTGCGGCGCCAGGCCGGTGAGTTTGACCTGCAAGCGCTCCAGCGATGAATCCACGTAGCGCACGGTGCCGCCGACAGCGCCCTCCTCGCCCAGCACATGCCACGGCTCCAGCGCCTGACGCACTTCCAGCTCGATACCACTGACGGCGTAATCGCCGACCTTCGGAAAGCGAAACTCCAGATGCGCGGCAAACCACTCCGCCCGCACGGGATAACCGGCGGCATTGAGATCGACGATCACATCGGCGAAATCCTGCTCGATAAAGTGCGGCAACAGGAATCGGTCATGCAGCTCCGTGCCCCAGCGCGCAAGCTTCGGCGGCGCATAAGGCTCGCGCCAGAACCGCGCGACCAGCGCCCGCAGCAACAACTGTTGCGCCAGGCTCATGCGCGCATGTGGCGGCATTTCAAAGGCACGCAACTCGAGCAAGCCAAGACGCCCGGTCGCGCCATCCGGCGAGTAGAGCTTGTCGATGCAGAACTCGGCGCGGTGCGTATTACCGGTGACGTCGATCAGCAAGTTGCGCAGCAACCGGTCGACCAGCCATGGCGCGCACTCCTCGCCCGGTTCCGGCATTTGCGCGAAGGCGATTTCCAGTTCGTACAACGCATCGTTGCGCGCTTCGTCGACGCGCGGAGCCTGGGACGTCGGGCCGATGAACAATCCGGAAAACAGGTAGGACAATGACGGGTGGTTATGCCAATAACTGATCAGGCTGCGCAGCAGATCGGGCCGGCGCAAAAACGGTGAGTCCGCCGGCGTCGCGCCACCCAGGACGAAATGGTTACCGCCGCCGGTGCCGGTGTGCCGTCCGTCGATCATGAATTTCTCGGTGGTCAGTCGGGTCTGGCGTGCTTCTTCGTACAGAAACTCGGTGCGCTCGACCAGCTCGTCCCAGGTGGCGGACGGCTGCACGTTAACCTCGATCACGCCCGGATCGGGGGTGATGCGGAAGTTGCTCAGGCGTGGATCACTCGGTGGCTCATAGCCTTCCAGCAAAATCGGGCAATGCAGTTCCTGCGCCGTGGCTTCGATTGCGGTGACCAGTTCCAGATAGTCCTCGACCCGTTCCAGCGGCGGCATGAACAGGTACAACCGACCTTCCCGCGCCTCGGCGCAGAACGCGGTGCGGGTCAGCCAATCGGCGGATTCATCGATCTCCAGGTCGCGCTCGACCGTCTCGGCCGCTGATCCCGGACTGTTCAGTTGCTGAGTGTCTGGAAGCGCGGGGAATTCCTGGTTCGGGTCGTTCGGGTAGATGAACGGATACTCGGCGGCTTTTACCCAAGGCTGCGAACCGAGCGGCAAGCGATAACCCAGCGGCGAATCCCCCGGCACCAATCGACAATGCTCGTCACGCAGATACCAGCGACCGCTTTGCCATTGATCACCCTTGGCGGTGCGCGCCAGTGGCAGGACCTGACCGATCACCTTGTCCAGGCCCTGGCTGAAGACTTTACGCAGGCGCGCCCGCTCCAGTGGTTCTTCGAGGCGTGAGTCTTCGGCACTGACGTTCTGCGGCAACGTGCCTTCGCGCCAGAGGTAGTAGAAATTGTCTTCGTAGGCCGGGAACACAAAGCGTGTCGGAATTTTCAGGCGTTCGGCGACGCTCGCCAGAAATCGCCCGGCCAGTTCGCCATCGGCACCGTAGTCTTCCTGCTCATCGGCGATCAGCGCGCTGTTGTGCCAGATCGGCACGCCATCACGGCGCCAATAGCAGTTGAGTGACCAGCGTGGCAGTTGCTCGCCGGGATACCACTTGCCCTGACCAAAATGCACCAGGCCCTTGGGCGCGTAATGTTTACGCATGCGTTGGAAAAGTTCAGCCGACAGCCGGCGTTTGTCCGGCCCGAGCGCGGCGGTGTTCCACTCGGCGCCGTCCGGGTCATCGATGGACACGAAGGTCGGCTCGCCGCCCATGGTCAGGCGCACGTCGCCTGCCAGCAGATCGGCATCGATCTGCCGGCCCAGCGCCTGGATCGCCAGCCACTGGTCTTCGGTGTAGGGCTTGGTGACCCGCGGTGCTTCCCAAATCCGCTCCACGGACATTTCGTGAGTGAACTCGCACTCGCACGGTTCCACCAGGCCGCTGATCGGTGCCGCTGAGCCCGGATCGGGACTGCACGCCAACGGAATGTGTCCTTCACCGGCAAACAGCCCTGACGTCGCGTCCAGGCCGATCCAGCCGGCACCGGGCAAATACACCTCGCACCAGGCGTGCAGGTCGGTGAAGTCCACTTCCGTACCCGAGGGGCCGTCGAGGCTTTTGACGTCGGCGGTGAGTTGAATCAGGTATCCGGAGACGAAACGCGCCGCCAGCCCGAGGTTGCGCAGCAGTTGCACCAGCAACCACGCCGAGTCGCGGCAGGAACCGGAGGCGTGTTCGAGGGTGTGTTCGGGGGTTTGTACGCCGGGTTCCATGCGGATCAGATAGCCGATGTCTTCGCTAAGGCGCTGGTTGAGCGCCACGAGGAAATCCACGCTCGGCAGCGGTGTGCGGTCGATGCCGTCCAGATAGGCCTTGAACTTCGGCGTCAGGGGCAAGGTTTCCAGGTACGGCGCCAGTTCCTTGCGCTCGTCCGCGGCGTAGGTGAACGGGATCTTCTCTGCATAGGGCTCGAGGAAGAAGTCGAAGGGATTGAAGACCGCCATCTCCGCGAGCAGATCGACCTCGATCCGCAGCTCGTTGGTTTTCTCCGGGAACACCAACCGCGCCAGGTAATTGCCTTGGGGGTCCTGCTGCCAGTTGATGAAATGCTGTTCGGGAGAAACTTTCAGCGCATAGGACAATATCCGCGTACGACTGTGGGCGGCCGGGCGCAGGCGAACGATCTGCGGACCGAGCTCGACGGCGCGGTCGTAGCGGTAATGCGTGACGTGGTGCAATGCGACATGAATCGACACGGCGTGCCTCCTGCGAGCCTTAAGCGTATTGGAAAGCGCGCAAAACTTATGCCATCCAGCGGCGCTGGCGCTTTCTTCGGTTGCTTGAGGCAGTACAGCACCAAAATCGGGCGATGCGGGAAATTGGTTGGGAGGAGTTGCACGGAAATGTTGCGGAGGGGGGTTAGGTCGGGCTCGGACTTTGTGTTCGACTTGGGATCCAGCCCTCACCCTAGCCCTCTCCCGGGGGGAGAGGGGACTGACCGAGTTGTTCTTAGAGCTACATCGACCTGAGAGATCGAGCCGAACTCAGGTTTGAAACGCATGGAGATCGGCTCCCTTTCCCCCTCTCCCCTGTGGGGAGAGGGGACTGACCGAGTTGTTCTTAGAGCGACATCGACCTGAGAGATCGAGCCGAACTCAGGTTTGAAACGCATGGAGATCGGCTCCCTTTCCCCCTCTCCCCTGTGGGGAGAGGGGACTGACCGAGTTGTTCTTAGAGCTATATCGACCTGAGAGATCGAGCCGAACTCAGGTTTGAAAGGCTTGGAGATCGGCTCCCTTTCCCCCATGGGGAGAGGGCTGGGCGGGCGGCGTTCCGATGAAGGGTGGATCCTACTGACACAGCACAATTTCCAGCAGCCACAACGCACAACGCCAACCCGAAGGTTGGCGTTCTGTTCAGCTCAAGCGAGGCTTAGCGCGGCACAACCGGCTTACGCGCAGGCTTTGGCCCTTTGCCTTTGGCCGCATCCTTGCGCTCCTTGGCTGCCTGCTGGTTGCGGGCGAATGCCGCCGCCTTGGCCTGTTCACGCTTGTCCCATGGATTACCACCATCACTGGCGCGCGGTGGCAAGCCCGTGTGCTGGGTCAGGATTTTGGTGGTCTTCTCACCCGCGACTTTGTGACTACCGGCTGGCGTCGAGTTCTTGCGACGAGCGCTCTGGTAGCTGTCGGTGGCCGGCTGATGCAGCGGGATCAACTGGTTCTTGCCCGGCCCGATCAGGTCGGCGCGGCCCATGCGGGTCAGCGCTTCACGCAGCATCGGCCAGCCTTTCGGGTCGTGATAACGCAAGAACGCCTTGTGCAGGCGACGCTGCTCTTCGCTCTTGACGATGGTCACCGCGTCGCTCTTGTAAGTGACCTTGCGCAGCGGGTTCTTGCCCGAGTGGTACATCGCGGTGGCGGTGGCCATCGGCGACGGGTAGAACGCCTGCACCTGGTCGGCGCGGAAGCCGTTACCCTTGAGCCACAGGGCCAGGTTCATCATGTCTTCGTCGGTGGTGCCCGGGTGAGCGGCGATGAAGTACGGAATCAGGTACTGCTCTTTCCCGGCTTCCTTGGTGTACTTCTCGAACATGCGCTTGAACTTGTCATAGCTGCCAATGCCCGGTTTCATCATCTGGTTGAGCGGACCTTCCTCGGTGTGCTCCGGGGCGATCTTCAGGTAACCACCGACGTGGTGAGTCACCAGCTCCTTGACGTATTCCGGCGACTCGACTGCAAGGTCGTAGCGCAGGCCGGAGGCGATCAGGATCTTCTTCACACCCGGCAACGCACGGGCGCTGCGATAGAGCTGGATCAGCGACGAGTGGTCAGTGTTCAGGTTCGGGCAAATGCCAGGAAACACGCACGATGGCTTACGGCACGCGGATTCGATTTCCGGAGTCTTGCAGGCAATGCGGTACATGTTTGCGGTCGGGCCGCCGAGGTCGGAAATGACGCCGGTGAAGCCTGGCACCTTGTCGCGGATCTCTTCGATTTCGCGAATGATCGACTCTTCGGAACGGTTCTGGATGATCCGGCCTTCGTGCTCGGTGATCGAGCAGAACGTACAGCCGCCGAAGCAGCCACGCATGATGTTCACCGAGAAGCGGATCATGTCGTAGGCCGGGATTTTTTCCTTGCCGTACGCCGGGTGCGGGACTCGTGCGTAAGGCATGCCGAACACGTAGTCCATTTCTTCGGTGGTCATCGGAATCGGCGGCGGGTTGAACCAGACGTCGACTTCGCCATGCTTCTGTACCAGCGCACGGGCGTTGCCCGGGTTGGTTTCCAGGTGAAGCACGCGGTTGGCGTGAGCGTAAAGAACGGCGTCGCCACGGACTTTTTCAACCGACGGCAGACGGATCACGGTCTTGTCGCGGGTCATTTTCGGGCTGGCCAGGATCTGCACGACCTTGGCTTCGCTTGGATCTTCAACCGGACCTTTTTCCTGCTCGATGGCGCAGGCCTGGGTGTCCTGGGTGTTGACGTACGGGTTGATGATCTTGTCGACCTTGCCCGGACGGTCGATACGCGTGGAATCGACTTCGTACCAGTCTTTTGGCGTATCGCGACGGATAAACGCCGTGCCGCGCACATCAGTGATGTCTTCGATCTTGTGACCGTAGGACAGACGCTGGGCGACTTCGACGATCGCGCGCTCGGCGTTGCCGTAGAGCAGGATGTCGGCGCAGGCGTCGATCAGGATCGAGTTGCGCACCCGGTCCTGCCAGTAGTCGTAGTGGGCGATGCGGCGCAGGGAGGCTTCGATGCCACCGAGCACGATCGGCACGTGATTGTAGGCTTCCTTGCAGCGCTGGCTGTAAACCAGGCTCGCGCGGTCCGGACGTTTACCTGCCATGCCACCGGGGGTGTAGGCGTCATCGGAACGGATTTTCTTGTCGGCGGTGTAGCGGTTGATCATCGAATCCATGTTGCCGGCCGCGACGCCGAAGAACAGGTTCGGCTCGCCGAGCTTCATGAAGTCGTCTTTGGACTGCCAGTTTGGCTGGGCAATGATCCCGACGCGGAAGCCTTGCGACTCCAGCAGCCGGCCAATGATTGCCATGCCGAAAGACGGGTGGTCGACGTACGCATCACCGGTAACGATGATGATGTCGCATGAATCCCAGCCAAGCTGATCCATCTCCTCCCTGCTCATCGGCAGGAATGGCGCGGGTCCGAAACATTCGGCCCAATATTTTGGATAGTCAAATAACGGCTTGGCTGCTTGCATGTCGATGACCGGTGTTGAGATGAAAAATCGCGGGCGCGGAATATAGCACAAATTTTGACCAATTCCGACGACAGCAGTCGGTTTCTCTTCGCCCCGACCGCCGTTCATCAATAATCGAAATAGTTTTCAGGCGTTTACACAATCGGCAATGAAGCCAATCACCTCGTCAGTACCCCCTTCATGGGTGCTGAATCGCTCAAGGATGAGAGTCAATGTCACCGAAACCACCTAACAGAAGCACCACCACCGTCGAAGTTGATATCCCGCGCCGACCGCTGAACGAGCCCCCATTGCGGGCAGATTCGCCGCCCCGTCTCGATGGCTCATCCTCCCTGTGGCATCCACAAAAACCCAGGGAATCAGGCCGGGCATCAGGGGACGCCGACCTGGATGCCATCACCCCAGTGCCATCGGTAACCATCCGGGAGCTACAGCCCCCCGCGCCTCCCCCTCTCAGTTCCGCCCACCGCCCACTGGACGATTACCGCATCGCTTCTGCCGCCCACTTGCCGACAGCTGACGCGCAAGGTTTCAGGACGTTCAAGGGCCGTCTGTTCGTCGACGTGTTCGACGCCGGCACCGTACCTGTCGGCCAGGATCCTGATAGTGGCCTGTACCGGGCCAAGCTGCCGAACGAACTTCAAGCTTCAGGACCGATGCTCGTGCGAGATCCCGACAGCACGCTCTGGCATCGGCTGGATGATCTGGAGTCAATGACCTTTTCCTTGACCGCCACCCGACTGGAAGCCTTCCGGACCCAGCTGGATTTCACCGGTGTCGACCCTGACAGCAAAGGGCTACACCAGCACGACGGGAAACTCTATGCGGTCATCGAGGACCATGCTTATCAGGTGCTGCATGACAGGGATGCGTCATCTGCGCAGGTTGCCGTAATGCGCATCGTACGCCCTGAAGATCCCATCGCCCTGGACGCCGATAACCTTTATGTGGCGACGCGGCCCGGCCGCTCTGAAGCAGTTATTTTCAACGTGCAGACAGGCTGGACCGGTCTCGTTGTCGGGGGCGCGGGTGGAATGTGGTCGGGGCCGAACCGCTCTGGCAGAAGTCCGTTGGCCACTCGGCTAAGTGCACTCGTTGGCCTGATGAATAACCCGCGAGCCCGTGTTCGCAAACTGTTTCCGTCCTTTGACCACGAGCAGGTCACCGCTTTTATCCAGTCATTGGGAGACGATGTTGCGGGAGGACTGACTCGCCGGGAAACCGAGTACGCGACGCTCAAACAGCAATTGCGCGCAATGAAACAGGAAAATACTCGGTCATCTTCCGACGCTTCTGCTAAAGAGATCCTGCGTTGTTGGCGCCGGGAAACAGGGACAACATTCACCTTGGCGCATGAGGGCGTAATTCTGCCGGCGTTGCGCGCGGATTTCAGCCATATCGAAACGCTTGAGCTCAAATCAATCAACTGGTCGACTGGGGCCGACACCTTCCTCGACTGCTTCCCCACACTGAAGAACTTGAGCATCACCCAATCCCGGCTGGAAAAACTGCCCGCCTCGATCAATGACATGCCCCAATTGACCTCGCTTGATCTGCATTCGAACCGCATCACACTGGATGAACAAAGCGCGCTTCGGCTGAGCGCATTGGGCAAGCTTGAAAACATCGATCTGTCAGGCAATGCACTGGGCATACTTCCCGATTTCAGCAACATGTCCGGGTTAAAGATGCTCAATCTCCGCCGCACCGGTATCGATCAATGGCCGACAGGATTGCAAAACCAGAACGGCCTGGACGTCGTCGACTTGCGCAACAATCGATTGAAGGAGGTTCCACAGACCCACTTCAACCCTCCCGTCGATCAGCTCGAAGTCACCGCCCGCATCAACAACGTCACGCTGCTGGAGGGCAACGCTTTTCCTGCCGACTACTGGCAACACTTTGACAGCTACTGGCAACGCCTGGGTCGGGTTCACCCCAACCTGCTCGCGAGTGCCAAGCCCGGCGCATTCTATTGCGCCGATCCCCGAATTGAACGGTGGCAGCGAATGTTCCCGGACAATTCCCTTTCGCAGGCCCGTCTATTCATCTTCGAGTCAGGCGCAAGGGTCGAAACCGAGCTGGTTCGGCTCGAGCGGGAATTCAATTCGCTGGAGGAACACTTGAGTGCATGGTCTTTCTCCGGAGGCGGCACTCATCAGCGCTACGTACGGGCGAACCAGATTCGACTTGAACATGGTGTGGTGGCTGATCGGTACGAAGCACGTAATCGAATATTGAAATGCTGGAGACGGGAAACACCGCAGATGCTCGCCAATGACGGAACGCCCATCGGCCTGGAGCTCGATCTGAGCGGCCTGATCCTGCCGAGCTTGCCCGATCTGGATGTTGATTTCAGCCATGTCGGCTCACTGAAGTTGAACAACATGTACCTGAGTGCTTCTCCGGAAGGCTTCCTCTCACGCTTCCGACACGTACGCTGGCTAGACCTGTCGAACAATCAACTGCGAGATCTTCCTCCAGCAGTCGGCGAAATGCACAGCATGACGCGCCTGTTTCTGCAGAAAAACCAGATCATTCTTACCCCGGAAACTGCCGGGATTCTGTCAGGGCGAGTAACGCTCAGAGCATTGATCCTCAGCGAAAATCCATTGGGCATTGCACCGGATTTCAGTCAGATAACGGATATGCGCTCACTTTATTTGTCGAGCACAAACATAGAGAACTGGCCGACCGGGCTGGGCGAACAATCGTTGCTTGACCGAATAGAGCTCAGCGGTAACCGGATCACAACGATTCCTGACTCGGTCATCGCGCCGCCCGATGAGCGCCTGGCACACACGGCGCGCCTTAACGACGTAACCAATGTAAGCCGCAATCCACTGTCGGATGCCACCCTGGAGCAAGTTCGGCAATATGGTGATCGACTGATAGCGGCGGGGGTGACAGCAGTTCACGATCGTGCAAGCCTGGTAGCAACCGCACGGATCCGGCCAATCAGCTCCTGGCGCGTAATTCAGGCGGAAGGCCCCTTTCGACGCTGGAAAACGGGCTTGTCCGAAGCACAGATATCGGCCAGAAAAGCCCAGTGGCAGGCATTGAGTGAACAACTGGGCGCAGATTCCTTTTTCGAGATCCTCAATCGTCTGGATACCGGCGGAACCGAACACGCGGACTTGCAACGCAGGGTCTGGGCAGTACTGGATACGATCAGCGAAAACAGTCCGCAATCGGAAAAGTTGCGCCGGGAAATGTTCGACCGGGCGGGCGAACCGACCTGCTGTGACCGTGCTGCCTTTTCCTTCAGCAATCTGGAAATCATGTCGCTGGTGTACAAGGCGCGCACCCAGGCCATGGATCAAACACAAGGTCTGCAACTCTCGACTTTATCCCGAGGCCTGTTCCGGCTGCATGAGGTCGATAAATTCGCATCGGCCGATATCCAGCGTAGCGAAGCGATCGTCAATGATCCCACCGCGTCGGCAGCGCTTAAGCAACGGCATCGCCCTCGCCTTGGGGAGGAGATCGAGATCAGGCTGGCTTATCGCTTCGGTCTCAAGGATCGGCTTCAGTTACCGGGGCAACCTGAACACGTCAACTTCATCTCGTTGGGAAAAGTGACCCCGCAGATGCTGAATGACGCCTATAAAAAAATCATCGCACTGGATAACTCGCCCGAAGAACGCCATGCGTTGCTCTCGAGAGATTTCTGGCTGGATTACGTGACGAATAAATATCGCCTGCAATTCGAAGCGCAGAGCAAGCCCTACCAGGAGCGATTGGCCAACTTGCATGAACGCCTTGCCGCAGAGCAAATTACAGAGGCTGTTTACAAGGTGCAAAGCGATGACTTGCAAGCGCAACTCGCGATTGAGGAAGCCGAGTTGATGCAGAAGCTGACCCAGCAAGAGCTGGTCGAACCACCCCTTTCCAGCACCACAGACAGCGTTGCCTGATCGACCGGGGTGAAACGAAATGAGGACTGCTGGCCGCAAATCCCGGCCAGCGGTTACTCGTCGTCGAAGTTGTAGCTGCCCGGCGCCAGGTTTTCGAAGCGGGTGTACTTGCCGATGAACGCCAGTCGCGACGTACCGATCGGGCCGTTCCGCTGCTTGCCGATGATGATCTCGGCGATGCCTTTGTGCTCGGTTTCCGGGTGGTACACCTCGTCCCGGTACACGAACATGATCACGTCAGCATCCTGCTCGATCGCTCCGGATTCCCGGAGGTCGGAGTTGATCGGGCGTTTGTTCGGTCGTTGCTCCAGGGAGCGGTTGAGCTGGGACAACGCCACCACCGGGCAGTTGAATTCCTTGGCCAGGGCCTTCAAGGAACGGGAGATCTCGGAAATCTCGTTGGTCCGGTTGTCGCCACCGGAACCCGGGATCTGCATCAATTGCAGGTAGTCGATCATGATCAGGGCCACGTCGCCGTGCTCACGCACCAGGCGTCGAGTCCGTGCGCGCATTTCCGACGGGCTGATACCGGCCGTGTCGTCGATAAACAACTTGCGATCATTGAGCAGGTTGACCGCCGAGGTCAGGCGCGGCCAATCGTCGTCGTCCAGGCGACCGGCACGGACCTTGGTCTGGTCGATACGACCGAGGGACGAAAGCATACGCATGATCAGCGATTCGCCTGGCATCTCGAGCGAGTAAACCAGTACGCACTTGTCGCTGCGCAGCACGGCGTTTTCCACCAGGTTCATCGCAAAGGTGGTTTTACCCATGGACGGACGGCCGGCGACGATGATCAGGTCGGACGGCTGCAGGCCGCTGGTCTTCTCGTCGAGGTCGGTGTAGCCGGTGGACAGGCCAGTGATGGCGTTGTCGGTGTTGAACAAGGTGTCGATGCGGTCGATGGCCTTGGTCAGCAGGTCGTTCACGCTTACCGGGCCGCCGGTTTTTGGCCGGGCCTCGGCAATCTGGAAGATCTGCCGTTCGGCTTCGTCGAGGATCTCTTCAGCCGTGCGGCCTTCCGGGTTGAACGCGCTGTCGGCAATCTCGGTGGCGATGCCGATCAACTGCCGCAACGTCGCCCGTGCGCGGACGATCTGCGCATACGCCTTGATGTTGGCGACGGACGGCGTGTTCTTCGCCAGCTCACCCAGGTAACCGAGGCCGCCGACTTGCGAGGTCTGACCTTCCTTGTCCAACTGCTCGGCAAGGGTCACGACGTCGATGGGGGAGTTCTGGTCGGCGAGCTTGGCGATCGCGCGGAAGATCAGGCGGTGGTCATGTCGATAGAAATCGCCGTCGGAGACTTGATCAAGCACGCGTTCCCAGGCGTTGTTGTCCAGCATCAGACCACCGAGCACGGCCTGTTCGGCCTCGATGGAATGCGGCGGCACCTTCAGGGCAGCGGTTTGCAGATCGTATTGCTCGGGAGCGGAGATATCGTTCATGGCCACTTGGTTATATTAGAAAAGCAGGGTGTGAAAAACAGGAACTGCAGAAAGACAAAGGGCACGACCTGTAAACAGGATCGTGCCCGATGTTACCGGCAAGCACCCAAGGGTGCCAGCCGACAAGTACTACTTAAGCTGCTACCACGACAACGCGTACGGTGGCTTCAACTTCGGCGTGCAGGTGCACGGCTACGTCGAATTCGCCTACGTTGCGGATGGTGCCGTTCGGCAGACGAACTTCGCTTTTTGCAACTTCAACGCCAGAGGCGGTCAGTGCATCAGCGATGTCGTGAGTACCGATCGAACCGAACAGCTTGCCTTCGTCACCAGCGGTGGCAGTGATAGTCACTTCCAGCTCAGCCAGTTGGGCGGCACGGCTTTCAGCCGAAGTCTTACGGTCTGCTGCGGCTTTTTCCAGCTCAGCGCGACGCTCTTCGAACGCAGCCAGGTTGGCAGCGGTCGCAGCGGTAGCTTTGCCGTAAGGCAGCAGGTAGTTACGACCGTAACCAGCCTTGACGTTTACTTTGTCACCCAGGTTGCCCAGGTTGGTGACTTTTTCCAGAAGGATCAGTTGCATGTGAAAATCCTCTTAACTTTTAACCTTCACCGTTCGCGCTATCGGCGTCTTTCGGCGCCGAACGACCGCGAAAATCAATCAGGCTGTCGACGATGGCCAAGACCACCAGCAACGGATAGATCAGCTGCATGAACAGCAACAGCGTGACGTACAACCCCACCAGCCAGAACCTGGCCAGTCGCTTTTGCGCCACCAGCCCGTGAATCAGGGCCAGCCCGGCGAACACCAGCGGTACGCTGCACAACGGCGTCAACATGGCCATCTGAGGACCGATGTTCGGCCCCAGAAGCATGAACGCCAGCAGCAACATCGCCGGTAAAAGCGGGAATCGGATGGCGCGAAACTCGCGACCAAAACCACCCGGGTTGTACAACAACGCCTGCCAGTAGCGCCCGACAATCAGGCTCAGCACACTGACGATTTGCAACAAGGCCGCAATCAGGCCGGTCAGGACCGGTGCAATCAGGGACGCAAAATGCGCTTGCTCGTCTACCGACAACTTCTGGTAGACATCACCGAGTAGCGACGGCATGACCTTTATCAAAGCCTGCGCCAGCATCTCGATTTGGGGAGCAAAAACTGTCCCCAGCACCACTGCAAACACCACTCCCATCGCTATGCTGACCAGCAGCACGCGGTTCCAGGACTCGCTTGCGCGCAAAACCAACGCAAGGCTCGAAGACCCCAGCAGCACCAGAAGTGCCCGTGGGTCATCGGAGTAAAGCCACCAGATCAACGCCGGCAGCAGTCCCAGAGCAAGTACGCCAATGGCGTCCTTCAATCCGCGCCGCAGGAGCACAAGGCATCCAGCGGCAGCACCCAACCAATACAACAACGGCAATATTGCGCATCCAGCCACTACCAGAGTGGCCTGCATACGGCCGCGCATGATGAACTCAGCTAAGGCGCGCATGCATTCAATCCTTTGCTACGTGTCGACTGCCCGGTCTCAGCGGCCGTGGCTGTCGGTGTAGGCCAGCAGGGCCAGGAAGCGGGCGCGCTTGATAGCGGTGGCCAGCTGACGCTGATAACGAGCTTTGGTACCGGTGATGCGGCTTGGAACGATTTTGCCGGTCTCGGATACGTAGGCTTTCAGAGTGTTGAGATCTTTGTAATCGATCTCTTTCACGTCTTCAGCGGTGAAGCGGCAGAATTTACGACGACGGAAGAAACGTGCCATTTGATAGGCTCCTTAAAAGGTCCGTGGATTACTCGTCAGCGTTATCGCTGTTGTCGCTGTCATCACTATCAGCGCTTTCAGCGCCTTCGTGCTCAGGACGGTCGCGACGCTCACGGCGCTCACTGCGGTTTTCTTCAGCCTTGAGCATCTCGGATTGGCCGGTAACGGCTTCTTCGCGACGGATGACCAGGTTACGGATCACTGCATCGTTGTAGCGGAAGTTGTCTTCCAGCTCGGCCAGGGCCTTGCCAGTGCATTCAACGTTCAGCATCACGTAGTGAGCCTTGTGAACATTGTTGATTGCGTAGGCCAGTTGACGACGGCCCCAATCTTCCAGACGGTGGATTTTGCCGCCGTCTTCTTCGATCAGCTTGGTGTAACGCTCAACCATGCCGCCGACTTGCTCGCTTTGATCCGGGTGGACCAAAAAGATGATTTCGTAATGACGCATGAATGCTCCTTACGGGTTGTAGCCTGCCGCTCAAAAGCGGTCAGACAAGGAGTGAATGACACTTATGGACTTGCTGGCGATAGACACATGCGTGCCTGCCGTCACAGCAAGGGGCGCAATTGTAGAGAAGGGACAGGAGAGGTGCAAGGCAATTGGTGATTATTTGAACAGTTCGTTCACTCATCCAATTTCGCCACACCACAAACCACTGTGGGAGCGAGCCTGCTCGCGATGGGGGCATGACATTCACTTTTTATGCTGAATGTTACGCCGCTATCGCGAGCAGGCTCGCTCCCACAGGGGATTTGCAGCGGATCAGGACTTCTTGGCGGTTCCAGCAGCTTTGACGCTGCGCTGGCGCTGGGCCTCGAACAGGCAAACGCCGGTCGCCACCGACACGTTGAGACTGCTGACGCTACCGGTCATCGGCAGGTGCACCAGGTAGTCGCAAAGATCGCGGGTCAGGCGACGCATGCCGCTGCCTTCGGCCCCCATGATCAGGATGGTCGGGCCGGTCATGTCTTGCTGATACAGACTCTGCTCGGCCTCGCCCGCCGTACCGACAACCCACAAGCCACGCTGCTTGAGTTTTTCCAGGGTGCGCGCCAGGTTGGTCACGGCGACCAACGGAATCACTTCCGCCGCGCCACAAGCGACTTTTCGTACGGTCGGGGTCAGGGTCGCTGACTTGTCCTTTGGCACGATCACCGCCAGCGCTCCGGCCGCATCGGCCGAACGCAGGCAAGCGCCGAGGTTGTGCGGATCGGTCACGCCGTCGAGCACCAGCAACAGCGGTGCGCCTTCGGTGCGATCGAGCAGCTCGTCGAGCATTGCTTCGCCCCAGACCTGGCTCGGACTTACGTCCGCCACCACGCCCTGGTGCACGCCATCAACCCAGGCATCCAGCTCGCGACGCTCGGCATTGCCGACAGCCACACGGTTTTCGGCGGCAAGCTCGATCAGCGTCTGCACCCGCGGATCACTGCGGCCTTCAGCCAGCCAGATCTGCTTGACGCGCTTCGGGTGGTGACGCAGCAACGCTTCTACCGCGTGCACGCCGTAGATTTTTTCCAAATGACTCATGACTTGGCCTTAGGTTTACGCGCCCCGCCGCTTTTGGCTGGAGCCGAACCCGCTTTCGGCGGGCCTTTACGGTGTTTGCTTGGCTTGCTGCCGGGAGCCTTGTCAGGCGCCGACCGTCCGGTCTTTCCCCCAGACGCCGCTTTACCGCCGCTTTTCGCTTCAGACAACAACGCCTGCTTCAATTCACGGCTTTTACGCAGCTCGGCATTTTTCGCCGCGGCATCGCTTGGGCGATAGGCTTCGACAGCCTTTTCCTTGGCAGGACGACGACCGGTTTTCGCCGGAGCCGGCTCTGCAGCGGTTTTGGCTGCGGCCTTGGCGGCTGGCTCAGCCTTTTCAGTCCCGCGCTTCTTGCGACCGATCGGCGCGCTGATGGTTTTTTCCGCCATCTCGAAGTCGATCTTGCGCTCGTCGAGATCAACGCGCATGACGCGCACTTCAACGGTATCGCCGAGGCGGAAGCTGCGACCGGTACGCTCACCAGCGAGGCGGTGATGCACAGGGTCGAAGTGGTAGTAATCGCCCGGGAGCGCGGTGACGTGCACCAGGCCTTCGACGTAGATGTCGGTCAGTTCGACGAACAGGCCAAAACCGGTCACGGCGGTGATCACACCCGGGAACGATTCGCCCACGCGGTCTTTCATGAACTCGCACTTGAGCCAGTTCACCACGTCGCGGGTCGCTTCGTCGGCACGGCGTTCGCTCATCGAGCATTGCTCGCCGAGCTGTTCCAGCGCCGCTTCGTCGTACGGATAGATGCGCGCTTTCGGAATGGTCATCGCGCCGGCACGGCGAACGTGCGGGGTGTCCTGTTTCGAATGGATCACGCTGCGGATCGCCCGGTGCGTGAGCAAGTCCGGGTAGCGGCGGATCGGTGAGGTGAAGTGGGTATAGGCTTCGTAATTCAGGCCGAAGTGGCCCTGGTTATCGGCGCTGTACACAGCCTGGCTCAACGAGCGCAGCATGACGGTCTGGATCAGGTGGAAATCCGGACGGTCCTTGATGCTGGCCAGCAAGGCCTGGTAATCCTTCGGCGACGGGCCGTCCTTGCCCTTGTGCAGGGAAAGGCCGAGCTCGCCGAGGAAGGCGCGCAGTTTTTCCAGACGCTCCGGCGGCGGACCATCGTGGACGCGATACAGCGCGGGGATTTCGTGCTTCTTCAGGAATTCGGCGGTGGCCACGTTGGCCGCCAGCATGCATTCCTCGATCAGCTTGTGTGCGTCGTTGCGAACGGTCGGACGGATCTCGGCGATCTTGCGCTCGGTGCCGAAGATGATCCGGGTTTCCTGGGTTTCGAAATCGATCGCGCCACGTACGTGACGAGCAGCCAGCAGCACCTTGTACAGCGCGTAGAGCTGCTTGAGGTGCGGCAGAACGTCGTTGTATTCACCGCGAAGCTGACGCGCCTCGGTGATTTTCGGCGTTTCCAGCATCGCGCTGACCTTGTTGTAGGTCAGGCGGGCGTGGGAGTGAATCACCGCTTCGTAGAAGCAGTAGTCGGTCATCTCGCCGGATTTGGAGATGGTCATCTCGCAAACCATGGCCAGGCGATCGACGTGCGGGTTCAGCGAGCACAGGCCGTTGGACAGCTGCTCCGGCAGCATCGGCACGACGCGCTCAGGGAAGTACACCGAGTTGCCGCGAACCTGGGATTCGTTATCCAGGGCCGAACCGATTTTCACGTAGCTGGAAACGTCGGCAATCGCCACGTACAACTTCCAGCCGCCGGAGAACAGGCGCAGCTTGCCCGGCTTGGCTTCGCAGTACACCGCGTCATCGAAGTCGCGCGCATCTTCACCATCGATGGTGACGAACGGCAGATGACGCAGGTCGATGCGCTTCTCTTTGTCTTTCTCTTCGACTTCAGGCTTGAGCTTGGCGGCTTCCTTGAGCACCGCCTCAGGCCAGACGTGCGGAATATCGTAGGTGCGCAGGGCAACGTCGATTTCCATGCCCGGCGCCATGTAGTTGCCCACGACTTCAACCACGTCGCCTTGCGGCTGGAAGCGTGGCGTCGGCCAGTGAGTGATCTTCACTTCGACGAATTGACCGACCTGCGCGTTGGCGTTGCGACCCGGGGTGACCAGCACTTCTTGCTGAATCTTCGGATTGTCGGCAACGACGAAGCCGATACCGCCCTCTTCGAAGTAACGGCCGACGATGGTCTCGTGGGCACGGGAGACCACTTCGACGATCATGCCTTCGCGGCGACCACGGCGGTCGAGGCCAGATACACGGGCCAGCGCACGGTCGCCATCGAACACCAGACGCATTTGCGCCGGGCTCATGAACAGGTCGTCACTGCCGTCGTCCGGGACCAGGAAGCCGAAGCCGTCACGGTGACCGCTGATGCGGCCGAGGATCAGGTCGAGCTTGTCCACCGGCGCATAGGTGCCGCGACGGGTATAGATGAGTTGAGCATCGCGCTCCATGGCGCGCAGACGGCGGCGCAGGGCTTCGATCTGGTCTTCTGTGGTCAGACCAAACTCTTCCACCAGCTGCTCGCGGTTAGCAGGCGAACCCCGATCAGCAAGATGCTGAAGGATCAGTTCGCGGCTAGGAATAGGGTTTTCATATTTTTCCGCTTCACGAGCGGCCTCGGGATCGAGGGACTGCCAATCGGCCATTAGAGAGTTTTCACCTTGTCTATATGCGGGTTAGTTTGGCATAGGCGTAATGAAACGGGAAATTTCAGGCTGTGAGAGCCCGTCTAAAGCCCTTTATCGACACGGAAAAGCTTACTTGAACGCCACTGGTAATATTTTTCAGGTTTTTTTGATGCCGGGGGTTTACAGTTAAAAAGACGCTCCGTATAGTGCGCGCCATCGACGACGCACTAGCGTTGCCGATACTGCCCAGATGGTGAAATTGGTAGACACGCCAGCTTCAGGTGCTGGTGACCGCAAGGTCGTGGAAGTTCGAGTCTTCTTCTGGGCACCAATTTCGAGTTTGAGATTAGATCAATTTCAAAGCTCGCACAAAAACCCGCGAAAGCGGGTTTTTTGCATTCTGAACATCTGATTTATTAAATCTAAATCAGGGGTTTACAGATCAAAACGCTCTCCGTATAGTGCGCCACATCAACAGCGGCGACGCTGAAGATTATGCCCAGATGGTGAAATTGGTAGACACGCCAGCTTCAGGTGCTGGTGACCGCAAGGTCGTGGAAGTTCGAGTCTTCTTCTGGGCACCAATTCAAATTCAAGGTCACGATCTTGAATTTCACAAAAACCCGCGAAAGCGGGTTTTTGCGTTTCTGGCCTCCTAAAAATCAAGTCAACACCCTTTCCGAATGAAAGAGCTTCTTGTGGCGAGGGGATTTATCCCCGTTCGACTGCGCAGCAGTCGTAAACCATTGTGTGTGGGCCTGGCATATTGTCGATTCAGGTTTTGGGGCTGCTTCGCAGCCCAACGGGGATAAATCCCCTCGCCACAGAAGCCTGCATTAGACCCTCTAGCAAAACCCTCCAAACCCCGCAAGGCGCACTTGAGAAACAATATCGTTTATCATTGTTTCAAGTTTTTGCAATGCGACAGTGAGGAACCCTGCGAATGATGTTCAGAAATACCCTGCGCCGAGGCCTGACCTTCACCCTCCTCGGCCTGGCACTCGCCACTCCCCTCACCCAGGCTGCTGATCCAGTTTCCCTGACTCTCTACAACGGTCAACACAAGGAAGTCGGCGATGCCATCGCCAAAGCCTTCGAAGCCAAGACCGGCATTCACGTCAACGTGCGCAAGGGCAGCAGCAATCAGCTCGCCAGCCAGGTCGTCGAAGAAGGCGATCGCTCCCCTGCCGACGTGATCTACACCGAAGAGTCGCCACCCCTGAACAAGCTCGGCGAACAAGGCCTGCTGGCCCAGACCGATGCCGCCACCCTCGCCGTCCTGCCGAAGGACTACGTTGCCGGTAATGGCACCTGGATCGGCATCACTGCCCGAGTCCGCGTCGTCGCGTTCAACCCGAAACTGATTAATGAAAAAGACCTGCCCAAGTCGGTCATGGAATTCTCCGATCCGAAATGGCAAGGCAAGGTCGGCTTCGTGCCTACCAGCGGCGCGTTCCAGGAACAGGCCGTGGCAATCATCAAAGTCCACGGCATGGATGCGGCCGAAGAATGGCTGACCGGCCTGCGCGCGTTCGGCAAGACTTACAGCAACAACATGGTTGCGCTGAAGGCGGTGGAAAACGGCGAAGTCGCCACCGTGCTGGTGAACAACTACTACTGGTTCGCCTTGCAGCGCGAAAAAGGCCAGCTTGATTCGAAACTGCATTATTTCACCGGCGGGGATGTTGGCGGATTGATCACTGTGTCCAGCGCCGCCGTGCTGAAATCCAGCAAGCATCCAAAAGAAGCCCAGCAATTCCTCGCCTATATGGCTAGCGAAGAAGGTCAGCGCGTGATCACCCAGACCACCGCCGAATACCCGCTGCACAAAGGCATGGAATCGGATCGCGGCCTCAAGCCATTCAGCGAACTCGAGGCGCCGAAAGTCACCCCGGCCGACCTCGGCAACGCCGAAGAAGCCCTGGACCTGGAACGTGACGTTGGCCTGAACTGATGAGCGCATCGTTATCCGCCCCCGCCTCGCGCGGGTGTTACGTGCCGCGTCGCAAGCGGCCGTCGATCTGGCTGCTGCTGCCGGTTTTGCTGCTGGTGGTGCTCAGCCTTTTGCCGCTGGTGTATGTCGGGCTCAAGACCTGGCAGGCCGGCTGGGCCGAGGCGCTGCATTTGCTATGGCGACCTTATGTGTTCGGGCTGCTGCGCAATACGTTGGCGCTAATGGTCGGCGTGACAGTTGCTTGCGGCGTGATCGGCTTGTCCCTCGCCTGGTTGCTGGAACGCAGCAATCTACCGGGACGGCGTGTGTGGGGCGTGATCCTGTGTCTGCCGTTCGCCGTGCCAGCGTTCGTCAGCAGTTTTACCTGGGTGTCCCTGAGCGCACATTTCGAAGGTTTGGGTGGGGCAATCCTGGTGATGACCCTGTCGAAGTACCCGCTGATTTTTCTGCCGGTCGCGGCGACGCTGCGCAATCTTGACCCCTCCCTGGAAGAATCTGCCCGCACACTGGGACAGAATCGCTTTGGCGTATTTTTCAGGATTACCCTCCCGCTGCTTTGGCCGTCCCTGCTCGCCGGCTCGCTATTGATCGCCCTGCACATGCTGGTGGAATTCGGCGCCCTGTCGATCATCGGCCTGCAAACCTTCACCACTGCGATCTATCAGCAGTTCGAACTGGAATTCAGCAACGCTAACGCGGCGATGCTGTCGGCAGTGCTTCTGGCGCTATGCCTGATGCTGTTGTGGCTTGAGTTGCGAGTCCGCGGCAAAGGTCGGCACGTGCGCACAGGCCAAGGCGCTGCGCGGCACGCGGAGCAGGTTCGACTGGGGCCGTGGACGGTCGCCGGACAGGTTTACTGCCTGGCACTGGCGATCATCGGCAGCGGCATTCCACTGGGGATGCTTGCGTACTGGCTGGCGGTAGGTTCGTCGGCAGCATTCCCGGTAGCGGCGATCAGCGAGGCGCTGCTGTCGTCCCTGGCGCTGTCGCTGGGTGGCGCTGCACTGTGCCTGGTGCTGGCGGTACCGGTGGGATTGCTGGTGGTGCGCCATAAAGGCCGACTGGCGATCTGGGCCGAGCGCTTGCCATATCTGCTGCATGCACTGCCAGGCCTGGTGATTGCGCTGACACTGGTGTATTTCGCCCTGCACTATGTTCCGGCGCTGTACCAGACTTCGGCGTTGCTGCTGATCGCTTACGCGTTGCTGTTTTTGCCATTGGCCCAGGCGCCGATTCGTACGGCGCTGAATAAGGCCGCGCCACAACTGGAAGAGGCGGCACGCACGCTGGGGGCGTCCTCTTTCAGCGCGTTTTGTCGGGTGACGCTGCCTATTATTTTTCCAGCGCTGGGTGCGGCGTTCGCGCTGGTGTTTCTGGATGCGATGAAGGAGCTGACGGCGACGCTGTTGCTGAGTCCGACCGGGCTCAATACGTTGGCGACTGAGGTGTGGGCGCATACCGCGAATGTGGAGTTTGCGGCGGCGGCGCCTTATGCGGCGTTGTTGATATTGGTGTCGGGGTTGCCGGTCTACCTGTTAACAACCCGGATGTATTTGAGCCGTTAAGAGCGCCATCGCGAGCAGGCTCGCTCCCACAGGGAAATGCATTCCAAAGTGGGAGCGAGCCTGCTCGCGATAGCGGTAGCTCAGACAACACTTCAAGCCCTGAACTGCCCCAGGCTCGCCTTCAACTGCGCTGCCAAGCCATCCAGCACCTTGCCGCTGGCCGTGGTTTCCACCACCGCCTGAGCCGCTTTCTCGGCCTGCGCATGAATGGTCTCGACCCGACCCCGCACCGCTTGCGCGCCTTGCGCTTGATGCGCCGCTGCTTGCGTCGCCAGACCAATCGCCGCATGCACCTGCTCGACCGACGCCTGCACCGACTGCTGCAACCGCGCGCTATCACGCAACACCAGCAAACCTTCATTGGCCTGGCGCCCGGCCTGGCCGATCGCTGCCACCGCCTCACGCGCACCTTGCTGCAAGGCCACGATGTGCGCCTGAATGTCGCCTGTTGAACTCTGAGTCTTGCTGGCCAGCGCCCGCACTTCGTCCGCCACCACGGCAAAGCCGCGACCGGTTTCGCCGGCACGCGCTGCTTCGATGGCAGCGTTCAGTGCCAGCAGGTTGGTTTGTTCGGCAATTCCGTGAATCACCGTCAGCACCACTTCAATCTGCTCACTCTGCTGCGCCAGCCGCTCGATGACTTTCGACCCGGTATCGACCTGCCCGGCCAATGCCTCGATCAGGCTGCCGACTTTTGCCGAGGTCCGAGTGTTTTCATCGGTGGCCGAACGAATGTCCACCACCTGCTGCAACGCCGCCTGCATGGCGTGGCTTTCCGACTGCGCTTCATCCGCCATCTGCGACAACGCGCGCAGGCTCTCGGCCACTTCATCGCGCTGCATGCCCGCCGCCTTATCGGCTCCGGCATTGCGCAAGGTCATGGCGCCGATTTCCACGCCAGTGCGCTGAGCCACATCCCCCGCTTCGCGCACGATCGGCTGCAACTTATCCACAAAGCGATTGACCGCCGCGGCCATGTCGCCGATTTCGTCTTTGCTGTTGATCTGCACACGCTTGGTCAGGTCGCCCTCACCCGCCGCCAGGTCATCCATCGCAGCGATAAGCAATTTCAAGCGATTGACCACTCGACGGCCCAACACAACAGCGAGCAACAGCAGCACACCGCAACCGACCAGCGCCAGGAACATCCCGATGCGCCAGCGCAACGTCGATGCCGCTTCCTGCACGGTGCTGGTGGTGTTGGCTTTCATTTCAGAGGCCGTGGCCTGCGCGGACGTCAGACGCGCCCGCATCGCGGTCGCACTGTCGGCGGCCGCGCCTTTGAGGCTGTCGCCGACCAGCTGATCACCACTGGCGATCAGCGCCGCAAAACGTTTATCCAGGGCCGCCAGATCGGTTTCCACCGACGCAGTGGAGACGCCCATCAGGACCTTGCCGATTTCCACACCATTGGGATTGATCGAGGCTTCGAGGTAGTAGACCGACGGATCGTTCTTCGCCGCGTCCAGCACCTTGTCCAGCGCACGTTCGCCCTGGCCTTTTTCCAGCAATGCCTTGTTGATCGGGTTTTCGCGGTTGAGGTAGCGCGTCAGGTGCTGACCCGTCGCATCGTCATAAACCACAAACAACACATTGGGATTGCGCTGCGCCCGGCGGGCGAATTCAGACAGGGTCGGGACGTCGCTGTCCCACATGGCGCGCGGGGCGACCGAGGCCAGCAGCTGCGCCATGTCGTTGGCCGAATCCTTGAGATCCTTTTCCAACGTTGCACGCAGTTGCACCTGCTCGTCTTTCAATCGCGTAGACAAACCGGCGGTGAGGCGCTGGCGAGTGCTGGTGGAGAGGCTGTCCAGGCTCGACGTGACTTCACGTCCCGCCTGTTCAAGTTCGCCAGACAGTTTTTGGCTGTCGGCACCCAGGCGAGCAGCCAAATCGGCTTCAAGCGCAGTCACTGTGCTCCGGGTCAGGGCGACAGCCACCAGCACCTGCACCAAAAGTGCGATACCAAGGGTAACGAACACAGGCCGCAACAAACGGCTTTGTAACAATGAGAGAACGGCCGACACTTGGAATCCCTCTGCTTTGGCGCCATTAAATTGATGGCGCGCTGGAAGCGATGCTTTTATTCAACATCACAGCAAAGGTCATGCCGTTCGGCAGGCATAAACGACAAAGGGTCCAATCAAGGACCCTTTGCTTTTTACATCAACGACTTATTAAGCGAACGGATGACGCAAAACGATGGTTTCGTTGCGGTCTGGCCCCGTCGAAATAATGTCAATCGGCGCACCGATCAGCTCTTCGACCCGTTTGATGTAGGCACGCGCGTTAGCTGGCAGCTCTTCCAGGGCTTTGGCACCCACGGTCGACTCGGTCCAGCCCGGCACTTCTTCGTACACAGGCTGCAGACCCACGTAGCTGTCAGCGTCAGTCGGAGCAACATCGTTACCTTCGGCATCTTTGTAGCCGACGCAGATATTGATGTTTTCCAGACCGTCGAGTACATCCAGCTTGGTCAGGCAGATGCCCGAGATGCTGTTCACATCGATAGCGCGACGCAGGATAACAGCGTCAAACCAGCCACAACGACGGGCACGGCCAGTCGTCGCACCGAACTCGTGACCTTGTTTGGCCAGGTGCGCACCGACTTCGTCGAACAGCTCAGTCGGGAACGGACCCGAACCTACACGCGTGGTGTAAGCCTTGGTGATGCCCAGGATGTAGTCGAGGAACATCGGGCCAACTCCCGAACCGGTAGCAACGCCACCAGCGGTGGTGTTAGAGCTGGTCACGTACGGGTAGGTACCGTGGTCGATGTCCAGCAACGAACCTTGGGCGCCTTCAAACATGATGTCTTTGCCGGCGCGACGCAGGTCGTGCAGCTCGGCCGTCACGTCCAGCATCAGCGGCTTGAGCAGCTCAGCGTATTCTTTGCATTCAGCCAGGGTCTTTTCGAACTCGATGGCCGGCTCTTTGTAGTAACCCACCAGCATGAAGTTGTGGTAATCCACCAGTTCACGCAGCTTTTCTTCAAAGCGCGGCATGTTTAGCAGGTCGCCAACACGCAGGCCACGACGCGCAACCTTGTCTTCGTAGGCCGGGCCGATGCCGCGACCGGTCGTACCGATCTTCAGCTCGCCACGGGCCTTTTCACGAGCCTGGTCCAGCGCAACGTGGAAGGACAGGATCAGCGGGCAGGACGGGCTGATACGCAGGCGCTCACGCACCGGTACGCCTTTCTCTTCCAGCTTGATGATTTCCCGCAGCAGAGCGTCGGGTGCAACCACCACGCCGTTGCCGATCAGGCACTGCACGCCTTCGCGCAGCACGCCCGACGGGATCAGGTGCAAGACGGTTTTTTCGCCATCGATCACCAGAGTGTGACCAGCGTTGTGGCCACCCTGGTAGCGCACTACGGCGGCAGCATGTTCGGTCAGCAGATCAACGATCTTGCCTTTGCCCTCATCACCCCATTGGGTGCCCAGGACTACGACATTCTTACCCATAACACTTGTCCTCATTCGCGCAAACTTGGTGCCGGCGGCAGCCGGCAGGAAAACTCAAGAAGCCAGTGGCGATACTTGCCAAAGCCCGTTCTGCTGAATCAATTGCCGGTCGCAGTCCGCTTCACGGGCGGCGGCCAAAGGTTGTCCAGGCAATGCCTGAACGACACGCTGACCCTCACTGCGCAACTGGCAAACCTGCTGCCAGAGTGCCGCATCCGTACTGTCAGGCATCCAGATACCGCCAGACGGTAGCTCGATCTCAGCACGCCCCAGGGTCACCAGGGTTTTCAAATCGGTAGAGAAGCCGGTTGCCGGACGAGCGCGACCGAAGTCGGCGCCGATGTCGTCGTAACGACCGCCCTGGGCAATGGACTGGCCCACACCCGGTACGAACACCGCGAACACCACACCGGTGTGGTAGTGGTAGCCGCGCAACTCGCCCAGGTCGAAGTAAAGCGGTAATTCCGGGAAACGCGTGGACAGACGCTCTGCAATCGCCAGCAAATCGTCCAGTGCCGCCAGAACCGGGGCCGGCGCATTCGCCAGACGCTCGCGGGCAGCGCTCAATACTTCGCGACCACCACACAAATCAACCAACGCGCGCAGCATGCCCGACAGCTCGGCAGGCAAGCCTTCGGTCAAGGTAATGACCTCGTCGATCGCCTTGCGTTGCAATGCATCGAACAACTGTTGTTCAACTTCGCCGGACAAACCGGCCGCACGGGCCAGGCCACGGTAGATGCCGACATGACCGAGGTCCATGTGCACATCCGGCACATCGGCCAGTTGCAGCATGGCCAGCATCAGGCTGATGACTTCCACGTCGCTGCTCGGGCTGGCATCGCCGTACAGCTCGGCGCCCAGCTGGATCGGGCTGCGCGAGGACGACAAGGCGCGCGGCTGGGCGTGCAGCACGCTGCCGGCATAGCACAGGCGGCTCGGGCCTTCGCGACGCAGGGTGTGCGCATCGATGCGCGCCACTTGCGGCGTGATGTCGGCACGAAAGCCCATCTGCCGACCCGATTGCGGGTCGATGACCTTGAAGGTACGCAGATCGAGGTCCGAGCCCGCGCCGGTCAGCAGGGATTCCAGGTACTCGATATGGGGAGTCACGACAAACTCGTAACCCCAGCTCTGGAACAGATCCAACACCTGACGACGCGCGACTTCAATGCGCGCCGCCTCTGGTGGCAGTACTTCTTCGATGCCATCTGGCAGCAGCCAGCGGTCTACCGTTGCCATTACGCCATTCCCCTATGATCCGGGCGGCCAGCCGTTGGGCGAGCCT
Source organism: Pseudomonas sp. (assembly GCF_051660785.1). GTDB lineage: Bacteria > Pseudomonadota > Gammaproteobacteria > Pseudomonadales > Pseudomonadaceae > Aquipseudomonas. The sequence goes on from NZ_JBOFQE010000052.1 coordinate 31,425, forward strand.
TGAGTGAAGCAGAAAATGACCGGCTCATGTGCAAACCACGCGCATAAACAACGTGGCGAAAAGCCTGAAACCGGCTTCGCCAATCACTTTCCTCGAAAAACCTGTCGAGTCATTCAACTCGGGCGCCTGCTTAAAAACAGCAATCAAACGTGCAGACGCAAAAAAGCCGGGAATTTCCCGGCTGCCGCATCATACACACGTTTTCCCAAAGGATCACCCCGCCCGAGGCTTTAGCCGCCAGGCGGGGGATGATTCAGGTCAACGTCGTATCAAGGCTTGGCTTTTTCCAGGTAACGGAAGAAGTCGCTGCTTGGGTCCAGGACCATGACGTCGGATTTGTTCGCGAAGCTTTCACGGTAGGCACGCAGGCTACGGTAGAAACCGTAGAACTCCTGATCCTGTCCGTAGGCCTTGGAGTAGATCGCAGCAGCCTGGGCATCACCGTCACCGCGAACCTCTTCGGATTCACGATAGGCTTCAGCCAGCAACACTCGGCGTTGACGGTCGGCGTCGGCACGGATGCCTTCTGCCAGCTCGTTACCCTTGGCGCGGTGTTCGCGAGCTTCACGCTCACGCTCGGAGCTCATGCGCTCGAACACGCTACGGTTCACTTCTTTCGGCAGATCGATGGCCTTGACCCGAACATCGACGACTTCGATGCCCAGCTCTTTTTCCGCCATCTTGTTCAGCGAAGCCGTGATATCGGTCATCAGTGCATCGCGCTCACCGGACACCACTTCGTGCAGCGTGCGCTTACCGAACTGGTCACGCAGGCCCGATTCCAGACGACGGGAAAGACGCTCGTCGGCAATCTGCTTAAGACCGGAAGTCGCGGTGTAGTAACGCTCAGCGTCCTTCACGCGCCACTTGGCGTAGGCATCGACCATCACGGCTTTCTTTTCCAGCGTCAGAAAGCGTTGTGTCGGTGCATCCAGCGTCATCAGGCGTGCGTCGAATTTGCGCACCTGGTTAACGTAAGGCACTTTCACATGCAGGCCCGGCTGGACATCAGTCTGGACCACACGACCGAACTGCAGCAGCACCGCGCGCTCGGTCTGAGCCACGATGTAGAAGCAGTTCCAGGCAGCGATGGCCACGACGACGCCGACAATAAGGGCGATCAGCGATTTATTGCTCATCAGCGACTCTCCCTGGTACGTGCTTGCTGTTGCTGCAGATCAGCGGCTGCACGCGCATTCGCTTCATTGCTGGTGGCTGCCGCACCGGTCACCGGAGTGCTGGTGTTGCGTCCACTTTCGACCATCCTGTCCAGCGGCAAGTAGAGCAGATTGCTCTGGCCATTCTTGTTGCCGGTCACGAGAACCTTGCTGGTATTGCTGAAGACTTCCTGCATGGTGTCCAGGTACAGACGCTCACGGGTCACTTCAGGTGCCTTGCGGTACTCGCTCACCAGTTTGGTGAAGCGATCGGCCTCACCTTTGGCGCGCGAGACGGTTTCGTCACGGTAGCCGTTGGCATCTTCGATGATGCGCTGGGCCTGACCACGGGCTTCCGGCACGACGCCGTTGGCATAGGTTTCAGCCTGGTTGCGCGAACGCTGCTCGTCTTCACGGGCACGGATCACGTCATCGAAGGCTTCCTGCACTTCACGCGGTGCCGCTGCGCTCTGTACGTTGACCTGGGTAACGGTGATACCGGTGCGATAGGTATCCATGAAGCGTTGCAGACGCTCCTTGATTTCACTGGCCATCAACTCACGACCTTCGGTCAGCACCTGATCCATCGCGGTGGAACCCACCACATGGCGCAAGGCACTTTCGGTCGCGTGCTGCAGGCTGATTTCCGGCTGATCGACGCTCAGCACGAAGTCCTGCAGGTTGCTGATCTTGTACTGCACGGTCAGCGGCACTTCGACGATGTTCTCGTCTTCAGTGAGCATTTGACCCTGCTTGGTATAGGCACGCTCACGCGTGACGTTTTCCAGGTACTTGCGATCGATCGGCGGGAAATAGATGTTCAGGCCCGGGCCGACGGTTTCGTAGTACTTGCCGAAGCGCAGCACCACGGCTTGCTCCTGCTCGTCGACTACATAAACCGCGCTGTACAGCCACACGGCCGCCAACACCACCAGGCCGATGCCGAGCAGGCCGCCAAAGCCGCCACTCTTGCCCGGACCACCGCCGTCATCACCGCGTTTCTTACCACCACCGAACAACCCGTTCAGGCTTTCCTGCAGCTTTCGGAAGGCCTCGTCGAGATCCGGTGGTCCCTTGCGGTCGCCGTTATTGCGGCGCTTGCCACCCCAAGGATCCTGATTATTCGAGTTGCCACCCGGCTCATTCCAAGCCATAGCGCTCTCCATCTGATAAAGCAAAGACGCACCCACGGCGCGCCGACCAATGCTACAGAATGCCTGTCACCGCGGCACAACCGCTTTCTCAGGCTTTTATTGCAAAGTGTGTTGCTCGATAAACTCCGTCGGCACAACGCCTTCACGGCTGACCAGTCGATTGAGCTCCGAACGCGGCAATCTGACGGCCAGCAAGCTGACACCTTCTTCGTCGTGTTCTTCTTTCTGTACCGCGCCCAGCTCGAAAAACTGCGCACGCAGTCGCGCAAAACGCTGAGGCAGACGCAAGGTACCGATAAACAAATCACCGCCCAACAACTCGGCAATGGCTTGCTCAAGCAATTCCAGACCGCTGCCATCACGCGCCGACAACCAGACCCGCTGGGGCTTGCCGTTTTCATCGCGCTGGATTTGTGGCTCAACGCCTTCAAGCAAATCGAGTTTGTTATAGACCTCGAGGATCGGCAAGTCCTGGGCACCGATCTCGCCCAGCACCACCATCACCTGCTCGATCTGCAACATGCGGTCCGGTTCGGCCGCATCAATCACGTGCAACAGCAGGTCGGAGTTGCTCGACTCTTCGAGCGTAGACCGAAATGCTTCAACAAGTTTGTGGGGCAAGTGACGGATGAAACCTACAGTGTCGGCCAGGACAATCGGCCCCAGGTCGTCCAGTTCCAGACGGCGCAAGGTCGGATCCAGCGTGGCGAACAACTGGTCAGCCGCGTACACATCGGATTTCGTCACGTTATTGAAGAGCGTGGATTTCCCGGCGTTGGTATAGCCCACCAAGGACACGGTAGGGATATCCGCACGCGTACGGCCACGTCGGGACTGTTCGCGCTGGCTGCGCACTTTTTCCAGACGGCCCTTGATCTGTCGCAGGCGAACCCGCAGCAAACGGCGGTCGGTTTCCAGCTGGGTTTCACCCGGGCCACGCATGCCGATACCGCCACCTTGACGCTCAAGGTGAGTCCAGCCACGAACCAGCCGGGTGCTCATGTGGTCAAGCTGGGCCAGTTCGACCTGGAGCTTGCCTTCATGGGTACGGGCGCGTTGGGCGAAAATATCGAGAATCAGGCCGGTGCGGTCGATCACGCGACACTCGAAAACACGTTCGAGGTTACGTTCCTGACTGGGCGTGAGGATGTGATTGAAGATCACCAGATCGGCTTCTTCAGCTTTGACCAGGTCGCGCAGCTCCTCGACCTTGCCGCTGCCAATCAGAAACTTGGCGGTTGGCCGATGACGCGGCACGTTAAAAAACGCAACGGTCTCGGCGCCGGCCGAATTAGCCAACTCCTGAAACTCCTGCGGATCTTCGCGCGCCTCAGGGTCCTGTCCATCCAAGTGAACGAGGATGACTCGCTCACCACCACCGTGGCGCTCAAAGAACAAAGGAGACTCCTATCAGGCGTTACCTGGCTCAGCGTCACCTGCTTCGGATTCGGTTGCGCTAGGCAGACGAATTGGACGAACCGGCACCACTGTAGAGATAGCGTGTTTGTAAACCATCTGGCTGACGGTGTTTTTCAGCAGGATAACGAACTGGTCGAAAGACTCGATCGTACCTTGCAGTTTGATCCCGTTGACCAGGTAGATGGACACCCCAACTTTCTCTTTACGTAAAGTATTCAAGTAAGGGTCTTGTAGCGAATGCCCTTTTGACATGTGCCGCACTCCTTTAAGGATTCAATATAAAAAATAGGTAAACAGATGGCTTGTGGCCGTCACACCCCCAAGGATAGACGGCAATTGCAAGGACTCAGCTCAATATGGAGATGGTCCCAAGGTATTTCAAGGCGCGCGGCAGATTGTCGCAATCCAGGCTGTCCAGCCAGTGTAAATCAGCCCAACTGCGCAGCCAGGTGAACTGACGTTTTGCCAATTGGCGCGTGGCAATGATTCCACGCTCCTGCATCTCGGCTTGTGTCAGCTTGCCATCCAGGTAGTCCCAGACTTGTCGGTAGCCTACCGCACGTATAGACGGCAACCCTGAATGCAGGTCACTGCGTTTACGCAGGGCTACGACCTCGTCTATGAATCCCTGTTCCAACATAAGTGTGAATCTTTGTTTAATTCGTTCGTGCAATACCTGGCGATTTGCCGGAGCAATGGCCAAGTTCGCGACAGTATAGGGCAATTGTTGCAGTCCCGAAGCGGCTGCTTCAGTACTTTGCGCACTTTGTCTCAGTCGCAGCTCGGTCATGCTCTGACCGCTGACGCGATAAACTTCCAGCGCTCGACTGAGTCGCTGCGGATCGTTCGGATGAATCCGCGCCGCAGAGACCGGATCAATCAGCGCCAATTGTTCGTGCAGGGCTTGCCAGCCAAGGCGCGCAGCCTCTTCTTCGATCTGCGCACGAACGTCGGGATCGGCCGCCGGCATTTCTGCCAGCCCGTCGACCAAAGCCTTGTAGTAGAGCATCGTGCCGCCTACAAGCAGCGGAATTTTGCCTCGCGAAGTGATCTCGGCCATGGCTTCCAGCGCATCGCGACGGAAATCGGCGGCCGAATAGCTCTCCGCCGGGTCAAGAATATCGATCAGCCGGTGCGGAAACTCGGCCAGGATCTCTTTCGATGGTTTGGCGGTGCCGATGTCCATGCCGCGGTAAACCAGCGCCGAGTCAACGCTGATCAGCTCGCAAGGAAGGACTTTGGTCAGTTCGATGGCCAGATCCGTCTTGCCCGCTGCGGTCGGGCCCATCAGGAAAATCGCAGGTGGGAGCTGGCTCATCAGCGACCGCGCAAGAACAGTTTGTCCAGATCGTCCAGACCCAGCTGGGTCCAGGTCGGTCGGCCATGGTTGCATTGACCGCTGCGCTCGGTGTTTTCCATGTCGCGCAGCAAACCGTTCATTTCCGGCAGCGCCAGACGCCGATTCGCCCGAATCGCGCCGTGGCAGGCCATGGTGCCGAGGAGTTCGTTGAGATGCGCCTGGATGCGGTCACTGGTGCCGTATTCCATCAGATCGGCCAGAACATCGCTGACCAAGCGGTTGGCTTCGGCTTGCTTGAGCAGCGCCGGAATCTGCCGGATCGCCAGTGTTTCCGGACCGAGACGCTGCAGTTCAAAGCCCAGACGCTGGAACCATGCGACGTTCTCTTCAGCGCAATCGCCTTCGCGCTCACTCACTGCCAACGATTCCGGAACCAGTAGCGGCTGTCCGCTCAGGCCTTCGCTGGCCATGGCGATCTTCAAGCGCTCGTACATGATCCGCTCGTGGGCGGCGTGCATGTCCACCAGCACCAGGCCCTGAGCGTTTTCCGAAAGAATGTAGATGCCTTTGAGCTGCGCCAAGGCGTAACCCAGCGGTGGAATATCGTCTTGCCCGGCTGGAAGTGAAGCAGCGTTGGCTTCTGGCAGCGGCGCAAAAAACTCCTTGTACGCAGCCTGAGCCTCAGCCGCCGGCACGCCGGACTGAGGACGCGGCGTGTATTGATACTGATAACCCGCGCCAGCGCCCGAGCCTGCCGGCGTGTTGAACGACGGCTGTGCCTGCGGCTGCTCCAGCAACGCGTTGGCCGCCAGACGCATTTCACCCTGCGGGCCGAACTCGCCCGCATCGATACCGCTCGGCCGAACGATCGCTGTCACCACCGGCGCCGCCAGATGATCACCCGGACGCACATCGCCCAAGGCGCGGTGCAAGGTGCCGTAGAGGAAATCGTGAACCATGCGCCCGTCACGGAAGCGCACTTCGTGCTTGGTCGGGTGCACGTTGACGTCGACACCGGCCGGATCGACCTCGAAAAACAGCACGAACGTCGGGTGCCGACCATTGAACAGCACGTCGCGATACGCCTGGCGCACCGCGTGGGCCACCAATTTGTCGCGCACGGCCCGGCCGTTCACAAAGAAATACTGCAAGTCCGCCTGACTGCGGTTAAACGTCGGCAAACCTACCCAACCCCACAAATGCAGGCCGTTGCGCTCGATTTCGATCGGCAGCGCCTGCTCAAGGAAACCCGCACCGCAAATCGCCGCCACACGCCGGGCACGAGCCGCGTCGTCATGGGCTTCGTGCAGGCTGAGGATGGTTTTGCCGTTGTGACGCAGATGGAACGCCACGTCGAAACGCGCCAACGCCAGACGCTTGATCACTTCTTGCAGGTGATCGAATTCGGTTTTTTCGGTCTTGAGGAATTTGCGCCGTGCCGGGGTGTTGAAGAACAGGTCGCGCACTTCAACCGAAGTGCCCACCGGGTGGGCTGCGGGCTGAACGCGAGGCGCCATGTCCCGGCCTTCGGTCTCGACCTGCCAGGCCTGATCGGCATCCTTGGTGCGGGACGTCAGGGTCAAACGCGCCACGGAGCTGATCGAGGCGAGGGCTTCACCGCGAAACCCGAGGCTCATGACCTGCTCGAGGTCTTCGAGGTTGCGGATCTTGCTGGTGGCGTGTCGTGCCAGGGCTAGCGGCAAATCATCGGCAGAAATGCCGCTGCCGTCATCACGCACCCGCAGCAGCTTGACGCCGCCCAGCTCCACATCGACATCGATGCGCCGGGCGCCGGAGTCGAGGCTGTTCTCCAGCAATTCCTTGATCACCGAGGCCGGGCGTTCAACCACCTCTCCGGCGGCAATCTGGTTCGCCAGTCGCGGGCTGAGCAGCTCGATGCGAGCCGTGTTGGTCAGCACCTGGTTCATTCTTTGGACGCCAGTTCGGTGCCGGGAATGGTCAAGTGCTGACCGACCTTGAGCTCATCATTCGACAGTTTGTTAGCGCTGCGCAGCGTGGCCGCAGACACCTGATATCGCACGGCAATCATCGCCAGCGTCTCGCCGGGGCTCACCCGATGGTCACGCGGGCCTTGGGCGATCCCACCGGAATCACGCAGCCAGGCAATGTAGGTGCCCGGCGGTGGATTCTGCTGAAAAAACTGACGCACGCCGCTGCTGATCGAACGCGCCAGCGCCTGCTGGTGGTTCGCCGCAGCCAGCTTGGAGGCTTCGTTGGCGTTGGAGATGAACCCGGTTTCCACCAGGATCGACGGGATGTCCGGCGATTTCAGCACCATGAACCCGGCCTGTTCCACACGCTGTTTGTGCAGCGGCGTGACGCGTCCGATGTTGCTCAAGACTTTTTGGCCGACGTTCAGACTGGAGGTCAGGGAAGCGGTCATCGACAAGTCGAGGAGCACGCCCGCGAGCATGCGGTCTTTGTCGTCGAGGCTGACGTTGCCGGCACCGCCGATCAAGTCGGAACGGTTTTCGCTGTCGGCCAGCCAGCGGGCCGTCTCCGAGGTGGCGCCGCGGTCAGACAGGGCGAAAACCGACGCACCGAAGGCAGCGGCCGAAGGGGCGGCGTCGGCGTGGATCGAGACGAACAGGTCAGCGCCTTTTTTGCGGGCGATCTCGGTACGGCCGCGCAATGGAATGAAGTAGTCGCCGGTACGGGTCAGTTCGGCGCGGAAGCCTTTCATGCCGTTGACCTGGCGCTGCAATTCGCGGGCGATAGCCAGCACCACATCTTTCTCGCGCTGACCGCGAGAGCCCGAGGCGCCCGGGTCTTCGCCGCCGTGGCCGGCGTCGATCACCACGATGATGTCGCGCTTGCCGGCCGGTGCTGGCGGCAGCTTGACTGGTGGATCGACCGGGGTGACCGGCACCGGCGCGACCGTCGCAACGTTGGTCGGCGCCGGTATTGGCGCGGCATCGGCGGGATTATCGAACAAGTCGACCACCAGGCGATTGCCGTACTGGGCGTTTGGCGCCAGGGTAAAGCTTTTGGGTGTGACGGCTTTTTTCAGGTCGATGACCACCCGCAGATCAGTCGGCGTGCGTTGGGCCGAGCGCATGGCGGTGATTGGGCTATTGGCGCTGTTGACGTTCAGCGGTGCGCCGAGCGTGGCGCCATTGATGTCGATCACCAGCCGATCCGGGGCGGTCAGGGTGAACACGCTGTGCTGCACCGGCCCGGTCAAATCAAACACCAACCGTGTGTTGTCCGGCGCCCGCCACAGGCGAACGCTGTTGACCTTTGTCTCGGCCACAGCGTCGACGGTCACCGCCAAAAACAACATCCCTACGGCAGCTACCATTGCGCGAAAGCGCATACCTGACCCCATCATTTAATTGGTTTCCAATGCCAAAGCGGCACACCAGGACTCGCCGCGCGAGCCTTGGGACAAAATTTTCAGCGAACGCCCGCTGTCTTGCGGGCTAATGGTAATGGTCAGGTCGGGCTTTGGCAAAAAGCCTGCACCCTTCCGGGGCCATTCGATCAGGCACATCGCGTCGTCTTCGAAGTAATCGCGGATGCCGAGGTACTCCAACTCTTCAGGGTCAACCAGACGATAAAGGTCGAAATGGAAGGCCCGGATGTCGCCGATCTCGTAGGGCTCGACCAGGGTGAATGTAGGACTCTTTACTGCCCCGACATGCCCCAGGCCACGGATGATGCCCCGCGACAGCGTGGTTTTCCCCGCCCCCAGATCGCCCTCCAGAAATATCAGACCGTGCCCTTGGGTGGTTTGTGCGATACGTGCGCCAAATGCGGTCATCGCCTCTTCATCGGCCAGGTACAGGGTTACTTCAGACACGGTGCTTGCTCCTCCAACAACTGACGAATGGCCGGGATCAGATCACTGGCCGCCAGCCCACGGCCCCACTTACCTTCCTGCGCGCCGGCATTGGCGTGCAGCCAGACCGCCAGGCAGGCAGCGTCAAACGCTTCCATACCCTGGGCCAGTAACGCGCCGACCAGACCGGCCAGTACATCACCCAAACCCGCGGTGGCCATGGCCGGATGCCCCTGATGACACAACGACAGGCGCCCGTCGGGGCTGGCGATGAGACTGCCGGCGCCCTTGAGAATCACGATAGCTGTATATTTTTTGCTCAATGCGTGAGCAGCGGCCGGGCGATCAGCCTGAACCTCGGAGGTGCTTATCCCCAGCAACCGCGCAGCTTCACCGGGATGTGGCGTGATCACACAGTCCTTGGGCAAACTCACGTGATTTGAAGCCAGCAAATTCAACGCATCGGCGTCCCAGACTTGCGGCAGCTGCGCGTTGGCTGCTGCCGACAATAGACTGCGCCCCCAAGAAGCCTGACCCAGGCCTGGCCCAACCACCAGTACGGAAACCTTTTGAAGCAATCCCATCAGTTGATTGGCCGAGGAAGTCCCCAACACCATCACTTCCGGGATTCTCGCCAACGCTGCAGACACATGCTCACTGCGCGTAGCCACCGACACCATGCCCGCACCACTGCGCAGCGCACTTTGTGCGCTCAGCAGAATGGCGCCGCCGACACCCAGGTCACCACCGATCAGCAAGACGTGGCCGAATTTGCCTTTATGGGAAGTTGGCGCGCGGGCTGCCAAACGCGGCAAGTTACCGGCTGTCAGGCGCCGAGCATCAATGTCGACCCCGTTAAACGACTCGGGGGCGGCTTGCAGATCGTTGAACACCAACTCGCCGACCACATCCGCAGCGTCGCCCGTGAACAACCCCAGTTTCAAGCCAATAAAGGTGACTGTCAGATCCGCACGAACAGCCCCACCGAGCAAGCGCCCGGTATCGGCGCACAAACCCGAAGGGATATCCACCGCCGCCACCGGCAGGCCACTGGCATTGATCTTTGCGATCACGCTGGCGTAGGGTTCGCGCACTTCGCCCGTCAAACCGGTGCCGAGCAAGGCGTCCAGCACAACACCCCGCAATTCGGATTGCGCGCTCCAACCCTGAACGGCAACGCCTTCAGAGAGTGCCTCGGCGTGGGCCCGTGCCGCATCACCCTGCAAGCGTTGGGGATCACCCGCCGCCAACACCCGCACATGCCAACCGGCACGCCGGGCCAGCATCGCTACCAGATAACCATCACCCGCGTTATTGCCATGACCGGCGACCACGCTCAGTTCATTCGCCGACGGCCACTGGCGGACCAGCGCACGCCAGGTCGCCCGCGCTGCACGCTGCATCAATTCGAAGCCCGGGGTGCCGGCCGCGATCAGGTTCGCATCGAGGGCTCGCACGTGCGCGGCGCTATACAGCGCGTCGGGTAAATCATCTTTAGTGTGCGGCATGCGTCTTCGGGCTCCGATGTCTGGCAGAATTATACGCACCTCAGCTCCGGTTTCTCTCGCCTCATGCCCGCTATTACCACAGACCTGCCCGCCCTCGCCCAATCCATCAAGGACTGGGGCCGCGAGCTGGGCTTTCAGCAAGTCGGCATCAGCGGCCTGGACCTGGCCGAGCATGAGCAGCACCTGGAGCGCTGGCTGGCGGCCGGCTACCACGGCGAAATGGAGTACATGGGCGCCCACGGCAGCAAACGCTCACACCCGGAAGAACTCGTGCCCGGCACCTTGCGCGTGGTTTCCCTGCGCATGGACTACCTGCCGGGCGACACCGAAATGGCCAAACGCCTGGCCCAACCGGAAAAAGCCTACGTATCCCGTTATGCCTTGGGCCGCGATTACCACAAATTGATCCGTAAACGTGTGCAACAACTGGCAGAAAAAATTCAGGCAGTGATCGGGCCGTTCGGCTACCGCGCCTTCGTCGACAGCGCACCGGTGCTGGAAAAGGCCATTGCGGAAAAGGCCGGCCTTGGATGGATCGGCAAAAACACCCTGGTCTTGAATCGCAAGGCCGGCAGTTACTTCTTCCTCAGTGAACTCTTTGTTGATCTGCCGTTGCCCGTGGACCCGCCCCACAGCACCGAACATTGCGGCCGCTGCACGGCGTGCCTGGACATTTGTCCGACCAACGCCTTTGTCGGCCCCTATGTGCTGGACGCCCGGCGCTGCATTTCCTACCTGACCATCGAATTGAAAAGCGCAATCCCCGAAGACTTGCGCCCGCTGATCGGCAACCGGGTGTTCGGCTGCGATGATTGCCAGATCGTCTGCCCGTGGAACCGCTTCGCCCGCCCGTCCGGCGAAAGCGACTTCAAGCCACGGCACAACCTGGACAACGCCGAACTGGCCGAACTGTTCATGTGGGATGAGGACAAGTTCCTCAGCAGCACCGAAGGTTCACCGCTGCGACGCGCGGGTTACGAGCGTTGGTTGCGCAATCTGGCGGTAGGGCTGGGGAACGCGCCGTCGAGCATTCCGGTGCTGGAAGCGTTGAAGGCGCGCCGCGAGTATCCGTCAGAATTGGTTCGTGAACACGTCGAGTGGGCACTGAAACAACACGGACTCCTGTAGCAGCTGCCGAAGGCTGCGTTCGGTTCGGGCCGCGTTCGGACGGAGCAGTCGTCATCCTGCAAGCGAGTCCTGCGGCCTCGAACGCAGCCTTCGGCAGCTGCTACAGGGACCGTGCGTAAATCAGGCCTCGTCGTTGTAGACGAACTTCGGCATTTCCCAGTGGAAACGAATCGCCAGCAACCGCAGCAGGAAACCGCCAAACAGCGTGATCAAAATCGCCTGCTCGCCAGGTAATTGCAGGTAGATGCAGAGCATGTAGCACCACGCCGCGGCGAACGAGACGCTGGCATAGAGTTCGCGACGGAAGATCAGCGGGATGTCGTTGCAGAAGATGTCGCGCAGGATGCCGCCGAACACCCCGGTGATCACACCGCTGACCGACGCCACCAGCATGCCGTGGCCCATTTCCAGAGCGGTCATGCAGCCGATCAGGGTAAACGCCACCAGACCCACGGCGTCGAGCACCAGAAACAGTGAGCGCAGGTGGCGCATCCAGCGCGCAGCGAAAACGGTGAACATCGCCGCGATCGAGGTCAGCACCAGGTATTCCGGGTGTTTGACCCAGGTCAGCGGGTAGTGACCGAGCAGCACGTCCCGCACCGAACCGCCGCCGAGCGCCGTGATGCACGCGATCAGCACCACACCAAACCAGTCCATGCCGCGACGGCCGGCAGACAAGGCACCGGTCATGGCTTCGGCGGTGATGGCGATCAGGTAAAGCATCAGCAACATGGTGGCGGTCCTTGCAGGAAGGCGCGCAGTCTAGCCATTTAGTTGCGGCACCAAAAGAGGGCGGCAGCAAGGACCGCGGACCTGTGGCGAGGGGATTTATCCCCGTTCGGCTGCGAAGCAGTCGTAAAACCATTACCTGCGGTACGCCTGATACACCGCGGTTGCCGGTTTTGGGACCGCTACGCGATCCAACGGGGATAAATCCCCTCGCCACAAAAGCTCTCGCCACCAATTAGAACTTGATGAAATGCTTGCGGTAGTGCTGCAGCTCGGCGATGGATTCGCGGATGTCGTCCAGGGCGAGGTGGGTGCTGCCCTTCTTGAAGCTGTCGCGCACGTCCGGCGCCCAGCGTGCGGCCAGCTCTTTGAGCGTCGACACGTCAAGGTTGCGGTAGTGGAAGAAGCTTTCCAGGGATTTCATGTGGGTATAAAGGAAGCGACGGTCCTGGCAGATGCTGTTGCCACAGATCGGCGACTTGCCCTTCGGCACCCATTGTTCCAGGAAAGCGATGGTCTCGGCCTCGGCTTCAGCCATGCTGATGCGGCTTTCGCGAACTCGTTGGGTCAGGCCCGAGCCGCCGTGTTGACGGGTGTTCCACTCATCCATGCCGGCGAGGATCTCGTCGCTGTGGTGGATGGCGATCACCGGACCTTCGGCCAAGGTGTTCAGGTCACTGTCGGTAACGATGGTGGCCATCTCGATGATGACGTCGGTATCAGGGTTCAGACCGGTCATTTCCAGGTCGATCCAGATCAGATTCTGCGGGTTTTGCATATGTCGGCTCCTAGGCAATGCTGCGCAGTTTAGCCTAGGGCGGCGCCCGGGCGTGCTAAACTCGCGGCCGTTTTACCTAATCGCTGCATTCTTGATACGGAACACCCATGGCCAAACGCCAACTCAATCGTCGTCAAAACTGGCGCATCGAAAAGATCCAAGGCGAACGCGCTGCCCGCGCCGCCAAACGCGAGTCCTCGGCTGTCGAGGCACTTGAGGGTGGCGACCTGGGTCCGGAACAGACCGGCCTGGTGATCGCGCACTTCGGTGTGCAGGTCGAAGTCGAAGCGCTCGATGGCGATTTGGCCGGCCAGGTGTTCCGCTGTCACTTGCGCGCCAACCTGCCTGCGCTGGTGACCGGTGATCAGGTGGTCTGGCGTGCCGGCAACCAGGGCATCGGCGTGATCGTGGCGCAACTGCCGCGTAAAACCGAACTCTGCCGTCCGGACAGTCGTGGCCAGCTCAAACCTGTAGCGGCCAACGTCGACATGATCGTCATCGTCTTCGCCCCGCTGCCCGAGCCGCACGCGAACCTGATCGACCGTTACCTGGTCGCTGCCGAGCACGCGGGTATTCGTCCGCTGCTGTTGCTCAACAAGTTCGACCTGATCGACGAGCAGAACGCTCCGGCGCTGAATGCCTTGCTGGCGGTTTACCGCACGCTGGGTTACCCGGTGCTGGAAGTGTCGGCGCACCACGGCAACGGCATGGAGCAACTGCAGAAGCAACTGGACGGACGCATCAGCGTCTTCGTCGGCCAGTCCGGCGTCGGCAAGTCCTCGCTGGTCAACAGCCTGCTGCCGGAAGTCGAAGCCCGTGTCGGTCCGCTGTCCGAGCTGTCCGGCCAGGGCACCCACACCACCACCACCGCGCGGTTGTTCCACTTCCCCGGTGGCGGTGAGTTGATCGACTCCCCGGGCATCCGCGAATTCGGCCTCGGCCACGTCAGCCGCGCCGACGTCGAAGCCGGTTTCATCGAGTTCAACGACCTGATCGGCACCTGCCGCTTCCGCGACTGCAAACACGACCGCGAACCGGGTTGCGCCCTGCTCAAGGCCCTGGAAGAAGGCCGCGTGCAGCAGCAACGGATGAACAGCTATCGCTCGATCATCGCCAGCCTGCCCGAAACCAGCTACTAAACAGACACTCCAGCCGCTCCGATGCAGACGGGGCGGCTGGTTGTTTGATCGCACTACAAATCCCCACGCCAATTAAACGTCAGACAGTTCTGTAGGGCATTTGCGCGCCCGCTTGAAGGATCCGTCTCTTTAACCGCGCAGGTCTTGTTGCGGCCATCCAAGTGCATACATTCAAGCCCTCTTCGCATTCCGGCGAAACCGAGGGATATCCATGCAAACCTATCATTTGTTCATCAGCCACTCGTGGAGTTATCCCCACGCCCACGACAACCTCGTGCGGCTGCTCAACGCCAAAGCCGGCTTCACATTCAAAAATTTTTCGGTGCCGACGGACAACCCGATCATCGGAGCGCAGACCGATAAACAACTGGAAACCGCCATCGAAAACAAGATTCGGCCGTGCTCGGCGGTCCTGATCATGGCGGGCATGTATTCCACCTACAGCAAGTGGATCAACAAGGAAATCGAGATCGCCCGGCGCATGGGCAAGGTGATCATTGCGGTCAAACCGTTTGGTGCAGAGCGGATTTCTACCGTAGTACGCGAGGCAGCACATGCTGAGTGCGCCTGGAACACCAACAGCATCATCAGTGCCATTCGCACTCACGCGGCGGGTTGAACCATGCGCAAGGGATTGTTCATCGGGATCAACCATTACGCCCACGTCTCCCCATTGAGCGGATGCAATAACGACGCGATGGCCATGGCCTCGGTACTGGAGCGTCACGCCAACGGAAGGCCGAACTTCAGCAGCAAGGTCCTGACCTCGGCAGAAGAGAACCTCACTCATACGAACCTGAAACAGCAGATCCAGAGTCTTTTTTCCGGTGATTGCGATGTAGCACTGTTGTACTTCGCCGGCCATGGCCAGTTTGATACCAGCATCGACGAAGGCCTGCTGATCCCACAGGATTTCGGGCACGGCGTTGAAGGCATTCGCATAAGCGATATCTTGAACTGGGCAGAAAACGCCACTCACATCAAAAACAAAATCATCATTCTCGATTGTTGCCAGGCCGGTGCGGCAGCCGCTATGCGCGGGTTGCGCGGTGGCAGCAGCGTGATAAGTGAAGGCATGACCATTCTCACCGCCTGCAAGAAAGATCAGGTAGCGCTCGAAGGTAGGGGCCACGGAGTGTTTACCGACCTGTTGCTGCAGGCGCTGCACGGAGGGGCCGCCAATGTGCTCGGCAAGGTAACGCCCGGCAGCGTGTATTCGTTCGTCGACAATGCACTGGGAGCATGGGAACAACGGCCGGTGTTCAAGACCAACGTCTCGCAATTCGTGCCGTTACGCGAAGTCACGCCGCTGATCGCCGAAGAAACCCTGCGAAAACTCAAGGACTGGTTCCCGGAGCCCAGCCACGTCTTCGCGCTGGACCCAAGCTACGAACCGACCGAACCCACGTTCGATTCTGACAACGGCGACATCTTCAAGCAGCTACAAAAGTGCAACCGACACAGCCTGATCGAACCGGTGGACGCCGAGCACATGTATTACGCCGCCCTGAATTCCACCGGCTGCCGCCTCACCGCCCTCGGTGCCTATTACCGCGAACTCGCGATCAAGGAACATTTCTGATGCCAGTGTTTATCAGCTACCGCCACACCGATCGAGTCCAGGCGATGTCCATCAATGCGCGCCTGAAACTGGCGAACATAAAAACCTACCTCGATGTGCTGGATGCCGAATCGCAGACTACTGACGACATTACCGGTGTGATTACCCGCAACATCACCGACTGTACCCATCTACTCGCCGTTGTTTCGGAGAAAACCGCGCAGTCCTGGTGGGTACCGTTCGAAATTGGTGAGGCGACCATTAGCAACAGACGGATCTGCTCCTACAGGATCGGCCCCAGCGCTTTGCCGCTGTACCTCGACAAATGGCCGAAATTGAGCAGCGATGCCGACCTCAATTTTTTTATCGACGCCTATCGGGAAGAAGTGGTTTCCAAACGCTCGGTTATTCTCGATTCGATCAATGAGTCCACGCGCAAAATCTACAAACAGAATGCCGAACTGTTTCATGACCAGCTCAAAAACCGCATCCGTCGCGGCTTCTGAACAGACACAAAAAAGCCGCGATCATCTCGCGGCTTTTTAGTGGGTCACTGCTTCGGCGGTTCCGCCGGTTTCGGTGCCGGGTCTTCGAAGATATTCAGTCGCTCGCGAAGCTCATGGGCCGGCAGCGGTTGTTTATCCGCCGGCAATGCGTTCGGATCGACCGGCGTGGTCGGCACTTCGCCCGGGCCGCCCTGCCCTTGCGCTGGCTCAGGCGCAGGTTCAGCACCTTGCGAACCTTCGATGGCGCGCTGGGCCTTTTTGGTCAGCACCACGATGTCGATCCGACGGTTGACCGGGTTGAACGGATTATCGCGGTCGAACAGCGCCGACGAGGCATAGCCCACCACCCGCGCCACTTGTTGATCCGGGTAGCTGCCGGCGACCAGCGCACGGCGGGCGGCGTTGGCACGGTTGGCCGAGAGTTCCCAGTTGCCGAAGTCACCGGTGCCGGAGTATGGCTTGGCATCGGTGTGGCCGCTGATGCTGATTTTGTTCGGCACCGCTTTGATGGTGTCGGCCATGGCCAGCAGGATGTCTTCGAAATACGGTTTCAGACGCGCTGAGCCTGAGTCGAACATCGGCCGGTTTTCCGCGTCCATGATCTGGATGCGCAAGCCGTCCTGAGTGATCTCGAACAGGATCTGGTCCTTGAATTTCTGCAGCTGCGGATTTTCATCGACCTTGTTCTGCAACTCTTGCAGCAACAGTTCCAGGCGTTCCTTCTCGACCTGTTCGGCCATGCCTTCGACCTGTTCGGTGTCGACGGTGACGCGGTCGGGCTGCGGCTGAGACTTCACCTCGGGATTGAGGGTGTTCTCCGGCGCCAGGGTCGGAGAGCCGCCCAGATCGATGATGTATGGCGTGCCGCTTTCGGTAAAGCCGACCGGGTCCTTGAAGTAACCGGCGATGGCAATCTTCTGTTCCGGCGTCGCGGTGGACAGCAGCCACAGCACGAGGAAGAACGCCATCATCGCCGTCGCGAAGTCAGCGAAGGCGATTTTCCAGGAGCCCCCGTGATGCCCGCCCGCGTACTTTTTGACGCGCTTGATGATTATCGGCTGGTTATTTTCCATGACTTAGCGACCGCGAACCGCTTGTTCCAGCTCAGCGAAGCTAGGACGGTGCGCCGGGTACAGAACCTTGCGGCCGAATTCCACCGCCAGCGATGGCGGCATGCCGGAAGCCGAAGCCACCAGCGAGGCCTTGATGGCTTCGTAGACGTTCAGTTCTTCCTTGGCTTCGTGGGCCAGGGCGTGGGCCAGCGGGCCAAAGAAACCGTAGGCGGCGAGAATACCGAAGAAGGTACCCACCAGTGCCGCACCCACGTGGACGCCGATCATTTTCTGATCACTTTCACCCAGGGAAGCCATGGTCACCACGATACCCAACACGGCCGCGACGATACCGAAACCAGGCATGGCATCGGCGATGCCGTTCACGGCGTGGGACGGGTGATCGAGGTCTTCCTTGAGGCTGGTCAGCTCCATGTCGAACAGGCCTTCAAGCTCGTGGGGAGCCATGTTGCCGGAGGACATGATGCGCAGGTAATCGCAGATGTACGCGGTCATGCGGTCATCTTTCAGGACTGCCGGGTACTTGGCGAAGATCGGGCTCGCAGCAGCATCTTCGATGTCGCCTTCGATCGCCATCATGCCTTCGCGGCGGCTCTTGTTGAGGATCTCGTAGATCAGGCCCAGCACTTCCAGATAGAACGTATGGTTGAAGCGCGAGCTGAACATTCCCAGGGCTTTCTTGAGAACGTGTTTGAACATGTGACCAGGGTTGGCCTGCAGGAATGCACCGAGGGCCGCGCCACCGATAATCATCACCTCGAAAGGTTGAATCAGGGCGGCAATTTTGCCGTGGGAGAGCACGTATCCGCCGAGCACGCTCGCGAATACGACGATGATGCCGATTAATTTAGCCATAGGTAGGAGAGCACTTACTGAGTCGGGTTCAAGGTCATATTCGGAAGTTAAAAAATCTCTTCTTCTACTTATCGGCAAAACTGCGCCAGACTATAGCCAGTTCAAGCGAAAAGCTAATTTAGCCCTCTGTGGGCACAGGTAATGCAGACGATGATCACGTCCAACCATGGCTAACGAAACGAACACCCCAACCCCGAAACCAACGACGATTGAAGGCTGGGTCAAGCTTCTCGATGGCGTGCGCCTGCCGGTGCCGCAAGACAGTCACGACCGTGTGTGCAAGGCCCTCGCCGACAACCGCAGCTCGCTTCGTGACATCGCCGAATTGTTGCAGGACAGCCCGGCCCTGGCCTTGAGCGTGATTCGCGAAGCCAATCGCCACACCCACGGCAGCATGACCGAGCCTGCTGAAAACCTTGAGGTGGCGATCAATCGTCTCGGGTTGAAACGCACCGAAGAATTGCTCGCCCGATTGCCTGCCGAACCCCAATCACAGATACCGGTGGCGTTGCGTCAGTTGCAGCTGATCAGCCAGCACGCGACCCAACAGGCCAACGGCTTTTTTGCCGGTCGCCTGGCGCGTCTGTGGCAAGACATCCATTGGGGCAGCCTGTTGTTTCTATCGCCGCTCTGGCCGATGGCGTTGACTCATCCACAGTTGCTCGAAGAGTGGGAGTTGCGGGTCATTCATAAAGGCGAGTCAGCACGCCAGGTCGAGAAGCAATTGTTCGGCGTTCGCTTGCTGGACATCTGCCAGGCACTGGTGGATGTCTGGCGCCTGCCGATCTGGGTGCAGCAAGGTTATCGACTGTTGCTCAACGAACAGCGAGAACTGGTCAAAGTCCTGCGCATTGCCCGTGACAGCGAGCATCCCTTGCGCCAGCAAAACCGTCTCGATGACGATCCGACCCTGCGTCGCTGGCTCAACCAGCCGGCCAATACTGTGCTGCTGGCCAATGGTCTGGCACTGTCGGCGCAACACGCCTGGGACAGTCCGCACAGTGAGCGCTGGCAGTACCTGACCAGCCTTTATCTGCAAATGCCGATGAACGACGTGCAGCAACAGCTGCATCAACAAGCGGTCAACAGTGCGCATCAGCACGCCATGCCGGACATCTGGCACCCCGCCGCATCGCTGATCTGGCCCTCTGGCATGAACCGTATTCACGCCGGTTTGCTGCCGGCACCTGCGCCAACCACCGAAGACCTCACGGCATGGCGTAAACAATGCGCCGAACTGCTGGTCGAGCCGAGCCGCTTCACCAATGCCATGCACTTGACCACGTCCGCGCGGGACGCGCTCGTCGCGTGCGGCATGCGTCGGGTAATGATTTTGATGGCCGACCGCTCGCACGCCAATTTGCGTGCGCATCAAACGGCCGGGCTGGAGAAAGAAGCGGCGGGCCTGAACCTGGCCGTCAGTCAGAGCACCGTGCTGCAACGGCTGCTCTCACAACAGGCCCAGTTGCGATTGACCCCGATCAACAACGCCCAGTTCTCGGCCTTGTTACCTGCCAGCCTGCGCGCGCAGTTTCGCGGCGAACACTTGCTGCTGCGCTCACTGGTCAATAATGGTCGGGTGATCATGGTGGTGGTTGCGGATCAGGGCGGCGGGCCGTTTTCGGAAATCACCGTGCAAGCCTTTGGCAAAACCGCGCAGTGCATCGAGAAAGCCCTTCACAGCTTTAGCCTGCGCGGCCAATAAGGCTGCGCTACAATCCTCCCCTTTGTGCTCTGGAGACCTCACATGTCTGACTTCTCTGGCTTGGCGCTGGTCATCGAGCCGAGCGACTTACTCCCTCGCCTCGAGTCCCGCGAACTGATTCTGGTGGACCTGACCAGCAGCGCCCGCTATGCCGAAGGGCATATTCCCGGTGCGCGCTTTGTCGACCCCAAGCGTACGCAACTCGGTCAGGCGCCTGCGCCGGGTCTGATGCCGCCGCAAGCGGCGCTCGAAACGTTATTCGGTGAGTTGGGGCACAACCCCGATGCGGTCTACGTGGTGTACGACGACGAAGGCGGTGGCTGGGCCGGGCGTTTTATCTGGCTACTGGATGTCATCGGCCATAAAAAATATCACTACATCGACGGTGGCCTGACGTCCTGGCTGGCAGAAGGCATGCCCATGTCGATCCAGATCCCGGCACCCGTTGGCGGCCCGGTTGCGTTGACCCTGCACGACGAACCCACCGCCACCCGCGAATACCTGCAGTGCCGTCTCGGCGCCGCCGACCTGGCGATATGGGATGCGCGCGGCCCGCTGGAGTACTCTGGCGAAAAAGTGCTGGCAGCCAAGGCCGGGCACATTCCCGGCGCGGTGAATTTCGAGTGGACGGCGGGCATGGATCAGTCGCGCAACCTGCGCATCCGCACGGACATGCCGCAGATTCTCGAACAACTCGGCATCACGAAAGACAAAGAAATCATCACCCACTGCCAGACTCACCATCGCTCTGGCTTCACCTATCTAGTAGCCAAATCCCTCGGTTATCCGCGGGTCAAAGGCTACGCCGGCTCTTGGGGCGAATGGGGCAACCACCCCGACACGCCCGTAGAGATTTAAGGTTTTTAAGGACAGTTAATGAATAAGCGTCTGTTTATCCTCAGCCAATACCTGCTGCCTCACCACTTGCTCTCGCGACTGGCCGGCTGCATTGCCGAATGCCGCGTGCGCTGGTTCAAGAACGCCTTTACCGCCTGGTTCGCCAAGCGTTATCAGGTGGACATGTCCCAGGCGCTGGTCGAAGACCTGACCGCTTACGAGCACTTCAACGCGTTCTTCACCCGCGCCTTGAAAGACGGCGCTCGTCCACTGGACGAAACCCCGGGCGCGATCCTCAGCCCGGCCGACGGCGCGGTCAGCCAGCTCGGCCCGATCGAGCACGGCCGCGTGTTCCAGGCCAAGGGCCACAGCTTCAGCGTGCTGGAATTGCTGGGCGGTGACGCCGCCAATGCTGCGCCGTTCATGGGCGGCGATTTCGCGACGATTTACCTGTCGCCAAAAGACTACCACCGCGTGCACATGCCACTGGCCGGCACCCTGCGCGAGATGGTCTACATCCCGGGCCGGATTTTCTCGGTCAACCAGACCACCGCCGAAAACGTGCCGGAGCTGTTCGCCCGCAACGAGCGTGTGGCGTGCATTTTCGACACCGAGCGCGGGCCGATGGCCGTGGTGCTGGTGGGCGCGATGATCGTGGCTTCGATTGAAACCGTGTGGGCCGGTCTGGTGACGCCGCCGAAACGCGAGCTGAAAACCTTCCGTTACGACGAAGCCGCCCGCGCGCCGATCCACCTGGAAAAGGGTGCGGAACTGGGTCGCTTCAAACTGGGTTCGACCGCGGTCGTGCTGTTCGGGCCGGATCAAGTGAAATGGGCTGAAGGGCTTGGCGCCCTGTCGCCTGTGCAAATGGGCCAGGCGCTGGGCCTGCCAACAGCCTGATCTGGCTAATCCGCCCCGTCGAACGTCTTCGAAGGGGCGGACATTTCGGTAGCGCCGTTACTCTATCTGTCCACGGAAACCGATCGGCCCTTCGTTGGCGTAGGTATTGGTGCCACTGAGGTTTTTCCCTCCATCGCTGGAGGTGACGCTCAACGCGACAACGTTCTGATTATCACGGCCGCCGATGACCCATTTGCCACCCGGATGCCACGGAGCGTCGTTGCCGCCCCACTGATTTTCCACGTTGTACTGGTTCTGGCCCGTGCGCTGAGCCTTGAAGCCAATGGGACCTTCACCCGCGTAAGTCATGGTGCCGCTGAAGCTCTTCCCGCCATCGCCCGATTTGATCTCGATCGCGACCACGTTCTGGTTGTCCCGCGCACCTAACACCCAGTCTCCGCCCGGATGCCAGGGTGCCGAACTACCGCCCCATTGATTTGCCACTACGTATTTAGACATGAACCTCATCTCCTTGAAGTTACAAGAGACCTGCCCTGCGTAGGCAGCAGGCCGTACGACCGTGCGTATCCAGTCGCACGTGTGTCAGATTAGTAGTACAACCGAGTCGCACTTGGCTGACAGACAAACGGTCGACATCCACAGGTGCTACAGTCAGGTCATTCACTGCCCATTTTCCGGTTGGAGTTTTCCACGGCATGAATGAGACCAGTCCTCACCTGCTGCTACGTGCACCGATCCCGACGCAATTGCGCCTTTCGTTCTGCGAACCCACGCCACGCGACCTCAAGCGCTGGATCGCCAACCTGCCCAAAGCCAACATCGGCGAAACCGCCCGCCTGCTCTACCAAGGCTTGAGCGAGCTCAACCAACTGCTCACCCCCAGTGACAATCGCCTTCAAATGCTGGAGTTGTTGCGACCCGAGGTGTATTTCGTCTGCAAACACCTGGAACGGCATTTTCTGCATCAATCAATTGTGCTCGACGAGCGTTCGCGCAAGATCGCCAATCTCTGCCAGGCATTGCAAAGTCACCTGGCGATTGGCTACAAACAGATTGTCGTGCGCATTACCCCGCGCTTCAGCAAGGATCGAGCACCGCTGCTGGCCCTGGCGTTGCAGCGGGCGATCCATTGCCTGAACGGCCCGCTGATTCGCTCTACCCAGCTGTATTGCCCGGTACCGGAAGGGCTGTGGCTGGAGCTGCATCAGCTGTATCGGATCGCCTGCGCACACAAACTGCAGCACCTGAGCCTGCGCGATGAACTGGCCAGCCAGACGAAAACCCTGAGCATCGAACAGACTTACGTGACCGCCCTTCTGTTGGGCGCCGCACGCTGCAATCAACTGCGCCAGAGCCAGATCGCCCGCCTTGCCGAGGTGCTGGAGCCCTGGAGCCAATGGATCAAGTTGCAATCGGTCAAACCCGCCGACGGGTTGTTTGCCGTCGCGCCGGACCTCGACACCGGGCCGCGTTATCGCTCGAAGTTCAGGGCCGAGCAGCAGGACAGTTTGCTGGGAATTGATCCGCAGCCACTGGTCGCCGTCATCGAAGCGCATTTGCAAGGCAATATTGGCACGCCGCCGCTGCCGGTACCGACCGGGCTCAGCCTGGATACGCTGCAACACTTGCACGCTGCCTGGGGCCAGGCGGCCGAGCGCAGTTTTCAACGCACCGTGGGCCAAGGCACGTTGACCTTGTGCGTGGGCATGAGCGCGCTGCACTTCTATCTGGGTGGGCAACGTTCGTTCAGCGATATTCTGAAACACCCCGGCACCCGACTCGCACAATTCACAGCAACGGCCCCGTCAGGGCGCGAGAGCGATCAATGGAGCAAGGCGTTCGACGCAGCTCCCCACGCCACCGCCGACGCGTTGCTGCCCTACGAAGAAATTGAATACCCGCAACTTGAGAGCGATGACAGTAAAGAGGCCGCCGACAGCAATCGGCATTTCCCGATCTACGCATTGCCAGTCATCAATCACAGCCCGGGCGGCTATTGCCTTGCCTGGCCTGGCGCAGTGCCGGCAGAGTTACAGGCTGGCGAAATGGTCGGGATCGAGGACTCCGCCAATCAGGGCTGGAGTATCGCGGTGGTGCGCTGGATTCGTCAGGTGCGAGGCGGCGGTACGCAAATGGGGATTGAACAGGTCGCGCCTTATGCCGAGCCTTGCGGGCTGCAACTGGTCCGGGCGCGGGACGATCACAGCCAGTATTTGCGTGGCCTGTTGTTGCCGGAAATCAGCGCCATCGACCTGCCCGCCACCGTGCTCGCCCCACGCCTGCCCTTTCAGGAAGGCAGCAAAGTACTGATCAACACCAACGGCCAGGAACGCCGGGCCGGGCTGGATCGGCGGGTGGCGAGCACCAACAGCTTCAATCAGTTTGCGTATCGCTCGCTGGAGGCGAGCAGGAACGACAACGCCGCGGGAAGCGGCGTTGAGGAAGATTTTGATTCGTTGTGGAAGTCGCTTTGACGGTAAACCCGATACCTGTGGCGAGGGAGCTTGCTCCCGCCAGGACTGCATAGCAGTCCTTTTTCGGGGCCGCTTCGCAGCCCAGCGGGACGGTGCGGCGATCCGACAAGCTCCCTCGCCACAAGAGCCTTTCAGCCTTGGGGAGGCTCAGAGCTGCCCGTCACGATCCCGAAAGCCCAGCAGGTACAGCACGCCATCCAGCCCAAGGGTGGAAATCGCCTGCTTCGCCGACTGTTTCACCAGCGGTTTGGCCCTGAACGCCACGCCCAGACCGGCAATCGCCAGCATCGGCAAATCGTTGGCACCGTCGCCGACCGCAATGGTCTGCTCCAGGCGCAAACCTTCCTTATGCGCCAGTTCCTTCAGCAGATCCGCCTTGCGCTGCGCGTCGACAATCGGCTCGACCGCCACGCCGGTGACCTTGCCGTCGACCACTTCCAGCTCGTTGGCAAATACATAGTCGATGCCCAGCTTGGCCTGCAATTGCTTGGCGAAGTAGGTGAAGCCGCCAGACAGGATTGCGGTCTTGTAACCCAAACGCTTGAGTTCGGCGAACAGCGTTTCGGCACCTTCAGTCAGGCGCAACGAAGCACCGATAGAGTCCAGCACGCTGACGTCCAGCCCCTTGAGCAAGGCCAGGCGTTCCTTGAAGCTCGCGCGAAAATCCAGTTCACCGGCCATCGCTCGCTCGGTGATTTCAGATACCTGATCGCCCACGCCCGCGGCTTTGGCCAGCTCGTCGATGACTTCGGCCTCGATCAGCGTCGAGTCCATGTCGAACACCGCCAGGCGGCGGTTACGGCGGAACAGCGAATCTTCCTGAAAGGCGATGTCGACGTTCAGTTCCTGGGCGACGCTGAGGAATTCGGCCCGCAGCGCTTGCGGATCAGCCGCCTCGCCACGCACAGAAAACTCGATGCAGCCCTTGCCCTTATCGGCCGGGGTGTCGAGCGGCATGCGCCCGGACAGGCGATCGATGTGATCGATGTTCAGGCCATATTTGGCGGTGATCGAACTCACGGCCTGCAATTGCCCGGCGGTCACTTTGCGGGTCAATAGCGTCACGATGTGG
Organism: Pseudomonas sp.; assembly: GCF_051660785.1. GTDB lineage: Bacteria > Pseudomonadota > Gammaproteobacteria > Pseudomonadales > Pseudomonadaceae > Aquipseudomonas. Next base: position 56,483 of record NZ_JBOFQE010000052.1, read on the forward strand.
CGTTTTTTGCCCTGGTTGCCGACCCACTGCTGGTAATCCTCTTCGGACACCGGGGTGAAACGCACCTGCTGATCGAGCTCGTAACCCTTGAACAGGATGTCCTTGAGCACCGACTTGCCTTGCTCGGTATCAGGAATTTCAACCAGGATGCCGAACGACAGGGTGTCGTGGATCACCGCCTGACCGATGTCGAGAATGTTCACACCACCCTGGGCCAGAACGCCGGTAATGGCCGCAGTCAGACCCGGACGGTCGACTCCCGTGATGTTTATCAGGACGATTTCGCGCAAGGCGCACCCCCGCAAGTGGAAAAAAACCGCATTCTACCCACTTTCAGTGACCATCGGGCACCGTGAGCGCTTTGCCGGTCTAGGGCCTGTCGCTATACTGCGCGTCAACTTCACGGACAAAAGAGCCGAGCTCAAGTGAACCGGCCCACGCCAGTTAAAACAGATAACTTCTTTCTGCTGATCTTCCGTGCACTGCGCCACCGCCGTGTACCGATTGCATTGCGCATCGCCAGCCATAACGTGATCCTGGTCGCTCTGGCCCTGGTGATCTACGCCTGTGTGATGGGTTTGCAGTTCAAGCAGGCCATGCACGAGCAGGCCGATGCGCTGGGCGAAAGCCTGACCACGCAGACCGCCACCTCCGCCACGGAGCTGCTGGTGTCCAACGACATCCTCAGCCTCAACGTGCTCCTCAACAACCTGACCAAAAACAAGTTGGTGGCCCACGCCGCCATCTACAGTGTGGATAACCGCATCCTCGCCGAAGCCGGTCAGCGTCCCAAGCACAGCCTGTTGGGCGAAGCCGAGGGCATGTACCAGAGCAAGATCACCTTCCAGGACGTGACCGCCGGGCAACTGCGCATCAGCCTGGACATGGATCAGTTCCAGCAGCCGATGACCATCAGCCTGCAAAGCATGGGCATTTTGAGTGCGATCCTGCTGGCCTTGTCCCTGGCCTTGAGCCTGCGCCTGGGTCGACACATCTCCACGCCGTTGCTGCAACTGCGTGTGTGGCTGCGCAATATCGACGAATACACCCCGGCCACCGAGCGCCAGGACGAGATCGGCGACCTGGCCCGTCAGCTGCACGCCAATTTCGCGCCGGAGCCGGCCGAACCGGAACCTGCACCTGAGCCGGAATACGACGAAAGCGAGTACGAAGACGCCGACGACAACGAGCCGACTTTCGAAGTGCGCAACCTGCGTGATCCGAGTTTCGATGAAAGCAAACCGGTTGCCGGCCTCAAGCCTGCGCCGCGGCGCAGTGTCAGCACCGTTGAGGACGACGATGATGATGATGCGTTTGCCGATTTGCGTGATGAATCGGCCGCCGTTGCCCCTAAGCCGCTAGCAAAACCGGTGGTCTCGAACGTGCCCCAGCACAGCGCCGTCCTGGCCGTGCAACTGGGTGCCCAGGATCAACTGCGTCGCCTGCCCCGAGCGCGCCTGGAAGAGCTGCTCAAACGCTACCGCGATTGCCTCGATCAGGCCGCTTCGCTCTATGAAGGCGAACTGCATAGCCTGAACGATGGCAGCACGCTGATGGTGTTCCACACCGAAGACAGCGGCGACGACTACCTGACCAATGCGATCTGCTGCGGCGAGCTGTTGCGAGCGCTGGGCCATCAATTGCAGATCGAAGTCGCGGACAGCGGCATCACCCTGCAATTGCAGCTGGGCCTGACGCTGGGCGACGAGTTGTTCGGCTTGAGCCAGATCGACCTGCTGCTGACCGAAACAGCGCAGGACGCATTGGCCTTGTCGCAACACAGCCGCAACCTGCTGCTGGTGGAGCGCAAGATCAGTGACGACGCGCTGATCCGCCAACGTGCGCGAATCCGGCCGATTGCCAGCCCTGAGGGGGCTTGCTGTGTGGAGCGGTTGATGGAGCCTTATCCGTCGATGCTTGAGCGGCAACTGGCGCGGATGCATGAGCGCCGGGCGTAAGACTTAAGCCCTGCTGTAAAGAAGCCCGCAGATGAGTGATTGTCTGCGGGTTTTTTGTTGCCTGTTCTGGCCCCATCGCCAGCAGGCTGGCTCCCACATTGGATCTGTGGCGTATACATGTCCCCTGTGGGAGCCAGCCTGCTGGCGATGGGGCCGAAACAGGCAATGGAGATACCACCTCGCAGAAACAACAAAGCCCGCATCACTGCGGGCTTTGTGTTGAATCAATCCAGGCTTAGAACCTGAACACTTCCATATCGGTCCGGATCGGCGAAGCCATCGGGATCTTCGGCTGTTTCTCCTGCTCAGCCGCGGGAGCAACAGGCTTCGGAGCAGGCTTCTTCGGCGCTTCAGCAATCGGTGGCTGGTTAGCCAGCGGCTTGAGCGCTACCGAAAGCTGCTCCGCCAGACGCTGCAGCAACACACCTTGAGCCTGAACCTGAGCCGCCGTACCGCCAGCGTGCTGTTCCTGCAGGTGAATGATGCGGTTATCGCGAACCTGGCCACGACGGTCGATCAGGCGCCATTGCGCATCCAGGATCGCCGGTTGCGATTCGCCCGAGTCCAGGCGAGTAATCGTCAGCAGCACCTGGACATCCGGCGTGAACCCAGTGGTCGCAGGCGCCAGCACAACGCGCTGGCTGTCCAGATGACCCGCTACCTGACGCAGCAACAGCTGGTCGATGTCCGAAGACAGGCTACCCGCCCAACGTCCATCAGGCGACGCTTGCAGGCTGCCATCGGGCTGTCGCTGCAACAGGGTTTCGCGTTGCAGGTAATCCGCAACCGTTACCGGGCCCAGCAAAACCGCCATGCCCGCGCTTTGCGCAGGCTGAGCCGGACTTCCGCTGTCCAGCTGATACAGCGACACCGGCTGGTGAACGCTGCAACCCGCCAGGCCAAGAACCCCGGCGAGCATCAAAATAAAAGGAAGGCGCAGAGCAGTCATCGTCCCATCCAGGTGGCTGCCTCAAGGCTAACCACAGTGAAAATACTCAATAAATATGAAGAACGCTCGGCCACGCCGGCGCTTGAAAGGCCATATCATCCGTGAATATGCGTTCCGACTCCAGCGCCAAAGCGTCGATCTACGCGTTAAATCGTAGATCGAGGCCTCTAGGACGCTTAATTGAGGTTTTCGACGAGCAGCGCATCGACCCGCTGGAAGCCACGTGGCAGTTTGTTACCACGGCGCCCACGCTCACCTTTGTAGTGTTCGAGGTCGTCCGCTTTCAGCGACAACGTACGTTTTCCGGCCTGCAGCACCAAGGTGGCGCCGTCCGGCAGTACGGCGATGTCCGTGACATATTCTTCGCGACTGGCCACACGCTCACCGGAGATCCCGATGATCTTGTTGCCTTTGCCCTTACCTAATTGTGGCAGATCGCTGATTTTGAAGATCAGCAGGCGACCTTCGGTGGTCACCGAGGCCAGCCAGTTGTTCTCACGATCAGCGACCGGACGCGGCAGAATCACTTTCGAATTGTTCGGCAAGCTCAACAGCGCCTTGCCCGCCTTGTTCTTGGCCTGGAAGTCTTCACCCTTGACCACGAACCCGTAACCGGCGTCGGAGGCGATCACATACAACGAATCGTCTTCCGGCATCAGCACGCATTCAAACGTCGCGCCCGGCGGTGGTGTCAGACGACCGGTCAACGGTTCACCCTGACCACGCGCCGATGGCAATGTGTGCGAGGCCACCGAATAGCTGCGACCGGTGGAGTCGATAAACACCGCAAACTGGTTTGAACGGCCCGGCGCCAAAGCCTTGAAGCCATCCCCGGCCTTGTAGGAAAGCCCGGTGGCGTCGATCTCGTGGCCTTTGGCAGAACGCACCCAGCCTTTTTCCGACAGTACGACAGTCACTTTCTCGTTCGGCAGCAGATCGTGCTCGGTCAGCGCCTTGGCTTCGGTGCGCTCGACGATTGGCGAGCGACGGTCGTCGCCGTAGGTTTCGGCGTCCTTGATCAGCTCGGTGCGCACCAGCTTTTTCAGCTTGGCTTCGCTGCTCAGCAGGGCTTGCAGCTTGGCTTGTTCCTTGAGCAGCTCGTCCTGCTCGGCACGCAGTTTCATTTCTTCCAGTCGCGCCAACTGACGCAAACGGGTGTCCAGGATGTAGTCGGCCTGGATTTCGCTGAGGGCGAAACGCTCGATCAGCGCGGCTTTCGGATGTTCCTCGGTGCGGATGATGTGAATCACTTCATCCAGGTTGAGGTAGGCAATCAGCAAACCGTCCAACAGGTGCAAGCGACGCTCGACCTTGTCGAGGCGGAATTGCAGGCGACGACGCACGGTCTGAACCCGGAACTCCAGCCACTCGACCAGCAGCGCACGCAGGTTTTTCAGCTGCGGTTTGCCGTCCAGGCCGATGATGTTGATGTTGACCCGGTAACTCGACTCCAGCTCGGTGCTTGCGAACAGATGCTGCATCAGTGCGTCGTGGTCAAAGTTTTTCCGCGCGCCCGGGATGATCACGATCCGGCACGGGTTCTCGTGGTCGGATTCGTCGCGCAGGTCAGCGATCTGCGGGGCCTTGGACGGTTTGGCCTGCATCATCGCGGCGATCTGTTCCAGCACCTTGGCACCGGACACCTGATGCGGCAGCGCGGTGACGATGATGTCGCCGTCTTCGATGTGATACACGGCGCGCATGCGCACCGAACCCTTGCCGGTCTCGTACATTTTCAGCAGATCGGCGCGGGGCGTGATGATTTCCGCTTCGGTCGGGTAATCCGGGCCCTGAATGTGCTCACAGAGCTGCTCGACTGTGGCTTTGGGCTCATCGAGCAAACGCACGCACGCCGTCGCAACTTCGCGCAGGTTGTGCGGCGGTACGTCGGTGGCCATGCCCACGGCGATGCCGGTGGTGCCGTTGAGCAGGATGTTCGGCAAACGTGCCGGCAACACCAGCGGCTCGTCGAGGGTGCCGTCGAAGTTCGGGCCCCAGTCCGCCGTGCCCTGACCCAGTTCGCTGAGCAGCACTTCGGAATAACGCGACAGCCGCGCCTCCGTGTAACGCATGGCGGCGAAGGACTTGGGATCATCCGGCGCACCCCAGTTACCCTGGCCGTCGACCAGCGTGTAGCGATAGCTGAACGGCTGGGCCATCAGGACCATGGCTTCGTAGCAGGCCGAATCGCCGTGCGGGTGGAATTTACCGAGCACGTCACCGACGGTACGCGCCGATTTCTTGTGCTTGGAATCGGCGTCCAGCCCCAACTCGCTCATCGCATAGATGATGCGCCGCTGTACCGGTTTCAGGCCGTCGCCGATATGCGGCAGGGCACGGTCCATGATCACGTACATGGAGTAGTTGAGGTAGGCATTTTCGGTGAAGTCAGCCAGTGACCGGCGTTCTACACCGTCCAGGCTGAGATCAAGGGAGTCGCTCATGCGGGCCTCATCGGTTCGTTGTCTGGCGCAGCAGCATGGTGCCACCGCGCTGGGTAAATTCAAGTTTGTTCAGTGCGCTCATACCGAGCAGCACTTGCTTGCCATCCAGGCCTGGCACGACGATGGCGCGCACATCACGCAGCACAATATCGCCCAGTTGCAGCCGGTCGACGCGGGTTCGATAACCCTCGGTGCGACCGTTGGCGGTGCTCAGGGTCACCCCGAAGCCTTGTTCCAGTTTCAGCCGTTCGGCCATTTCTGCAGGAATCGCCACATCGGTCGCCCCGGTATCGAGCATGAAACTCACCGGCTGGCCGTTGATCTGGCCACTGGCGACGAAGTGCCCCTGCGAGTTGCTGGCCAGTTTCACTTCAATGAATCCTTCGCCCTGCTCCGAGGTGACGACCACATTGGGATTTTGCTGACGCTCCTCCCATTGGCCGAAAAACCGCGTCGCCAGGAACAGCGCCGCACACCAGGCCAGCACCATAAACACCCGGCCGGCGCGTTTCCCCGGCGTCTGCTGGCTCACGGCTTGGCACTCCAGCCACCTTCAGGTGCGGCGAAGCGCCAGACAACCGGGCGAACCTCGCCATCGGCGCGGGCATCGTTGTTGTTATCGATGCCGATCCAGGCACCCTCGGCGTCGACAATCAACGCTTCGGTCAGACCAAACGGGTTTTGATAGCGACGGTGTTCCTGCAAGGCTTCTTCGGCAAACGACCAGCAGCGCTCGACCTTGGCCGTCACCGGGTCGCGGCGGCAGATCTTGTAAGCGTTGCGTTCAAGGGTAAACAGCTTGCCGTTGAACAGCGACAGGTCGGCAAAGTCCCGAGTAACGGCTTTGGCCCGTGCAAACTGAGCCGGCTGCATTTCTTTCCCCGCTTCGCTCAGCAACACACAGCCACCGTCGCAGTCCCACACCGTCTGTTGGCGCTTGATCAGCAGCAAGCCACGGCTTTGACGCTCGGCGGCGAGCCACAACTGATCGCCCGCAGGATTGATCGCCAGGCCTTCGAACAACGCATTGAATTGCAACAGCATGCCACTGGCCCGCGCTTCGCGAACCATCATGGGCGAGATCTTCAGCCAGGACGAAGGCCCAACGGGCGGCACTTGCAGGACCGCAGCATGGGACTCGCTGACGATGTAGCGATTGCCGGTGCTGTCGCACGTGACGCCTTCAAAATCCAGGTCCCCGCCCCGCACAAACGACGCGAGCCAGGCCCGCGAACGCAAACCCCAGGGCAGACCGCTGTCCGGCACCGGAGGGACGCCGATGCCCACGGTTTCGGCCTGCCAGACCGTGTCGCGGGTATCGAGGCGGTAGATCTGATCATCGTCGCGATCGGAGATCGTCCACAGATCCTTGCCACACTGGGCCAGCCCCGACAGGTTGCCGCCGCGCATGCCTTCGACGGGGTGCTCGGACAACAGGCGCAACTCCGGTGCCGGTTCGGCAAGTGCCGAAACGGAGGTCAGGAGTAACGCACACGCCAGGGCAAAGCCAAGCCGCATCAACCAAGGACCTCGGCGAGGTTGCCTTTGGATTCCAGCCACGATTTGCGATCGCCGGCGCGTTTTTTCGCCAGCAGCATGTCCATCATTTCCGAAGTCGCTTCAAAATCGTCCAGCGTCAGCTGCACCAGACGCCGAGTGTTCGGGTCCATGGTGGTTTCGCGCAGCTGCGGCGGGTTCATTTCACCCAGGCCTTTGAATCGTGTGACCTGCGGCTTGCCGCGTTTCTTCTCGGCCACCAGGCGATCGAGAATGCCATCGCGCTCGGCTTCGTCGAGGGCGTAGTAAATCTCTTTGCCCAGGTCGATGCGGTACAGCGGCGGCATCGCGACGTAGACGTGACCGGCATCCACCAACGGGCGGAAATGCTGGACGAACAACGCGCACAGCAACGTGGCGATGTGCAGACCGTCGGAGTCGGCGTCGGCGAGGATGCAGATCTTGCCGTAACGCAGCTGGCTCATGTCCGCCGCACCCGGATCGACACCGATGGCCACGGCGATGTTGTGCACTTCCTGGCTGGCCAGCACTTCGCTGCCGTCGACTTCCCAGGTGTTCAGAATCTTGCCGCGCAACGGCAGGATCGCCTGGAACTCTTTGTCCCGGGCTTGTTTGGCGGAACCGCCGGCGGAATCACCTTCTACCAGGAACAGCTCGGAACGCATCGGGTCCTGCCCGGCGCAGTCGGCAAGCTTGCCCGGCAGCGCCGGACCCGCGGTGATGCGTTTGCGCTCGACCTTCTTGCTGGCCTTGAGACGACGACCGGCGTTGTTGATCGCCAGCTCCGCCAGCAGCATGCCGGTTTCCGGGTGGGCGTTGAGCCACAGGCTGAACGCATCCTTGACCACACCGGAAACGAACGCCGCCGCTTCACGGGACGACAGACGCTCCTTGGTCTGGCCGGAAAATTGCGGCTCCTGCATTTTCATCGACAGCACGAAAGCGATACGTTCCCAGACGTCTTCCGGCGCCAGCTTCACACCACGCGGCAGCAAGCTGCGGAATTCGCAGAACTCGCGCATCGCATCGAGCAAGCCCTGACGCAGACCGTTGACGTGCGTACCGCCCTGGGCCGTCGGGATCAGGTTGACGTAGCTTTCCTGAACGCTGTCGCCACCTTCCGGCAACCACAGCAGCGCCCAATCGACCGCTTCTTTATTACCGGCCAGGCTGCCGCAGAACGGCTCGTCCGGCAGGCGTTCGAATTCGCTGACCGCGTCGACCAGGTAGGAGCGCAGGCCGTCTTCGTAATGCCATTCGACTTTTTCGCCGGTGGCCTTGTCTTCAAAACTGACCAGCAGCCCCGGACACAGAACGGCCTTGGCCTTGAGCACGTGTTTGAGGCGGCTGATGGAGAATTTCGGCGAATCGAAGTACTTCGGGTCCGGCGCGAAGAACACGCTTGTGCCGGTGTTGCGCTTGCCGACGGTGCCGACCACTTCCAGCTCGGTTTTCTTGTAACCGTCGCCGAACGTCATCTGGTATTCGTTGCCGTCACGCTTCACGCGCACCCGAACTTCGGTCGACAAGGCGTTGACCACGGAAATACCCACCCCGTGCAGACCGCCGGAGAACTGGTAGTTCTTATTGGAAAACTTGCCGCCCGCATGGAGCTTGGTGAGGATCAGCTCGACCCCGGAAACACCCTCTTCCGGGTGAATGTCCACCGGCATGCCACGGCCGTCATCGCTGACTTCCAGAGAGTGATCGGCGTGCAGGATGACCTGCACCGAGGTCGCGTGCCCGGCCAAGGCTTCGTCGACGCTGTTGTCGATGACTTCCTGGGCGAGGTGGTTCGGCCGACTGGTGTCGGTGTACATGCCGGGGCGTTTGCGCACCGGGTCGAGGCCCGAGAGGACTTCGATGGCGTCTGCGTTATAAGAGCTAGCGCTGGGAGTGGCCATGGGGTCTCGTCGTCCGCCTGTAAAAAGAGTGTTCTGTGAAAAAGAGGCGCTGACTCACAGTGCTGTGAAATCGATCGCCTGGTACAAATCTGCGCCGATACCGGCGAAACTCAGCATTGCCGGCAGCTGCGCGGCAAAACCCTGGAAACCATGGTCGCCGCCGGCCTGGATGCGCAAGGCACAGGCGCGGTAATACTGCTGGGCGAGGCGATAGTCCAGCGTTTCATCGCCGGTCTGCAACCACACCTGATACCGCTGTGGATCCCGGGGCGCCGGCACTTCCAGCTCGGCCAGGGCCGTCACGTGGTCGTGGGTCAATTCCCAGGCCTCATCGGTATACAGGTTTTTCTGCGTCCCCAGATACCCGTCGAACATCCGGTGCGGACTGACGGCAGGGTTGATCAACAGGGCCTTGAGGCCATAGCGCTCGGCCAAGTGAGTCGCATAGTAGCCGCCGAGTGAGCTGCCGACCAGCAGTGGCCGCCCCAGCGCTTCAATCGCCTTAGTAAGCTGACCGATGGCTTCACGCGGATGGTGATGCAGGGCCGGGACGCGCAATTGATCGCTCAGGCCCAGACGGTCCATCACCTGCACCAACTGCGTGGCCTTTTTCGACGCAGGCGCGCTGTTGAAACCGTGGATATAAAGGATCGAACCGGACATTTGAACTCCCTGTGCGTCGGGTAAAGAGGCGCAGTTTACAGGGAGTCGGGGGGATCGGGGATATCCTCGGAATTACAGGCGCCTGAACTGACGCTATCGCGAGCAGGCTCGCGATGAACGATAACGCGGTCTATCTGAAAAAATCAGGCTGGATCGACATTATCCAGCGCCCGATTCACCGCCAGCTCAGCCAGCATGACCAACTGCTGAATCGCCATCGCCGTATGCCGGTCAGGCCCAAGCAGGCGCGCAGCAAAATCGCTGGCCATGACACTCGCTGAAGCCAGTGATTCACAGGAATGGGCCAGAAGGCTTTCCGTGTCCACTTCGGGGACGATCATGTACATCGTGCTGGGTTTGCGGGCGGGGGGATTGGGGGTTGGTTTGAACATGGTAGTACTCCAGAGGAAGTGTGGAGCCACTTACAATTTGCCGCGAAGCAATTTGGGTGGCAGCTGTACGCAGGTTCGCGGACCGATCCTCTGGCAACTCGGCATACCCTAAGGTATCCCGCGCACAGCCGCCATGACACGAAACGACAGACAGCCGAAAGCGCTGTCGTTAGGCGGGGCGATTATGCCTGAGAAAACGGGCCGCGAAGCCCGATCACTGAATGTGTCAGCGATAGGCAAAAGGCTAGAGAAGCCACGTCTGACGGGCAACCTGAAAACTTCGTGGGAAGGTTCTGAAATTTTTGCTGACCATTAAACAGAGTCGTCTGTGAGGCCGCTTTCGCGAGCAGGCTCGCTCCTACAGTGGAACGAGGTACATCTGAGAGAGACTGGTCGGCTGTCAGGCCGCTATCGCTGGCAGGCCAGCTCCCACAAGGTTTTGGTGTACATCCGCAAGATATTGGTCGGCTGTCAGGCCGCTATCGCTGGCAGGCCAGCTCCCACAGGGGTTTGGGGTACATCTGCAAGAAATTGGTCGGCTGGCAGGCCGCCATCGCTGGCAAGCCAGCTCCCACAGGGTTCGGTGTACACCTGCAAGTTGGTGGTCGGCTGTCAGGTCGCCATCGCTGGCAGGCCAGCTCCCACAGGGTTTGGGGTACATCTGCAAGAAATTGGTCGGCTGTCAGGCTGCCATCGCTGGCAGGCCAGCTCCCACAGGGGTTTGGGGTACCTCTGCAATATAATGGTCGGCTGGCAGGCCGCCATCGCGAGCAGGCTCACTCCTACAGGGATCGGCGTACACGCTTCGCTTTTCACCACTCAATAGGTCGAGCGTTAGCTCGCCTGCTTTTGATCTTGATCTACCCGCCCCGTTCGGGAGGCTGAGTGGAGGTGTTCATCCGGGGAGTGGCGCGCAGCGCCGTTCGACGCAGTCGAACACGCTGCATGTAGGTGCAGCGAAGCCAACCGGAGGGCAGTGTCCCCGGATGGATACCGGAGCGAAGGTACGCCGAGCCCAGGCGAGGGGCCGGACGCTTGGGGCGAGCGTTTTTTTGCTTACTTTTTTTAGGCGCTTGTAAAAAAAGTGAGTCGCCGTAAGGGCGAAACCCTAAGTGGCCGTTACCGCAGCAACGGATATGTACTCGGTCAGCAAGAGCATGGTCGGCCCACAGGCCGCCAAGTTCAACCGTCAATAACCGTCGGAACCGTAATCAACCTGGAAGTCAAAGCCGGTAACACGCTCCACGCCCGTTTCGATCTGGCCATCCGGCAACAAGCGCAGCCAACGGTAGCCGGGCGCCTGCTCCCCAACCTTGAAATCATCACTCCCCGGTTCAAACTGAATGCAAGTCGAAGGCGAAGCAATCAACCGCACCCCATTGCGATCCCGATCAACCTCCTGATGCACATGCCCCCACAAAACAGCACGCACCTGCGGAAATCGATCCAGCACCGCAAACAACGCCTCAGGATTACGCAACCCGATCGGCTCCATCCACAAACAGCCGATCGACACCGGATGATGGTGAAAACACACCAGATGATGCCGCTCCGGCGCCTCACTCAGCGAACGCGCCAACACCTGCAACTGCTCATCCTGCAAAAACCCCGGCACCGACCCCGGCACCGCCGAATCCAGCAAAGTGACCCGCCAGTTACCGACATCCACCACCGGCTCCAGCAACGCACTCTGCACAGCGGCCTCGGCCATGATCCGCGGCTCATCGTGATTACCAGGAATCCAGCGCGCCGGCGCATCAAGCTGCCGGGTCAAATCGCGAAACAACTGATAAGACTCCAGCGTCCCGTCCTGAGACAAATCACCGCTCGCAATGATCAAATCAATCTGCGGCTGCTGAACGCGCACCAGCTCAATGACCTTTTGCAGGCTGTCCCGGGTATTCATGCCCAGCAACGTCCCGTCCGCTTCGGCAAACAAATGGCTGTCAGAGAGCTGCACCAGCAAAACCTGGGCATCAGCGGGAGAGTCAGGCATGTTCGACACGATGTTCGTCAGATAAAAGTAGGTGGATTATGGTGGCAGGCCGGCGTCTCGGCAAACCCGAGACGCGGGAGAGTTCACACATATGACACTTTGTTTTTGCTGCCTGTTATCAGCACGCATCTTTTTGTCCACGCAACACTGAGTACGTTTGCAAGTTACAGGTGCTCTCCTCGCCGGCTCCGGGCTTCTGCTGGATTTCCCGGCGCGCGATGTCCAGAACACCGTTCTCCACATACCTGAAACCGTTCTGATCGATACAGCGTTGATTGGCAATCAGGGCCAGCACCTCGTCAGCGGCATTGAATACGTTGCTGACCTTGCCCGGAAAAACGTAAATCACACCATCCTGTTCAAACGTAATGGCGCTGCGAAACTCGGACCGGGTTTTCAGTTTCGCCAGCACTGCTCCCTTCCAGCCGGCGTAGTGGAAGCGCTGGAGAAAACCGCGCCAGAATCGACACATCTGAGCCTCGGTCAATGCCTTGACCGTCGACTCAATGAAGTCGTCGGTCAGTTCTTCAAGCAGCGCATCCGCCTCCCTGGCCGTGGAGAACGAGCCCATGATGGTGTAACTGCCATGCGTCAGGATGTAGTCGGCGGGATAAGGCTCATGGGTCGTGACGGCGGGCATCAGGCACGGAAACCATCCGTCCATCACGATAAAAGAAAGCGGTTTTTCACTCGGCTGTTGGTCTTCGTAGCACAGCGCGAGGCAAGGCTGGTAAACCACCTCTACTTCAAAAGGGAAATCCCGTTCAAAGAAGGCAGGAAGCAACGATTGGAACCCCGTCGTGTTGATCACCAGATCAAACGCCAGGCAACTCCCGTCATCCCTGTATACGAGGCTCTGGCCTGCGCTGCGAATGATTTTCTCGACAATGAAACCCGTCTGCACCTGAACGCCCACCACCGCCAGTTTGTCGAGGAAAAAGCGGCGTAGTCGATCGCCCAATACCACGCTCGGCTCATCGAGATTGAATGCAGCCTCCAGTGCCTCCAAGCCTTTGGCGCTCATGTCCACCTCACTGCACTCGGGGGACTCATGACACACCTTGGCGAAGGTGTCGTTGCTCACTTTGGAGCGCAAACCCAACGCGTCCGTCGTGCCTTGCGCATAGATCGCCGAATCGTGAGCGACCACCAACTCGGGATACGTCGCACAAAAACGATCAAACACCTCCAGACAACTGTCCCTTGTGGTCTTCGAGCGCGGGTAGTGGGGTCCCTTGTGCAATCGGATCCCGAAGTCACCGGAAACGCCTTGGAAAATGTCCGGATGCTTCTCCAGCAATACGACTTGATGGCCAGCACTCATCAATTCCAGTGCACAGTGGGAACCGTTCCAGCCAGCCCCGACAATCCCGATTTTCATAAACGCCCATTTCCCAGACTAATGCCTCGCGACATGCGATGGCCGTAGCCGCTAGAGGAAAGAGCCAGGGATTAATTACAGGGACTACAAAGCGCGGAGACTATTCCCACAGCGCATGCGGAATGCTCTTGGGAAAGCCAAAAACAAAACTGTCAGGCATGAACGATTAACGAACGACGGCGTACTCATGCCCACAGGCCAGGCAATGGCTCAGCCATTCACCCAGAAACATATTCAACTGGGCCTTTTCATCCGGCTGGTGCATTGAGGCATTGGGGTAAGGATAGATGCCGCGAAAGCGTCGCGCATGTTCAGCGCTGACCACCTCAGCCATGCAGGCGTCGTGATAAACCTGCACTTCCAGTTGCGGCACCGGCAGCCACGGCAGGCTGTGTTCCTGGCGCACTTGCAAGGTCGTGGTGTACGGACAGACCTGCAGCACTTCAAGGGCCAGCACGCCGAGCATCTGATCGCCGTGGGTCACGGCAATGCGCCGTGCCTCCGGTTCGCTGCGCATGTCCGGCAGCAGTCGCATCAGGCGCGCGTAGTTGGCTTCGCAAGAGGCTTGCAGCCCCACGAGGTCCACCCTATAGCGATCGCGCAACTTGTTTACGACCATAGCCCCCTCACTTCAGCGCGGTTCAAAGCTAACCATTGCAAGGCAATGATGCTGGCCGCGTTGGCAATTCGTCCGTCGCGTACGGCCTGCAGGGCATCTTCGAACGCCCAGACCGTGACGCGGATATCTTCTGCTTCTTCCTCCAGCCCATGCAGGCCGCCGACTCCGGTGCTGTCGCAACGCCCCAGGTACAAGTGCACAAATTCGTTACTGCCGCCCGGCGATGGAAAGTATTTGGTCATCGGCCAGAGCGCCCCGAACACAAGCCCAGCTTCCTCCTGCGCTTCGCGGTGAGCAACTTCTTCCGGTACTTCATCCTTGTCGATCAGACCGGCGACCAATTCAATCAGCCACGGGTTATCGGTCTTGCCCATGGCGCCGACACGAAACTGCTCGATCAGCACCACTTCATCACGCTGCGGATCGTACGGCAGCACGCACACCGCATCGTGGCGAACAAACACTTCACGATTGATCTCGCGACTCATGCCACCGGCAAACAATTCATGACGCAAGTGCACACGATCGAGCTTGTAGAAGCCCTCGTAGCACTTTTCGCGCCGAACGATATCTACGGCGGTCGGAATGGCGTTGGCAAAATCAGTCATGACAATCCTCTTTACTGCAAGTCCATGGCGAGGTTCCAACCTCGACTTCGCGCCATCCTAACGCGCTCGCCCCGTTTGATGCAGCCCCTTTCCCGTCAGCGAGATAGACGGTGAGGGCGAAACCAACTCTAATTAGCTTAGTGGCGAACTGACTGCTTCGTTGAGAGTCGAAGCGGATAACTTTTTGCCTTTCCCTGTTTTATGAAGGACGCCCATGTCGCTTTTTAAAATCGCCTCCATGGCCGCAATCGCCCTGACCCTGGGCGCCTGCCAGAGCTTGTTCCAACCCAACTACCGGGCGCCGCTGGAAACCACCCGCGACGCCACCGAAACACTGAAACCGGGTTGCACGACACCTGAATGCCCACTGGTGAACATCGATACGCTGCGCTTCCCGGACGAGCCGCAGCTGGACGGCATTGTCGAAAAACGCCTGCTGCAACTGACCCGCACTTCGCCTGATGCCCCTGCGGCACCGACGCTGGCAGCCTATCGCGATGAGTTTCTGCGCACCGCCGGACCGCGCAACAGCAGCTACCTGCAAGCCAAAGTACGCGAGCAGCATGACGGCTTGGTGATCGTCGAGTTTTCCAGCTACCTGGACACCGGCGGCGCGCATGGCACGCCGGGCCGCAGCTTCATCAACTATTCGCGCCAGCAGCATAAAGTGCTGACCCTGTCCGACATGTTGGTGCCGGGGCAGGAAGAGGCATTCTGGAAAGCCGCGCAAGTGGCGCACAACAGCTGGCTGATCAGCACCAAGCTCGATCAGGAACCGGAGTTCGTGAAGCAGTGGCCGTTCCAGAAAACCCAGAACGTGGCGCTGACCTACGGCGGGGTGATCCTCAAGTACGAAGTGAGCACCATCGCGCCTTACGCGCTGGGTCACGTCGAACTGAAGATCCCCTACCCTCGCCTGAACGGCATTCTCAAGCCCGAGCTGTTTCCCGGCCGTAACTGAAGGCCCGGCCCAGCACCAGCTGGAGCAGCCCTGCCAGAATCAACGACGGCAGGGTTGCGCCGATGCCCGGATACAGATTCGCCAGCAAGTGATAAGTGCTCACCCCGCCCAACCAGGCGAGCAGCGCCGGCCAGCGCAACGCGGCTGACGCCACTTGAGCACTGCGTTTGCGCAGGATGAAATGATCCACCAGCACCACGCCGAACAGCGGCGCGAACACCGAACCGATCAACAACAGGAAGTTCTGGTACTGGGCCAACGGCGCCAGGCACGCGATCAGTGTGCAGATCACGCCAATCGCCAAGGCCAGATGCTCGACTTTCAAGCGCAGCAGAATCCCGCTGGACACCGCCGCCGAGTGAATGTCGGCGAAGGCATTTTCCGACTCGTCCAGCAAAATCAGCAGCAGCGGAATCCCCAGACCGGCACCGGCCAATGCCAGCAACAAGGCATTCACCTCACCACTTGGCGCAAACGCCAGGGTGTACGCCACGCCGAGGCTCATCAGCCAGAAGTTACCGATAAAGAAACCAATCGCTGTACCACCAAACACGTTTTTCGCACGCTTGCCGAAACGTGAGTAGTCGGCAATCAACGGCAGCCACGACAGCGGCATGGCGATGGCAATGTCGAAGCCCACGGCGAACGGCATCGAACCGTCACCGGCCTGCGCCCACAATGCGGCAAGATCGGCTTTGGCGAACAGGTTCCAGGTCAGCCAGATGCACGCGGCCAGCAGCAACCAAATGCCCCACTTACGCAGGATTTGACGGACGAATGTCAGCGGACCGCTGACGGCCAGCAAGGTCGCCAGGCCACCGAAGAACAGAGTCCAGAGCAGCGGATTCGACAGCAGGCTGCCTTCGCTGAACGCGCGGGCGCCGAGCAGGCTGGCGGCGTCGCGCATCACGATGATTTCGAACGAGCCCCAACCGATCAGTTGCAGCAGGTTCAGCACGGCCGGCAGGCTCGCGCCATGTTTGCCGAGGCTGAGTTTCAGCGCGGCCATCGACGACAGGCCGGTGTCACTGCCGATCACGCCGACAGCGGCCAGCAGCAGGACGCCGACCAGCGTGCCGAGGAATATTGCCAGCAACGAGCCCGACAGGCCCAGACCCGGAGCGAGCAGAGCGCCGGTCTGCAGCACCATCAGGCCGATGCCGAGGGAAAACCACAGGGAAAACAGATCGCGACCGCCGAACACACGTTTGTCTGTAGGCACCGCGATGTCGGGGGAATAAGTACTCGGTTGAATGCTCAAGGGTGTTATCTCAGAGGGACATTTGTTGTTGTGTAGATCGCTATCGCCAGCAGGCTGGCTCCCACAGGGGACTTGTGAACACCACCAATCCAGTGTGGGAGCCAGCCTGCTGGCGATGGGGCCTGTGCAGGGCCCCACCCTTTCAGGTCAGATCAAACCTTCTTGTACAGCTGACTGCCTTCCTGCTTGAACCGCTCGGCCTGTTCCGCCAATCCCTGGGCGACTTCGGCATCGACGGTTTCGATCCGCTGGTTGGCCGCGTATTCGCGGACTTCCTGGGTGATTTTCATCGAGCAGAATTTAGGTCCGCACATCGAACAGAAATGCGCGACCTTGGCCGAATCCTTCGGCAGGGTTTCATCGTGATACGAACGCGCGGTGTCAGGATCAAGGCCCAGGTTGAACTGGTCTTCCCAACGGAATTCGAAGCGCGCCTTGCTCAAGGCATTGTCGCGAATCTGCGCACCCGGATGCCCCTTCGCCAGATCGGCGGCATGCGCGGCGATCTTGTAGGTGATGATCCCGGTCTTCACGTCATCCTTGTTCGGCAGACCCAAGTGTTCCTTCGGCGTCACGTAGCAGAGCATGGCGCAACCGAACCAGCCGATCATCGCCGCACCGATACCCGAGGTGATGTGGTCGTAGCCCGGTGCGATGTCGGTGGTCAGCGGGCCGAGGGTGTAGAACGGCGCCTCATCGCAGCATTCCAGCTGCTTGTCCATGTTCTCTTTGATCAACTGCATCGGCACGTGGCCCGGGCCTTCGATCATGCATTGCACGTCGTGCTTCCACGCGATCTTGGTCAGCTCGCCAAGGGTTTCCAGTTCACCGAATTGTGCGGCGTCGTTGGCGTCGGCAATCGAACCCGGACGCAGGCCATCGCCCAGCGAGAAGCTGACGTCGTAGGCCTTCATGATTTCGCAGATGTCTTCGAAATGGGTGTAGAGGAAGTTCTCTTTGTGGTGCGCCAGGCACCACTTGGCCATGATCGAACCGCCACGGGAGACGATGCCGGTCACGCGTTTCGCGGTCAGCGGCACGTAGCGCAGCAGCACGCCGGCGTGGATGGTGAAGTAATCGACGCCCTGCTCGGCCTGTTCGATCAGCGTGTCGCGGAACAGCTCCCAGGTCAGGTCTTCAGCGGCGCCGCCGACTTTTTCCAAGGCTTGATAAATCGGCACCGTACCGATCGGCACCGGCGAGTTGCGGATGATCCACTCGCGGGTTTCGTGAATGTGTTTGCCAGTGGACAGGTCCATGACCGTGTCCGAACCCCAGCGAATGCCCCAGGTCAGTTTCGCCACTTCTTCTTCGATGGACGAACCCAAAGCGCTGTTGCCGATGTTGCCGTTGATCTTCACCAGGAAGTTACGGCCGATGATCATCGGTTCCAGTTCAGTGTGGTTGATGTTGGCCGGAATGATCGCGCGACCACGGGCGATTTCATCACGGACAAATTCCGGGGTGATGATTTTCGGCACGCTGGCGCCGAAGCTGTGACCGGCGTGTTGCTGGTCCAGCAGCCCGGCGGCACGGGCCACTTCGAGCTTCATGTTTTCGCGGATGGCGACGTATTCCATCTCGGCGGTGATGATGCCTTTGCGGGCGTAGTGCATCTGGCTGACGTTGGCCCCGGCCTTGGCACGGCGCGGGTTGTTGACGTGGGCGAAACGCAGCTTGGTCAGCTCGGCATCAGCGAGGCGTTCCTGGCCGAAGTTCGAGCTCAGGCCGGGCAGACGCTCGGTGTCGCCACGGGATTCGATCCACGGCGAACGCACATCAGCCAGGCCTTTGCGCACGTCGATGATGACGTTGGGATCGGTGTACGGGCCCGAGGTGTCGTACACAACGACAGGCGCGTTGATCTCGCCACCGAAGTCGGTCGGGGTCACGTCGAGGCTGATTTCGCGCATCGGCACGAGGATGTCCGGACGGGAGCCCTGGACATAGATTTTTTGCGAGCGGGTAAACGGTTGAACCGACTGTTGATCGACTTGGGCCGAGTCACTCAGGTTCGTAGTGTTTTTTAGTTTTATCGTCATCACGGGCTCTCCAGACAGCATCCAGGCAGTGGAATTTTGTCGGAGCGAACCTGTAACGAATGGACGCGACCAATCAGCCATGACAAAGCCGTTGGTGCTGTGCTCAGTGCTCGAGGGGTGTTCGATTGTCGAACAACATCCCGGACGAAGCACAAGAGGACTCGCCGGGTGACGAGAAATCTTGTTCCCTACGCAGGCGCTAACCTGATCAGGTTCAACGGGATCCGAAATTATTCGATCTCAGCCTCATAGCAAGGCACCCCGACAAGAACCCGGCCAGTCTAGACACAACTGGCAAAGAACGCCAACACCGCGGTAAACACCGTGATGAATGGCGCAATTAGACGATTGTTGCCGACCGTGTCCGCAACTACACTCGCAACGGCCACGCTGCGCATTGACGCTGTGTGGTCCGCGCCTTACCTTTGGCGCTCAAATTATCAGCGTAATTTTTAGGGATGGCCTCATGCTGCGCAAACTCTCACTGGCCGTTGCCGTGTCTTGTGCGTCCAATGGAATGGCATGGGCAGCAGAAGCGCCCTTATCGACCAAAACCGATCTGGTCAGCGTCTACCAGGAAGCGGTGGACAACAACGCCGACCTGGCTGCCGCACGCGCTCAATATGGTGCCCAGAAAGAAGTGGTGCCTCAGGCCCGCGCCGGTCTGCTGCCGAATCTCTCGGGCGGTGCCGAACTGGCCAACGTGCGTACTGCAATCGATCAACCATCGGCCACCGCCAACCGTAACGCTCACTCCTATCAAGCGACGTTGGCTCAGCCCTTGTTCCGTGCCGATCGCTGGTTCCAGTTCCAGGCCGCCAAAGACGTCAACGAGCAGGCCGCACTGCAACTCTCGGCCACCGAACAGAACCTGATTTTGCAAACCGCTGAAAGCTATTTCAACGTGCTTCGCAGCCAGGACACCCTGGCCTCGACCAAGGCTGAAGAAGCGGCGTTCAAACGCCAGCTCGACCAGTCCAACGAGCGCTTCGATGTCGGCCTGTCGGACAAGACCGACGTGCTGCAATCGCAGGCCAGTTACGACACCGCACGGGCCAACCGGATCGTCGCGCAGCGCCAGGTGGATGACGCCTTCGAAGCGCTGATCACCCTGACCAACCGTCAGTACAACTCGATCCAGGGCATCGTCCACACCTTGCCGATCCTGCCGCCGGCGCCAAATGATGCCAAATCCTGGGTCGATACGGCGGCGAGGCAGAACCTGAATCTGCTGGCCAGCAACTACGCCGTCAGTGCTGCAGAAGAAACGCTCAAGCAACGCAAGGCCGGACACGCGCCAACCGTCGACGCCGTGGCCAAGTATGAAAAAGGTGATAACGACGCCTTGGGTTTCAGCAACCCGAACGCCTTCGGCCAACCGTATCGTGGTGACGTCGAGCAAACGACGGTAGGCCTGCAACTGAACATTCCGATCTACAGTGGCGGCCTGATCAATTCCCAGGTGCGCCAGTCGTATGCACAGCTGGATCAGTCCGAACAGCAGCGTGAATCCCTGCGCCGGCAAGTGGTGGAAAACACCCGCAACCTGCACCGGGCAGTGAACACCGACGTCGAACAGGTACAGGCGCGCAAGCAGTCGATCATCTCCAACCAGAGCGCGGTGGAAGCGACCGAAATCGGCTATCAGGTGGGCACGCGAAATATTGTCGACGTGCTGGATGCCCAGCGTCAGCTGTACACCTCGGTGCGCGACTACAACAACACGCGCTACGACTACATCCTCGACAATCTGCGCTTGAAGCAGGCCGCCGGTACGTTGAATCCGGGGGATCTGCAGGACCTGGCGCGCTGGCTCAAACCCGACTACAACCCGGACAAGGACTTCCTGCCCCCGGACCTGGCCAAGGCTGCGGCGGAACAATTGAAGGCCAAGCCAACCCAGTAAAAACCAGTTCTGTGGCGAGGGCGCTTGCTCCCGCTGGGCTGCGAAGCAGCCCCAGCATTCTGCCAGTCACATCGCAATTGCAGGTTTCACGACTGCTTCGCAGCCGAGCGGGAGCAAGCTCCCTCGCCACAGGAGTCGGTCAGTTGATCAACCGCCCCAACCCATCCAGCAGCCGCTGCAACGCGCCCTGATTGGTGCGCATCACTTTCAAACCCGCTTCTGCCATCCGCTGCGCATCGCGTGGCAATTCGAACAGCCGCTGCACCGCCAGCGCCAGGCCTTCCGCATCTTCCACTTCCTGCAACGCCCCGGCACTGCGCAATTGCGCAGCGATTTCGAGGAAGTTGAACAGGTGCGGTCCGCTCAGCACCGGTTTGGCCAGCGCCGCCGGCTCCAGCAAGTTATGCCCGCCGTTCGGCACCAGGCTGCCGCCGACAAATGCGCTGTCCGCCAAGGCATAGAGAAACAGCAGCTCACCCATGGTGTCGCCCAGCAGCACCGAGGTATTTGCCGTGACCGGCTCGCCGGAAGAACGACGCACCGTGGAGAATCCCTGCTGCTGGCACAGCTCGAACACCGAATTGAAACGCTCTGGATGCCGCGGCACCAGAATCAGTAATGCATCAGGATGATTGGCGAGCAACTGACGATGGGCCGCCAGCACCACTTCGTCTTCACCGTCATGGGTACTGGCGGCGATCCACACCGGACGATCCTGCGCCTGCCATTGCGCGCGCAATTCGGTGGCGCGCAGAAGCAGTTGCGGATCAATCGTCAGATCGAATTTGATCGAGCCGGTCACTTCGACGGTGTCAGCTCGTGCACCCAAATCACGGAAGCGCTGGGCCTCGGCTTCGGTTTGCACTGCGAACAGGCTCATTTCAGCGAGCATCGGCTGGGTGAGTTTCCGGAAGCGGCCATAACCCTTGGCCGAACGTTCGGACAATCGCGCATTGGCCAACGCCACCGGAATCCCGCGCTTGGCGCACTGATGGATGTGGTTCGGCCAGAGTTCGGTCTCCATGATCACCGCCAGTTTCGGCTGGACCCGATCAAGAAACCGCGCCGCAGCGCACGGCAAGTCGTAAGGCAGATAGCAGTGCTGGATGCGCGGCTCGTTGGCAAACAGGGCGTGGATGCGCTCCGAACCGGTCGGGGTCATGCAGGTCACGGTAATCGGCAGCTGTGGATAACGTTGCAGCAAGGCGCGAATCATCGGCGCCGCGGCAATGCTCTCGCCCACGGACACCGCGTGCACCCAGATGCCACCCGGTTTCATCACCGGCAAGCCGAAGGAAAAACGTTCGCCAATGCGCTTGGCATAGGCCGGCGCCTTGCGCGAACGCAGCCATAGCCGAATCGCTACCAATGGCAGCCCCAGGTAAAACAGCGCGGTGTAGAGAGTTCTATTCATGGCGGCGGAGTTTATCGGTTTTTTCACCGATCGCCTGCAAGTGCACGGCAAAACGTTCCGCCAGCCAGCGAGCTGCCGGGCCCAGTGGCTCGTCACGACGCCAGACCAGTTCCACGACCAGCGCCGGCGGGGTCCATTCGCTGTCCAGCTCGACCATCAGATCCTGATACGCCGGGTATTGCACCACGTGCCGCGGCAGCCAGGCCCAGCCGAGGCCGCGCACCAGCCATTCAGCCATCACGTAGAAGCTGTCGGCACGCCAGACCTGCGGACTGGCCGGCTCGCTGCCGGGATAGACGCTGGACTGCGTGGACATCAGCAACTGGCGATGCCGCGCCAGCTCCTGACAATCGACCGGCTTCTGTTTTGCCAGTGGATGATTGATGCCGCACACGGTGACCATTTCTACGCTTCCAAGCACCCGACGCTCCAGCGCTTCGGGAATCTGGTCGTGATAAAACAACAGTCCCAGATCGGCCCGACGCTCCACCAGTTTGCGCGCCACATCACCTTGGGCGGCGCTGGTCAGCTGCACTTCAACACTGGGAAATTTTTCCGCCAGGGCTGCAAAGCTTTCGATGATCGGCTGATAGGGCATCGCCTCATCCTGAGCCACGCGCAAACGCGCCTCCTGGCCACGCATCATTGCCAGCGCCCGACCGTTCAGGCGTTCGCACTGACGCAAGACTTCCCGCGCCTCTTCCAGCAAAGCATTGCCGGCCTCGGTGAGTTTCGGCTGACGGCCGCTGCTGCGATCGAACAGGCTGACACCGAGGTCTTCTTCCAGCAGCGCGATCGAACTGCTGACCGCCGACTGCGCCTTGCGCTGATCCCGCGCCACCGCGGAAAACGAACGCTGCTCCGCTACGCTGACAAACAAGCGCAGTTGTTCCAGATTCCATTGCGTGCTCATGAGACAACCCATCTTCAGAACAGATAGGTAATGACTTTACCGCATCTGGAGAATCTCTAAAATGCCGACCTCAGAGAGCAACACTTCACACGAGGATGCACCTATGACCGCTTACTACTACCTGGCCATTGCCATCTGCGCTGAAGTGATCGCGACCGTTTCGATGAAAGCCGTCAAAGGCTTCAGTACCCCGCTGCCGCTGATTCTGGTGATTGTCGGTTACGGCATTGCCTTCTGGATGCTGACGCTGGTGGTGCGTAGCGTCCCGGTGGGCGTGGCTTACGCGGTGTGGGCCGGCATGGGGATCGTGATGGTCAGCGTTGCGGCGCTGTTTATCTACGGGCAGAAGCTGGATGTGCCGGCGATGCTGGGGATGGCCTTGATCGTCCTGGGCGTCGTCGTCATCCAGCTATTCTCCAAAACCGCTGGCCATTAAGTGCGCAACACAATCCAATGTGGGAGCGAGCCTGCTCGCGATGGCGGTGTACCAGTCGACTGAAAGGTTGCCTGACCCACCGCTATCGCGAGCAGGCTCGCT
>NZ_JBOFQE010000053.1:0-69709 GCF_051660785.1 Pseudomonas sp.
TGGCGATAGCGGTGTGTCATTGGACGTTTTAGTCGACTGATACACCGCTATCGCCAGCAAGCCGGCTCCTACGAGGGTCGCGCAGCTCCCCTCTTGTCGCAAAACAAGAATAAGGAACCGTCATGTTCGATATCAGCACATTCCCCAAAGCCGATGCCGTCCGCCGGGCTGCAAACCTGAGTCAGGACGACTACCACCGCCTCTACCGCCAATCCATCGAACACCCCAGTGAGTTCTGGGCTGAGCAGGCCACGCGCTTTCTCGACTGGAGCACGCCCTGGGACACCGTCCAGCGCTATAACCTGAAAACCGGCGAGGCCAGCTGGTTTGCCGGTGGCAAGCTGAACGTCAGCTACAACTGCATCGACCGCCATCTGGAAACACGCGGCGATCAGATCGCCATCCTCTGGGAAGGCGACGACCCCGCCGAATCCGCGCAGATCACCTACAAAAAACTCCATCACAACGTCTGCCGCCTGGCCAACGTGCTCAAAAGCCGTGGCGTGAAAAAGGGCGACCGCGTGTGCATCTACATGCCGATGATTCCCGAAGCGGCCTACGCCATGCTGGCCTGCACGCGGATTGGCGCGGTGCATTCGGTGGTATTCGGCGGCTTCTCTCCAGACTCGGTGCGCGACCGGATTCTCGATGCCGACTGCCGCACAGTGATCACCGCCGACGAAGGTGTGCGCGGCGGAAAATTCGTACCGCTGAAACAGAAAGTCGACCAGGCCCTGCAAAGTTGCCCGAACGTCAGCACCGTCATCGTCGTCGAGCGCACTCAGGGCGAAGTGGACTGGGTTGACGGTCGCGACCTCTGGTATCACCAGGCCCTGCGCGACGTCAGCGACGATTGCCCGCCGGAACCCATGGACGCCGAAGACCCGCTGTTCATCCTCTACACATCCGGCAGTACCGGCAAACCCAAAGGCGTGCTGCACACCACCGGCGGCTATCTGCTGCAAGCGGCGATGACCTTCAAGTACGTGCTCGACTACCGCGAGGGCGAAGTCTTCTGGTGCACCGCCGACGTCGGCTGGGTCACCGGCCACAGTTACATCGTCTATGGCCCGCTCGCTAACGGCGCGACCACGCTGATCTTCGAAGGCGTGCCGAGCTACCCGAGCAGTTCGCGTTTCTGGCAGGTGATCGACAAACACCACGTCAACATTTTCTATACGGCACCGACAGCGCTGCGCTCGCTGATGCGTGAGGGGCCGGAGCCGTTGAAGGAAACGTCGCGCGAAAGCCTCAGACTACTCGGCAGCGTCGGTGAGCCGATCAACCCGGAAGCGTGGGATTGGTACTTCAACGCCGTCGGCGAACAGCGTTGCCCGATCGTCGACACCTGGTGGCAGACCGAAACCGGCGGCATCATGCTCAGCCCGCTGGTCAGCGCGCAACGGATCAAACCCGGCTGCGCCACCCAACCGATGTTCGGCGTGCAACCGGTGTTGCTGGACGAAACGGGCAAGGAAATCAAAGGCGCCGGCAGCGGCGTGCTGGCGATCAAATCCAGCTGGCCGGCGCAGATCCGCAGCGTCTATGGCGACCCGCAACGCATGGTCGACACCTACTTCAAGCCCTACCCCGGCTACTACTTCACCGGCGATGGCGCGCGGCGCGACGAGGATGGCGATTACTGGATCACCGGGCGCATCGACGACGTGATCAATGTCTCCGGGCACCGCATTGGTACGGCGGAAGTAGAGAGCGCGCTGGTGTTGCACGACAGCATCGCCGAAGCGGCGGTGGTGGGTTATCCCCACGACCTCAAGGGCCAAGGCATTTATGCGTTCGTCACACCCATGAACGGCACCGAGCCCAATGACGAGCTGAAGAAAGAACTGCTGGCCCACGTCAGCAAGGAAATTGGCAGCTTCGCCAAACCGGACCTGATCCAGTGGGCGCCGGCCTTGCCGAAAACCCGTTCAGGCAAGATCATGCGGCGCATTCTGCGCAAGATCGCCTGCAACGAACTGGACAGCCTGGGGGATACTTCCACCTTGGCCGACCCAAGTGTCGTCCAGGACCTGGTCGACAAACGCCTGAACCAATAAGCCCCGCGCGGCCAGTGATGGCCGCGTTTTATATTCGCCACTGAGTTGCCATGGAATTCATCCGTACCCGCATCGAAAGCCAGCTCATGAGCTTGACCGGTCTGTCCCTGGGTAAACTCGACCTGGAAAACCCCAAGGGCGATCCCGGTCTGTTCGGTCCCGATTCGGTGAGCTGGCAAGTCCATGGTGATTTCAGCAGCATGCTCATCGGCGGCATCAGCGCGCTGATGTTGCAAGCGCTGCATCCTCTGGCCCTGGCCGGGGTTTGGGATCACTCGAATTTTCGCGAGGACATGATCGGCCGATTGCGCCGCACCAGCCAGTTCATTTCCGGGACGACATTCGGTTCGCGCAAGGACGCCGAATGGCTGATCGAGAAGGTTCGCACCATTCATCTGCAAGTGGTCGGCATTGCACCCGATGGCCGACCTTACGCCGCCAGCGATCCCGATTTGCTGACCTGGGTGCACGTAGCGGAAGTCAGCAACTTCCTCGCCGCGCATCTGCGTTACCGTAATCCGCACCTTTCATTGATTGATCAGGACCGTTACTACGGCGAAATCGCTCTGATTGCCGAACGCTTGGGCGCCCGCGATGTACCGCGCAGCCGCAAGGAAATCGCTGATTACCTTGAACGAATTCGCCCGCAATTGCTGTGTGACCAACGCAGTCGCGAGGTGTTGCGACTGCTATTGAACGCGCCCGCCCCCAGCCGCCTGGCCAAACCGTTTGGCGGCATGATGATGCAGGCCGGGATCGATCTGCTGCCTGACTGGGCCAGTGACATGCTCGGCGTCAATCAGAACCCGTTGCAACGCCAACTGATCCGCGCCAGCGTCAAGCGCAGTGCGCCCATGCTGCGCTGGGCCATGCGTAATGGCTCGGTACAGCGGGCCAAGCGGCGGATGGGGTTACTGACCTGACGCTTCGCATCCTGCGCCGAAACAGGCAAGCCCCCTCGCCACAGAGCACCTCGGTCGCCTGACAAGCTGTTAAACTCCCGCGCCAAATTCCCTCCTGCAAGGCGCCCAGCATGTCTTCCTTGAATCAGGCGCTGCGCGCCGCCCTCGATCATCGCCAGGACCTGCTCGCCGAGCTGCATCAGCAAGGCACCGATTGCTATCGCCTGTTCCACGGCAGCCAGGAAGGCGCCGGCGGCCTGACCATCGACCGCTATGGCCCGCAACTGCTGGTGCAAAGCTTCCACCAGTCGTTGGAGCGTGATGCTTTGCTGCAACTGCACGAGACCATCAACCAACACCTGGGCCTCGAAACGCTGCTGGTCTACAACGACCGCTCTCGAGGCAACTCGCGCATCGACCGCGAAGACACCGTCTACCGCGCCGACGAAGCCGCCCTGCAAGACCTGGTCGGCCACGAATGGGGCCTGAACTACCGGGTTCGCGGGCGTCACGCCGGTCAGGACCCGTTGCTGTTCCTCGACCTGCGCAACACCCGCGGCTGGGTCAAGGAACACAGCAAAAACAAAAGCGTACTCAACCTGTTCGCTTACACCTGCGGTGTCGGCCTGAGCGCTGCGGCCGGTGGGGCAAGCGAGGTGTGCAACCTGGATTTCGCCGAGGGCAATCTGGCGGTCGGCCGTGAGAACGGTTTGCTCAATCCGCAGTTGCCTGCGATGGAGTTTATCCAGTCCGATTACTTCCCGGCCATCCGCCAATTGGCGGGCTTGCCGATCAGCCAACGGCGCGGGCAAAAACTGCCGAGTTACATGCGTCTTGAACAGCGTCAGTACGACCTGGTGCTGCTCGATCCACCGGCCTGGGCCAAGAGCGCGTTCGGCACGGTCGACTTGTTGCGCGACTATCAGAGCCTGCTCAAACCGGCGCTGCTGACCACCGCCGATAACGGCGTGCTGATCTGCTGCAACAACCTGGCAAAGGTCAGCATGGACGATTGGCGCGAACAGGTTTTGCGTTGCGCGGAGAAGGCCGGGCGTCCGGTGCGCGAGTGGACCGTGATGAAACCGGGCGGCGATTTCCCGTCGATGGATCAACAGCCGCCGCTGAAAACGTTGATCCTGCAACTCTGAAACCCAGGGAAACTTTCAGATAAATCCTATAACGCAGGGTGACTTCGGAACCGGATTCGCGTGCCATACTCCAACGCACTCCGATTCAGACAGATGAAGCCGCACATGCCCAAAGGATTGATTCGCGCTATTGGCGCATTGTTGACTGCTCTGGCCCTTTACAGCCTGCTGGGGTTTCTGATTTTACCGGGCATCGCGCTGCGGATTGCCAATCAGCAATTGGCCAACTACGCGACGTTGCCCGCGACGATTTCCCGCATCGAACTCAACCCTTTCAGCCTGGAAGTGACCCTCTGGGGCCTGGTTGTCGGCGAGCCGGGCAAGGAACAGGTCGGTTTTGAACGCCTGTACGCCAACTTGCAGATCGACAGCCTGTGGACAAAGGCGCTGCACCTGTCCGATATCGAAATCGACAAACCCAAGACCGAAATCCTCTTTGGCAAGGACGGCAAACTCAATCTGCTGGGCCTGTTCAAGATCCCCGCCAGTGAACCCACCCCGGCCGACCCGGACGCCAAGCCGTTTCCGTTGCGTATCGAGCGGATCAGACTGGCGGGCGGTAATGTGCATTTTCTGGATGCGCGCCCCAGCGAACCCATTGAATTCCTCTACGACAAGCTGGATTTCGAACTCAAGAACCTCAGCACCCTGCCCGAAGACAGTGCCGACATGACGTTGGTGGCCATCGGCCCGGCAGGCGGGCAGATCGACTGGACCGGTAACTTCAGCCTGATCCCGATTGCCTCCGAAGGTAAGCTGAAGATCACCGACGGCAAGATGAAAGCCTTTTGGCCGTATGTGCGCGACGCGTTGCCACTGGTGCTCAAAGACGGCGTCATCAACCTCAGCACCGACTACAAACTCAACTTGTCCAAGGAAACCGAACTGCTGCTGAGCAATGTCGCGGTCAGCATCGCGCCATTCGCCGTCAACGCACCGGACGGTCGTCCACTGGCAAAGCTTGCGCGTCTGGACGTCAGCGAAACCACCGTGGATCTGGCCAAGCAGCAAGTAGTAGTCGGCAAGATCCGCAGCCAGAAACTCGAAACCTGGGCCGCCCTCGAAGCCGATGGGCAACTCGACTGGCAAAAGCTGTTCGCCAGCCAACCGTCCAAGGCAGCAGTGAAAGCTGATGCCGAACCGACCAGCACACCGGCCGCCGCCGACTCACCGAAAGCTGAACCGGTCCCGCCAAGCAAACCTTGGCAGGTGCTGCTCAAAGACGTTCAACTGCGCGATTACCAGGTGCACCTGGCCGACCGTAAAGCGCAACCCGTCGTGGCGCTGGACGTTGGCCCGCTGAACCTCGACTTGCAGAATTTCGACAGCCTCAACGGCTCGCCTTTCAACTTCAAGCTCGATACCGGCGTGGGCAAGCAGGGCAAGCTCATGGCCGACGGCGTGGTCAATCTGGCACCGGTCAGCGCTAAGTTGAACGTGCAGACCAAGGACATCGACCTGCGTGTCGCCCAGTCCTATATCAACCCGTTCATTCGCCTGGAACTGCGCAGCGGCATGCTTGGCAGTGATCTGGCAGTCGATCTGAAAAGCACCGAGCCATTGGCGTTCAGCGTCACCGGCAAAGCACAGGTCGATCAGCTGCACACCCTCGACACCCTCAAGACCCGCGACTTTCTCAAGTGGCAGCAGTTGGTGCTCGAAGGCCTGAACTATCAACACGGCGACAGCCTGACGATCGACAAGGTCAACCTGTTCCAGCCTTACGCGCGTTTCATGATCAACGATGACCGCACCACTAACATTGATGATCTGCTGATCCCGCAACCGGCCGACACGGGAGTTGCCAAGACCGCTGCCGCCAAACCCGCCAGCAAGGAAAAACCGCTGGGCATCCACATTGGCGGCATCGCCATCAATGACGGTTCGGCAAACTTCGCCGACTTCAGCCTGACCCCGAACTTCGCCACGGCCGTGCAACAACTCAACGGACAGATCGGCACCATCGACAGCCGCCAGGCAAAACCGGCCAGTGTCGATATCAAAGGTAAGGTCGACCGCTACGCGCCAGTGACCATCAAGGGTTCGGTCAACCCGTTCGACCCGATGGCCAGCCTCGACATCGCCACCAGTTTCAAACGTGTTGAACTGACCACGCTGACGCCCTACTCCGGCAAATTCGCCGGTTACCGCATCCGCAAGGGCCGGCTCAATCTCGACCT
Source organism: Pseudomonas sp. (assembly GCF_051660785.1). Lineage (GTDB taxonomy): Bacteria > Pseudomonadota > Gammaproteobacteria > Pseudomonadales > Pseudomonadaceae > Aquipseudomonas. The sequence goes on from NZ_JBOFQE010000053.1 coordinate 6,291, forward strand.
GCATTACATCATCACCAAGGGCCAGTTGAAGGCCGAAAACAAAGTGGTGGTCGAGCAACTGCAACTGGGTGAAAAAGTCGACAGCCCGGACGCGGTCAGCCTGCCGCTGAAACTGGCGATTGCGTTGCTCAAGGACGTCGACGGCAAGATTTCCATTGAGCTGCCAGTGACCGGCGACTTGAACAACCCGCAGTTCAGCGTCATGCCCATTGTGTGGCAGACCCTGCGCAACCTGATCGTCAAGGCCGCTGCAGCGCCGTTCAAGATGATTGGCGGGCTGGTCAGCGGCGGTGGTTCCGAAGATTTGGGCACGGTCTCCTTTGCGCCGGGTTCAAGCGAGCTGAGCAAGGACGCCGAGGGTTCGTTGATCAAGCTGTCCCAGGCGCTCAAGGAACGCCCTGCCCTGCGCCTTGAAATCGAAGGCACGGCGGCCGCCAGCAGCGACGGCCCGCTGATTGCCGAGCAACGGCTTGAACGGGAATATCAGTACAACTACTACAAAATGCTCCAGCGCCGCGGTGACAAGGTTCCGGCCCAGGCTTCATTGCTGCAAGTGCCGGACGGCGAGAAAGGTCCGCTGCTGGAAGGGATCTACCGCACACGCCTGAAGAATCAGCCACCCGCCGAATGGAAGGATCTGGGCAAGGAAGAACGCACCGCAAAAATGCGCGCCGACGTGATCAAATTCTGGAGTACCAGTGACGTGCTGCTGCGCCAGTTGGGTCAGGAACGCGCCAGCAGCATCAAGGATTACCTGGTGGACAAGACCCAGATGGCCGATGACCGCGTCTACTTCATCGACGCCCACCTGGGCGAGGCGGAAAGTGACGGCCGAGTGGTGACGCCGCTGCACCTGGATGCCGAGTAATGATCAGACGATTGCTGATTAGCCTAGGGTTGGCAATGGCGGCCAGTCACGCTACGGCTGCCGATACCCTGCGTTGCGGCAGCCAATTGGTCAGCGTCGGCGACCGCTCCAGCGAAGTGCTGCAGAAGTGCGGCGAACCGGTCAGCCGCGATCTGCTGGGCTACAAGCGCAGCGCCAACCGACGGGAAGAGTTTCAGGTCGAAGAATGGACCTACGGGCCCAATGGCGGGATGTACCAGTATTTGCGGTTTGAAGGTAATCGGCTTAAGCAGATCAACAGCAAACGCGGTAACTGAAACCACGATCCAGAGTGTGCACATTCAACAATGTGGGAGCGAGCCTGCTCGCTCCCACATTGGTTTTTGATACGCCCACAATAGAACAGGCCCCCGACACGAATGTCGGAGGCCTGTAATGACCACATCCTTGTGGCCTTTCGCATGAACTCTCCAGAAGCGGCAGACGTATGACTCAGCCCGTCTGCCGCGCCTTCTCCCGGTCCAGGCGAGAAGTCTTGCCTTACTCGGCTTTCAGGCCGGCAGCGGATACGTCTTTCACGCCTTTGATTTTCTTGGCGATAGCCACTGCGACGTCTTTCTGCGATTCAGTCACGGCAGTGGTGGAAGACAGGGAAACAACACCTTTGTTGGTTTCAACTTTGATGTCGGTGCCAGGGATGCCTTTCTCGGTTACCAGGTCTGCTTTGACTTTGGTGGTGATCCAGGTATCGGAGACATCTGCTTTTGCTTCGGTGACTTCACCGGCAGCCAGGACCATTGGAGCCTGGGTCGCCTGGGTTTGAGCGAATGCAGCGTTGGCCATGGTCAGGGTCAGCGCGGTAGCAGTAGCGGCAGCGATAGCGAACTTCTTCATACGAGTAACTCCTGTTTTTCTAGAAAGTCTGCTGCGTGTCTTCTCAGCAGGGTTACTGGGTATATTGCGAACGCTGTGCCAACTTTGAGACAGTCAATAAATCGTTATAAAACAGTAAGTTATGAAATTGGCCTATTTTCAGAATCATGCAAAATGCATGACTTCGACATTATCTACATGCAAGTTGCGGGTTTTGCCGCAGGCCTAAGGCCATGAATTGTCGGGGTTTTCTGGTTTTTCGAATAATCAGGATGTCGACCCAACAAAAAAGCCCCGCTTTTCAGGCGGGGCTTTCATTTTCAATCGGATTGTCGGGCGTTATGTTGCGGAGCCGGTGCAGCCTTTAGGCAAGAAGTCCTGCTGAGCCGTGCTCGTACATACCCAGCCAGTGGTTGCATCACGGGTCAAGGTGATTGTCTTGGCAAGCACTGGCGCTGGACCGTTCACAATCGTGCAAACGATGGTGCCTGCACCAGAGGATGCAGTACCGGTTACGGTTAATGTGCAGTTAGGGGTAGTCCCGCTTCCCGCCGGTGCCACGTTGGCGAGGGTCGGTGCAGTCCCCTGATTGATCACCTCTTCATAAGGCACCTTCATCGCCGAAATCTCGGCCAGTCCCGCCGTGACCTTGGCCTTCGCTTGATATTTGGAATACATCGGCAATGCAAACGTCGCCAGAATCCCGATGATCGCCACCACGATCAGCAGTTCGATCAGGGTAAAACCTTTTTGAGTATTCATAGACAGGCTCCATGCATGAGTCGAAATCTCATGATCTGAATGAGCTTCAGCACAGCCCGTGCCAAGCGCTGCGGCCCCTGTTGGCGGGGCGCAAAGCCGGAGCCACGACCTTTCCTACCCCCAGGATCCGCACTATCTGACACTATTTGTCACCTGACGGCCGCTGGTTTGGCTCAGCTCCTTGACTAGGCTATAAGTCATGAACTGTCTGCGTCCGGTATCCCCATGAATGACATCGCCCTTAGCGGTCTGGCCAAGCAATTGGTCCTGGCCGAACTGCTCACTGACCAAAGCGCGCAACTGGCGTATCAGCAAGCCCAACGCAGCAAAATCTCTCTGGTCAGTTACCTGGTGCAGAACAAACTGGTGAAGAGCCGGCAGGTCGCCGAGATTGCCTCGGAGCATTTCGGCATGCCGCTGCTCGACCTCTATTGCCTGGACAAGGAGAGCCAACCCAAAGGGCTGGTCAGCGAGAAACTGATTCGCCAGCATCACGCCCTGCCCCTCTGGCGACGCGGCAACAAGCTGTTCGTGGGGGTTTCCGACCCGACCAATCATCAAGCCATCAATGACATCCAGTTCAGCACCGGGCTGAACACCGAAGCCATCCTGGTGGAAGATGACAAGCTCAGCGACGCCATCGAGAAATTCTTCGACAGCCATTCCACCGGCCTGGAAGACATGGCGGATGTTGACCTTGACGGGCTGGACATCGAGTCGGTCGATGACAACAAAAAGGACTCCATCCCGGGCCTGGATGCCGATGATGCGCCGGTGGTGCGCTTCGTCCACAAGATGTTGCTCGATGCGATCAAGAGCGGTTCTTCCGACCTGCATTTCGAGCCCTACGAAAAAACCTACCGGGTGCGGATGCGCACCGACGGCATGCTGCGAGAAGTCGCCAGGCCGCCGAGCCAACTGGCCAACCGCATCGCGGCGCGGCTGAAAGTCATGGCCAGCCTCGACATCTCCGAACGGCGCAAACCCCAGGACGGGCGAATCAAGATGCGCCTGTCCAAGACCAAGTCCATCGATTTCCGGGTCAACACCCTGCCGACCCTGTGGGGCGAGAAAGTGGTGATCCGGATTCTCGATCCGTCCAGCGCGCAAATGGGCATCGACGCCCTCGGCTACGAGCCTGAACAGAAAGCCTTGTACATGGCTGCGCTGAAGCAGCCACAGGGCATGATCCTGGTCACCGGGCCGACGGGCTCGGGCAAGACCGTGTCGCTCTACACCGGGCTGAACATCCTCAACACTGTGGACATCAACATCTCCACCGCCGAGGACCCGGTGGAGATCAATATGGAAGGCATCAATCAGGTCAACGTCAACCCCAGGCAAGGGCTGGATTTCGCCCAGGCGCTGCGCTCGTTTCTGCGTCAGGATCCGGACGTGATCATGGTCGGTGAAATCCGCGATCTCGAAACCGCCGAAATCGCCATCAAGGCTGCCCAGACAGGACACATGGTGCTGTCCACCCTGCACACCAACAGCGCCGCGCAAACCCTGACCCGCTTGCACAACATGGGCATCCAGGGCTTCAACATCGCCACCTCGGTCACCCTGATCATCGCCCAGCGCCTGGCGCGCAAACTGTGCAGCCATTGCAAGAAACCCATCGAGATTCCTCGTGAAGCGTTGCTCAAGGAAGGCTTCCCCCAGGAACGCATCGGCTCGTTCACGATCTATGAGCCGGTCGGTTGCGATCAGTGCAACGGCGGTTACAAAGGGCGAGTGGGGATTTATGAAGTGGTGAAGAACACGCCAGACCTTCAGCGGCTGATTATGGCCGAAGGCAATTCACTGGAAATCGACATCCAGATGCGCAAGGACGGTTTTAATGACTTGCGCACCTCGGGCTTGATCAAGGCGATGCAAGGCGTCACCAGCCTTGAAGAAATCAACCGGGTTACCAAGGACTGATCATGGCGGTCAAAGCAGCAAAAATCAGCGTCTATGCCTGGGAAGGCACGGACCGCAAAGGCTCCAAAATGACTGGCGAGTTGAGCGGTCTCAACCCCGCACTGATCAAGGCTCAGTTGCGCAAGCAGGGGATCAACCCGGGCAAGGTGCGCAGAAAATCCGCCTCGATCTTCAGCTTCGGCAAACGCATCAAGGCTCAGGAAATTGCCCTGTTTACCCGGCAGATGGCGACCATGATGAAAGCCGGCGTGCCATTGTTGCAGTCGTTCGACATCATCGGCGAAGGCTTCGACAACCCGGCCATGCGCAAGCTGGTGGACGAGGTGAAACAGGAAGTCGCGGCAGGTAACAGCTTCGCCGCGTCCTTGCGTAAAAAGCCGCAGTATTTCGATGAGCTGTACTGCAACCTGGTGGATGCGGGTGAGCAGGCCGGCGCTCTGGACACCCTGCTGGAACGGGTGGCGACCTACAAGGAAAAGAGCGAAAGCCTCAAGGCCAAGATCAAGAAAGCCATGACTTACCCGCTGGCAGTGGTGTTCGTGGCGATCATTGTCACCGGGATTCTGCTGGTCAAGGTGGTGCCGCAGTTCGAGTCGGTGTTCAAGGGATTTGGCGCCGAATTGCCGGCCTTCACCGTGATGGTCATCGGCTTGTCGGAGTTCATGCAGGCCTGGTGGTGGATGATGCTTGGCGCGTTGATCGCAGCCGCCTTCGGTGTGCGCCATGCCCTTAAAACATCACAGGGCTTTCGGGACCGGGTGGACACCTGGCTGCTGAAACTGCCGCTGATTGGCACACTGATGTACAAGTCTGCCGTGGCCCGTTACGCCCGTACGCTGTCGACCACGTTCGCCGCGGGCGTGCCGCTGGTCGAGGCTCTGGAATCGGTGGCGGGAGCGACCGGCAACATCGTGTTCAAGCGTGCAGTGCTGCGCATCAAGCAGGACGTGTCGACCGGCATGCAGCTGAATTTCTCCATGCGCACCTCCGGCATCTTTCCCAGCATGGCGATTCAGCTGACGGCCATTGGCGAAGAATCCGGTGCACTGGACGACATGCTCGATAAGGTCGCGAGCTTCTACGAGGACGAAGTGGACAATATGGTCGATAACCTGACCAGCCTGATGGAGCCGTTCATCATGGTGATTCTGGGTGTTATTGTCGGTGGCCTGGTGGTTGCGATGTACCTGCCCATCTTCCAACTCGGCGCAGCGATCTGACATGCCCTTGAACGAAATCCTGACTATCTACCCGCTGCTCTTCGTGTGCGTCGCCTTGGCGGTTGGCTTGCTGATTGGCAGTTTTCTCAACGTGGTGGTCTGGCGCCTGCCGAAAATGCTCCACCGCGAATGGCGGCTGCAAGCCCATGAAGTTTTGGGTGTCCCCCCCGAAGCGCCGGGCCCGACCTACAACCTGATGCTGCCGCATTCACAATGCCCGCATTGCGACCATCGAATCCGCGCCTGGGAAAACATTCCGCTGTTCAGTTATCTGTTTTTACGCGGTCGATGCTCGAACTGCTCGGCGCCGATCAGCAAGCGTTACCCACTGAACGAACTGGCCTGCGGTCTGCTCTCGGCGTTCATTGCCTGGCATTTCGGTTTCGGCTGGCAGGCCTGCATGGTGCTGGTGCTGACCTGGGGTCTGCTGGCGATGAGCCTGATCGACGTCGAGCACCAACTGCTGCCGGATATGCTGGTGCTGCCGCTGCTGTGGCTGGGATTGATCGTCAACAGCTTCGGGCTTTTCGTGACACTGCATGAGGCGCTGTGGGGTGCGGTAGCCGGTTACATGACGCTTTGGTCAGTGTTCTGGCTGTTCAAGCTGCTCACTGACAAGGACGGCATCGGCCACGGCGACTTCAAATTACTGGCGATGCTGGGCGCCTGGGGTGGTTGGCAGATATTGCCGCTGACCCTCCTCCTGTCATCGCTCGTGGGCGCCATCATCGGGGTGATTTTGCTGCGCCTGCGCAACGCGAAAACCTCGACACCGATCCCGTTCGGACCCTTTCTGGCAATTGCCGGCTGGATTGCCTTGCTCTGGGGTGGTCAAATAACCGGCTTCTATTGGCAGTTTGTCGGTTTGAAATGAATACCCCTGTGGAAAAACCCTGGTTTCTCGGCCTCACCGGCGGCATCGGCAGCGGCAAAAGCGCGGCTGCCCAGCACTTCATCGACTTGGGTGTGCACGTCGTGGACGCCGATCATGCGGCGCGCTGGGTGGTGGAACCTGGTCGCCCGGCGCTGGCAACGATCGCTGAACACTTCGGCCCCGGCGTGTTGCAAGCCGACGGACAACTGGATCGTGCGGCGTTGCGCAAGCTGATCTTCGAAGTGCCCGAGGAACGCCGGTGGCTCGAAGCGTTGCTGCATCCGCTGATCGCCAAGGAGATCACCGATCATTTGGCCAAGGCACAATCGCCTTACGCGATTCTGGTTTCGCCATTGCTGATCGAGTCCGGACAGTACGCCATGACCCAACGGGTCCTGGTGATCGATGCCCCGGAACAGTTACAGATCGAACGCACCTTGCAGCGTGACCAGACCAGCGAGCAACAGGTCCAGGCGATCCTCAAGGCGCAATCCAGCCGCCAGGACCGCGTGAGCCACGCCGACGATGTGGTGGTCAACGACCGCGACCTCGCCTGGCTGCACAGCGAGGTCGAACGCCTGCATCACTTTTACCTTACTTTGCGTGGAGGCCAGTCATGAGCCAGACCCCAACCGTCAATTGCCCAACCTGTGGTGCTCCTGTTGAATGGAGTTCCGAGAGCACGTTCCGGCCGTTCTGTTCAGACCGCTGCAAACTGATCGACCTGGGCGCCTGGGCGTCGGAAGAACACAAGATTCCGGTTAGCCCGGATGCTGAAGACGATCTGTTCAGCGAAGACTTCGAGCCGCGTCACTGAGGCTCAGGCCACATGAAGCCGTACGCCTGCCGTCATCATGACTTGGGATCGTCGTCTTTCCAGGGCGCCGACAGGTAGCGCGTACGGTTGAAGGTCTCCAGCCATTCCGGACTGAACACCACCAGTGCGCTGACAATCATGCCGTTGATAAAGGCTTCCGGGAAAATCAGCAGCCACAGATAACCGACAAAATCTTCCAGCCAATACGGCATTTCGAAACGTTCGTTGAACCACAATAGCCACAGCGCCAGCAGCAGACACAGCAAGGCCGACAGCGCCGCTGCGAAGAAGCCGGAAACGAAGATATACACAAAGGGATTACGCGGCTGCGCGCGCTCGACCAGGATGGCACAGCACTCGGTCACCAGCACCGGCAGCAAAATCAGCAACGCTCCGTTGACCCCGACGGCCGCCAGGTCCTGACGCCCGAGGAGCACCAGCCCGCCTTGCGCCACCAACGCACCGACAATCGCCAACGGCCAGTCCAGCAGCAACGTCACGACCGTCATGCCGAGGAAGTGATAAGACACGCCGGTATCGAAATCACGTCGCACCAGCCACAGCGCAAACAGTGCGAACACCGTGCCGAACAGCAAATGCTGACGGCGGCTGTCGGTGAATAGCTCAACCCACGACGTACGCCAGACTGCCCACAGCAGCACAGGCACATAGATCAGCCATCCCGCGGCGAGGGTTTCGGGTGACAGTAACTCGGCGCCGATCATGGCTGGGCACACTCCCTTATCTGGCCAAAAGAGAACAGGCCCTCAGTCTACACCGCCCCTCGCACGCCCTTCGACTTCAAGCCCAGTGCCGTGGAGCGTTCATCGCCGCCTCATGTTCAGGATAGGCTGGGTAATTCGGCCTGGTGAAAGTCCACCCAGTCCGGGCAGTCCGGACCCACATCGTTTGTTTTTCTATTACTGATCTCGCGCACCAGTCTGGTGCAAATAAATAAGTTATTTCCCGCAGAAAAATGGTGACACACTAATTAAGACTGGATATTCTCGGGTCGCGCAGAAAGGAATCTCGTTGCACTAACGTGCGCTCATTGTTATCGGACAAGGATGTGACATACATGTCTTCCCTAATGACTTCGCCTGCCACTCTCTACGAAACCGTCGGTGACGGCGTAGAATCCAGTAACGCCTCATGGAGTTTCGGAGGCACGACCCCGCAACACTTTGACTCCCATGTATCGAAGTCCGTACCTAAATATAAGGACGGGCATGAAATCGTGTTGTCACTCAGCGACTTTTTTGTAAAGAGCGACAGCACCTGTTACGAACTGGGTAGTTCTACGGGCGCCCTGACCCGGCAACTTGCACAGCGTCACTGCGACTCCACAAAGTGGGTGGGCATTGATGTGGAAGACGCCATGACCCGCAAGGCGAATGAGCTGCTCAGTGCATCGCCGCAGCACAATGTCAGCTTCGTTACCGATGACATCCTGACCTTCCCCTACGAAAAAAGCGATCTGATAGTTGCGTACTACACTATTCAGTTCGTGCACCCGCGTGTTCGCCAGGCCTTGTTCGATCGTATTTATGAGTCCTTGAACTGGGGCGGTACTTTTATCATGTTTGAAAAAGTACGTGGCCCGGATGCGCGCTTTCAAGACATCCTCAGCAGTCTGTATGTAGATTACAAACGGGACCAGGGTTATAACGCCGATGAAATCCTGGCGAAGACCAGAAGCCTCAAAGGTGTACTTGAACCTTTTTCCACGGCCGGAAACATGGATATGTTAACGCGCGCCGGATTCAAAGATATAACCAGTGTATTCAAATACATTTGCTTTGAAGGTTTCTTCTGCATCAAGTGACCGGGATGTCATCGTGAGTACAACTATAGAACAACAGTATTTGCAACTTTTGCAAATGCCGGGCACGTATTGCGCGCAAAAAATGAACTGTGAACTGTGCAATTCCCAGGCACATTGGGTATTACTGGAAAGTGTCCAGGGGCCTGGTGACCAGGCCGTGGCGTTGCCTGTACTCGGCTGTCAGGAATGCGGGCATATTTTCCAGCAATACCGCTTCGACGAAGCCTTTTACAGTGCTTACTACGACAAGTTCTACCGCCTGAGTCTGTTCGGCAATACGGAGCCGGAGCGCGCGTTCTTTCTGGATCAGGTCCGCCGCGGTGAGCACCTGTGCCGGTACTTGCACGATGTGCTGCCCGCCAAAGGCAAATTGCTTGACGTCGGTTGTTCCGCCGGCGGCTTGATGATTCCCTTCGCCAAACGGGGCTGGACTGTCAGAGGCAATGACCCCGACCGCGCCTATGTGGAATACGGCAAAAACATTGGCCTGGCTATCGATCTGGTGGGCGCCGAGCATATGAGCCCCACGGGTGATTACAACCTGATCATCATCAATGGTTCGCTGGAACACGTTCATGACGTTAACCAAGTCATGCAACTTTGCCGGCAGGCCAGTGCCCAGGACGGGTTACTGCTGATTGAAGGTCGTGCGCTGGGTTATGGCATCGAGCAAGGGTTTCTGACCCATAACCATCGCCGTTACTTGAGTGCCAGCAGTATCGAATACTTGATGTGCCTGCATGGTTGGGAACCGATCCGGACCACCCATGAACCCGTGTGCGGGCCGACTCGACCGGGTGCGGTGTTCGTACTGGGACGTGCCTGTGCCCAGCCTGCCACTGAACACCTCGACCGTATCAAGGCCCAGGGTCGCAAGGCACTTGAGGAGTCTTACATGCCCAGCCTGCAAGCCTTGCGAGCCCGCGCATGAGTGCCACTGCCTGCATCCTCGACAAGTCGAGCACCCTGGGCCATCCCTGCTTCAGGGATGACCTGGTCGTGACCTCGCCGCCGGCCGATTCGGTGACGGGGCGCTACCACCTCTACGACCCTCGTAATGATATTGGCTTTGAACTGGGCAGGGCCGAGTACTCACTCGCGTTGCTTTTCGATGGCCAGCGAAGCCAGCAAGACATCGCCGACGCCGCCCTTGCTCAACATCGAATCAAGGTCAGCCCTGAGAAGCTTGCGCAGTTCGAGCGCAAGTTGCTTAACCTGAAGTTGTTGAGCAGCGAGCGAACCGCTCATAAAAAGGATCTGCGCGATCCCGCCACGGGCATCACTTACGGCCCGCTAAAAGAGCATCTGCTGATTAATCTGGTGAAAACCGATCCGCAGCCCCTGCTCGATCATATTTACCGGTGGGCGCCTTGGTGCTGCCGCGCGGTTTTCATTTTGCCGCTGCTGGCATTGGCCCTGGCGAGCTTCGTGTACTTGGGCGCGCACTTTGCAACGTTCCTGGCCGATGCCAGCGAAACCTATATCCACAGTTACCGCTGGTTGCTCTGGCACTTCCCGGTCATTTTGACGTCCATCGCCCTTCACGAACTGGGGCATGCGATGGCCTGTCGTCACTATGGGGTCAAGGTCAACGATTTCGGAATCGGCATCTACGTGTTGCTGGCCACCGGCTGGGTACGCCCGGTACAGCGACAATGGTCGCAGCTGCCACTGAACCAGCGGGTGATCACCATTCTGGCAGGTCCTTTGGTCAGCCTTCTGTATGCCGGCGCAGGCATTGCGCTGTGGGCGATGTTCCGTGACACCCAAGGCGTTTTACCGGCCCTATTTGTGGTGATGATCGTGGCTTCGTTCATTTCCCTCGTACCGACCCTGCTGCCCATCTTCAATGGCGACACGTACCTGGCGATTACCGAAGTACTCGGGCAACCGCGCTTGCGCCAGCGTGCTTTCAACCATGTGAAGCGCCATTGGCGGACCGCGCCGCTGGAAACGGTTTCTCCAGCATTGCGCAGGCTCTACTGGGGCACATTCCTGTTGACCTGCCTGGGCTGGGTCATCGCCTGGTGCTTCACCGCAGCCACTTTGCTTCGCCTTTTCAACCACCCATAAGGACAGTGTCATGACTCAATCTACAGTGACCCCGGCTATCGCCAACACGGATGAACACACCACCGAACCCGCTACCAGCGTCGCACCGCAAGGCCTCAACGACACGGCGTTCGAAGAGTTCGACCTCGACGATATCGAAATCATCGAAAGCAAAGTTTTCGCCTGATCGCTTCGCGCTTCCTCGGCATTACGTCGAGGGAGCCGTCACCTTCCTCTGACTGGGCAACCACATGGCTCACTTCGTCAAGCCCGAACCGATTGGTGTGGGTATCCAGTACAACCCCGAAATTCTCGACTGGTTTCCATTTGAGGACATCGAAGTCGATGTGCTGGAAATCCTTCTCGACAACATCATGGCGCCCATGGACGGCCCGCAGATTATCCGGCCCGCCGCCCGGGAAATGATCAATCGGCTGGCTGAGAAGTTCACCTTGCTGGCGCATTCCAATTACGGCTGCGACTTTGGCTTCAGTCCTCTTGAAGACACCGCCGCCGTGCAACGCCATGTGCCCTTGGCCAAGATGCTGAACAGCCCATGGGTCGCCAACCATTGTTTTTATGGCGACAACTCCTGGCTGGACATCTGGAGCAGCCCGCTGCAGTTTTCCAATGCCGAGGTACTCCGTTGCGCCGAACGCGCGAAGACGTTGCAGGCCCGTTACGGGATGCCGCTGGCCCATGAAAACGCCGCCTATTACCTGCAATGTCCGGGCGCGGAAATGCGTGAAGCCGAGTTTCTGGCCCGGCTCGTGCAGCAGTCCGGCACCTTTTTGCACCTGGATTTGCACAACATCTACACCAATCACCTGAACCTGAAAAATTTCGACTTGCGCGACTACCTCGACACCTTGCCATTGGACAAGGTGATCTCGGTGCATCTGGCGGGGGGCAGCTGGCACGAAGGGCTTTACCACGACTGGCATGACTCCTGTGTGCCCGAACCTGTCTGGGATCTATACGAGGAGCTGATGTCTCGCACCCGGCCTTGCGCGATCATCCTGGAATACCAGGGGCAGGCCCACCATGCGCTGACCCGCGTGATGGACGCCAACGACGAACACATGATCGTCACCGATGTGCGCCGCGCACAGAAAATCTGGAATCACTACACCCAACCGGTAAAGGAACTGACGCATGGATGCTGAGCAGGTCTGGAAGCTGTGGCGACGCCTGCTACGCGATGAAACATTGCAGCAGCAGTTGTACGACGCTCAGGGCGCGACTCAATGGCTGGAACATTTTCCCGATGACGAACGGGCGATTTTGCAGGTCTATGCCAGTCAGTTCGAGAGGGTGAAATGGTTCGTCGAGAACTATCAGTTCCGCCTGGTCAATTCGTTTATCAATGCGCTGGAAACCGGTGCACCGTTGACGTTGCGCGCATTGCTCAATATCGGGCTGGATCTGCCAGCGCTGTCCAAGGCATTTCTGCGGCAACAAAACTGGATGGATTACGGGCCAAGGGTTTATGGCTACTGCGATGCGGCGCTGGGTTTTCTGCTCGAGCGCGAGGAACTCGCTGATTACCCGCAGATCCTTGACCTGATGGGCCTTGAACGCGAATGCGTGCGCCTCTACACCGGGCTGGTGGAAACCAGCGCTGTGGTGCCGGGACATTATCAGCGTACCGACGGTGCACGCATTTACCAGAGTCGCTATGCGCTGTCGCAATGGTTGCGTGATAAAAGCCTGCTGGGGCGTAGCCGCCCGGAGGAAGCCAGCCAACACATCCTGGTGTATTTACCCACCCCTGAGGCCCGTCATAAATTCACGCTCATAAGCCCGCGCGCCGCGCACCTCTATCGATGCCTGGAGCAACCGCAGTCTCTCGGCACCTTGATGCAGATCCTGAGTTCCTCCGTCCCCGCGCAACCCAGCGGTGAAGACCTGGCATTGCTCGGTAAACTGCAGCAACTCAACGCAATCAGGATCCCGGCCTAGAACATGGAAAGCTCACAGTACTTCTGGCTGCGCTCGACCGGATTCCCCATTCATCACTTGACGGATCTGGGCCGCTTCGCCGACCTGCCATCGTGCCGCGTCTTTGAACAAGACTTCCGCGCATTGCAGGCGTTGAAGGCCACGCTGCTTGAAGAAGCCAACTCGCACTCGCCCCAGGCCTGTCGCAAGCTCATCCGCAAACTCAACGAGCATCAAGCCCTGCAACTGTCTGACCTGCCGCAAGTACTGCGCGAACCACTGGCCGAACCTTTGCAGCACTGGAACGGTCTATTGGAACGGACTGCGGCGCGTGAAGAGGCAGCCCGGGAGTATGACGCCTATCTGGAAAGCGCCCGCCAACGGCTGATCGACTTCCTTGACGACGACGCGGTGGCCGAGGCCTTGTTCATATCCAACCCGTCGGCGATGACCCGCATCCGTGAGCTGGTCCGGGATCGGCACGGCAGAAACGATACCCGCAAAAAACAGAAGCTGCGTCTGGGCTGGAGTTACGCGCAACGTTTTTGCGCCAAGAACGATACCTCAAGTTTTTTCGGACCTTTGGCCTGGGGCCGATTCGATGCCCGCCAGACTGACAATGTGCGTCTGACCCAAGGTGACACGGCGTGGATCAAGGAGCGCCACACCTTCTTCGAGAATTGGGTGGTGCAGCGCCTGGTCGAACAGATCAACCGTCAATGCCCCGACACCGACCGGATGCCGTTGCAGCTTAATACCGGTTGTTATCTGCAAGAACAGCTCCTGTTCATGCCGATTGGTAAAAGCCAGCGCCTCACCCCGCAAACCGCCCAGGTACTGCACTACATCAACGATCAACAGGGTCGAGAACCCACTTTTGCGGGATTATCGAGCGCCTATCCGGACGTCGCGACCAGCACTCTGCGCGACCTGCTGGAACACTTGGTGAGCAAACGGATCGTGCGCCGGGGCTGGCAAGTATCAACTCGCGAGCGCAACCCGATCGTGCGGCTGCAGCACTGCCTGACCAACGCGGAAGTCTGCACTGATTTCGGCCTGGCCTGGCAATCGCGCCTTGAAGCATTGGAAGGCTTGCGCCGTGACTATGCCCACGGCGACCTGATGCGCCGTACCGAATGCCTGGAGGGCATGAACCACTTGCTTGATGAGGCTGGGGTCGACCTCAGCCGGGAAACCGGCGCCATGTATGTCGGCCGTTACCCGGTGTACGAGGATTGTTCGAGAAACATGGAAATCAGCCTGGGCCAGGCCATGCTCAGTCAGGTCAATGAAGAACTGGCACCGCTGATGCGCATCAATCAGTGGCTGATCAAAGCCATCGCGCATCAACTCAATGAGGCGCTCATCGAAGTCTGGGAGCAGCGCCAGACTGCCAGCCCCGACCAGCCGGTTGATTTTCTCGACCTGCTCAACACCCTCGCGCCGCTGTTGCCGACACTTGAAGCGCGCATCATCGTCGACCTCGACCAGCGCCTGGAAACAGCCTGGACGCGATTGCTGCAGGACTTCCCGGACCACCCCGAGGTGCAACTTTGTGCAGCGGACATCGAGCGCCTGATCTCCTTGCTGAACACCGGTCTGGACGTCGCCGGCTTTGAGGTGTTCGGCAGCGACTATCACTCTCCGGATATCCTGCTCTCCAGCGCGTCGGTCGAAGCCTTCAATCGCGGCGACTACGAAATCATCGTGGGTGAAGTGCATCCGGCAGTCCATACGCTGAGCCAACCCGTCGCCGCGCCATTCGGACCGTTCAACGCTCAGATAAACCAGCAGGTAGAGGCGATATTCCAACGCCCTCGTCTGGTTCTGGCTGACTCGCCCGACAGCTATCAACGCTCCCACATCGACTGGCCATTGCAGCCCTCTTATTTGCAATTGGTGCTGCCGTCCGGCGGCGGCTGTGTCGCGACGCACCAGCAGTTTGCCGCCGGCAGGGCGAAAGTGCTGCGGGTGAACGGTCGCCTGCAAGTGGTCGATGCCCTGGGTCAGTTCAGCGAAGACTTGCTGTGCGTGTATTCCACGCCCATGCATCGGCTGGGCTTCGCGCTGGCCGGCAGCGCCGTGGCCAAACACGAGCACCGACGTATCTGGTTGGGCCGCACCCTCTACAAGCGCGCTTCCTGGCAATTTTCCAGCGATCGCCTGCCAGAGCCGAAGGGATCAATCGACGAGCTTGAGCACACCCTGCAATGGCGTGCCTGGGCCACCACTCACGGTTTGCCGCGTTATGCCTTCGTCAAGATCGATACCGAACCCAAACCGCTGTTCCTCGACTTCGATAACCCGTTGTCCTTCGACGGCATCACCAATGCGCTGAAGAACGCAGGCCACGTAAAGTTCTCGGAAATGCGACCGCGTCCCGATGAACTCTGGCTTGAAGAAGCACGGGGGCGTTTCTGCTGTGAAATACGCACAACCTTTTCCACAGGCGAGGCTCCGACATGAGCAATGAGAATGCAGGCTCGTGCGCCAAGGCCGATCAGGAAATCAAGCACACTTTTCTGTACCTGTTCCTGACCATATTCATCCCCTTTGGCCTCGGCCATTTCGTGTCGTACCTGTTTCGCACGGTCAACGCCTTGATCTATGTGGACCTGGAACGGGACCTGAATCTGCCTGCCAGCAGCCTCGGCCTCCTGACCGGCGTGTACTTTCTGACCTTTGCGGCGGCGCAGATTCCGCTCGGCGTCATGCTCGACCGCTACGGTCCGCGCAGCGTGCAGGCACCCATGCTGCTGTTCGCTGTATTGGGCTCGCTGATTTTCAGCTTCTCCCATACCGAACTGGGTCTGATCATCGGTCGCGGCCTGATCGGCCTGGGTGTTGCCGGCTCCCTGATGAGTGCGATCAAGGCCTGCGCCATCTGGCTGCCGGTCGAACGCCTGCCCTTGAGTACCGCGTGCCTGTTATCGGTAGGCGGCCTGGGTGCCATGGCGTCCACCACGCCGTTGCATGAACTGCTCAAGTGGATCTCATGGCGTGAAGCATTCCTGATCCTGGCGCTACTGACTCTGTTCGTCTGCGTGGTCATTCATCTCAGTGTGCCGCGCACCTACAAACCCAAGCCGACCACTCTCGCCGAAATGTCCAGGGCCGTGGGTACGCTTTACTCCTCGTGGGTATTCTGGCGACTGGCGTTGTACTCGGTATTCGCCCATGCGATCTATATGTCGGTGCTGTCGCTGTGGATGGGACCGTGGCTACGCGATGTCGCACAGTTGAGCGAATCCAGCATGGCCAATACCCTGCTCTGGGGCACTGTCGCGATGGTTGCAGGCTCACTGGCCTTCGGCTCGATCACCGACTACCTGCGGCGCTTTGGCGTGCAGCCGATCATGGTGTGCGGTGCCGGGGTTTCGATCTTCATCGTATTTCAATCGCTGATGATCAGCGGGCTACCCGTATCGCCGTTGCTGATTGCCATGGGTTTCAGCTTCTTCGGTACCTCCACGACCATGAACTACGCGATCGTGGCGCAGTCGGTATCGCCTGAACTGGCCGGGCGGGTCAGCTCATCGTTCAATCTGGTGGTGTTCGTACTGGCGTTCGTCCTGCAATGGTTGATGGGCGAAATTCTGAATCTGTGGCCGGCAACCGGACAAGGGCACCCGGTGGAGGCGTATCAGTGGTCGCTGGGAGTGATGATTGCATTGCAGGTTCCGGGGGTTTTGCTGTGGTTGAGTTTTAAACCCTGGGAACTGAAAACAGAGAGGGCGCGTTAAAACCAGGACTGTCAGGTCGTTTTCGCTCTCTGCCTTTCTTAAGATCACATTTGAACGCTAAGCTTGGGCGTATGGATGACTCAGATTATTTACGCCTGCTGACCATCGCGGCCGAGCAAGCCAACGCGTTCCTGTCCAATGCCCGCAAATGGGAGCGTGAGCGTTGGGTCTGTCAGCGCCTGCTGCAAGGCCTGAACATTCCCTATCGCGCCGACGAGTTCGCCCCCGCCGGAGAGCCGCCGGACGTGCTGTTTCGTGACGCCAGTTTTGAGGTGTTCTTCGTCCTCGACGAAGGCCGGCGCCTCAATGACGAATGGCGCGATGAACTGCAACGCCGGCGCAGCGCGTTTTCCCTGAGCCAGCTGGTGCGTCGCGAGGCCAAGCCCCGACGCATCCCGGCCAATGAGTTTCTGCTGAGACTGGCGCCGACCTTGCGTAAAAAAGCGCATAACTACAAGGAACGCGGCATGGACCTGGGGGAACTGGACATCATTGCCTTTGCCAGCCTCAAGCGTGAAGTGCTCGACCTCAACAGCCATTTCCCGCCACCCACCGAATACCTGCGTCAGGGCTGGCGCTCGCTGTCGCTGGTTGGCCCGACCTTCGCCCGCGTGCTGTTCGCCCACCCGGACGCCCCGGATTTCCTGCGCAATAACCTGGGTCGCAGCATCGTCTTCGACGTCGGGATCAGCCTGTGAGCCCATTGCAGGAACTGATCGCCGAAGTGCCACAAATCGGCCGCGTGCGCTGGATCGGCGTGCGCCCGGAACCTCACGCGCCGATGATCGAACTGGACGCCGTCGAGGCGCGCCTTGAAGCCGGCCTGACTGGCGATCGAGCCCGCCCGGGTATACGTAACGCGCGCCAAGTGACGTTGATTCAGTGGGAGCATCTGGCGGTGATCAGTTCACTGATGGGCCGTGCGGACGATAAACCGGTATTGCCTGATGATTTGCGGCGCAACCTGGTTATCAGCGGTATCAACCTGTTCAGCCTCAAGGGTCGTCGCTTCCGTATCGGCCAGGCCATATTCGAAACCACCGGCTGGTGCCAGCCGTGTGCACGTCTGCAGAACAACCTCGGCCCCGGGACGTTTCAGGCCGTTCGCGGACATGGCGGAATCACCGCCCGGGTGTTACAAGGTGGAATCATTCGCCTGGACGATACGGTGAGCGTCGAGCCTGTTCCAGCCAGCGGCTATGCTCCGTTCAACGTTCGTTGAATCAGCCTGTAGCTTCTACACATTCAGCAACGTCTACCTGACGAGGCCCAATATGACCAGCCGCCTGAACCCAGACGACCAGAAGCATGTCGAAGAGTACCTGCACCTGTCCCAGCACCGAGTCGAGCGCCGGCCTTTCCGGCCGTGGATGCTCCTGGTGGTGGTGTTGGCAGTGACCATTGGTTTAGGCCTGTTGAGCCGATTTATCAGTTACCTGACGCTATGAGCTGCATCGCGCTCGCTCGGTTGACTGCACCGATTTCTTTTAGCCTTGCGAGATATCCCTATGACTCATCGTATTGTCATCGTTGGCGGCGGCGCCGGCGGTCTGGAGTTGGCTACCCGTCTGGGTAAGACTTTGGGCAAACGTGGCACGGCCAGTGTGATGCTGGTCGACGCGAACCTGACCCACATCTGGAAGCCGTTGTTGCACGAAGTGGCGGCTGGGTCGCTGAACTCTTCCGAAGACGAACTCAACTATGTTGCCCAGGCGAAATGGAACCACTTCGAGTTCCAGCTGGGGCGCATGAGCGGGCTCGATCGCGCGCAGAAGAAAATCCAGCTGGCCGCCACCTACGACGAAGCCGGCCTGGAACTGGTGCCGGCGCGTGAAGTGGCTTACGACTCGCTGGTGATTGCCGTCGGCAGCACCACCAACGATTTCGGCACGCAGGGCGCGGCGCAGCATTGCCTGTTCCTCGACACCCGCAAGCAGGCTGAGCGTTTCCATCAGCAACTGCTCAATCACTACCTGCGCGCCCATGCCGGACAGACCGACAAGGTCGAGCAGATCAGCGTCGCCATCGTCGGCGCGGGTGCCACTGGAGTTGAACTGGCCGCTGAGCTGCACAACGCTGCGCATGAGCTGGCGGCCTATGGTCTGGACCGGATCAAACCGGAAAACATGCACATCACCCTGATCGAGGCCGGACCACGGGTACTGCCAGCACTTCCGGAACGCATCGGCGGGCCTGTGCATAAAACCCTGGAGAAACTCGGGGTCAACGTCATGACCAACTCGGCGGTCAGCGAAGTGACCGCCGACAGCTTGATCACCGCCGACGGCAAAGTGATCAACGCCAGCCTGAAAGTCTGGGCCGCCGGCATTCGTGCACCGGGTTTCCTCAAGGACATCGATGGCCTGGAAACCAACCGCATCAACCAGCTGCAAGTGCTGCCGACCCTGCAAACCACCCGCGACGAGAACATCTTCGCCTTCGGTGACTGCGCGGCCTGCCCGCAACCGGGCACCGATCGCAACGTGCCGCCCCGCGCGCAGGCCGCGCATCAGCAGGCTTCGTTGCTGGCCAAATCGCTGAAATTGCGGATCGAAGGCAAGACCTTGCCGGAGTACAAGTACACCGACTACGGCTCGCTGATCTCGCTGTCGCGTTTTTCAGCTGTGGGTAACTTGATGGGTAACCTGACCGGCAGCGTGATGCTTGAGGGCTGGCTGGCGCGGATGTTTTACGTGTCGCTGTACCGCATGCACCAGATGGCGCTGTATGGCGCGTTTCGCACGGCGATGTTGATGCTGGGCAGCAAGATCGGGCGCGGGACTGAGCCGCGGCTCAAGCTGCATTAACGCAAATCCCCTGTGGGAGCGAGCCTGCTCGCGATAGCGGAGTGACATTCAGCGCATCTGTTGAATGTTAGTGCCAATCGCGAGCAGGCTCGCTCCCACTTTTGGTCCCCATTGAATCGAAGATCTGTGTCTCACTGTATCTCCCGTCACGAATTCTCCCCTTCGCTTACAAACTCCCCCTTGCGCGACACAGTAGCGATACACCCCGCCCTTTAAATGGCCACATCCGAGCAAGGCAACTCGCCCGCTACGGTTATCGCCGCACTCACGTGGCGTCCTTTATCGAACGGTTGTGTCGTGCAACCCAGGAGTATTGAAATGTCCCGTACTACCAAAAACACAATTGGTCTGCTCGGCGCTGTTCTGGCCGGTGGCATGATGTTGTCCGGTTCCGTATTCGCTGCGCAGCCGCTGACCCAGGGCTACCTGCTGGCCTCGGCGGAACAAGTGGTGAAAACCCCTGAAGGCAAATGTGGTGAAGGCAAGTGTGGCGATGCTTCGATGGCGAAGACCGATACGGATGGCGACGGCAAGGTCTCCCGTGCCGAATTCCAGAAAGTCGCGCCGAAGTCCAACTTCGACAAGATCGACACCAACCATGACGGCTTCATCGACGAGCAAGAAGCATTCGATAACGTGAAAGCCAACTACGAAGCCAACGGCAAGAAAATGCCAAAGGGTCTGTTCGAACACCTGAAAGACCAAGACGGCGCCTGAGTCTCCAAGCGTCAAACCGCGCTTTTCCTCTGGAAGGCGCGGTTTTTTTTCGCCTGGCGGATTTACACCTGAAAGCGCTGCACCATCGTTTGCAACGAATTGGCCAACTGTGAAAGCTCGTGGCTCGAAGCGCTGGTCTGATCCGCGCCGGCAGCGGAGCGCACCGACAAATCGCGAATGTTCACCAGGTTGCGGTCGACTTCCCGCGCCACTTGCGCCTGTTCTTCAGCGGCGCTGGCGATTACCAGGTTGCGTTCATGAATCTGGTGAACCGACTCTGTGATGGTCTGCAACGCCTCGCCTGCCCGCTCGGCCAGGGCCAAGGTGCTGGCTGCACGGGTCGAGCTCGCCTGCATGGACTCCAGCGCCTGGGTTGAGCCGCTGCGCATGCCCTGGACCATTTGCTCGATTTCCTGGGTCGACTGCTGCGTGCGATACGCAAGCGCACGCACTTCGTCGGCCACCACCGCAAAACCTCGACCGCTTTCCCCGGCCCGCGCCGCTTCAATGGCCGCGTTAAGCGCCAGCAGATTGGTTTGCTCGGCAATCGCCCGGATCACATCCAGCACCTTGCCGATGTCCTGCGACTGGTTGGCCAGGGATTGCACCAACCCGCCGGTGATCTGCACATCGCTGGCGAGGGCACCGATGGCCGTGACCGTTTCGCTGACGCGCTCCTGGCCAACGTGGGCGGACTCACTGGATTGGCGCGTGGCGTCGGAGGTGGACACCGCGTTACGTGCAACCTCTTCCACTGCGGTGGTCATTTCAGTGACGGCGGTGGCAGCTTGTTCAATCTCGTTGTTCTGTTGTTGCAGGTTCTGCGTGCTGTCGAGGGTGACCGCGTTCAACTCATCAGCCGCTGTAGCCAATTGAGCCGCCGAGCCGCTGATGCCTTGCAGGGTTTCCCGCAGGTTCTGCTGCATGGTCGCAAGGGCCTTGAGCAAACGGCTGACTTCGTCGTTGCCCTGGCTTTCGATAGGGCGAGTCAGATCGCCTCGGGCAACGTTCTCTGCAGCGTGCAGTGCTTCGCCCAGCGGCTTGACGATGCTGCGGGTCAGCAGCATGGCCAGGCCAACGGTGGCCAAGGCTGCAAGGGCGATGAACAGGCTGACGATCATTCGGGACGTATCGTAATGCGCTGCGGATTTCTGGCTTTCGGCGGCGACCTGTCTGGCGAACAGATCGGCCAGGTCATTGAGCTGCTTACCGGAGCCATCGACCACAGTTTTCATGTCGATCAGTAGCAGCTTGGTCAGTTCGTCACGACGTCCCTGCTCCGCCAGTGAGAACGATTGGGCAATGCCGGCACGATACGCCGCGAAGGTGGTTTTGAACTGGTCATACAACGCCTTGCCTTCGACGGTAGTGACCAACTGGTCGTAGGCCGCAATCTTCTCGCTCAGCTCTTTGTCGCGGGTATCCATCTGGCCGCGATACACAGGAATATTCTTGGGGTCCCGATCGAGGGCCATGCGCAGGGAAATGGTGCGGATGCGCAGCATGATCTCGCGGATCTCGTCACCGCCGCGGATGCTCGGTAGCCATTGTTTCTCCACGGCCACCTCGCTGTCGCGAATACTCGACATCTGCCCCAATGCGAAAACCCCGAGCAAGGCGACCAACACGGCAATCAGGGCGAAGCCCAAGGCGGCCCGAGGTGCGATATTCAACTGACGAAGCAACATAACGAACGCCCTATTGTTGTAATGGCTTGGATAAGGGGCGTTGTTTCGGCAGTACCCCGTCGCCTCGTTATCGGCAGGTTGTACGATGACTGAAGTGTTGTTTCTCGAAGACAAAAATCGAAGACAAAAAAAATCCCCGTATCTTTCGATACGAGGATTTTTAATATGGTCGGGGTAAGGGGATTCGAACTCCTGACATCCTGCTCCCAAAGCAGGCGCGCTACCGGACTGCGCTATACCCCGGTAAAAAAAAGGCACCTTTTAAAGGCGCCTTCTGCGAACAGAGCTTTTGGCGTCTGATCTTAAGATCTGATTCCAGCGTTAACTGGTTTCAAAAATGGTGGGTCGTGTGGGATTCGAACCTACGACCAATTGGTTAAAAGCCAACTGCTCTACCAACTGAGCTAACGACCCAAAAATGGTCGGGGTAAGGGGATTCGAACTCCTGACATCCTGCTCCCAAAGCAGGCGCGCTACCGGACTGCGCTATACCCCGGTTTGAAATTGGCTCCGTGACCAGGACTCGAACCTGGGACCCAATGATTAACAGTCATTTGCTCTACCGACTGAGCTATCACGGAACTACATATTTCAATTACAACGTTTGACGCTATGTTGCACTCTCTTCGACCCGTTCGCATCGCTGCGTTCGTGTGTCTGAGGCGCGCTATTCTACAATCTTAAGCACCTCTGTCAACCCCTTAAATCGCATTCAAGTTAATGATTTGCAACTTATTTCAGATTCCTGCTTGGGGAGCAGAAACCCTTGCGGGTGACTTACTGCGGGGCGCACTTTACAAGCCTTTTCCTTTCAGTTCAACAACCTGACGAAAAAAAGGCCTCGCGATGCGAGGCCTTGTTTATTTCATTGCCGTTGCGGGTCAGGCAAATACGATTTCGTCGTTCTCCACCGTGCCGACAGCCGTATCGCCAGGCATGAAACGACCCGACAGAATCAGCTGCGCCAACGGGTTCTCGATCCAGCGCTGGATCGCTCGTTTGAGCGGCCGTGCGCCATACACCGGGTCGTAACCGACAGCGATCAGCTTGTCCATGGCCTCTGGACTGAGCTCCAGTTTCAGCTCGCGTTCCGTCAAGCGACTGCGCAGGCGACCCAACTGGATCTCGGTAATGCCCGCGATCTGATCCCGCGCCAATGGCTCGAAGATCACCACTTCGTCGACACGGTTGATGAACTCCGGCCGGAAGTGCGTGGAAATCGCATCCATCACCGCCGCACGCTGGGCCTCGCGATCACCGACCAGCTCCTGGATCTGCACCGAGCCCAGGTTGGAGGTCATGACGATCACGGTGTTTTTGAAATCCACCGTGCGGCCATGGCTGTCGGTCAGGCGCCCATCTTCCAGCACTTGCAGCAAGACGTTGAAGACATCCGGGTGGGCCTTCTCGACCTCGTCCAGCAGGATCACCGAATAAGGCTTGCGACGCACCGCCTCGGTCAGGTAACCGCCCTCTTCATAGCCCACGTAGCCTGGTGGCGCACCAATCAGTCGGGCCACGGAGTGTTTCTCCATGAACTCTGACATGTCGATCCGCACCATCGCCTCTTCGGTATCAAAGAGGAATTCTGCCAGGGCCTTGCACAGCTCGGTTTTACCGACACCGGTCGGGCCGAGGAACATGAACGAGCCGCTCGGGCGATTGGGGTCTGACAACCCGGCTCGCGAACGCCTTACCGCATTGGACACGGCGATCACCGCTTCGTCCTGACCGATCACGCGCTGGTGCAGCAGGCTTTCCATCTTCATCAGCTTGTCGCGCTCGCCTTCGAGCATTTTCGACACAGGAATGCCGGTCCACTTCGAGACGACTTCGGCGATCTCTTCCTCGGTCACCTTGCTGCGCAGTAACTGGTTCTCGCTTTTGCCGTGCTGATCGACCATCTGCAGGCTGCGCTCCAGATCCGGGATGACCCCGTATTGCAGCTCGGCCATGCGGTTCAGGTCGCCTTTGCGGCGCGCGGCTTCCAGTTCCTGACGGGACTGTTCGATTTTCTGCTGGATCTGCGCAGAACCCTGGACTTCGGCTTTTTCCGAATTCCAGATTTCTTCGAGGTCCGAATACTCACGCTCAAGACGAACGATTTCTTCCTGGAGTTTCTCCAGGCGTTTCTTCGCCGCGTCGTCGCTTTCTTTCTTCAGCGCCTGGGATTCCACCTTCAGCTGAATCAGTCGGCGCTCCAGACGGTCCAGTACTTCCGGCTTGGAGTCGATCTCCATGCGGATACGGCTGGCCGCTTCGTCAATCAGGTCGATGGCCTTGTCCGGCAGCTGACGATCCGTAATGTAGCGATGGCTGAGCTTGGCCGCGGCAATGATGGCGCCGTCGGTGATCGCCACTTTGTGGTGAACCTCGTAACGCTCTTTGAGGCCACGCAGAATCGCGATGGTGTCTTCTTCGCTCGGCTCGTCCACCAGGACTTTCTGGAAGCGCCGTTCTAGGGCCGCATCCTTCTCTATATATTGGCGGTACTCATTGAGCGTGGTCGCGCCGACGCAATGCAGCTCACCGCGTGCCAGCGCAGGCTTGAGCATATTGCCCGCATCCATCGAGCCTTCGCCTTTGCCGGCGCCGACCATGGTGTGCAGTTCGTCGATGAACAGAATGATCTGCCCTTCCTGCTTCGACAGCTCATTGAGCAAGGATTTGAGGCGTTCTTCGAACTCGCCGCGGTACTTGGCACCGGCAATCAGCGACCCCATGTCCAGGGACAACAAGCGCTTGCCCTTGAGACCGTCCGGCACTTCACCGTTGATGATGCGCTGGGCCAGGCCTTCGGCGATGGCGGTTTTACCGACGCCAGGTTCGCCGATCAGTACCGGGTTGTTCTTGGTGCGGCGTTGCAGCACCTGAATGGTCCGGCGAATTTCGTCGTCACGGCCGATCACCGGATCGAGCTTGCCTTCTTCGGCGCGCTTGGTCAGGTCGACGGTGTATTTGTCCAGCGCCTGGCGCGATTCTTCGTGGTTGGCGTCATTGACAGCCTCACCGCCGCGCAGGTTGTTGATGGCATTTTCCAGGGCTTTTTTGCTGACTCCCTGGCCGAGCAGTAACTTGCCGAGCTTGCTGTTCTCATCCATGGCGGCGAGCAGCACCAATTCGCTGGAGATGAACTGATCACCCTTCTGCTGGGCCAGACGATCAGCCTGGTTGAGCAGACGCGCCAAGTCCTGCGACATATTCACGTCGCCGGTCGGGTTCTGGATTTTCGGTAGCTGGTCGAGCTCTTTGGTCAGCTCTTTACGCAAGCTGTTGACGTCGAAACCGACCTGCATCAGCAGGGGTTTGATCGAACCACCCTGCTGTTCGAGCATGGCCTGCATCAAGTGCGCCGGCTCGATGCCGGGATGGTCAAGGCCGACGGCCAGCGATTGGGCGTCGGATAGAGCTAACTGCAATTTGCTGGTTAAACGATCTATACGCATGGGTCACCTTCCTTTTGAGCAGGCCGGACCTATAAAACATCCTGAATGAAGAAACCTGCCAGATACCGTTATAGATGCGGTCGATTCTGGGAGTTTCAAGCGTCGATCAGTTGATGCAGATCAGAGAAGTCTAGTCTTCGAGCCAGACAAGGGAGGCAAACCGACCGGTGCGAGGACTGCGGCGATAAGAAAAGAAGCGAGGGTCGGTCACGGTGCAGAAACCGCCACCATAAACAGCGGTGACACCACGCACTGCCAGACGCAAACGCGCCAGCTCATAGATGTCAGCCATGAATTTGCCAGCATTTTGGCTGGGCACAAAGGCTTTGGCCGCGTCGGACAGTTGCTGGACGAAGGTCTCGCGCACTTCGGGGCCAACTTCAAAGGCTTGCGGGCCAATGGCCGGACCGAGCCAGACCAGCACATCTTCTGGTGGCACATCGAGACTGTCGAGGGTTGCTTCAAGCACCCCCGCTGCCAATCCACGCCAACCGGCGTGGGCTGCCGCGACGCGTGTGCCGGCGCGGTCGCAAAACAAGGCCGGCAAGCAATCGGCAGTCATTGCCGCGCAGGCAATCCCGGGGGTTGCCGTCCAGCTGGCGTCGGCAGTGGCTGTGAGGCTTGGGTCCGCGTGAGCCACGGCAATGCCGTGAACCTGCTTTAACCAGGCCGGCTGAATAGAAAAATGATCGGTGAGGCGACGGCGGTTTTCGGCAACAGCTTCGGGGCTGTCGTCGACGTGATCGCCGAGGTTGAGGCTGTCGAACGGCGCCAGACTGACGCCGCCCGCACGGGTGGTCACACAGGCTTTCACCCCGGCAGGCGCAGGCCAGTCGGGAATCAGCCAGTCACTCATCCGATGAACGCCTCGCGGTCTTGCTTGAGCAGGGTCAGCAACCAGACGAAATCGTCCGGCAGTGGCGATTCCCAGCTCATGCGCTTACCGGTGGTCGGGTGATCCAGCTCCAGGAACCGCGCATGCAGGGCCTGACGCGGGAATGCCTTCAACGACTCGACCATGGTCACACTGGCTGCCGGCGGAATGCGGAATCGACCGCCGTAGGCAGGGTCTCCGACCAACGGATAGTTGATGTGAGCCATGTGCACACGAATCTGGTGCGTACGACCGGTTTCCAGCTTCACCCGCACGTGAGTGTGGGAGCGGAAACGCTCGAGCACGCGGTAATGGCTGACGGCTTGCTTGCCCCCTTCCATCACGGCCATGCGCTGGCGTTGCTGGCCGTGACGACCGATCGGCGCGTTGATCTTGCCGCCGGCCGTCACCACACCGATCACGATGCATTCGTAGATCCGGCTTACGCTGCGGCTCTGCAATTGCGTGACAAGCTGTGTCTGCGCCTGAATGGTCTTGGCCACCACCATCAGACCGGTGGTGTCCTTGTCGAGGCGATGCACGATACCGGCGCGGGGCACATTGATAATGTCCGGCACGTGGTGCAGCAAGGCGTTGAGCAGGGTGCCATCGGCGTGACCGGCAGCCGGATGCACAACCAGGCCCGCAGGCTTGTTGATCACCAGGATGTCGTCATCTTCATAGACGATGTCCAGCTCGATGTCCTGAGCGATCCATTCGCCCTGAGCTTCCTGCTCGGCAGTCAGTTCAAGAATGGCACCACCATGAACGATGTCTCGCGGGCGGATAACCGCCCCATCCACAGTCAGGCGGCCGTCTTTGATCCAGGCGGAAAGGCGCGAGCGCGAGTGCTCAGCGAATAATTGTGCGGCGACTTGATCGAGGCGTTGGCCGCCCAATTCGGACGGCACCTCTGCGCGAAGTTCAATTTTATCGGACATGCTCAGACTAGGCGTCGGCACAGCCTTTGGTTTCGGCTGCGCGCTTGTGGTTAAATACGGCGTCTTTTGCCCCGAGGCTATTCAACGGGGCGCTCATCATAACAGGACGGCCCCGCCCAAGACAGCGGCCGTCATAGGGACGCAAGCCGCCATGCAAGTGAAACACCTGCTGCTGATCGCCATCCTCGCATTGACCGCTGCTTGCTCATCGAAGGAAGTCGTAGACGAAAACCTTAGCGAAGTCGAGCTGTACCAGCAGGCTCAGACCGATCTGGACAACAATAGCTACACCGCCGCCACAGCCAAGCTGAAGGCGCTGGAGTCGCGTTATCCGTTCGGGCGCTACGCCGATCAGGCTCAACTCGAGCTGATTTACGCCAACTACAAAAACACCGAGCCAGAAGCTGCCAAGTCTGCTGCCGAGCGTTTCATTCGCTTGCACCCGCAGCATCCGAACGTGGATTACGCTTACTACCTCAAGGGTCTGACTTCCTTTGACCAGGACGTTGGCCTGCTGGCGCGCTTCCTGCCGCTGGACATGACCAAGCGTGACCCGGGTGCCGCTCGCGACTCCTACAACGAGTTCGCCCAGCTGACCAGCCGCTTCCCGAACAGCCGCTACTCGCCGGATGCCAAGCAGCGCATGATCTACCTGCGCAACCTGCTGGCCTCCTACGAGATTCACGTCGCCGACTACTACCTGACTCGTCAGGCCTATGTCGCCGCCGCGAACCGTGGCCGTTACGTGGTGGAAAACTTCCAGGAAACCCCATCGGTCGGCGACGGCCTGGCGGTGATGACCGAAGCCTACCAGCGTCTGCACCTGGACGACCTGGCAGCCACCAGCCTCGAAACCCTGAAGCTCAACTACCCGAACCACCCAAGCCTGGTGGACGGTCAGTTCAAGCCTTCGGTCGACGAAGCCGACAACCGTTCGTGGCTGAGCAAGGCCACTCTGGGCCTGATCGAATCCCGTCCGCCGCTGCCACCGGGCGAAACCCGCGCCAACCAGGACGTGCAGAAGCAGTTCCAGGATGCCAAGGACGCGATTCCGAACGATCTCAAGCCTAAAGATGCAGATGGCGACGTGATCGAAGAAGAGGAACACGAAGCCCAAGGCAACAACGAAGACCGCTCGTGGTTTAGCTACATGACCTTCGGCGTGTTCGACTGACACATCAGGTTGTGCAAAAAAGGGAGACTCTTGAGTCTCCCTTTTTTATTGCGCTGTGCGCGGCTCGGGTCCTTGGCTAAACTGCCTGTTCATTAGCTGATAAAGCCGCTCACCATGCTTCGTTTATTATTCTGGATCGCCCTGATTGCCGCTGCGGTATGGTTCTGGCGCAAGTTCAAGGCTTCGGCGTCCACGCCCAGGTCTTCCGCCGAGCGGGATGCGGCGCCCATGGTCCGCTGCGCTCATTGCGGCGTTCACCTGCCTCGCGACCGCGCGCTGAGCCTTCAACAACAGTGGTATTGCAGCCAGGCTCACCTTGAGCAAGGCCCGGGCCCAAGTGGTCGCTGAGACGTCCAGTCCCGGTGGCAAACAGGCCCAGCGACTGCTGCGCCTTTATCATCTCTACCGTTTAAGCGTCGGCATCACTCTGGTGCTGTTGATTTCCAGCAACATGGACAACCAGTTGCTGGCCTTCGCCCAGGACGACCTGCTGCGCAGTGGCAGTTGGTTGTACCTGGTGCTGAACATCTTGCTGGTGGTCTTTTGGGAGAACACCCGACGGCCGGCACAGCTTTTCGCCCTCGCACTGATCGATGTACTGCTGCTCTGCGGCCTGTTCTACGCGGGTGGCGGCGTGGCGAGCGCCATCGGCAACTTGCTGATCGTCTCGGTGGCCATCAGCAACACTTTGTTGCGCGGGCGCATCGGCCTGCTGATAGCAGCGGTCGCCGCCCTGGGCATCGTCGGCTTCAGCTTCCTCCTGAGCTTCAGTCACCCGATCAGTCCCAGCGATTACCTGCAAGTCGGCACCCTCGGCGCGCTCTGCTTTGCAGCGGCATTGCTGGTGCAAGGTCTGATCAGGCGTCTGGAAGACAGCGAAAGCCTCGCCGAACAGCGGGCCAGTGAAGTGGTTGGCCTGGAGGCGCTCAACGCATTGATCCTGCATCGCATGCGCACGGGCATTCTGGTGCTGGATGCTCAACGGCGGGTGCAACTGGCCAATCACAGCGCCTTGATTTTGTTGGGGCAGAAAAACCTCGACGGTCGGTTGATCGACGATTATTCGCCGACATTGGTCGAACGCCTTCAACTGTGGTTCACCAATCCGTCGTTGCGCCCGCAAAGCCTGAAAATTGCCAGCAGTGGCCTCGAACTGCAGCCCAGCTTCATTGCGCTGGACCAAAGCCCGAATCATCAGACCCTGGTGTTTCTCGAAGACCTTGCCCAGATCGCTCAACAAGCGCAGCAGCTGAAACTCGCCGCACTCGGTCGATTGACCGCCGGCATCGCCCATGAAATCCGTAACCCACTGGGTGCCGTTAGTCATGCCGCGCAATTGCTGCGCGAGTCTGAGGAACTGAACGGCGCGGATCGGCGTCTGACGCAGATTATCCAAGACCACTCTCAGCGAATGAATCGGGTTATCGAAAACGTCCTGCAACTGTCCCGCCGCCAGCAAACCGTACCGCAACGGCTTGATCTGAAGCCGTGGCTTGAGCACTTCGTCGCCGAAACCCGCGAAGGGGCGACCGAGCACCAGCTGATTCACCTGCGCATCGGCTCGGGCGACTTCAAAACCCTGATGGACCCCAATCAACTGACTCAGATTCTCGACAATCTGTTGCGCAATGCCTGGCGCCATAGCGCCCTGAATCACAACCTGGCGCAGGTCTGGCTCGAGTTGTTTGTCGACCCCGACAGCCAGTTGCCGATGCTTGAAGTCCTGGACAACGGCCCCGGCGTGGCACCGGACCAACAGACGCATTTGTTCGAACCGTTCTTCACCACCAGTAGCCAGGGCACTGGCCTGGGGCTTTATCTGTCCCGTGAGCTGTGCGAAAGCAATCAGGCCCGCCTAGACTTCAAACCACGCCAAGGCGGCGGCTGCTTTCGCATTACTTTTGCTCACGGACGGAAACAAAGTTGAATACGAGCCCTCAGCCCAAAGTCCTGATCGTCGACGACGAACCGGATATCCGCGAACTCCTGGAAATCACCCTGGGACGGATGAAACTCGATACCTACAGTGCCCGCAACCTTGGAGAAGCCCAGGCGTTGCTGACGCGGGAAACTTTCGACCTGTGCCTGACCGACATGCGCCTGCCCGACGGCACCGGCCTTGAACTAGTGCAGTACATCCAGCAGCGTTATCCACAAGTGCCGGTGGCGATGATTACCGCCTACGGCAGCCTCGAAACGGCCATCAACGCCCTCAAGGCAGGCGCCTTTGACTTCCTGACCAAACCGGTCGACCTGACACGCCTGCGCGAACTGGTCAGCAGCGCCCTGCGCCTGGCGGCACCGGGCGGCGCCAGTACCGCTATCGATCGCCGGTTGTTGGGCGACTCAGCACCAATGCGCAACCTGCGTAAACAAATCGACAAACTCGCCCGTAGCCAGGCACCGGTCTACATCAGCGGCGAATCCGGCAGCGGCAAGGAATTGGTCGCCCGGTTGATTCACGAACAGGGTCCGCGGGCGAATCAGCCGTTCGTCCCGGTCAACTGCGGGGCGATTCCGTCGGAGTTGATGGAAAGCGAATTCTTCGGTCATCGCAAAGGCAGTTTCAGCGGCGCCATCGAAGACAAACCCGGGCTGTTCCAGGCCGCCCATGGCGGCACACTGTTTCTCGACGAAGTGGCTGATCTGCCATTGGCAATGCAGGTCAAACTGCTCCGGGCCATTCAGGAAAAAGCCATTCGCAGTGTCGGCGGGCAGCAAGAAGTGGTGGTCGATGTGCGCATTCTTTGCGCCACCCACAAAGACCTCGACGCCGAAGTCAGCGCCGAACGCTTTCGCCAGGATTTGTACTACCGGTTGAATGTGATCGAGCTGCGCGTCCCGCCGTTGCGCGAGCGCCGCGACGACATCGAGCCGCTGGCCAGTCATGTGCTCAAGCGTCTGGCGGCCGGCAGCGGCGAACCCGCCGCAAAACTCCACCCACAGGCCCTCGATGCGCTGAAAAGCTACCGTTTCCCGGGCAACGTGCGGGAACTGGAGAACGTGCTGGAACGGGCTTATACCCTGTGCGAGAACAAACAGATCGAAGCCAGCGACTTGCGGCTGGCCGAAGGCAACTGCACGGCAGAGAACGGCGTGCCGGACCTGACGCAGATCGACAACCTGGAAGACTATCTGGAAAACGTCGAACGCAAACTCATCCTCCAGGCGTTGGAGGAAACCCGCTGGAACCGCACGGCGGCGGCTCAGCGGTTGAATCTGTCGTTCAGGTCGATGCGTTATCGACTCAAGAAATTGGGGCTGGATTGAAGGCCCCATCGCGAGCAGGCTCGCTCCCACAGGGGATTGGCGTCGGTCGCAGATCCAATGTGGGAGCGAGCCTGCTCGCGATTGCTATCTGACAGGTGCTGAAGATTCTGCGACTAGATCCGACCCTCGGGGGCATACGGCGCAGGATCAATAATCGGTGTCCTCCCCAGCATCACATCCACAAACAACTGACACGACGCTGGCGCCAACACCAGCCCATTACGGTAATGCCCGCAATTGAGCCAAAGCCCGTCGAACCCCGGCACTCGGCCAATATAGGGAATCCCCTCTGGCGAACCCGGGCGCAATCCGGCCCAATGCCCCACCACTTCGGCATCCGCCAGGGCAGGAATCAACTCCACAGCCGATGCCTTCAGGCTCTCCAGTGCCGAGTCGGTCGGCGTCTTGTCGTAGCCTTCATGCTCCAGCGTACTGCCAATCAGAATATGCCCGTCGCGCCGGGGAATCGCATAACGCCCCTTGGCCAGCACCATGCTCGGCAGGAAGTCCGCCGCGCACTTGTACAGGATCATCTGGCCTTTGACCGGCTCGACCGGCAGTTCCAGGTCCAGGCTCTTCAGCAAGTCGCCACTCCAGGCGCCCGCCGTCAGGACCACCTGATCACCATGAACAGGGCCCGCCAAGGTATGCACGCCAACGATTTCATTGCCTTCACGAATAAACCTGCTGACTTCGCACTGCTCACGGATTGTCACGTTCGGCAGCGCCAGCAACGCGGCCCTGAGGGACTTCACCAGTCGCGGATTGCGCACGTTGGCCACGTCGGCCATGTAGATCGCCCGGGAAAACCCGCCACCCAGCACGGGCACGGCGTCGTGTGCCGCCGAGATATCCACAGCCCGCAGCGGGCGGTTTTCCCGCTCGGCCCAGGCCAGCGCCTCGGCCTCGTCATCCAGATCCAGCCAGTACAGGCCGGTGGTGTGCACTTCCGGATCAACCCCCGTCGCTGCAAACAGTCGCTCACCGAGCTGTGGATAAAAGTCCTGGGACCAATGCGCCAGCGCGGTGACTGCCGGGCTGTAGCGCCACGGGTAGAGCGGCGAAACAATCCCGCCACCGGCCCATGACGATTCCTGACCGACGCTCGAACGATCCAGCAACACAACACTTTGCACTTCGGACGCGAGATTGAATGCCGTCAGCAGCCCAATCACGCCGCCACCGACAATCACCACTTGCTGTTGCCTGCTCATGTTCTGATCCAACCGATAAATAGACAGAGGGCGCAAAAGACGCCCGAAAAAGGAACTCAGCGACCCCAGCAATCTTTGGTGGCAAGCCCGGACGTTGCATTGACCATGCTTCTGACGCCCGTATTGGTGAGGGTGAAATCCCCGCACTTGTCGGTCGCCATCGCTGTGCCAGTCTTGCGCGTTGCCGTCAGCACGAAGGTTTGATCGGTCAGGGTCGGCGTGATGGTGTAAAAGTCATTGCCGGCGCTCAGCCCGGTGGCGGCGGTATAGACATTGTTCTTCGAGTAGAACCGCTCAAGGATCTGCGCCTGCTCGGACAGCAGCCCGGCCACCTCTGTGCGGCGACCCTTTTTCACGTACTCGGTGAGGCTCGGGGCGGCAATGGTCATGACGATCCCGATGATCGCAATCACGATCATGATTTCGATCAGGGTGAAACCTCGGTTGGATCTGCGCATTCCTGAATTCTCACTTACTGTATTTGACGCCACATGATGCGGCGGCTGCCGCCGCCGGATTTTTCCACCAGGGTGCTGATGCCGCCACTGGAATCGTTCACGATCTTGCGGGACGCGCCGTTGACGATGGCGTTCAGGGTCGGGATGCCGCCGGTAAAAACCAATCCGCTGGACACCGTGTCAATGCTGTCGACCGTCCCATCGTTGTTGGTGTCGAGCACCGCATAGTTGAGCATCTTACCGCTGAACGCATCCAGTTCGACCAGTTTGCCGGTACCGAAGCTGGCACACGGGTCGGTGGTGTCCACACTCGCCGTGGTAAAGATGATCCGCCCCAGTACCAGACTGGCCTGATTGATCACCCGCTCCCCTGTCAGCACGTTGTTGTACACCAGCGGCAAGTACCAGCCCTTCTCCGCCGGATAGGTCACTTCGTTCTGGCTGGTGGTGATGAATTGCCCGGTGCTGCCGGAGAACACACCGGTCACCGCTTGAGCCTGCAAACCGGACACGGTGATCTGACCGGCCCCGCCTTCTGCGTCCCACACGGCGTAGAACGCCTGCAAATCCTTGTTGGTCTTGTCGGCAGTCTCGTTGAATTTGCCGGTGCCGAAAAATACTTCCTTGCCGCCCAGCGAATTGTCCGCCAGCAAAGGCTGCACGGTAATCGGCTGGGTGGCGCCACCCGCCGTGGTAAACAACGGCTTGCCGGAAAATGCCACGCCCCAGGAATCGGGAGCGGTAGCGCTCAAATCGAACTTCCATAACCGCCCTCGCAAATCGCCGCCATAGGCGGCCTGCACCACATTCTGCGAATTGACCCTGAGCTTCACCGACGACAGGCCATTGTTGGTATCGGTGCTGTCTACCACGATTTTCCTGATCAACGAGCCGTCGCGAATGTCCAACACGTACAACGCCGCCAACCCGGAGTTGCTGCCATATCCGTTGGAAATGAACGCTGCCCATCGACCGTCGGCCAAGCGTGCCACTTCCGGGCGTGCATAGGCATAACCCAGATCATTGAAAACGTTCGCGGTGTTGGCCGTGGCCGGCGCACTGATTTCCCACAGTGCCTTGAACACGTTACCCGCTGATGCGTCGAACAGCTGCAACGCATAAAAGGTCTTGCCGCCTGCTCCGGTTCCGCCAATGGCGACAGTTTTCCAGGCAGCGCTGAATTGAGCATCGAACACCCCGACCTGACCGTCGACCAGAAACTTGTGGCTCACGCCGTTGATGTAGGTCGGGTCGGCAATGTAGCGCAGCGATGGCAACACGCTGGAAGGCATAAAGGCATAACGCCGGGCGCCATTGGCCGAGTTGATGACATTTACAAACCCGTCGTTGGCATTCACCACCAGGCTGGAGCTCATGTTGGTGGATTTGGTGGTCAGGTAGGTGCTGTAGGCAGTGTCCCCCACCAGATCGGAGGCGGTTTTATCCGTGGGTGAAGCCAGCACGAGGGGCGAGTTGATGATGTCGCCAAGTAGCACGCTGCGTACTTTCAGCCCGGTTTTGTTGGTGCCCTTGCTCCACTCCACCAGATCGCTGCCGGTGATACCGGTGGGCAGGCCTTGGCTGAGGGAGGTCTGCTGTGCCGGGGAGAAACTGCCATAGGCCAGCGTGACCGCCGCATTTGTCAGGGTATTCCACGACTGATAGGTCGGCGCCGTTGCCCCGGGAACGATGGTGGTGTCAGTGGTCCACAACGTCGCGCTGGTGTTCACGAACCCCGCTGAGGTGAAGCCAAAGGATCTGATCGTGCCGCGCCAGTCCTTCGGGTCATAACTGGTCTGGAAGTAACTTGAGTTGCTGGCCAGGGTGGTCCCGCTGGTGACGCCGCTGCCGCCGGAACCGGCCTTCGAGGTGATGTCGCTCAGCGCCGAGGACAGTGCACTGTTGAGCCCTGCGCTGTCGGTCGCCTGATAGTACTTGCCTTGCCCGTAGTTGGCCGCGTCCGACAACATCTGGTTCGCGGCGGTAAAACCCACGGTGTAGGTGTTCATGTTCTGTTTCGGGAAATCCGCTGCGTTCCAGCTTTTGCCTGCCAGATCGTTGCCCGTGGAACGCATGTCGATGTCGAAGGAGAACTTGGCGATGTCGTCCAGATACAGCGTGTCGCCTTCTCCGTCACCATTCAGGTTGTCACCATCGTTATTCACGCCATCCCAATTGGGCAAGCGAGTACCACCCAGGGGATCGGTCGTCGGAAAAGTCCGGTCAAAGGTCGGCAAGCCATCGGTGATCACGACGCCATAGTTTTTCTGACAGCGATACTGAATCGGACTGGTGTAAGTAGCAGGCGTCGAGTTGTAGAACGGCGCCAGGCCCCGAAAATAACGGTTTATTTCATAGTAGGTTTCCGCCAGCGGCGTGTTGGCTACGGCACCCAAGCCATTGATGGCAGAGATCAGGTTGTTGTAGTTGGCATCCGCCTGGGCCTGGGTGATGCTGCCACTGACCGCCGAGAGATCACTGATCGATCGGGCGATGAACCCACCGCCACCGGAGTTGCTGCTCGTGGGTGGATTGAACGTTGCAAGGCCGATACGCAGAGAGCGATTGCTGGCGACCAGGCCTGTGGAGACATCCTGTGCCACGCTGATCCGGTAGTCATTGGGAATTGCACTGGTACCGCTGGTGAAATCCTTGTTCGAACCGTTGGCCAGCCCCAGCAGATAGGCCAGGTAGTTGGCGGTGTAACGCGTATTTTCATTACCCACCGGGTCCGGCAGCTTCAGGCAGACGGGCGTCAATCCAAGAAAGCCTCGATAAAAACCGTACCAGTTGCCACTGGTCGAGCAGCCGCCGCGGTTCAGGCTGGACAGCAAAATATTGCTGTCATCCATGTCCAGACTCTGCCCGCTCACACAGGAAAAGTTTGAACTGCAAATCGCGATCTGCGCGTAGTTGGTCGTCGGATTGAAACCCGGCGCCCAAATGATGTTGTTCATGCTCCCCGAGTCGTCGATCAGCAGCATGACGTTCGGAGCGACGGCCGCAGCGCTCAACAGCGGAGAGTCCGAAGGCGTGAAGGCGTAGGCCGGAGCCGACAGGTAAAGCGCCAGTACAACGCCGCACAACAGCGACCACCACCCGCCTCGCCCTTTAATACTTCGCATAAATACTCTCCACGACGCTGCGCGAGTTGCCGGCGATACCGACGGCGGTCACCCGGTAAAGCGTCGCCGAGGTGTTGCTCGGCACATTCACGGCGTTGACCGTGGTGCCGATGTTCTGCACCGCGTAAAACCCCCTGCCGGAGGCGATCCAGGTCACGCCGGAGGAACCGGCACCGGCGCCGGTGACCGTCGACGAGTCCGCCGGTGGTGCGCATTGGCTGCAGACTGGCAATGAATAGCTGTCCAGCTGCACCGCACTTTCTCCCACGCGTAGCGCCGCTTCGGCGCCCTGGAACGACTGGTTGCGCAAACTTACGCTGCCGGCCATTTTCTCCTGAAGGGTGGCGTTCTGCATCGATGAAATACCGATCAAGGTCAGCAGCAGCAGAAACACCAGGCTGACCAGCAGCGCCATTCCCCGCTGGGGGTGAACATTCATGGAGGTCTTCCTCATGGCAACCTGTTGCGCAAGGCGGCAACCACGGTGAAGGTTTGATTTTTTACCCGACTGTTCGGGTCAAAGAGCGTCAGCGTCAGGCGCACGCTTCGAATTCGTGCGGGGTCGGACGGATTTGCGCTGTAGCTGGAAGCGGCTACATCAGTGGCAGAATTGGCGAGGCCAAAGAGCACGCTGAAGGTACTGACGTTATCGACCAGCACGAACTGGGCAGGCGTGCCGGTACCGGAGCCCATCATGATTTTGTTGTTGCTGAAGCTATAGATCAGACGCCGGATCGGAAACGCCAGAAACCCCGTGGCCGGTACTCGTGCGCCCGTGTAGGCCGTTGCCGTGTTTCGACAGTCGGAGATCACCGTCCAGGCCGGCACCCCGCCACTGCTCCCGACATCGGCGGTCACCAGCGTCAACTTGAGGTTGGCGTTATCCCAACTGATGGGCGTTATCTGACCGGCGTTGAAGTCGCCAGAAGTGCTCGAGTCGGTGATGGTCCCCAGGCAGCCAAACATGCCGACCATGCGAATTTCCTGAATCATTTTGCTGAGCACGAAGCGCGCGTCTTCCTGCATGGCGGCGGCGGTGTTCTGGCTGACGTAGGTGTTCTTGGCGGCGATGAAAATCTGTGCCACGCCCAGCACGACAATCAGGCTCAATGCGAGGGCGATCAACAATTCGATCAGCCCGAAACCGCTGTTGGACCGCCTCATGGCGTTGCCACCGGGTCGACAGTGGCACGACTGGTCAAGACAAAGCTGCGGCGCGAGTTGGCGGTATTGGCGGCGCGCGAGTCATCCCACGTGATGGTGATGGTGTACACCCGCTGGCTCAACGCAACGGTGCCGGTAGCCGTGGCACCGCCGAAATTGATGATGTTGGTGGTGAAATCGTAGAGATCCTGATCGCGGGCGACGTTCAGGTTGCCCGCCGCCGGCGGCGTCCCGGTGTAATCGGCACCGGAGTTGGCGCGGATACGGTCCATCATGTCATAGGCGATAAAACTGGCCTGGCTGGTCATGCGCGAGCTGTCGGTGTACTTCAGCGCATTGAGCTGAATCGCCGCCGCCCCCAGCAGCCCCACGGTCAGAATCACCAACGCGACCAGCACTTCGATCAGCGTCATGCCCTCCTGTGCATGTTTGCCCCGTTCCCTCATCCGCAATTTCCACCCAATAGAATTCGTCCGTTCAAACACACATTCAGCGTCCTGCTTTGCGCCCCCAATACGTAGCTGATCACCACGGGTGCGGACGGCGCCGACAAACCACCCAGATTGTTGAAATCGATAGCGGTCACTCCCAAGGGTAGCGTCAGAGCCGCGCCGCTGCTCATCGCTGGAACAACCCGCAATATATTGGCCAGATTGCCAGTACCGTCATAGACCGTCAGTTCTCCGGTCCAGACGCTGCCGCCTGCCGTCGGGCGGACCCGGGTGGTGACGCCCCGGTCGATGGCCTCAAGTCGCGCGAAATTGAGTCCGCGTTGCAGGTCGCCGATTTCGGTGTCGGCCTTGGTGCCTTGCACCGACCGGGTAAACGCTGGCACGGCCAGGGTGATCAGGATCAAAAATACCGCGAGCGAGACCAACAGCTCGATCAGCGTGAAACCTTTTGTACGATGATCCATCGATGCCCTCCGTTGCCGTCGGCTATACCTGCTTCTACACGCTAGAACATTCGACCGGCTGGCGTACGGTTGATTTGCCATTACTCGCGCACGGATTGCGCGGCTCGCAGCACTCCACGGAGGGAGATGACATGCATCAACGAGGTTTCAGCCTGATCGAACTGCTCATGGGACTGACAATTGTCGGGATTGTTCTGCTGTTGGTCAGTCCGGCGTTCGCGGCGCTTTCAGAATCGAATCATCGCGAAGAGGCGGCGAAGTCGCTTGCCAGCGGTATTCGCACCGCCAGAAGCGAAGCACTCGCACGCAATCAGACCACCGTCATTCATGGCATCAACGACGACTGGGGTCAGGGCTGGCGAATCATTCTGGATATCAGCGGCAAAGGGCCGGAGGACAGCAGCAATCCGCTGCTTGTTGAACACGCGAGTAGCGCTGGGGTGCCCGTTGTCGGCAATTGGCCGGTCAAGCGATACGTGCGCTTCAGCCGTATCGGCGAACCGCAGATGCCTGGGCGGGCCTTTCAAGCAGGGACACTGCACATTTGCGCAGCCCGCAAACCGGTCAGCCAACTCCAGGTGGTACTGGCCGCGACCGGTCGGGTCAGCCTGCGCAGCGATAAGGCTGAGCAGGCGCTGTGTCCGGTCGGGAAAACAGTTAAAGCAGGGAGCGCACGCGCAACTCTTTAGGCATGGAGAATGTGATGTTCTCCTCACGACCGGCCAATTCATCGGCCCCGGTAGCACCCCAGGCCTGCAGCTGCTGGATCACGCCACGCA
The DNA here is from genome assembly GCF_051660785.1 of Pseudomonas sp. Classification (GTDB taxonomy): domain Bacteria; phylum Pseudomonadota; class Gammaproteobacteria; order Pseudomonadales; family Pseudomonadaceae; genus Aquipseudomonas. Next base: position 45,744 of record NZ_JBOFQE010000053.1, read on the forward strand.
CCAGCACTTCCGGAGCAGAGGCGCCCGCGGTGATGCCGATGCGCTCGACACCGTCGAACCAGCTCTTTTGCAGGTCTTCGGCGCCGTCGATCAGATAAGCCGGGGTGGCCATGCGTTCGGCGAGTTCACGCAAGCGGTTGGAGTTGGAGCTGTTCGGGCTGCCGACCACCAGTACCACGTCGCATTCGTCGGCCAGTTGCTTGACGGCGTCCTGACGGTTTTGCGTGGCGTAGCAGATGTCGTCCTTGCGCGGACCACCGATCGCCGGGAAGCGTGCACGCAGAGCGTCGATCACGCGGCTTGTGTCGTCCATGGACAGGGTGGTCTGGGTCACGAACGCCAGTCTGTCGGGGTTGACCACCTGCAACGAGGCGACGTCTTTCTCGTCTTCAACCAGATAGATCGCGCCACCATTGCTGCCATCGTACTGGCCCATGGTGCCTTCGACTTCCGGGTGACCGGCGTGGCCGATGAGGATGCATTCACGGCCATCGCGGCTGTAGCGCGCGACTTCGATGTGCACCTTCGTCACCAGCGGGCAGGTCGCGTCGAATACTTTCAGGCCACGGCCAGCGGCTTCGGTACGCACTGCCTGGGAAACACCATGGGCACTGAAGATCACGATGACGTCGTCCGGCACCTGATCCAGTTCTTCGACGAAAATCGCCCCGCGAGCCCGCAGGTCTTCGACGACGAATTTGTTGTGGACCACTTCGTGGCGCACGTAGATCGGCGGCCCGAAGACTTCCAGGGCGCGGTTGACGATTTCGATCGCCCGGTCCACACCGGCGCAGAAGCCACGGGGGTTGGCGAGTTTGATTTGCATGCTGTGCCTCGTGTCTTGCGCGCGAAAACAGTGAAAAACAAACTGTGGGTGCGAGCCGTTGTGGCGAGGGGATTTATCCCCGTTGGGGTGCGAAGCACCCCTGAACTCAACCACCGCGGTCTTGAATCAGAACGCGCTGTCTGGTTTACGATTGCTTCGCAATCGAACGGGGATAAATCCCCTCACCACAAAAGCTCGCTCCCACAGGTTACAGCGATTTTACGCTGATGATCTCGACATCAAACGTCAATGTCTTGCCGGCCAGCGGGTGGTTGAAGTCGATGGTCACTTGCTCGTCATCGAATTCCTTCACCACGCCAGGCAGCTCAGTATTGGCCGCATCGTTGAAGATCACCAGCAAACCCGGCGACAGGTCCATGTCCTTGAACTGCGAGCGCGGAATGACCTGTACGTTTTGCGGGTTAGGCTGGCCGAACGCGTTTTCTGGCTGAATCGTCAGCGTACGCTTGTCGCCCGCCTTAAAGCCGAACAGTGCAGCTTCGAAGCCTGGCAACAGGTTACCGTCGCCGACCTTGAAGGTCGCCGGGGCTTTGTCGAAGGTGCTGTCGACGGTGTCGCCATTCTCCAGGCGCAGTGCAAAGTGCAAGGTGACTTCCGTGTTCTGGCGGATGCGTTGCTCAGCCAATACCTGTTCAGTCATGAACGGCTTCTCCGGTCTTTTTGCTTTTGAACATGTCCAGCGCAAGCATCACGGCACCGACGGTAATTGCACTGTCGGCGAAGTTGAACGCCGGGAAGTACCAGCGGTTCTGCCAATGCACCAGAATGAAGTCGATCACATGGCCCAGGGCAATGCGGTCATACAGATTGCCCAGCGCCCCGCCCAGCACCAGCGCCAGAGCGACGGCCAGCCAGGTTTCGTTGCGTCCCAGACGCTTGAGCCACACCACCAGCACCGCACTGACCACCACCGCGATCAGGGCAAACAGCCAGCGCTGCCAGCCGGAGCTGTCGGCCAGGAAGCTGAACGCCGCGCCGGTGTTGTAGGCCAGGGTCCAGCTGAAGTAATCGGGGATCACCACGATTTGCTGGTACATCTTCAACGAGCCTTCGAAGTAGAACTTGCTGGCCTGGTCGATGACCAGGACCAGCAAACTCAACCAGAGCCAGCTCAGCCGTCCGAAACGGCCAGCAGCATTAGGCATAGTGACGAACCTCGCCAGCGCCGCTGATGTTGTCGACGCAACGACCGCAGATTTCCGGATGCTCCGGGTTCACGCCGACGTCTTCACGGCAGTGCCAGCAACGGGCGCACTTGGCGAAGGCCGACTTGACGATTTTCAGCTTCAGGCCGCTGACTTCGGTAACCACGGCATCGGCTGGCGCCTGCACAAACGGCGCAACGCTGGCAGTCGAGGTGATCAACACAAAACGCAGTTCGTTGCTCAGCTTGGCCAGGTCGGCGCTCAGCGCGTCTTCGGCGAACAGCGTCACTTCGGCTTGCAGGTTGCCACCGACGGCCTTGGCCGCGCGCTGGATTTCCATTTCCTTGTTGACCGCGACCTTCACCGCCATGATCCGCTCCCAGTAGGCGCGGCCCAGTTCGACGTTGTCCGGCAGTTCGGTCAGGCCTTCGTACCAGGTGTTGAGCATCACCGATTCGTTGCGCTCGCCCGGCAGGTATTCCCACAGTTCGTCGGCGGTGAACGCGAGGATCGGCGCGATCCAGCGCACCAGCGCTTCGGAGATGTGGTACAGCGCGGTTTGCGCCGAACGGCGGGCCTTGCTGTTGGCGCCAGTGGTGTACTGACGGTCCTTGATGATGTCGAGGTAGAAACCGCCCAGCTCCTGCACGCAGAAGTTGTGGATCTTGGAGTAGACGTTCCAGAAGCGGTATTCGCCGTAGTGCTCTTGCAACTCGCGTTGCAGCAGCAAGGTGCGGTCCACGGCCCAACGGTCCAGCGCGAGCATTTCTTCAGCCGGCAGGATGTCGGTGGCCGGGTTGAAACCGGTCAGGTTGGAGAGCAGGAAGCGCGCGGTGTTACGGATACGCCGGTAGGCGTCCGCACTGCGTTGCAGGATCTGCTCGGAAACCGCCATTTCACCCGAGTAATCGGTGGAAGCGACCCACAGACGCATGATGTCGGCGCCCAGGGTGTCGTTGACTTTTTGCGGTGCGATCACGTTGCCCAGGGACTTGGACATCTTGCGGCCGGACTCGTCGACGGTGAAGCCGTGAGTCAGCAGCTCGCGGTACGGCGCGTGATTGTCGATCGCGCAACCAGTCAGCAGCGACGAGTGGAACCAGCCACGGTGTTGGTCCGAGCCTTCCAGGTACAAGTCGGCGCGTGGACCGGTCTCATGACCCATCGGGTGCGAACCGCGCAGGACGTGCCAGTGCGTGGTGCCCGAATCGAACCAGACGTCGAGGGTGTCGCTGATCTTGTCGTATTGCGGCGCTTCGTCACCGAGCAACTCGGCGGCGTCCATCTTGAACCAGGCTTCGATGCCTTCGACTTCAACGCGCTTGGCGACTTCTTCCATCAGTTCGGCGGTACGTGGGTGCAGCTCGCCGCTTTCCTTGTTCAGGAAGAACGGGATCGGCACGCCCCAGTTGCGTTGACGAGAGATGCACCAGTCCGGACGGTTGGCGATCATCGAGTGCAGGCGCGCCTGGCCCCAGGCCGGAACGAACTGAGTCTCTTCGATGGCTTTGAGAGCGCGTTTGCGCAGGGTGTCGCCGCTGACAGGCTCTTTGTCCATGCCGATGAACCACTGCGCGGTGGCGCGGTAGATCAGCGGGGTCTTGTGGCGCCAGCAGTGCATGTAGCTGTGTTCGATGATTGTGGTGTGCAGCAGCGCACCGACTTCAGTCAGCTTGTCGACGATGGCCGGGTTGGCTTTCCAGATGAACTGGCCGCCAAAGAACTCCAGCGATGTCACGTAAACGCCGTTGCTCTGAACCGGGTTGAGGATGTCGTCATTGACCATGCCGTATTTCTTGCAGGTCACGAAGTCGTCCACGCCGTAGGCCGGAGCGGAGTGAACCACGCCGGTGCCAGCGCCCAGTTCAACGTAGTCGGCCAGATAAACCGGCGACAGGCGATCGTAGAACGGGTGACGGAAGTTGATCAGTTCCAGCTCTTTACCGGTGGTGGTCGCGATGACCGAACCTTCCAGGCTGTAACGGGCCAGGCACGACTCGACCAGCTCTTCAGCCAGCACCAGCAGTTTGTCGCCGACATCGACCAGGGCGTAGTTGAATTCCGGGTGAACGTTCAGCGCCTGGTTGGCCGGAATGGTCCACGGGGTGGTGGTCCAGATCACGATCGAAGCAGGCTTGGCCAGCGACGCCAGACCGAAAGCGGCAGCCAGCTTGGCTTCGTCGGCAATCGGGAACGCCACGTCGATGGTCGAGGACTTCTTGTTCTCGTACTCGACTTCCGCTTCAGCCAGGGCCGAGCCGCAGTCAAAGCACCAGTTCACAGGCTTCAAGCCCTTGAACACGAAACCGCCCTTGACGATTTCGGCGAGCGCGCGGATTTCACCGGCTTCGTTCTTGAAATCCATGGTCTTGTACGGGTTGGCAAAGTCGCCCAACACGCCCAGACGGATAAATTCGGACTTTTGGCCTTCGATCTGCTCGGTGGCGTAGGCACGGCACAGTTCGCGGGTCTTGTCAGCGCCCAGGTTCTTGCCGTGGGTCACTTCGACTTTGTGCTCGATCGGCAGACCGTGGCAGTCCCAGCCCGGAACATAAGGCGCGTCGAAACCCGACAGGGTTTTCGAGCGGATGATCATGTCCTTGAGAATCTTGTTCAACGCATGACCGATGTGAATCGTGCCGTTGGCGTACGGAGGACCGTCGTGAAGTACGAACTTCGGACGATCCTTGCCAATCTCGCGCAACTTACCGTACAGGCCAATGCTGTCCCAGCGCTGCAGAATCTGCGGTTCGCGCTGAGGCAGGCCGGCCTTCATTGGGAAGGCGGTGTCCGGAAGGTTTAGCGTGGCTTTATAGTCGGTCATTTAAGGCTCTTCATTAGCGATTGGCGCTAGGTGCGACAGGGCACGGGCGGCGGCAACATCCGCATTGATCGCCGTCTTAAGCGCCTCCAGAGAGGCGAAACGCTGCTCTTCACGCAGCTTGTGGTGGAAAACCACCGTCAAACGCCGGTCATACAGATCGCCGGCAAAATCTAAAAGGTGTACTTCAAGGTGGGCTTTGCCATCACCTTGTACCGTGGGCCGCACGCCAATGTTGGCGACGCCGGGCCAGGTCTTGCCGTCGATATCAATGTCGACCAGGTAAACCCCGGTCAACGGCACGCGACGGCGCTTGAGTTGAATGTTGGCGGTTGGCGTACCCAGCTGGCGCGCCAGCTTTTGGCCATGCAGCACCCGCCCGGTTATCTGGAACGGACGCCCGAGCAGGCGTTCGGCCAAGGCAAAATCTGCTGCGGCCAAAGCATTTCGGACCTGAGTGCTGCTGACACGAATGCCGTCCAGCTCAACGGTTTGTGCCGCTTCGACGGTGAAGCCTTGCATGACGCCGGCCTGTTGCAGGAAATCGAAATCCCCGACCCGGTCACAGCCAAAGCGGAAGTCGTCACCGACCTCAAGATGCTGCACGCCGAGGCCGTCCACCAGAATGGTATCGACGAACTCACTGGCGCTGAGCTTGCTCAGGCGCTGGTTGAAGGCCAGGCACAGGACCCGGTCGACACCTTCGTCGGCCAGCAGCTGCAGTTTGTCCCGCAGCCGGGCCAGGCGGGCTGGAGCCGTGTCCGGGGCGAAGAATTCTCGCGGCTGCGGCTCGAAAATCACCACGCAGCTGGGCACGCCCAACTCGATAGCGCGCTCACGCAGCCTCGCCAGGATAGCCTGGTGGCCACGGTGAACACCGTCAAAGTTGCCAATAGTGGCGACACAGCCCCGATGCTGGGGGCGCAGGTTGTGGAGGCCTCGAACCAGCTGCATAACGCGCTTCTTGCTCATAAAGTGGTCGATTATAACCACACCCGGCGGCCGACGACAGGCAACACCGTAACCCAAAGTAATCGAGCCGACAAAACTGCCGGTTCGCCCATGTTTATCGAGGCCCAAGCCTCAGCTCAGCGCCTTGCGATTGAAGTCGCGCAAACGAAAGCCCATCAACAGCAGCATGCCGAAATAAGTGACTACGCCGGCAGCGACCAGTGCGCCCAGACGCAGGAACCGCTCCAGCATATGCCCCTGATCCCAGGCCGGCATGAAATGCATGCCGGCCAGCAGCACAGCAGACATCACCAGCACCGCAATCACAAGCTTGAGGCCGAACTTCGCCCAACCCGGTTGTGGCTGATACATCTGTTGCTTGCGCAGTTGATAGAACAATAGCCCGGCATTGATGCAGGCACCGATGCTGATGGCCAGGGCCAGACCGGCGTGAGCCAGCGGACCGATCAGCACCAGGTTGAACAACTGGGTAACGATAAGGGTGAATATCGCGATTTTTACCGGGGTGCGGATGTTTTGTTGCGCATAAAAGCCCGGAGCCAGCACTTTGATCACGATAATTCCGAGCAAACCGACCGAATAGGCGATCAAAGCGCGCTGGGTCATGGACGCGTCAAATGCGCTGAACTGGCCGTACTGGAACAGCGACACCGTCAGCGGCTCGGCCAGAATCCCCAGCGCCAGCGAACACGGCAGCACCAACACGAAGCACAGGCGCAGGCCCCAGTCGAGGATGCGCGAGTATTCCTGGCGATCCTTGCTGGCGTAGGTCTTGGCCAGCGTCGGCAATAGAATCGTGCCCAGTGCCACACCCAGCACCCCGGAGGGCAACTCCATCAGGCGGTCGGCGTAATACATCCACGACACGGAGCCGGCGACCAGGAACGAGGCGAAAATGGTGTTGATGATCAAGGAAATCTGGCTCACGGACACGCCGAGAATCGCCGGCAACATCTGGTTCAACACCCGCCAGACGCCGCTGTCACGCAGATTCAGGCGTGGCAACACCAGCATGCCGATCTTTTTCAGGTGCGGCAGCTGATAGAGCAACTGTGCCAGACCACCCACCAGCACCGCCCACCCCAAAGCCATGACGGGAGGATCGAAGTACGGTGTCAGGAACACCGAAAAGATGATCATGCTGACGTTGAGCAACGTCGGCACGAAGGCTGGCACAGAAAAACGGTTGTACGTATTGAGGATCGCACCAGCCAATGAAGACAGGGAGATCAGCAATATATAGGGGAAGGTCACCCGCAACAGACTGGAAGTCAGCTCGAATTTTTCCGGAGTATCGGTGAAACCCGGCGCTGTCGCCCAGATGACCCACGGTGCGGCGAGCATGCCCAGTGCGGTAACCAGGGCCAGTACCAGCGTCAGCAGGCCGGAGACGTAAGCAATGAAGGTTCGCGTCGCCTCCTCACCCTTCTGGCTTTTGTATTCGGCCAGAATCGGCACGAATGCCTGGGAAAATGCTCCTTCGGCGAAGATTCTTCGCAACAGATTGGGCAGTTTGAAGGCGATGAAGAAGGCGTCAGTCGCCATCCCGGCACCAAATGTGCGCGCGATGAGAGTGTCACGGACGAACCCCAGAACCCGGGAAAGCATCGTGATAGAGCTGACGGCGGCCAACGATTTGAGCAGATTCATTGAAAGAGTTTGTGCCTGTCGATAAACAGCAGGCGAACAAAGCGCCTACTTATGCGATACTCCGCGCCGCAGCAGCACAGAGCCAAAGCTCGCGAGTTTACAGGTCAAGCGCCGGAAATAAATATCCCGCCTCTTTATACCTACCACTTAGCGGAACGTCTCAACCGCCCTTGACAAGACATCAACTCATCGGCATGATTCGCGGCCTATTTTGTTTGCTATTTCCTAAAAAGTCTTTCGAGGAGCTCGACGGTGGCCAACACACCTTCCGCCAAAAAACGTGCAAAACAGGCTGAGAAGCGTCGCAGCCACAACGCCAGCCTGCGTTCCATGGTTCGTACCTACATCAAGAATGTAGTTAAGGCCATCGACGCAAAAGACGCTGAAAAAGCTCAAGCAGCTTACGTTCTGGCTGTGCCAGTTATCGACCGTATGGCCGATAAAGGCATCATCCACAAGAACAAGGCAGCTCGTCATAAGAGCCGCCTGAACGGTCACGTCAAGGCTCTGAACCTTGCTGTAGCCGCATAAGCGATAAGCTTGTTGAAAAACCGACCTCAGGGTCGGTTTTTTATTGCCTGCGATTTGGCAAAAACACCGCAAAAAAAATGTGAGAGAGAGCCTGCTCGCGATAGCGGTATAACATTCAACACTGATGTCGACTGTTATACCGCTATCGCGAGCAGGCTCACTCCCACAGTTTGATCTTTGTTAATTTATTGAGCGTGTGTCCACGGCAAAATCGGGATTGCCGTCACCGCATTCTGCGGACTGCCCTCGATCAAGCGATCGCTGTAGACCAAGTACACCAGCGTATTGCGCTTCTTGTCGAGAAAGCGCACCACTTGCATGGTCTTGAACACCAGCGAAGTACGCTCCTTGAACACCTCTTCGCCATCCTTCAGTTCACCCTTGAAGTTGATCGGGCCTACCTGACGGCACGCGATCGACGCTTCAGCGCGATCCTCAGCCAACCCCAAACCACCTTTTACGCCGCCAGTCTTGGCGCGCGACAGGTAGCAGGTCACGCCTTCAACCTTCGGATCATCAAACGCCTCGACCACGATGCGGTCGTTCGGGCCGACAAACTTGAAAACCGTCGACACCTGGCCGATCTCCTCGGCCGAGGCCAGCAGCGGCATTGCCAACAGCAGACCCAACAATCCTTTTGCCACACGCATTCAAATATTCCTTCAGACCAGAATCAGGTTATCGCGGTGAACCAGCTCCGGCTCCGCCATGTAACCCAACAGACCGACAATCGCCTCAGACGACTGACCGATAATTTTTTGTGCTTCCAGCGCGCTGTAATTGGCCAGGCCACGGGCGATTTCACGACCGTCCGGCGCCACACACACCACCATTTCGCCACGGCGGAAACTGCCTTGGACCAGTTTGACGCCAACCGGCAGCAGACTTTTGTTGCCTTGGGACAGCGCCGTCACGGCGCCCGCATCCAGCACCAGCGTGCCACGGGTTTGCAGGTGCCCGGCCAGCCATTGCTTGCGCGCCGCCAGCATGCCGCGCTCAGGCGACAGCAAGGTGCCGATACGCTCGCCCGCCTTCAGGCGATCCAGCACGCGCTCTATGCGCCCGCCGACGATGATGGTGTGTGCACCGGAACGCGCCGCCAGACGCGCCGCTCGCAGCTTGGTCTGCATACCGCCACGACCCAACGCACCGCCGGTACCGCCAGCGACTGCGTCCAGCGCCGGATCATCGGCGCGCGCTTCGTAGATCAGCTTGGCGTCAGGGTTATTGCGCGGATCGGCGTCGAACATGCCGTCGCGATCGGTGAGGATCACCAGCAAATCCGCCTCGACCAGGTTGGCCACCAGCGCCGCCAGCGTGTCGTTGTCGCCGAACCGGATCTCATCAGTGACCACGGTGTCGTTTTCGTTGATCACCGGGATCACTTTCAGCTCGACCAGCGCACGCAAGGTGCTGCGGGCGTTCAGGTAGCGTTTGCGGTCCGACAAGTCATCGTGAGTCAGGAGAATCTGCGCGGTGTGCCGGCCATGCTCGGCAAAGCTCGACTCCCAGGCCTGCACCAGGCCCATTTGACCGATGGCGGCAGCGGCCTGCAGCTCGTGCATCGCACTGGGTCGCACGGTCCAGCCCAAACGGCTCATCCCCGCCGCTACCGCGCCGGAGGACACCAGCACCAGTTCGACGCCAGCTTCATGCAAAGCCACCATCTGCTCGACCCAGACACCCATTGCCGCGCGATCCAGGCCTTTGCCGTCCGCTGTCAGCAAAGCGCTGCCGATCTTCACGACCCAACGCTGCGCACCTGTCACCTTGCTCCGCATCATCTTCAACCTTAGCTTGAGGGCAGCGCGACCTGGCACTGCCCGTGACGTTATTCGTGGTTCTTCGTGACCAACAATCGATTTCCAGATACTAAAACGCCGCTCGATTGAGCGGCGCTTAAGTTTACTGCAACGAATCAGTCACGCACGTAAATGATTTCCGGACCGTCTTCGTCATCCACATCTTCTTCATCCCAATCATCGTCGCCGATGTCGTGGACCGACTTCACGCCGCTGCGACGCAGGGCACGCTGGTCATCCAGCGCCTGCAACTGGGCACGGGCTTCGTCTTCAATGCGCTGATCGAGTTCGGCCAGTTCTTCTTTGTAGACAGGGTCGTTCGCCAGACGGTCTGCGCGATCTTCCATGTAACGCATGATGTCGTGGCACAGACGCTCGGTGCCCAGCTTGGAGATGGCGGAGATCACGTAGACCGGACCGGTCCATTCCAGGCGATCAACGATTTCCTTGACGCGAGCGTCATGCTCTTCTTCAAGAATCTGGTCGCACTTGTTCAGCACCAACCAACGATCACGCTCAGCCAGGGACGGACTGAACTTGGTCAGCTCGCTGACGATCACTTCCGCAGCGTCCGGGGCGCTGGCGTCATCCAGCGGCGCCATGTCGACGAGGTGCAGCAGCAGACGGGTACGCGACAAGTGCTTGAGGAAACGAATCCCCAGGCCTGCGCCATCCGAAGCGCCTTCGATCAGGCCCGGAATGTCCGCAACCACGAAGCTCTTCCAGCGATCGACGCTGACCACACCCAGGTTCGGCACCAGCGTGGTGAACGGGTAGTCGGCGACTTTCGGCTTGGCGGCCGATACCGAGCGAATGAAGGTACTTTTACCGGCATTCGGCAAGCCCAGCAGGCCGACGTCAGCCAACACTTTCATTTCCAGCTTGAGATCACGCGCCTCACCCGGCTTACCCGGAGTGGTCTGGCGTGGAGCACGGTTGGTACTGGATTTGAAACGGGTGTTACCCAGACCGTGCCAGCCGCCGTGAGCCACCAGGAGTTTCTGGCCAGCCTTGGTCAGGTCGCCGATCACTTCCTGAGTCGCGGAGTCGATGACGGTGGTGCCGACCGGAACACGCAGTACCAGCTCTTCACCTTTTTTACCGGTGCAGTCGGTGCTGCCGCCGTTGGAGCCGCGCTCGGCATCGAAGTGCCGGGTGTAACGGTAGTCCACCAGGGTGTTGAGGTTTTCGTCGGCAATCATGTAGACCGAGCCGCCATCACCACCATCACCGCCGTTCGGGCCGCCGTTTTCAATGAATTTTTCGCGACGGAAGCTCATGCAACCGTTGCCGCCGTCACCGGCCTTTACTCGAATCGATACTTCATCAACAAACTTCATAACAAAACGCCTCTCGTCATACGGACGAGCCGAAAAAATCCAGACATAAGACTCTTGCAAAAATGAGCGCAGCGACCTCAATCAACGACCGAAAATCCAGCGCTGGAGCCCATCACAAACAGCTTTGCAAGAGACTCACCCCACAAACGAAAAAGCCCCGTCGCGAGACAGGGCTTTTCCAGCAACTACGCAATTATGCCGCGACGACTTCAGTCTTCGGGACAATGCTCACGTAACGGCGGTTGAAAGCGCCTTTTACTTCGAACTTGATCACGCCGTCGATTTTAGCGAACAGAGTGTGATCTTTACCCATGCCAACACCGTAACCGGCGTGGAATTGGGTGCCGCGCTGACGCACGATGATGTTGCCCGGAATGATAACCTGGCCGCCATACATCTTCACGCCAAGGCGTTTGGCTTCTGAGTCGCGACCGTTACGGGTACTACCACCAGCTTTTTTGTGTGCCATGAGTCAATTCTCCTAGTGAGGAATTAGGCTGAAATTAAGCCTGAATACCGGTGATTTTGATCTCGGTGTACCACTGGCGGTGGCCCATACGCTTCATGTGGTGCTTACGACGACGGAACTTGATGATGCGGACTTTATCGTGACGACCTTGGGAGATCACTTCAGCCACAACGGTAGCGCCAGCAACAACTGGAGCGCCGATGTTCACGTCATCGCCATTGGCGACCAACAGAACGCGATCAAAAGTAACGGATTCGCCGGTAGCGATTTCCAGTTTTTCGATCTTCAGGTATTCACCTGGGGCGACCTTGTATTGCTTGCCACCAGTAACAATTACTGCGTACGACATGGTATTTCTCCGATAATCCTGCTCACCCAGCTCTTTATAAGAAGAGGTATTGGCTGGCATGGCTGCATAAGGCTGGAAGGCCTGTTTGCAATTGCGTAAGGCAGGTGCTGCCCAGGAAGTTCAGGGTGCGCGATTGTACGCAAGCTGCCGAGGTGATGCAAGAGGCCGTCCATCGTGCCTTGACACCCGCCGACGTGGGTCCTAGCATGCCGCGCAACCCTTCTGGAGCAACTGTCGCTGATGCAACCCCAAGCTTTCTACCGCGCGGTGGCGGACGATTTTAGCGCCGTCGACGGCATCATCAAGAAGCAGCTGACTTCCCGAGTGCCGCTGGTATCGAAAATCGGCGATTACATTACCTCGGCCGGCGGTAAACGCCTGCGCCCTCTATTAGTGTTGCTGTGTGGCAAGGCCCTGGGGCGCGAAGGCGACGACCTGCGCCTGCTGGCTGCGACCATCGAGTTCCTGCACACCGCCACCCTGCTGCACGACGACGTGGTCGACATGTCCGGCATGCGTCGTGGCCGCTCGACCGCCAACGCCATGTGGGGCAACGCCCCGAGCGTACTGGTCGGCGACTTCCTGTATTCGCGCTCCTTCGAAATGATGGTTGAACTGGGCTCCATGCCGGTAATGAAGATCCTTTCGCAAGCCACGCGCATCATCGCCGAAGGCGAAGTGTTGCAGCTGTCCAAGGTTCGTGACGCCAGCACCACGGAAGAAACCTACATGGAAGTCATCCGCGGCAAGACCGCGATGCTCTTCGAAGCCTCGACCCACAGTGCTGCAGCCCTGTGCGAAGCGACGCCGGAGCAGGCCGAAGCCTTGCGCATGTTTGGCGATCACCTCGGAGTAGCCTTCCAGCTGGTCGACGACCTGCTGGACTACAAAGGTGACGCGGAGACTCTGGGCAAGAACGTCGGTGACGATCTGGCCGAAGGCAAACCAACCCTGCCGCTGATCTACACCATGCGCGAAGGTACGCCGGAGCAGGCAGCACTGGTGCGCAAGGCGATTCAGAAAGGCGGCATCGAAGACCTGGAAAGCATTCGCGAAGCGGTAGAAGCGTCTGGCTCGCTGGATTACACCGCCAATCTGGCCCGTGATTACGTGGCCCGTGCGATCAAATGCCTCGACGCGCTGCCAGCCAGCGAGTATCGCGATGCACTGGTTGAATTGAGTGAGTTTGCGGTCGCCCGCACGCACTGACGACGCCTATCTACTGTGGGAGCGAGCCTGCTCGCGATAGCGGACCTTCAGTCAACAGAGATGTTGAATGTAAGGGCCTCATCGCGAGCAGGCTCGCTCCCACAGGTTGTTTAGCGCTCTGCCCTCTCCCGCCTAAAACCCTATACAATGTGCGCTTTTTAGCGGTCCTGAATCCAAGGAGCTTTAGTGAGCACGTTGCCACCCTGCCCAAAATGCAATTCCGAATACACCTATGAAGACGGCGCGCAGCTGATCTGCCCTGAGTGCGCCCACGAGTGGTCCGCCAACGGCGAAGCCGAAGCGGCGTCCGATGACACCGTGAAGAAGGATTCGGTCGGCAACGTTCTGCAGGACGGCGACACCATCACCGTGATCAAGGACCTGAAGGTCAAAGGCACGTCACTGGTGGTCAAGGTCGGCACCAAGGTCAAGAACATCCGCCTGTGCGATGGCGATCACGACATCGACTGCAAGATCGACGGCATCGGCCCGATGAAGCTCAAATCCGAGTTCGTCAGAAAAGTCTGAGTTTTCGTTCCTCCATCCCGCGCCCTGCGTGGGATGGCGCCTCACCCTCCCCGTTTTTCCCCTGCAATCCCTCGCAATAGTCAAACGCCAGCCGTTTTGACCTTACGCAATCTTTACCCGCAAAAAACCACAAATCGCCAATAGGTTCTTGCTATTTGATGAATAAGAATTATTCTCATTGAAACCCATCAATGGAGATGAGACACATGACTTATTTGATCGATGCCTGGCTGGACCGCCCCCACCCGTACCTCAGGATCCTGCATCGGGAAACCGGGGAAGTCTGTGCGGTACTTGAAGAAGAAGCCTTGAACGAGCTGCAGGATCAGGGTGACCTGGACGTCAACGGCTTGAGTTCCAGCGAGCCGGTGGTGCTCAAGGAACTGGTGCGTAATCTGTTTCTTTTCTGCTATGCCCGGGCGTTGCGCCCGACCAGTGAACTGAACCACAAGATCGAAATATGAGGCACCGCAAAAAACTGTGGGAGCTAGCCTGCTGGCGATTGCGATCTGACAGCCAACATTGCTGCTGACTGACACACCGCTATCGCGGGCAGGCTCGCTCCCACATTAGCCCGATGTCATATCGGGCCGGGCATTACAGAACGTCGAGCAGCTCGACGTCGAACACCAGAACGCTGTGCGGCGGAATGCTGCCAACGCCTTGAGCGCCGTAAGCCAGTTCGCTCGGCACGTACAGACGCCATTTGCTGCCGGCATTCATCAGTTGCAGGGCTTCGGTCCAGCCAGCGATCACGCCGCCGACCGGGAATTCTGCAGGCTGGCCACGATCGTAGGAGCTGTCGAACACAGTGCCGTCGATCAGGGTGCCATGGTAGTGAGTGCGCACTTGATCTTCACGGGTTGGCTTGGCGCCTTCACCTTGAGTCAGCACTTCGAATTGCAGGCCGGAAGCCAGGGTGGTGATGCCGTCACGCTTGGCGTTTTCAGCCAGGAAAGCCAAGCCTTCGCCAGCAGCCGCTTCAGCTTTTGCAGCCGCTTCGGCCTGCATGATTTCGCGGATCACCTTGAAGCTTGCGGACATTTCTTCCTGACCCACACGGCTAGGCTTACCGGCGAATGCGTCGGTCAGGCCGGCCAGGATGGCGTCCAGGCTAACGCCTGGTGGCGGGTTGTCGCGCAGTTGGTCGCCCAGCTGACGGCCAATACCGTAGCTGACGCGGGTTTCGTCGGTGGACAGATTTACTTCGGACATGACACTGCTCCGCTGTGCGGACGGCCCTGGAACTTGCCGTGCGTGCACAGCGCGTCCCGGAGCGCCCGGAACCAAAAGGGCCAGCAGACTAGCACAGATGTCGTTGCGCTGATGAGAGGCGTCAGTGCTGCCAGCCGGAACGGAAGGCAATTGGCACTTTCAGGCTTTCCTCGGCATTGGCACCGAGCCCGCACATTTCATCATGAACCAGGGTGTGTACAAGATTGAAAGGCAAGGTGGGAAAGGCATGAAGCATTTGACGCGCATGCTCGACCGAGCGCAGGTGAACCATCTGGTCGTGAGCATCACTCAAGGGATACGCCGCACCATGCATGCGCGCCTCCAACAGGTAGATCCCGCCTTCCATGGAGATCAGGTTCAGCTCATCGATTTTCCCGGCGATGGCATACGCACGTAACTCAACGAAGTTCATGAAGGCACCTCTTACAGTGTCGAGCCAAGACACTTACAGGCATATGCCTTGATGCTTCAAAGTACAAGCCACGAGTGACACCGCCCGTCTGGTTTGACAAAGAACCTGTGGCGAGCGAGCTTGCTCGCGCTCGGCTGCGCAGCAGTCGTCAATGCTGTGAGGGAAACGACTGGAGATAATGCGGGGCCGCTTCGCAGCCCAACGGGAGCAAGCTCCCTCGCCACAGGGAGCGTTCCTGGCTAAATCAGTGCTTGGTGAGTTTGTCCAGGTAACCCATGGCAAATGCCGACACCACGAACGTCATGTGAATGATCACGTACCACTTCAAATGCTCGGGATCGACGTTCTTGGCGTCCATGAAGATCCGCAGCAGGTGGATCGACGAGATCGCCACGATGGAGGCGGCCACTTTCATCTTCAACGAAGACGAATCCATGGTGCCCAGCCAGTTGAGCTTTTCCTTGCTGTCGTCGATATCCAGTTGGGAAACGAAGTTCTCGTAACCGGAAATCATCACCATCACCAGCAATCCGCCGACCAGGGCCATGTCGATCAACGACAGCAGCACCAGGATCAGATCCGACTCGGCCATCGAGAACACGTTAGGGATGACGTGGAAAACTTCCTGAAAGAATTTCAGCGCCAGTGCCAATAGCCCAAGGGACAGACCGAAGTAGATCGGCGCCAGCAGCCAGCGGGAGGCATACATTGCATTTTCGATAAAGCGTTCCATTGAATCTCACACGTGGGCTGAAAATGGCCGCGAGTATAACAGTCGGCTGTTACACGCAGAAACCGTTGGGAAATCCGCCACCTGCGCGTGTGTCACAAAGTTTTTCTGCTAGTGTCCAGACTATTGACAGCTCAGCGACATCGGACAGGAAGACTGGAAATGGATCTGCGATTGCCAATAACGAGTGCCGGTTTTTGCCTGGCGCTGCTGCTGAGTGGCTGCTCGCCCAGCGATGAGAAGCGCCAGACCAGCCTCGAGGAAAAGACCGCGCAGTTCGAGAAGTCTCTGGATGCGATTGAGGATCCGAAGCTCAAGGATGCCGTTGCCGAACTCGGCGGTTCGCTGCTGTTGCTCGAGCGTGCGCAGCTAAAGCTCGACAGCAAACCGGTGGAAACCGAATACGGCGAAGATGCGCTCGCCGTGCTCAAGCATTACCCCACGCCACAGGCGCTGGTCGATACCTACATCGACGGGCTGTTCGTGCTGCACAAGGATTCCAGCTCCGACTACCTGACCGATCTGCAACCGGTGTTCCCCTTCAACTTCAACATTCCGGCTGCGTTTCTCTTTCCCCACGGCCTTGAATGGCAATCGGTGACCCTGAGCAACAAGCGCGTCATCGCGTTCCAGCCGGAATGGTCGGAAACCGATCCTGGCATTCAATTGAGCCCGTCGAGCTCGAACCTGACCAACCCGGATGATCTGACGGTGACTTATCCGTTCATCGACGGCCTGGACGTGGACAACAAGCACCAGCCCCAACCGGTAAGCCTGCAAGGCAAGATCGAAGTCATCGCCCCGCGCAAGCTCTACACTTTCGACCTGACGAAAAAAGACGTCGGCCAGCTCCGCACCAACGACAACCTCAGCGTCACCCTGCTGAAACTTGGCAACAATTACGCCGAAATCGAATTCAACAACAGTGCGCCGCTGGCCCCGCAAGTCAGCGAAACACCTTTGAACCCACTGATCGTCCAGGCCAAAGACACCACTGGGCAATTCCTCTCGCGCTCCGGCTCGATCAATGAAACCGCCGCGCAAATTGCCTTCTATGAAAAACAACTGGCGAAACTGCAGCAACAGAAAGCCTGGAGCGAGGCCTTCGAACAACAGATCAATGAAGAACAGCGCACCTTTGAGGCGCAGCAGAAGAATCATTACACCAAAGTCTATTTCAACGGACCGGTCGATACCGTTGAAGTCAGCGTACTGGACTTCTCGGCCGCCACGGTGACCCGTAAGGACCTGAACCTGCCGGTGCGCCGCTTCGACGCGCACACCACGGAAAAAACCATCCAGCCACTGAGCTTGCCGGTGGTGGTGTACGACGATCAGGCCCCAAGCTGGCTCAAGGGCGCGACATTGACCGAGGAGCAACTGAAGAAGGGCATCATCGTCAGTCAGTCGGTGGATGACCCCAGCGCTGCACGAATCGAGTTCGATCACCCCAAAAGCTTCAATGACGAACTGCTCGGCACATCGCTCAGCCCCGGCGACAGTCCGCTCACTTTCTTTACGGAGGATGGCAGCGGCAAACGCGATGAGCCGATCGAACTGCCGCCGGAGGCTTACGAGGTCGATCCTCTGCGTGGTGTCATTACCTATGACCTGAACTTGTTTCCGGAAACGCCGGCCTATGCAGTGGGCTCCATGCCGCTGTTCCTGGCGACAGTCGCCAAGCAAACGCTCGACGCCACCTCATTGCCCAAGGGCCTGGAACTCAAGGGCAATGCGTTGGTGGTGGATTTGAAGCTGTTTCCTGCCCAGGACTGGCGATTTTTCGCCAGGGACGATTCCGGAAACTATCTGAAAGAAATTCTTTCGGTCAGTCACGACGCGAGCGCAGAAGGCCCGGCGTTATTTGCCGTGCATTACTTCTATGGCCAACCAACGCGTCTGGAATCCTATCAGCGAACCGACCTCACCACGGTGCAGTATGGTTTCGAAGTCAAACTGGCCAAGGCGGATCTGAGCCACCTTGATCAATAGCCGGTTCAAGTCTCGGGCCGAAACTCAGCCACCGAGGTTGCGGCAACGCCCGCCATTGATTTCACGCAGCTGGGCTTGCAGGTGCAGGCACCAGATTTGTGGGTCATCGGCCAGCTCGTAGCCATGCAGCGTCAGGCTCTCAACAATCGTGTCGAGGATGGATTCAGCCACGAAAGGGCCATGAAACGGGCCCTGCGCCTTGATGGCGGAAGGTTGTTCGCCGGCCATTCCGGCGGCAAAAAGCAAGGTCCACATGCCCGTATCCCCCGCCAACGGGCGGATGGCACATTCGATACGGGTCACAAGGCCCAGGCATTGTCGGGTGAGGCAGAGGTTGCGCGACATGGCGGCGACCCTCGGTAGATCCGGTATTCAGCCCCCACAGGAAGGCTGTCTCGATCCAGTGATTACTGTCGATATCCTTGAGCTGAGAATAGAAGAAAAGTCTGACTAGCACGTCAACTGAGACCAGAAGGCGCCGAATGGTCATTGTGTGAATGTTGACGTCAGAGTGATGGCACTTTCTTGTGCTTCACACAAAAAAATGTGGGAGCGACGGTGCGACGATTCGACCTGCTCGCGATGAGGGAGTGTCAGTCAACAATAATGTGACTGATACACCGCTATCGCGAGCAGGCTCGCTCCCACAGTGGGTTGAGGGTGTTCCTCAGGTTTGTTTCAAGCCGGCTTGGCTTCGACCAGCGCTTCCAGCGCCGCTTCTTTCTCGGCTTCCTTGAGGTCTTCTTCGCTGATCATTTCCGCGATCACCCGCAAGCGTTCCACCACCCGCGCGTTGACGCTGCCTTCAGGGAACTGGCCATCGGCATCCGGCGCACCGGCCGGTTCGCCGACCAACAGGCTCAGCGCCTCATCGGCCTGACGCACGGCGTAGACATGGAACTGCCCCGCACGCACTGCCGACAGCACCTTCTCGTCGAGCATCAGCGTGGCCACGTTGGCCTGCGGAATGATCGCCCCCTGCTCTCCGGTCAACCCGCGAGCTTCACAGAGCCGGAAGAAGCCTTCGATCTTCTCGTTGACCCCGCCCACCGCCTGCACTTCACCGAACTGATTGATCGAGCCGGTGATCGCAAAGCATTGCTTGAGCGGTGTTTTCGACAGGGCCGAGATCAGCGTACACGCCTCGCCCAGCGACGCACTGTCACCATCGACGTAACCGTAGGATTGCTCCAGCGCGATACTCGCGGAAATCGCCAGCGGGAATTCCTGGGCGTAACGGCTGCCCAGATACCCGGTCAGGATCATTACGCCTTTGGAGTGAATCGGTTGGCCAAGGTTAACCTCGCGCTCGATATCGACGATCCCGCTGCCGCCCGGGTAGACCGTGGCGGAAATCCGCGCCGGCACACCGAACGCCGAGTCGCCGACTTCCAGCACGGTGAGCCCGTTGCACTTGCCGACGGCGGCGCCATCCGTGTCAATCAGGATGATCCCGGCCAGCATGTCATCGAGAATCCGCGCCGAGACCCGCCCGGTGCGCGTTGCCTTGGCCTTGAGCGCCCGTTCGATATGGCCGGCGTCGGTCATCTCGTCATTCGCCAGGTGACGAATGAAATCCGCCTCGCTGACCAGCTGGAACAGATCGCCGATGCGCGCCGACAAACGCCCCTGGTGCTCGGCCAGACGCGCGCTGTACGTTGCCAGGCGCGCCACCGCGTCGGCGGTCAGCGGTGCCATGCCTTCTTCCGAGGTACGGGTTTTGAGCAACTGGGCGAACTGCTCCAGGCTTTCGTCGACCATCGGGATGTCTTCGTCGAAGTCCACAAGGACGCGGAACATCTCCTGGAAGTCCGGATCGAGGTCTTGCAGCGTGTAATACAGCTGACGGGCACCGATGATGACGACCTTCACCTGCAACGGAATGTGCTGCGGTGTCAGGGTCACCGTGGCCAGACGGCCCAGTTCGCCCAGCGGCGATTCCATTTTCAGCTTGCGCGATTGCAGGGCGCGCTTGAGCGCATCCCACACAAACGGCTCGCTGAGCATTTTTTCCGCTTCAAGGATCAGGAAGCCGCCGTTGGCGCGGTGCAAGGCACCCGGACGCAGCTGCCGATACGTGGTGTAGAGCGCGCCCTGATCAGTGCTGTATTCGATGCGGCCAAACAGGTTTTCGTAAGTCGGGTGCGGCTCGAAGACTACCGGCGCACCACCGCTGGCCGAATGACCGACCACCAAGCTTGGCGCGTATTGCTCTTCGAGCATCTTGCGGGCAACGGCGTCGACTTTACTGTCGTCCACCAGTTGCTCGACCACGGTCTTGAGCAGGTAGACCTGCATGGCTTGCAGATAACCGCACACCGCCGCGTTCTCGGCATATTTTTCCGACAACGGCGACAGCAACGGCTGCAAGGCCAGGGTGATGGTTTCTTCGTTGAGGTGACGCAGTTGGTTGCTCGACTCGCGCTTCCATTGCGGCAGGCTGGCGAGCTCTTCGTTCAGGCGCTCCTCCAGGCCGGAAATATCGTCGTGGAAACGCTCACGATCGGCTTCCGGCAGCTGGGCGAATTCCGCTTCGTCCAGGGCCTTGCCCTCGGCCATCGGCGTGAATGCGATGTTGCTGGCGTCGCGGTACAGCGCGACTTCTTTCTCAAGGGCCAGCCGCTCGATCACGTCCAGCGCCTTGTCGTAACGCTGGTTGAAGGCGCGGTCGATGGCGCTTTTCTTCTGCTGGTAGGACGGGTGTTCGAACACCGCCGGGAAAGTCGCCAGCAGGTTGTCGATCAAACCGTTGATGTCACCGATGAAAGCGCCGGCGGTGCCCGATGGCAGCTCCAGCGCGCGAGGCTCGCGAGGTTCATCGAAATTATTGACGTAGACCCAGTCCGCCGGGGTCTGCAGACGTTTGCCTTCGGCTTTCAGGTAGCGTTTGACGAACGAAAACCGGCCAGTGCCGGGCTCACCCATGACGAATACGTTGTAACCGGGGCGTGGCATGGCCACGCCGAACTGCAAGGCTTCGACCGCACGTTCCTGGCCAAGCACACCGCGGAAGGGCTCCAGATCATTGGTGGTAGAGAAGCTGAACTGTTCAGCGGAAAACGGACGGGTCAGCGCTTCAGGCGCTAGACGCAAGCTGGCAGCAACAGGATCAGGCATCGGGCTTCCTTACATCAGGCGGGGCAGATAGCGGCATTCTGGCGCCGCCCATACCTCACTTGCAAGGCGCGCCTCCAGCCAAAGCATAGACAAACCGTCAACTCCAGGCCGGCCGGGGGCAAATCAATGATTTCAACGAATGTTTTGCAAAAAATCACGGAACCCCGGGAACGTGCCTAAACTCCAAACTGCGCGGCTGGATTAATAACTGGCCCACTGGCGCCGGATTGGGCCAGACCCCTTGTCCATTGGTATGCACATAAAGAGAACAAAGCTATGAAACGGATTCTTCTCGGTACTCTCTTCACCGCTGTATCCATCAACGCCATGGCGCAAGCGCCAGGCGGCCCGGATTGCGGTTGGGGCAACATGCTGTTCGAAGGTCAGCGTGGCACCCCGGCTCACTTCCTGGCATCCACCACCAACGGCACTTCCGGTAACGCAACTTTTGGTATGACTTCCGGTACCAACGGTTGCTCGACTAATGCGTCGCTGACCTATGGCGGCAAATCCTGGTTTGCCATGAATGGCATGATGAACGAGCTGTCCGAAGACATGGCCAAAGGTAACGGCGAAGCGCTGACGACCTACGCCGTGGTACTGGGCGTGGCGCCGGAAGACCGTGCGCACTTCGCCGCCGTGACTCACGAGCACTTCCAGCAGATCTTCAGCAAGGCTGACGTGACCGCTGACGACGTGCATACCAACACCCTGGCCGTTCTGAAGAACGATCCACGTCTGGCCAAGTACGCAACTCAAGCTTAAGCTCGACCCCGCCCGCTCCTTTTCGGGGGAGCGGGTTTTGTTTTTTGGACCTTGCCCCGCTTTGGGTCTTTATTCTCGAATTCTAAGTTGCCCACTATGCTCAAACGCCTTGCCTGGCTGGCGCTCTGTGTCTGCGCCCCGCTGTCCGCCGCGCCACATATCGACAATCAACGTTTGCAGCAACTGGCCAACGACCCCTTCTGGATTTCCCTGGGCCACTACGAAACCGCCAAGCTGGGCGGCTGGCGCAGCTATGTCAGCGACAAGAAGTTCTTTCTCGCCCCTGACGGTAACGAACACCCCGACCGCGAACTGGCCGCCACCGTGCAGGCGATTTACGCCCCGGCCAGTGCAGGCAAAAAGCATGCGCAATGCGTCTATCCGGCCCGCACCCGGTGGTTGAAAGCGCAGCTCAACCTGACCGATCTGCCGACGCTGGACTGCAGCGAATTCAAGCAATGGTTCAAGGACGTCTCGCCCCACAGCGCGGTAATGATTTTCCCGGCGGCTTACCTGAACAGTCCTTCATCGATGTTCGGCCATACCCTGCTGCGTATCGACCAGGCTGACGTTCAGAGCGATCACACTGCACTGCTCAGTTACGCGATCAACTTCGGCGCGTACATCGAAGGCTCGGACAACAGCATCCTCTACGCCTGGAAAGGCTTGATGGGCGGCTATCCGGGTCTGTTCGCGCTAGTGCCGTATCAGGAAAAGCTCTCCGAATACCGCAGCCTGGAGAACCGGGACCTGTGGGAGTACCGGCTGAACCTGACCCAGGCAGAAACCGAGCGCATGGTCGAGCACGTCTGGGAGCTGAAGCAGATCCAGTTTGACTATTTCTTCTTCGACGAAAACTGCTCGTATCGCCTGCTTGAGCTGCTGCAAGTGGCGCGACCAAGCCTGCGCCTGACCGAACAATTCCCCCTGACCGCGATTCCAACCGACACCGTCAAAGCAGTGAAAGAAGCCGGGCTGGTGGAGTCCATTCAATATCGTCCGTCCCGGGAACGGGAACTGCTGAGCCGCGCCGAGCCGTTGACTGACGAAGAACAACAGTGGGTGCTGAAAGTCAGCGCCGACCAGAAGCAATTGCAGACGCCTGCATTCAAGGCTCAACCCCGAGCGCGTCAGGCGCTGATCATTGATGCGGCCTATCGCTTGGAGCGTTACCGCGCCAACGGTCAGGAACGCGATCCAGAGCGGGCGCAACGCAGTTTCGAACTGCTGCGGGCGATCAACCAGAACCCGGCACCGGAGCTGGACATCCCTCGGCCCGGATTGCCCGAGGACGGTCATGAATCCCGCACCTGGCAGGCCGGCATCGGCACCCGGGGCGACAAAGCCTTTGGCGAATATGGCCTGCGCATGGCTTATCACGATCTCAACGATAACGCCGAGAGCTTCCCGCTGGGTGCGCAGATCGAAATCCTGCAGATGAAACTCCGCCAGTACGAAGGCAATGAGTGGCAATTCCAGCAACTCGACCTGGCGACCATTCGCTCTCTGACGCCGCGCAATGAACTGTTGCAGCCGTTGTCGTGGCAAGTGACTGGCGGCCTGGAGCGCGTGCCGGGCAAGCATGACGATGAAACGTTGGTCAGCCACGTCAACGGCGGTGGCGGCGGCACCTGGCAACTGGGTGAAGACATGCTCGGTTTTGCCTTGGGCACCGTTCGCGTCGAGCACAACAACGACTTTGCAGGCTTTATCGCACCGGCGGCAGGTTTCAACAGCGGTCTGCTGTGGAAAAATCCACTGGGAAACTTCAGCCTGGAAGCCAAGGGCGACTTCTTCACCAATGGCGAAGTGCGCCGCAGCATGAGCCTGAACCAGCAGTGGGAGTTGTCGCGCAACCTGGGCCTGCGCCTGAGCGCCCAGCGCGAATTCAGCCACCTCGCCTCGCCCGAGAACGAAGTGATGCTTGAGGTGAAGTGGTATCACTACTGATCCGAGTCCACCGCAAAACCAATGTGGGAGCGAGCCTGCTCGCGATGGCGGTGTATCAGTCAACGTTGATGTCGACTGACACTCCGCTATCGCGAGCAGGC
>NZ_JBOFQE010000054.1:0-103342 GCF_051660785.1 Pseudomonas sp.
CGAGCCTGCTCGCGATGGCGGTGTATCAGTCGACATCCATGCTGGATGACACACCGCTATCGCGAGCAGGCTCGCTCCCACAGAAAAGCAGCTTCTACAAAAAAGCAGTCAGGCGTAGGACAGGGCTTTTTCTTCCAGCAGTTCCTCATACAGCTCGGTCCACTTGCGGCCCATTTCATCGGCTGTGAATAACTGCCGATACCGCGCCTCAGCCTTCACCCCCATCTGTGCCGCACGCACCGGGTTTTCCCACAGCGTGCGCATCGCTTCACGGAAGGCCTGTGGATTACTCGGCGGCACCACCAACCCGGTTTCGTTGTGGATGTTGATGTAGCTGGTGCCGGTGCCGATTTCGCTGGAGATCATCGGTTTGCCATACATCGCGCCTTCGAGCAGCGAGATACCGAACGCTTCGGAGCGCAGGTGCGACGGGAAGACGATGGCGTAGCTCAGTTGCAGCAGCGCTGCTTTGTCTTCTTCCCCCAGCCGCCCGAGGAAGTGAATATTGCGCAAACCCAATGCCGCGGCCTGGGCGTGAAGCTCGGCTTCCAGCGGGCCGGCGCCGACAATCACCATTGGATAATCCAGCTCTTTCAAGGCTTCGAGCAGGATGTGCAGCCCCTTGTAATAGCGCATCACGCCGACAAACAGGAAAAACTTATCCCCAAGTTTTTGCCGCCACTGGGCCATGCGTTCGCTGTCGGGCTGTGGATAACCTGCCTTGTTCAGGCCATAAGGGATCACCCGGGTCTTGTGCTGAAACCGTTGCAGCACATCGCTGGTGTGCAAGTAATTGGGTGACGCGGCAACGATCCGGTCGGCGCTGGCGAGGAAGCGGTTCATCAGTGGCCGGTAAAGTTTGAGCAGGTGTTTCTGGCGAATGATGTCCGAGTGATAGGTCACCACACTCGGTTTGTTCAAGCCGCTGGTGAAGTGCACCAGGTCCATGAATGGCCATGGAAAGTGAAAATTCACCACGTCCGCCTCAGCTGCCAGCTCTCGAAACTGTTTGAACACGCTCCAGGAAAACCCCGTGGAGGCGAACTGAATGTCGAGTCTGGCTCGGTGGACTTGGTGTTGTCCGAGTTGCACCACTGGCGGCGTCGGGTCGGCACTGAGTGTCAGCACCTGGCTTTCAACGCCGTGCTGGGCGCCGCTTTCGCACAACTGGAAGATGACTTGCTCGATACCGCCGACCGAGTCAGGCAGGTACGTCTTGAAGAAATGGAGTACTCGCATTCAACCTCCTATTGCCTGGCGGTACGCGCTGGCCGTGATGTTGGCGCAGCGCTCCCAGGTAAACAGCCTTGCCTGTTGCAATCCGGCTTCCCGGCATGCCTGCCAATGCGCTTGATCGTCGATCAGACGGTTCATTGCCTCGCGCAAGCCGTCCGGTTCGTCAGGCTCAATGTAGTTGCCCGCAGCCCCCGCAACCTCCGGCATGGCCGAACGTCGAGCGAGGATCACCGGCGTGCCGCTGGCCATGGCTTCCAGAACCGGGAGACCAAAGCCTTCGTAGATCGACGGAAAAATCAGCGCCCGGGCACCGGCCAACAGCTGCGCGACCTGTTCGTCGGGCAGGTAACCCAGCAAACAGACATGGCCGTCGGCCAGGGCCTGGTGCAGTTCTTCGCTGAACTGCTCGCGCTGCCAACCGGCCATACCGACGATCAGCAATGGAAAACGCTGACGCACGGTGTCGGGCAATTTGGCATGGGCGCGCAGGGCCAGCGTCAGGTTCTTGCGCGGCTCCAGGGTGCCGACACACAGGAAATATTCCCGCGCCTCGACGCCATGGGCCTTGAGCACCACGTCAATGGCCTCGGGCTCCCGTGGGTGGAAGCGTGCGGCCACGCCCAGCGGTGCGACGACAAAACGCTCGGCCGGCAGCGCAAAATACGCCTGGGCTTCGTCGGCGATGTATTGCGAGTCGGTGAGAATCAGGCTCGCCTGGCGCACGCCGTCAGCCAACCGCCGTTCGATCTCTCGCAAACGCGCGGGTGGTTGCGTCTCGGGGTAGTGCAGGTGGGTCAGGTCATGCAGGGTGATGACGGTCGGGCCCTCGAACGACAGCGGCCACAGGCTCGGCTCGTGATAGAGGTCGATGGCTTGTGAGTGCCCCTGATTGAAGCGTTTCTGCTCCAGCCAGCGCCGGGCCTGATAAGCCCCCGGAATCTGCCGCAGTAACGGCGTCAATCGCGAGTAACCGGGCATGGCCGCCTCAGGCAGCGCCTCACTCCAGCCCCAGCCGTGAAACAGCGCCAGTTCGACATCGGGTTCGCAGGCAAGGGCATTCACTAGCTCGGCGACGTAATGGCCAATGCCAGTGCGCGGGGCTTGAAGGATCCGGGCGTTAAGGGCAATTCGCATGTTGCCTCGCTTGCACGTCCGGTGTTTCTACGAGATTTCGCAGGGTTCGTTCGGCCAGTTGCGCACTGGCTTCACGCCAGCCGATCCATTGCCAGTCCGCCACAGTGCGAGCTGCCGGGAATTGTCCGGAGCGTTCGAAACCCGTGACCAGATCCGCCAGGCTCTGCGGCTCGGCCAGGTCAAAGTACGCCATGAACTCGCCACCGATTTCGCGGAAGATCGGAATGTCGCTGCCCATGGCCGGCAAGCCACGCTGCATCGCTTCGACCAATGGCAGCCCGAAGCCTTCGACCCATGACGGAAACACCAGCGCACTGGCGTGGGAATAGGCATGTTCAAGGCTGGTGTCGCTCAAGTCGTTGAACATGAACAGGCGTTTGTTCAGTTGCGCGTGGTTGCGCACGCGGGCGAGCAGGGCGTCGCACTTCCAGCCGATGCGCCCGGCGATGCACAGCCGGGCTTGCGAACCGTTAGCCCAGGCGCGTTCGAAGGCGTCGAGCAGGTAGTCGTGGTTTTTGCGCGGCTCGATGGTACTGACCATCAGGAACACCGGTTCCGGCGTTTCGAACAGCCGTGTCAGACGCGGCTCGACGGCGGCGGTGACTTCACTCAGGTCCAGTTCGGAGCCGAGGTGGAAGTAATCGAACCACAGGGTGTCGGCGTTGGCGGGGCCGAGGCGGTGCTGCAATTGCTCACGCACCTGATCGCGCACGGTGGCGGAAATCGCCACGTAGCCATCGGCAGTCCGGGTGATCCAGTTGAACCACTCGTTGAAGACCTGGACCAGCCGCGTGTCGTAGAACTGCGGATGTGTCAGGGGAATCAGGTCGTAGATCACCGAGACAATGCCCACGCCTTCGCGCTTGAGCTGTTCGACCACCGGGAACAGATCGGCATGCCAGGACGAATCCAGCAGCACCAGTTGGTCCCCCGGGCGGTGCTGCAACGGCGAGCAGCGTTTGGGCAGTTGATATTGGTTGACCTGATCGATCAGACGCAGCGGCACGCTGAAACAGGCCAGCGTGGTGAGACGGTAAGCCACGTACAACACCCGCCGTGTGAACCGCGTTGTACAGCGTTTGTCGATCCGCTGGTGCAGTTGCCAGAAACGATGAGCCAGGCGCTCCAGGCGCCCGCCAAAGGTCATCAAGCCATCGAAAAACGGTATGTTCAACGCGCCGAGTTTCAGCACTCGATAGAGTTTGCCCTTGAGCATCACCACCGGAATGCACTCGACACCGTCGACACTTTCCGGCAGCTGATTGATGACGTTACGCACCACCCGCTGAATGCCCGAATTGACCTTGGGGTGCTGGAAGACATGGGTGCATTCCACCAGAAGACGGGTCATGCCGTGCGCTCCGGAACGATCGACCCGGCAATGCGGGTGATGCTGGTTTTCGCCCCCAGCCATGAGCAACCGACGAAGTCTTCATGGCGGTTGTTGATTACATGGAACACCAGGCCGTAATCACGCCACTCGAAATTGCGGTCCAGGTGCGAGTCCAGGCGTGACAGGCTCAGCGCCACGGAATAGTTGCCCTTGCCCAGTCCCATCACGAACGCAAAGCGATAAGTCACGCGCTCGCCGGCCTGCAGGTCGTTCAGCGCCTGATCCTGGCGATGGGTATTGATGCCGTACATGGCCTGGCCGAGGCGATCCTTGATCATGAAACCCAGCACCAGACGCTCAATGTCCTGACGGACTTCGACCTGCACTTCCAGCACCACTGGCTGACCGACTTCGGCCGCATCGATGGAGCGCTCGTTTTCATCGAGCAGGCGCACGCCGAGAATCCCGGCTTCACCGGTGCCGGAAACGGTTTGCACCTGGCCCCCCGCGAGCATTTCCTGGCGCACGGTCTGGCCCTCGCGCTCGGCGAGCAGGGCGTTGTAGTAATCCATCACGGCTTCTGGTTTGTCGTGCATGGCCATGCGACCGTTTTCCAGGAGGATCGCCGAGTCGCAGATTGACTGAATTGCCGAGCGGTCATGGGACACGATCAGCAGCGTCGTCCCGGCTTTGCGGAAGCTGCGGATGCGGTCGAAGCTTTTGTGCTGGAAGTAGGCGTCGCCCACCGACAACGCTTCATCAACGATCAGAATGTCCGGGCGTCGCGCCGTGGCGACGCTGAACGCCAGGCGCATCTGCATGCCGCTGGAATAGGTGCGAACCGGGTGGTCGATGGCCTCGCCGATTTCCGCGAAGCGTTCGATGTCGGGCATCAAGGCTTCAATTTCTTCGATGTGCATGCCCAGCAGCTGCCCGGCCATGACGGCGTTCTGGCGGCCGGTGAAGTCCGCGTGAAAGCCCATGCCCAATTCCAGCAGCGCGGCGACGCGTCCTTCAAGCTGAATGTGGCCGCAGGTGGGTTGCGTGGTGCCGGTGATCATCTTCAACAAGGTGCTTTTGCCGGCTCCGTTGACCCCGACGATGCCCACCGCTTCACCGGGGGCAATCTCGAAGGCCACGTCTTGCAGCACCCAGTGTTGGCGATGACGAATCGGCGAAAACGGGATCAGCCATTCGGCGAGCCGGCTCCAGCGCGTGGGGTATTGTTTGTAGGCCTTGCCCAGACCCGTAACGCGTATGTGCCCCATCAGAGTTCATCCACCATTTCGCCGACTCGCTGACGGAATAGCCGCAACCCGATCACGCAAAACACTACGCCGCTGACGAAGATCGGCAGCAGCGAATCCCAGACCGGCCACTGGCCGTAGAGGAACACGTTCTGATAGCTGGTCATCAGGTTGGTCAGGGGGTTTAGTTGCAGCAGGCGCTGGACCCATTCCGGCAAGATGCTCATCGGGTACACGATGGGGGTCAGCCAGAACCAGAATTGCAGGCAGATGGCGAAGAATTGTCCGACATCGCGGAAAAACACGTTCAGCACGCCAAGAATCATCCCCAGCCCGGCACAAAACATCACTTGCAACGCTAACAGCGGCACCAACGCGAGCAGCGCCATACCGGGCAATCGTCCCGTGATCAGCAGAAACCCAAGAAACAGCGTGATGATGATTGCGAAGTTGATGCCGGCATTGAACAACACGATGACTGGCAGGCAGATCCGCGGGAAGCTGATTTTCTTCAGCAGGTTGGCGTTTTCCAGAAACATGTTCTGGCTGCGCAAGGTGATTTCGGCAAA
This sequence comes from Pseudomonas sp., assembly GCF_051660785.1. Classification (GTDB taxonomy): domain Bacteria; phylum Pseudomonadota; class Gammaproteobacteria; order Pseudomonadales; family Pseudomonadaceae; genus Aquipseudomonas. Next base: position 5,520 of record NZ_JBOFQE010000054.1, read on the forward strand.
CAGCCCCCAGGTCAACAGCCCGGCGCAGAGGTAGACGCTGTAAGCCATACCGTCATCCACCCCCGGCAAACGGGCGCGCATGATGTGGGAAAAGATGACGGTGTAGACGACGATCATCGACAGCGGGTTGAGCACGGTCCACAAGGCACCGAACAACGAATTGCGATAACGCGCCTGGAACTCTCGCTTGACGCTACCGAGGATGAAACCCCGATAGCCCCACAGCGAGCGGTACAGAGAAAGCAGCATTCAAACCGTCCTGCCGTATTGGTCTTCGAAGCGAACGATGTCGTCCTCTCCCAGGTATTCGCCGCTTTGCACTTCAATGATCACCAGGTCGATCACGCCCGGATTTTCCAGGCGATGCTTGTGACCGGCGGCAATGAAAGTCGATTCGTTCTTGGCCACCAAGTGGGTGCCGCTGCCGTTATTGGTCACCTTGGCCATGCCTTCGACGACCACCCAGTGCTCATTGCGGTGGTGGTGCATTTGCAGCGACAACTTGCCGCCGGGCTTGACCACGATGCGCTTGATCTTGAAGCGCGGGCCTTCCTCGAGCACGGTGTAGGTGCCCCAGGGTCGGCTGACCGTACGGTGCAGGCGATAGGCCTCGTGTTTTTTGTCCTTGAGCTGCTTGGCCACCCGGCGCACATCCTGCGCGCGATCGGCGTGGGCGACCAGCACCGCGTCAGCGGTGTCGATGATGATCAGGTTATCCACACCCACCGCGGCCACCAGCCGGTCTTCGCTCTGTACGAAGTTGTTGTGGCTGTCGACGAACACCGCGTCACCGCTGGCGCGGTTGTTTTGCGCATCCGCCGGCACCAGCGCGGCCACCGCGCCCCAGGAGCCGATGTCGCTCCAGTCGAAACCGGCGGGCACCACCACCACTTTGTCGGAGCGTTCCATCAAGGCGTAGTCGATGGAAATGTCGGTGATTTCGGCGAACAACGCCGGGGACAATTCCTGTTGCAGACACCCGGCCGTTTCCACCGGGGCGCTTTGTGCCATGCAGGTTTGCGTCTGCTCCAGTAACTCCGGAGCATGAATCTGCAACTCGGCCAGCACGGTCGCGACCGAGAAGCAGAACATCCCCGAGTTCCATAGGAACTTGCCGCTTTCCAGGTAATGCGTGGCGGTTTGCAGATCAGGCTTTTCAACGAAACGCTGCACCTTCGCGGCGCCTTTTCCGTCCAGCGCCGCGCCGGTCTCGATGTAGCCGAAACCGGTTTCCGGGGCGGTCGGCACCACGCCGAAGGTCACCAGGAATCCATCCTTGGCGAGCGCGACGGCGTGTTCGACCGCCGTTTTCAACGCGTCTTCGTTGAGGATCAAATGGTCGGCGGGCATCACCACCATGATCGCTTCATCGCCGTGCAAGGCTTGCAGCGACAGGGCGGCCGCTGCGATGGCCGGTGCCGTATTGCGGCCGGTTGGCTCCAGCAGAAAGTGCCCGCGATGACGGCTTAGCTGCGCCTCCTGATAGTGATCCTTGCTCTGGAAGTAGTAGTCGCGGTTGGTCACCGTGACGATGTCGCCCCAGCCATCGAGCAAGCCGGCCGCACGCCGATAGGTCTTGCCCAGCAGCGACTGGCCGTCGGGCAGGGTCATGAACGGCTTGGGATGGCCCTCGCGGGACACCGGCCACAAGCGAGTACCGGCGCCGCCGGAGAGAATCACAGGAATCAGCATGGCCTACTCCTTGGCGACGCGTTTCATGTCCGCATCCATCATCATGCGGATCAAGGTATCCAGATCGGTTTTTGGCTTCCAGCCCAATACACGCTGGGCTTTGGCCGGGTTGCCGAGCAGTACTTCGACCTCGGCCGGGCGGAAGAATGCCTGGTCGATCTTGACGAAGTCGCGGTAGTTGAGGCCTACATGATCGAAGGCGATGCGGCACATCTCGCGCACGGTGGTGGTCACGCCGGTGGCGACCACAAAATCGTCAGGCTTGTCCTGTTGCAGCATCAGCCACATGGCTTCGACGTAATCGCCGGCAAACCCCCAGTCGCGTTTGGCGTCGATGTTGCCCAGGCGCAGTTCCTGCTGTTTGCCCTGCTTGATACGGGCGGCAGCGTCGGTCACTTTGCGGGTCACGAACTCGATGCCGCGCAGGGGCGATTCGTGGTTGAACAGGATCCCGCTGCTGGCGTGCAGATTGAAGCTTTCGCGGTAGTTCACGGTGATCCAGTGACCGTAAAGCTTGGCCACGCCGTAAGGGCTGCGCGGGTAGAACGGCGTGTTCTCGTCCTGCTGCTCGGCCTGGATCAGGCCGAACATTTCGCTGGTCGACGCCTGGTAAAAACGCGTGTGCGGGCTGAACTGGCGGATCGCTTCGAGCAGGTGAGTCACGCCCAGGCCATCGACGATGCCGGTGGTGACCGGTTGATCCCAGGAGGCCGCGACAAAGCTTTGTGCCGCCAGGTTATAGATTTCGTCCGGGGCGGACTTGATCACCGCGCGCTGCACCGAGCAGGCATCGGCCATGTCACCGTCCAGGTAAACGATGTCGCCCTCGACCCCCATCTCACGCAAGCGCCAGCGCGAATCGCTGCTGCGCCGCGCCACCAGGCCATGGACTTTATAACCCTTGTCGAGCAACAGTTTGGCCAGATACGCGCCGTCCTGACCGGTGATCCCCGTGATCAATGCACTTTTTGTCATTCTTCTTTTACTCGCTTCTCCCAGTCGGACAGGATCGCCCGCAGGGATTGTTGTGTTGTGATTTCAGGCGTCCATCCTGTGGTCTGGGCGAGCTTGGCAGAGCTGCCGCAAACGCGACGCTGATCTGCGCGGCGAAGACGCGCAGGGTCCTGAATCAATTGCATGTCGACCTGGGCGAGATCGCCCAGTTGTTCGATCAGACTGCGAATGCTCTGCTCGCGCCCCGAGCAAATGTTGTAGACCTGGCCCGGCGTGCCCTTTTCCAGCAGCGCCAGATAGGCCGATACCACATCGCCCACATCGAGGAAGTCGCGCGTGACATCGATGTCACCGACTTCCAGTTGCGGGGCTTGCAGGCCTTGTTTGATGCGGTTGATTTGTCGTGCGGCGCTGGCGATGACGAAGCTTTCTTTCTGGCCGGTACCAATGTGATTGAACGGACGCGCGACCAGCACTGGCCAACCCTCGCTCAGGCCCCATTGCAGGCAGAGAAATTCTGCCGACAGTTTGCTCACGGCATACGGATTGCGCGGGCAGGGTGGCTGCAGCTCGGTAATCGGCAGGTGTGATTCGATCACCTGGCCGTAGACGTCGCCGGAGCTGACGTACAGGAACGTCCCGCTGAAGCCGCGGGCCTTGAGTGCCTGAAGCAGGTTCAAGGTGCCGAGCAGGTTGATATTCAGCGTGCGCGCCGGATCGCGGAAGGCTTCGGGAACGAAGGTCTGGCCGGCCAGGTGAATGACCGCGTCGGGCAACTCGGGCCAGAGGCCGTCGAGGGTGCCTGGGTCACTGAGATCGTAACGGGCGGCGACAGGCAGAAGCTCCCATTCCGAGGCATCGACCTTCAGGCGAGATTGGATGTGTTGTCCTACGAATCCACTGAGACCCGTAACGAACAGACGCTTTTTCAAACAGCGGCCCCTTGGTCGTGTATTTCGTCCATTCCCCACAGGCTATATGGAGATGTCTGACAGACCGGGTGGATTCCTTGGTCGAAAGACAGGCGAAACGTTTGTTGTAGTTGTTTGGTAGCCAATCTGTGCCAATTGCGCGGCAATTTCAACAGGTCCCACCGTGACCGGTCAGTTCTCATTAGCGTAGCCCGATTTATTCTCGCCGGGCGGTTCACGAATCCTCAGCGGATGTGTTTAGAATGCCCCTCGTCACGATTACCCAGGGTTCGACCGGGTTGTATTCACGCCCCGCGAAACTGACCATTAAAACAAGAACGTAGACGGGCTTGAAGACGATGGACGACGACCGGCGAACACCGGGTCGATCCATGGCTTTGCCGTCATAGAGTGAGGCTGCCGGGATGGCGGTTTCATCGTGGGATGCCATGAATTTCATTCTTTACTCGGACGTCAACGACAGCTCCATCAGCCAGAGCCTCGGTCGTCCCGAATACAGCTATTACTTCGTGCTCAAGGCTTATCGCCCGGTGCTCGAAAGCCTCGGGCGGGTGCATGTGGTGTCCTCCACCGCCGAGGTCGATCCCCTTTATCGACAACTGCTGGCCGCCGGCGAAGACAGCCTGTTCCTGTCCTTCACGCCGCCGCAGAAAACCCCGAATGACCTGGAATGCCCGACGATCTGCGTGGTCGCCTGGGAATTCGATTCCATTCCCGATGAGCAATGGGACAACGACCCGCGCCAGGACTGGACGCAGATGCTCGCGCGTCAGGGCCGGGTCATCACGCTGTCCAGCCACACCGCGCGGGCGATTCGGCGGGCCATGGGTGAAGACTTCCCCGTGCTGGTCTTGCCCACGCCGTTGTGGGAAAACTTCGCCGCCATTCGTAGCCGCCACACCAGTACGCCCGTTAATGTCGGTTCGACGCTGGACATCAAGGGCTGCATCTTCGACACGCGTGCCCTCGGACTGAACGCCGATGCGCTGATTCCGGTGCCGCCGACCGCCGAGGAGCTGGCAGCGCTGGAGGCGTTGAAGCCGCCACCGCTGACGCTCAAGCGCCGCTTGATCATTGCCCGGCATTATCTGCACATGTGGCGCCGGGACATGGGCAAAACGCTGCCCACACCGGTGCATCGCACGCACTATCTGAGCCAGTGGTATTGGGAGGGCATTCGCGACTTGCTGTCGTCTGCCGCTCATGCCCGGCTGGCCGACTACCTGCCGGCCATCGCTGGCCCGCAGACGATGGCGGTGCCCGAGCCCGCTCCGCGCGATTGGCCAGACACCACCGCGCAGGTCGACACTCAAGTCGACGGTGTGGTTTACGTCACCGTGTTCAACCCCCGTGACGGTCGCAAGAACTGGCATCAATTGATCACTGCATTCTGCTGGGCCTTCCGCGAAACGGATGACGCCACGCTGGTACTGAAGATTACCCAAAGTGACCTTTCTTCCTACTACGACGAGCTGATGACCTTGCTCGCGCAACTCTCGCCGTTCGCCTGTCGGGTGGTGGTGATGCATGGTTACCTGGACGATCCGCAATACGCCCGGCTGTACGAAGCGGCCAGTTATTACGTCAACGCTTCGCGCTGCGAAGGACTGTGCCTGCCGTTGATGGAATTCATGGCCAGTGGCAAACCGGTGATCGCCCCGGACCACACTGCCATGGAGGATTACATCGATGAGCGCGTGGCGTTTGTGGTCAAGTCCAGCGAAGAACTGACCATCTGGCCGCAGGACACCCGGATCATTTACCGCACGCTGCGTTATCGTCCGGATTGGGGCTCGCTGAAAATCGCTTATGAAAACAGCTACCGGATCGCCAAGGAGCAGCCGTTGGAGTACCAGCGCATGTCTGACGACGCGGTCGAGCGCATGCGCGATTACTGTGCATTCGCCCCGGTGCAGAAGCGCCTGGCGGATTTTTTCGGTCTGACGCCGCAGGCCTTGCCGGCAGCAGCCGTGACGGATAACGCCTCATGCTGATCATCATTCATTCGGAAACCAACCAGCACACCATCGCCCAGAACCTCGGCCGTTCGGAGTACAGCTATTACTTCGTGCTCAAGGAGTACCGGCCGGTGCTGGAACGTCTGGGGCGCGTGGTGGAAGTCAGCGACCCGCAGACCGAGGTCGATGCCTTGTACCTCGACGCGCTGTCCCGGGGTGAAGACTGCGTGTTCCTGTCGTTCTCACCGCCGCATTGCACGCCGGTGGATTTCGCCTGTCCGACCTTGCCGGTGTTCGCGTGGGAATTCAGCACCATTCCCAACGAGCCCTTTGCCGGTGAATCGCGCAATGACTGGCGCACGGTATTGCACGCCTCAGGTGCGGCGATTACCCATTCCGGCTACACCGTGAACGCCGTGCGCGAAGCAATGGGCGACGACTATCCGATTGTCGCGGTGCCGGCGCCGGTGTGGGACCGATTCTCGGCGCGTGGCGCGCAGTTGCAATGTCAGCCGATGGCCATTCAGGTGCGACTGAAGATCAAAGGCCTGGTGGCGGACAGCCGAACGCTCGACTTGCGGGCCTTTGGGCCGGCGCCGTTACGCGAAGGTGAAGGTATCGACTTCGAGGCGCCGCCCCGTGAGCACGAGTTGCTGCTCGACGGCGTGATCTACACCTCGGTGTTCAACCCGGGTGACGGGCGCAAGAACTGGGAAGACATGCTCAGTGCCTTTTGCGTGACGTTCCGCGAGGTGGATGACGCGACGCTGGTACTGAAACTGACCCACCACGACGCCGAAGAAGCGCTGACCGATATCCTTCACCATTTGTACAAAAACCAGTCCTATCGCTGCCGCATCGTGCTGATTTACGGCTACCTCGCGGATGCGGATTACGAGCAGCTGGTGCAGGCGACCAGTTACGTGGTCAACACCTCATACGGTGAAGGCCAGTGCCTGCCGCTGATGGAGTTCATGTCCTGCGGCAAACCGGCGGTGGCGCCGCGCACCACGGCGATGATCGATTATCTGGATGCCGATAATGCGTTCCTGATCGACTCTACCGACGAGTTGACGGCTTGGCCGCATGATCCGCGCAAGGCGTTCCGAACCCTGCGTTACGTCACGAACTGGGCGTCGTTGTGCAACGCTTATCGGGCCAGCTACGACGTCGCCAAAAACGACGCCGAGCGTTACGCGCAGATGTCCGCGCATTCGGTGGCCAGCCTGGAAAAATTCTGCAGCCAGACCACCGCCGAGCAGCGTCTGAAAAGTTTTTTTGCCCGGTTGTTCGAATCCCGCGCCGTGGAAACCCCCGAGGCATGATCCGCGCCCTGGTGAGACGCCTGTTTCCCGTGGCGAAACCCGAACCGTTGCCGGCTGAGCCGCCGCGCGCGTCACCGCGTGACGTGGGTTTGCACGACGCGATGCACGACGGCTGGTTCTCGGGTGACAGCGGTGAATTGCTCAAGGGTTTTGCCATCACCGCCGACGACACCTTGCTGGACGTCGGTTGTGGCGAAGGCGTTGCGACCCTGTTTGCGGTGCGTCAGGGGGCGTCGGTGATCTTCACCGACAGCGAGCACGACAAGGTCCGCGACCTGGCCCGGCAAGTGGACGCGCAATCGGACAAAGCCAATCTCGGCCTGGTCAGCAACAGTTTGCCGCTGCCGCTGGCTGACGGTTGTGCGAGCAAAGTGGTGTGCATGGAAGTGCTCGAACACATTGATCAGCCCGAGCCGTTCATGGCCGAACTGGTGCGCATGGGCCGCCCCGGGGCGCTGTATCTGCTCAGCGTTCCGGCAGCGGTGGGCGAGCATTTGCAGAAGGGCATCGCCCCGGACAGCTATTTTCAATCGCCCAATCACGTACAGATTTTTACCCCTGAACGCTTTGCCGCGCTGGTCGAGGACGCCGGCCTGGTGATTGAGCATCGTCAGGCCACCGGATTTTTCTGGGTGATGGGCATGATCTTTTTCTGGGCCAGTGAACGGGCTGCCGGCCGGGATTTGAGCGGCGCTGTGCGCGACCGGATTCAGGCACCTTATCCGCCGCTGATGGAGAGTTGGGCGAACACCTGGCAGGACCTGCTGGCGCAACCGAACGGTTTGGCGATCAAGCAGGTACTTGATCAGCTCATGCCCAAGAGCCAGGTGATCATCGCCCGCAAACCGGTTGATGCCGGCGCTACGTCCAGGAGGACGACATGAGTCACGACAGACGGATCATGGACATCGAGTTGTTGCGCGGTATTGCGGTGCTCGGCGTGTTGTTCCATCACCTGCAAGACAGCCTGTTTGCGGCACCGGTGCCGCTGTTGCAAACCATCATTGCTCTGGGTCAGCCGTGGTGGGGCGTCGATCTGTTTTTTGCGATCTCCGGATTTGTCATCGCACGCAGCCTGATCCCGGCGTTGCAAGGTTGCAGCACGCGTCAGGAGTACTGGCAGCAGACGCGCAACTTCTGGCTGCGCCGAGCCTTTCGATTGCTGCCGTCGGCGTGGTTGTGGCTGGGGCTGATGTTGCTGGGCTGCATTTTCCTCAATCGCTCCGGGGCGTTCGGGACGCTGCACGCCAACCTTCAAGCGACGCTGGCCGGGGTCGCGCAGTACGCCAACTTCCGCTTCGCCGACAGCTTCTATAACTATGGGTACGGCACCAGTTTCGTGTACTGGAGCCTGTCGCTGGAGGAGCAGTTCTACCTGCTGTTTCCGCTGTTGATTCTGATCTGTCGCAAGCACCTGGTCTGGGCCTTGCTGGCGCTGGTCGCGGTGCAGTTGTTCACGTTGCGCACGCCGATCCTGATGGTGGTTCGCACCGATGCGCTGGCCCTCGGCATCTTGCTGGCGATGTGGAGTGTGCAACCCTCGTATCTGCGCTGGGAGCCGACGTTTTTGCGCCGTCCATGGGCCGGTGTGACGGCGCTGGTCGCGCTGTCGCTGGTGCTCAGTTTCATGGCGACGGATCGCTTCACGTTCACTAATTACCGTATCGGCACGATTGCCGTTCTGTGTGCGGTGCTGGTCTGGATCGCTTCCTACAATCGCGATTACCTGATGCCACGGGGCGTGTTCAAGAACCTGATGACGTGGGTCGGCAGCCGCTCCTACGGGATCTACCTTATCCACATTCCGGCGTATTTGCTGGTGCGCGAATTCACTTTCCGTTTGCAGGCTGCCGGGCTGCCAAATCCAGGCGGCCATCCGATCCTGACGCTAATGATTGCCGGCGGGCTGATCGCCTTGTTGAGCGAACTCAACTACCGCTTCATCGAAATGCCCATGCGCAATCGCGGTGCCTCCCTGGTCAAACGCCTGGGCACTTCCCGAACAGCCGCCCAAACCTCTGGAGCTACCTCATGCTGAGCCTTTTGAAGAAACTCACGGCGGGTACGCCCGCTCCCGCGGCGCCGGTAGCGGACAAGGTCGAGAAGGTCGATCCGTACATGCTCGGCCTGCACGACGCGATGCTCAGCGGCTGGTTCAATCAGCAAACCGGTGAGCTGTTCACCGGGTTCCCGGTGACCGCCGAGGACACGCTGCTGGACGTCGGCTGCGGGGATGGCGGTAACGTGCATTTCTGCGGAATGCGCGGGGCGAAGATCATCATCGCCGACATCGACGCGGCCAAGGTCGAAGCCACCCGCCAGCGTCTGAGCGACACGCCGGCGCGCGAGGTCGAATGCCACGTCACCGACTGCAATCCACTGCCGATTGCCGATGCGACGGCCACCCGCGTGGTGTCCACCGAAGTCATCGAACACGTGGACGATCCGGCGCAGTTCCTCGCCGAACTGGTGCGGGTTGGCAAACCGGGCGCGTTGTATTTGCTCAGCGTCCCGCACCCAAGTTCTGAAGACCTGCAAAAAGACATCGCCGCGCCGGAGTACTTCCAGAAGCCAAACCACATTCGCATCATCAGCGAAGAGCAGTTCAAGGCGATGGTCAGCGACGCCGGCCTGGAAGTGCTCAGCCACAGCCAGTACGGGTTTTACTGGTCGATGTGGATGCTGTTGTTCTGGGAAGCCAAGGTCGACTTCAGCAATGCCGACCATCCATTGCTCAACCACTGGGCTGACACGTGGCAGGCGATTCTGGCGTCGCCCCGTGGCGCGCAAATCAAGCAGGCGCTGGACGCGGTCGTGGCGAAGAGTCAGGTGATCATCGCCCGCAAACCCTCGGTGTAGGCAATCTTTGTAGCAGCTGCCGTGTGGCGAGGGGATTTATCCCCGTTCGGCTGCGCAGCAGTCGTAAACCCTGAATGCACGGTGGATCTGACACACCGATTCGCCTGATTTCACGACTGCTTCGCAGCCGAACGGGGATAAAACCCCTCGCCACACGACAGCTGCTACAGAGAAAGGGGATTCATGGATTTTTTTGTTCGACTGGCGGCGTTGCTTGTCGCTTTGGTGCTGCTCAACGGTTGTGAGCAAAAGGACGCACCACCGCTCGATCAGCAGCTCTACGTCTGGCAACGGCAATGGACGTCGGCGCATGACGCCGCACTGCAAGACAGCCGCGCTGACTTCTCGACTTTGCGAGTGCTGGCCTTGCAGGCGTTTCCTCAGGCAGGCTGGAGCCGGGCGCGGATTGATCCGGCGCTGCTCAAGCGTGATGGCCGGCCGCTGATTGCGGTGATTCGTCTTGATGGCCAGCTCAAGGCGCTGGACCAGGACGACGTCACAGCGCACATCCAGCAAGTGCTCAGCGATTGGCAAGGGCAGGGGCTGACGCTCTCCGGTGTGGAAATTGATCACGACGCAGGCAGCGCCCGGCTTCCGGCTTATCGGGGATTTCTTACGCACCTGCGCGCGGTCTTACCCACCTCGTTGCCGTTAAGCATCACCGCATTACCGGCCTGGCTCGACAGCCCCGAGTTGCCGGCACTCTTGGCGACCGTCGACAGCAGCGTGTTGCAGGTGCATGCAGTGAGCGATCCGCGCCGTGGATTGTTTGATCCGGATCAAGCCAGGCAATGGGCCAAGGCCTGGAGCCGGATCACCTCGAAACCCTTTTATCTCGCGCTGCCCACCTATGGCGTGGCCCTGTTGCCGGGCGCTGGAGGAGCACCCGTCGTTGAAAGCGAAGTGCCCATCGAGCGCACCGGCAAACGTCGGGAATTGCTGGCGGACCCCATGCAACTGAGCACACTCGCCGCCGAACTGCGCGCAGATCCACCGGCGCATCTGGCCGGCCTGATCTGGTTTCGCCTGCCGCTGGCGGGTGATCGCCGGGCCTGGAGCCTGAACACGCTAAGTGCCGTCGCTCGCGGAGATGCGCTCGACAGTCACTTGAGTTTGAAACTCAGCGCGCAAGCCGACCTCTATGACATCAGCGTCAGCAATCAAGGCAACCTCGACAGTGCCTGGCCCGAACGCGTCACGCTGGCGGTTCGCGGTTGCGACGGTGCCGATGCGCTGGCCGGTTATGCATTGCAACAAAGCCCGGATCTGCTTACCTTCACCCGCCTGCGCGACGGCCGCCTACCGGCCGGCGAGCAGCGCGCCATCGGTTGGGCACGCTGCGCACACATTGATCAAGGAGGCTCGAATGTTCACCCGTAACTGGCCCCGCCATTTGCTTTGCCTGAGCCTCAGCCTGCCGCTGGGTTCGGCGCTGGCCTGCGGGCCGGACTTCCCGATGCGCTTGCTGGATAACCGCGCGCAGTCGCTGGCGGAGCTGCCGGAAGGCAACTTCCAGTTCGAGATCAATCGCCTCGGGCATGTGATTGCAGGGCTCAAGAACGTTGAGACGTCCCCTTACAGCATGGAGGCGACCGATTACGCCGAGCAACGGGACAAGGCCGAGCAGGCCGGGTTGACGGTGGAGCAGCAAGCGCTGGTCAAACAGCTGCGCGCCCTGACGGATGCCCATGAAGTCGACACCCAGGGCGCGAGCTTGCCCGCCGAGCTTCGGTTCTACCTGGCGGGTGCGGTGGCATTCAATGCCGGTGATCACGGACTCGCCGCCGAATACTTCCAGAAAGTGCTGGCGCTGCCGGCAGATCAGCGCCCGTTGCGCAGCACGTGGGCGGCTTACTCGCTGGGCCGGACGCTGTTTGCCCTGAGCGCCGAAGCAGACGCAGCGCCCGACCTGTTGGCGCAGTCGCGAAAGGCTTTCGAGCAGACCCGTTTGCTGAGCATCGACGGTTTCAGCGACCCGCTGGAACTCGGTGTCGCCAGCCTTGGTGAAGAAGCCCGCGCGGCGCGCACCGCCGGCGACTGGAACAGCGCCATCAACCTGTACGCCACGCAAAATCGACACGGCTCGGCGGTGGGTTACACCTCGCTGAAGCTGTTGATGGCTGACCTGCTGGCGATGCCTGAGGATCAGTTGACCGAATTGCTCAAGGGCAAACCGGTGCAGCAACTGGTGACCGCGTCGTTGATCAGTCGCCTGGGCTGGTCATTCGGTGATCAACCGCCGAACGAACTGAAACTGATCAAACTGCTGCAGAGCAGCACGCGCGGCAGTCTGGATAACGCTGACCGGTTGGCGGCGATGAATTATCAACAGGGCGACTACGCCAGCGCCAAAGCATTCCTTGAACACGCCGGGGACGGCGGCCTGGCGTGGTGGCTGCGGGCGAAACTGGCGCTGCGTGAGGGCGACAAAAACGCAGCGGCTGCGGCGTATGCCAAGGCTGCGCAGGCGTTCCCGCAGAGCGAGTCGTGGGGCGAGCGACGCACGCCGGATTACGATTTCGAAAGCCTGCAGCCCAAGTGCCGGGTTGAGGGTGAAAGCGCGATTTTGGCGCTGCAACGCGGCGATTACCTGCAAGCGTTCGATCAGCTTTATCGCAGCCAAAGCATTTATTGGTTCGATGCCGCGACTGTTGCCGAGCGCGTGCTGACTGTCGATGAACTCAAGCATTACGTCGACACCCAAGTGCCGGCGCCGCCAGTGCTGAGCCAGCAGGATCGTGACAACTACGTGCCGTTGCCGGTGGCGGCACAACTGCGCAATCTGCTCGGACGGCGATTGTTGCGCGAAGAGCGCTACGACGAAGCGCTGGGGTATTTCGACAATCCCGATCTACAGAAAAAAGCCCGGTTGTATGCGCAACAGCGGCAGCTAGCCGATGCGGCGTGGTGGCCGACCAAGCGTGCCGCCGCACTGTTTAATGCAGCCTGGACGGCGCGTGAGTGGGGCATGGACATTCTGGGTTATGAAATGGCCCCTGACTACGCCACGTTTGGCGGCAATTACAGCCTGGAGACGGCTGAACTCAAGGTTGGCCCATTGGTGGCCGAAGGTGAAGTCCAACGCCAGCAAGCCAGTGCAGCCAAACCCGACGAGCGCTACCACTATCGATTCGTCGCCACAGCCTTGGCCAACCGCGCCGCCGATAACCTGCCTCACACCAGCCAGGCCTTCGCGGCGGTGCTGTGTTCGGCGGCGGGGTGGAACAGCAGCCTTGAAGACCAAAGTGCGTTGTACCAGCGCTATGTCAAAGAGGGACCCTATGTGGAGTGGGCGGTGGACTTCGGTCACCAGTGCCCGTATCCCGACTTTGAAAATGCAAGCAAACGTTATGTCACCCAGGTGACTGACGCCACGCGTTCGGTGCTGCGGCCGTACAAGTGGCCGTTGCAGATCGGCGGTGTAATCGCGGTGATTGCGGCGGCGCTGCTGTTGATCAACCGGCGCCGCCGTCGCAAGGCGCAGTAAGGTTCAGGCTTGTTGAACAAAGGTCAGCCGCAGGGCGAAACCGATCAACAGGCTGCCGAACACCCACTGTTGCAGGCGCTGGGCTGAGGGACTGCGTTGCAGCCAGCGGCCCAGTGCGGCGCCGGTCAAGGCGTAGGCGCTGTCGAAGAGCAAACCGACGCCGACCAGCAGCACGCCCAATACCGCAAATTGTGCGAGTACCGGTCCGGCGTGAGGGTTGATGAACTGCGGCAGCAGCACCGAGCAGAACAGCAACGCCTTGGGGTTGAGCAGGTTGGTCAGCAAGCCACGCTGGATCGATGCTCGCCAGCAAGCCTTTTCGCCGGTTGCGCCAGTGCCATTCAGGTTCGGCAACATCGTGGTTCGCAGGCACTGAATACCGATCCACAGCAGGTACGCGGCCCCCGCCAGGCGCACCACGTCGAAGGTCCAGGGCGCAGCCTTGAACAGCGCCGCCAGCCCCAACGCGGCCAGCGCCACATGACAACCACGGGCAATGCCCAGGCCCACCGCCGTCGCCAATGCCGCGCCTTTGCCCTGACGGGCGCCGGTCTGCAGCAGCAGAATCATGTCCGGGCCGGGCAACAGATACACCACCGCCAGCGCCATGAAAAACAGCCAGAGTCCTTCCACGTTGCACCCCATTCGTTGTCGATTTGGTAGCGCCAGTCTAGGGCTGGAGGGCGGGGCAGGTGCTTGCGTAGTCAGCTTCTAAAGGATCGATAATTGGCATAACCTGCCACTTCGTGACGATCAAACCATCAGGATCTGCCAAACCATGAAACTGGACGCCTACGACCGCAAGATTCTCGCAGCCCTGCAACGGGACGGGCGCCTGAGCAATGTGCAATTGGCCGATGAGATCGGTTTGTCCGCTTCGCCGTGTTTGCGCCGGGTGCGGATGCTGGAGGAGGCTGGCGTGATTCGCGGCTATCAGGCCAATCTCGATCGGGATGAAGTGGGGCTTGGGCTGACGGTGTTTGTCGGGGTCAAAGTGGAGCGCCATAACGATGAACAAGCCGAAGCTTTTCGCCTGGCCGTGACGGCATTGCCCGAGGTGATTTCGGCGTTTCTGGTGTCAGGGGAGTCGGATTTTCTGTTGCAGGTGGTGGTGCCGGACTTGCGCGGGTATGACCGCTTTCTCACGGAGCGGCTACTGAAATTGCCGGGTGTGAGCGACATTCGCAGCAACTTTGCGATTCACACGGTGAAGACGCCGGGGGCGTTGCCGTTGGGGCATTTGCCGCTTTAGACCGAGTCGGACCAATCGCGAGCAGGCTCGCTCCCACACTGGTTTTGTGAACACCACAAATCCCCTGTGGGAGCGAGCCTGCTCGCGATAGCGGTAGACCTGTCACCGCCAATATTCAGGTCTTACATCTGCGTCGCCATCCCCTCCACATTCATCGCCGCCTGACGCAACGCCTCAGATCGCGTCGGATGCGGATGGCAGGTCAACGCAATGTCCTCCGCCGAAGCGCTGAATTCCATCGCCACGCAATACTCACCAATCATTTCACTGACACTCGGCCCCACCAGGTGCACGCCGAGAATCTCGTCGGTGCGCTCATCGGCCAGCACTTTGGCGAAGCCTTCGGTCTCGTGGTTGATCTTCGCCCGGCTGTTGGCGGTGAAGGGGAATTTGCCGACCTTGTACGCACGACCTTCAGCCTTGAGCTGCTCTTCAGTCTTGCCGACGCTGGCCAGCTCAGGCCGGGTGTAAATGACGTTGGGGATCAGGTCGTAGTTGACCTCGCCCGCCTTGCCGACGATCTGCTCGATGCAGGCCATGGCTTCATCTTCGGCCTTGTGGGCGAGCATCGGCCCGGAGGTGACGTCACCGATTACCCACACGCCAGCGGCTTCGGTGCGGTGGCCCTTGTTGGCGAGCATGCCGCGCTTGTCGGTGTTGAGGCCGACGTTCTCCAGACCCAAACCCTCGGTGTAAGGACGGCGTCCGATAGAAACCAGCACGTAATCAGCTTCAATCGTTTCGGCCGTGCCACCGGCAGCGGGCTCGACGCTGAGCTGAACGCCGGTTGCCAAGGGTGCCGCACTGGTGACTTTCGAGCTCAACTTGAAGCTGATGCCCTGTTTGCTCAGCGAGCGTTGCAGGGTTTTGCCGGCTTCAGCGTCCACACCGGGGCAGATCCGGTCGAGATATTCGACCACCGTTACCTGAGCGCCCAGGCGCCGCCATACCGAGCCCAGTTCCAGGCCGATCACGCCGGCACCGATCACCACCAGGTGTTTCGGCACTTCGGCCAGAGACAGCGCGCCGGTGGAGTCGAGGATGCGCTTGTTATCGATCTCGACGCCGGGCAGGGGAGTGGGTTCGGAGCCGGTGGCGATAATGATGTCCTTGGCGCTCAGTTCGGTCTTGCCACCCTGGCTGTCGGTCACCGTCACTTTGCCCGGCCCGTCGATGTGGCCCCAGCCTTTGATCCAGTCGACTTTGTTTTTGCGAAACAGAAATTCAATGCCCTTGGTCAGGCCGGTCACGCTTTCATCTTTCTGCTTCATCATCTGCGCGAGGTTGAGGGTCGGTTTGACTTCGATCCCCAGGTTGGCGAATTCGCTGCCCATGGCGGCGTCGTAGAGTTCCGAGGCATGCAAAAGCGCCTTGGAGGGCATGCAGCCGACGTTAAGGCAGGTGCCGCCGAGCGTTGCGCGGCCTTCCACGCACGCCGCTTTCAGGCCCAGTTGACCTGCGCGGATCGCTGCGTTGTAACCGCCGGGGCCACCGCCCAGTATCACGACGTCATAAGTGCTCATGGATGTACTCCTGGACTGAAAGGGGAATGGGCTGGATAACCCTAGTCTTTGATTAAAAATTACGGACGTAATATGTGCGTTTGTGGCTGTTTCGGTCAAGGCTTCAGCAAGGCGACAGGTTAAGCGTCTTTAGATAGAACGAATTAGTACAAAAATTTCACCACTTTCGTTATATCGTAACGAATTGCGATGTAGCCAATGATAAGTACTGGGGTGGTATGCAAGTCGATCTCGAAGTCGATGGAACGCAGGTAGCCGGGCTGCCGCGTTTTCAGCAGGCGGTTTTTCAAGGGCGGCGATTACGTCAGTTCGCCATCGGCCTGAGTGGCTTGGCGGCGGTCGGGTTGGTGTTGGCGTTTTTCGTCGGGTTGTTTGCGCCGCTGTCGCTGTGGGCCCCGTTGCTGGTGAGCCAGAGTGCCGGCTTGCTGGTACTGATTGCGGGCCTGCAATCGGCCTGGTGGGTGACTCAATGGCGTGCGCAGGCCATGAGTCCGACGCTGCCGGTGGTGGTCGTGGACGACACCGTTACCCCGGAAGGCTGGTATGAGCGATTGCTGGAGCGACTCAGCCAGCGCTGGGTGCGAATGCTCGGGCAGATCGGCGCGCCGACACTCTGGCTCGCGGGTTGGGGGCTGTTGACGATCTTCAGCATCAGCCAGTTCTGGAACCTTACTTTGCCGCCCGCTGCGTTGGGATTGTCGGCGAGCGTAGGCGCCGCGCTGTCGTTGGTGCTGGCCTTCGGTCTGCTGGTGCTGGAGCGTCAGCTCGCACAGGAAAACGTCGCCCAATGGCCAGAAGCGAGGCAGTTGGCGCAGCTGAGCCGGGTGGCGATCATTTGCCTGGTGTTAAGCGCGTTGTGTCTGTTGTTCAGCACCGAATCATCAGTCTGGCCGGCGCGGTTGGCGGTGCTGATCGGCTTGCTGCCGGGGCTGGTCGCGGTCGAGTTGCTGTTGCGCGCCGCACTGTCGCTGTTCAGCCCTCGCCGTGAACAACTTGAACCTACGTTGCTGGCACGCAGTTTCGTTGCCGACATGCTGCGCTGGCCGCCACAACCATTACTGGCGTTGCAGCATGAACTGCATAATCGCTTCGGCATCGACTTGCGACAGATCTGGGCCTTCACCTATATGCGCCGGGCGTTTTTGCCGGTGATGGCGGTGGTGGCGATCGTCGGGTGGTCGCTCACCGGCATTCACGAAATACCGTTGCAAGGGCGTGGTATCTACGAGCGTTTCGGCAAACCGGTGGAAGTGTTCGGTCCGGGTTTGCACGCCGGTTTGCCGTGGCCTTTGGGCCGGGTGCTGAGCGTTGAAAACGGTGTGGTTCATGAGTTGGCGACCAGCGTGGGCGAAAAAACGGCGCCGGTGGTGTTGGAACCTGCGGAAGGCCCGGCACCGGCGATTGCCAATCGCCTGTGGGACGCCAGCCATGTAAACGATAAATCCCAGGTCATCGCCAGCAGCCGTGCCGACAAGCAGAGCTTTCAGATCGTCAACATGGACGTGCGTTTTGTCTATCGCATCGGTCTGACCGATCAAGCGGCGTTGGCGGCGACGTACAACAGTGCTGATGTACCGACGCTGTTTCGCAGCACCGCCAGCCGGATTCTGGTTCACGACTTTGCCTCGCGAACCCTCGATGGTTTGCTCGGCGAAGACAGGGTAGGGCTGGCCGAAGAGATCGGTCGCGCCGTGCAATCCGATCTGCAGAAACTCGACAGCGGCGTGGAAATTCTCGCGACGGTGGTTGAGGCGATCCATCCGCCGGCCGGTGCGGCCAATGCCTATCACGGTGTTCAGGCGGCACAGATTGGCGCGCAGGCCTTGATCTCCCGCGAGCGCGGGGCAGCAGCGGAGGCGACCAATCAGGCGCAATTGCAGGCCAGCATCGCTCGCGATCAAGCGACTGCCAGCGCGCATGAAATCAATTCCACCGCTCAGGCGGCTGATCTTAAATTCACCGCTGAACAAAAGGCGTATGCCAGTGCCGGCCAGGCGTTTGTGCTGGAACAGTATTTCAGTCAACTAACCCAAGGCCTGGCAAACGCCAAGTTGCTGGTTCTCGATCATCGCCTGGGCGGCAGCAACAATGCGCCGACCATCGACCTACGTACTTTCACGCTGCCGGCCGATCCTGCGTCGCCGCGCAATAGCGCTCAGCCAGGAGCTGCCAATTGAGCCAGTCGCACACTCAAGATCATGACGACCACGCCGGCCACGATCACGGC
Organism: Pseudomonas sp.; assembly: GCF_051660785.1. Lineage (GTDB taxonomy): Bacteria > Pseudomonadota > Gammaproteobacteria > Pseudomonadales > Pseudomonadaceae > Aquipseudomonas. Next base: position 23,729 of record NZ_JBOFQE010000054.1, read on the forward strand.
CATGGCGGTCATCACCACGGTCACCATCATCACGGCGATCCACAGGAAGCCGGGCCATTCCCGTGGCGACGTATGGGCTGGGCGGCGTTGCTCGTGGCGTTCGCCATTGCGGCAGCGAGTCTGGTGCAGGTGCGTTCGGGGGAAGCCACGGTGATCACTCGCTTTGGCAATCCGTCGCGGGTGTTGCTGGAGCCGGGTCTCGGCTGGCGTTGGCCGGCACCGTTTGAAGCGGCCATTCCTGTCGACTTGCGGCTGCGCACCACTTCCAGCGGTTTGCAGGATGTGGGCACGCGCGACGGTTTGCGCATCATCGTTCAGGCGTACGTGGCGTGGCAGGTGCAGGGCGATCCGGACAACGTGCAGCGCTTTATGCGCGCCGTGCAGAATCAGCCGGACGAAGCCGCGCGGCAGATTCGTACGTTTGTGGGCTCTGCGCTGGAAACTACCGCGAGCAGTTTCGATCTGGCCAACCTGGTGAACACCGATGCCAATCAGGTGCACATTGCCGACTTCGAAGCGCAGCTGCGTCAGCAGATCGATCAGCAGTTGCTGACCACGTATGGCGTTCGAGTGCTGCAAGTGGGCATCGAGCGTTTGACCCTGCCGTCGGTGACGCTCACCGCCACCGTCGATCGCATGCGCGCCGAGCGTGAAACTATCGCCACTGAACGCACCGCCATCGGCAAACGGGAAGCTGCGCAAATCCGATCGGCCGCCGAGCGTGATGCGCGAATCGTGCAAGCTGATGCGACGGTGAAAGCCGCTGACATCGAAGCTCAATCCCGGGTCGAAGCCGCGCAGATTTATGGGCGCGCCTACGCCGGTTCGCCACAGCTTTATAATTTGCTGCGCTCCCTTGATACCTTGGGCACGATCGTCACCCCGGGCACCAAGCTGATATTGCGTACCGATGCCGCACCTTTTCGGGTGTTGGTTGACGGTCCGCCGACCCTCGAAACCAAGTCCGGGTCGCAGCCATGAATTTAGTTCCACGTGGAACACATGAGTTAAGTAGCCCCTGGATTCAGGCCGGGCGATTGGCTTTTCTCGCGCTGTATGCGGTGACCGTTCTCGCCGCGTTAGCCTGGGCATTCTCCAATGTGCGGCAAATTGATCCACAGAATCGCGCGATGGTTTTGCATTTTGGCGCTCTGGATCGCATCCAGAATGCCGGGTTGCTGTTGGCTTGGCCGCGGCCCTTTGAACAAGTGATTTTGTTGCCGGCAGCCGAACGGGTGATCGAGCGCCGGGTGGAGAATCTACTGCGCAGCGATGCCGCATTGCAGGCCGATCGATTGGCGTCATTCGCGACACCGCTGAGCGACGCGCTCGCGGGCTCAGGCTATTTGCTGACCGGTGACGCCGGTGTAGTACAACTGGATGTGCGGGTTTTCTACAAGGTGATCGAACCCTATGCGTTCGTGCTTCAAGGTGAACATGTGCTGCCAGCACTTGATCGGCTGGTCACCCGCAGCGCCGTTGCCCTGACTGCCGCGAGAGACTTGGATACCATTCTGGTGGCACGACCCGAGCTGATCGGCACCGACAATCAGGCCGCCGAACGCCGCGAGCGACTGCGCGGTGATTTGGTGCAGGGCATCAATCAGCGACTGGCCGAACTGACCGCGACGGGGCAGGGACTGGGTATCGAGGTGTCGCGAGTCGACGTGCAATCGAGTCTGCCCGGCCCGGCGGTGAATGCGTTCAATGCGGTATTAACCGCCAGCCAACAAGCCGACAAAGCCGTCGCCAATGCGCGTACCGAGGCCGAAAAATTGACTCAGGCGGCCAATGAACAGGGTGACCGAACGCTACAAGTCGCCCATGCCCAGGCGAGCGAACGGCTGGCCAAAGCATCGGCCGATACCGCTACGGTGTTGAGCCTGGCCAAGGCGCAACAACAGGGCACCGACCCGCAAATGTTGTTACGCATCTATCGCGAGCGGATGCCGAAGATTCTCGGTCAGGCCGGCTCGGTGACAACGGTCAACCCGAAAGACGATTCCCGCCTGATCATTCAGGGAGCAGCACAATGACCGCCCAAACCGCCGCCGCACCGAGCATGTTGTCCTCGGCGGAACAACGCAACGCTGCGCGCCAACTGACCCTTGCCATGCTTGCCCTTGGCTTGCTCAGCCTCGGACTGGTCTGGCGCTGGCTGTCGCCGGAGCAGACCGGCGTCAGTCAATTGCTGTTGGGTTTTGCTTCGTTACTGGTGGCCGTGCCGGTGATGCGTTCGGCGTGGTACAGCCTGCGCTATCCGAGTCTGCACGGAATCACCGATCAACTGATCGCCCTTGCCATGCTCGGCGCCTGGGCCACAGGTGACCTGCTGACCGCCGCGTTGCTGCCGATCATCATGATCTTCGGCCACGTTCTGGAAGAGCGCAGCGTGATCGGCTCCCAGGAAGCGATTCGCGCCCTTGGCAAACTGACCCGCAGTCACGCGCGCAAGGTTCAGGCTGATGGAGTCATTGCCGAAGTCGACAACGGCACACTCAAGCCCGGGGACATTGTCGAAGTGCGTGCGGGTGATCGAGTGCCGGCCGATGGTCGGGTGTTGTCCGGACAGGCGAGCCTCGATACGGCATCGATTACCGGTGAGTCGGTGCCCATCGAAGCGGGTGTCGGCATGCAGGTGTTCGGCGGGGCAATCAACCTCGACGGTCTGCTGCGGATCGAAGTGACGCGCACCGGCAACGAATCGACCCTCGGTAAAGTCATCGCCCTGATGCAAAGCGCCGAGCGTTCGAAGCCACCGATCACGCGTTTGCTCGAACGTTACGCCGGTAGCTACATGGTGCTGGTGTTGCTGTTGGCCGCGGTGACCTGGTTTGTCACCAACGATGCCCAGGCAATGCTCGCGGTGCTGGTGGCGGCGTGTCCTTGCGCGTTGGTGCTGTCGGCTCCGGCCACGGCAATTGCCGGCGTGGCGGTGGCGGCGCGGCACGGGATTCTGATCCGCAGTTCGGCGTTTCTCGAAGAGCTGGCGGACCTGACCTCGCTGGTGGTCGACAAGACCGGAACCCTGACGTTTGGCACCTTGCGTTTGCAGTCCATCGACAGCCCGCTGGAAGACCGCAGCCACGTGCTGAAACTCGCCGCCAGTCTCGGCTCGGCCAGCAGTCATCCGGTCAGCCGCGCGCTTGCCGGGTTGGTCACGCAGGAACATTTTCTGTTGCTCTCGGACATTCGTGAGCGTCAGGGCCTGGGCGTGGTGGCGATGACGGAGCAGGGCGAGGCCGCGCTCGGTCGTCCGGAGTTGTTCGCGCAACTGGGCATCGCCACGTCGGCCGTTCCCGAACACGACGGCCCGATTGCCGGGCTTGCACTCAACGGTGAATTCCTTGCCTGGCTGCTGCTGGCCGACAGCGTCAAACCTGAAGCGCGTTTTGCCTTGAGTGAATTACGTGAGCTGGGTTTGGGTCGTCAGTTGCTGCTCACCGGAGATCGGCAAAGCGTGGCGCACACGCTGGCGCGCGATGTCGGCATCAGCGATGTCGAAGCGCAGGCGTTGCCTGAGGACAAACTCAATCGCGTGCTGACGGAAATCGGCAACGGTTTCCGGCCGATGGTGGTGGGGGATGGCATCAACGATTCGCTGGCACTCAAGGCCGGCGTCGTGGGTGTGGCGATGGGCGCCGGCGGTGCGGACATCGCGCTGGCGTCGGCGGACATTGTGCTGATCGGCAGCGACCTGCGTCGCCTCGGAACCTGTGTCCGGTTGAGTCGCCAATGCAGGCAGACTTTGCAGGTCAACGTGATCATCGGTCTGGGCTGGACCCTGGCGATTGTGGCCTTCGCTGCGTTCGGCTGGCTGGGTGCTGCGGGGGCGATGATTGCAGCGTTGCTGCATAACCTCAGCACATTGTTGGTGCTCGGAAACGCGGGGCGTCTGCTGCGTTTTCAGGAACCTTTGTTGAAAATCAAAGACGAGGCTTAAAGGCTCTAAACAAGGTAGATGAGAGCACCACTCATTTTTTAGAACTGTGTAGCAAGTTCGTAGTCATCTAGGGTGAGGACCATCTGTTTTGTGAACTCACGACGGCTGGTCGCAGCGCCGCGTGTTATAGGAAAAGGCTATTAAATCGATAGCCAGCTATTTTTCAAGGATGGTCTACCCTCACATCAGACGTCTGAAACAAGGGGGATTTTCCATGCTCGCGCAACTTCCACCGGCCTTACAGAATCTGCAGCTTCCGCTACGCCTGCGACTCTGGGACGGCCATGAATTCAACCTGGGGCCGACGCCCAGCGTCACTATTGTGGTCAAGGACCCACAAATGGTTACCCAGTTCACCCACCCAAGCCTGGACGCGCTCGGAGCGGCGTTTGTCGAAGGTAAACTTGAGCTCGAAGGCTCCATCAGCGACGTGATACGCGTCTGTGATGAGTGGAGCCAGGCGTTGCTCGGTGACCAGGACAGTCAGCCAGTGCGCACCGTCCACGACAAGGAAACCGACGCGAAGGCGATTTCCTACCACTACGACCTTTCCAATGCCTTTTACCAGCTGTGGCTCGACAGCGACATGGCGTATTCCTGCGCCTATTTCGAGACCGGCAGCGAAACGCTGGAGCAAGCCCAGCAAGCCAAATTCCGCCACCTGTGTCGCAAGCTGCGGCTGCAACCAGGTGAATACCTGCTGGATGTCGGTTGCGGTTGGGGTGGGCTCGCCCGCTATGCGGCGCGTGAGTTCGGCGCGAAAGTCTTCGGGATTACCCTGAGTAAAGAGCAGCTGGCTTTGGCCCGTGAAAGGGTCAGCGCCGAAGGCCTGGACGATCTGGTCGAACTGCAATTGCTCGACTACCGCGATTTGCCTCAGGACGGGCGCTTCGACAAGGTGGTCAGCGTCGGCATGTTCGAACACGTCGGCCACGCCAATCTGGCCGAGTACTGCAAGACCTTGTTCGGCGCAGTGAAAGAGGGCGGCCTGGTGATGAACCACGGGATTACCGCCAAGCACACTGATGGCCGTCCGGTCGGACGCGGTGCCGGTGATTTCATCGAGAAGTACGTGTTCCCCAACGGCGAGCTGCCGCACCTGTCGATGATCTCCGCCGAGATCAGTGAAGCGGGACTGGAAATAGTCGACGTCGAGAGTCTGCGCCTGCACTACGCGCGCACCCTGGACCATTGGAGCGAACGCCTGGAAGACAATCTGGAGGCGGCTTCAAAACTGGTTCCGGAACAGGCGCTGCGGATCTGGCGGTTGTACCTGGCCGGATGCGCTTATGCGTTCGCCAGAGGCTGGATCAATCTGCACCAGATCCTCGCGGTGAAAGCTCACGCCGATGGCAGCCACGAACTGCCATGGACGCGCGACGACATTTACAACCCTTAGAGAATCGGTGAAATAAGCCGGGCGATCCGCATGCCGACCTGTTGCAGGCGGCGGGTCTCCCGGCTTTCTTCTTTGGCGATTTCGTGGGCCTGGGCGAAGTCATCGTTGAGCATTTCTTCTACCTCGGCGGCAAATACGCTGTCGACGGTCAGCAACATCACTTCGAAATTGAGCCGGAACGAACGGTTGTCCATATTGGCGCTGCCGATGGCGCTGATTTCGCTGTCGATCAACACAACCTTCTGATGCAGGAACCCGGGCTGGTACCGAAACACTCGCACGCCTGCGCGCACGGCTTCGAATGCATAGAGGCTTGAAGCGGCGTAAACGATTCGGTGGTCCGGGCGTGAGGGCAGCAGCAGTCGCACGTCCACGCCTCGCAGCACCGCCAGTCTCAACGCCGCGAACACCGCTTCGTCGGGGATGAAGTAAGGGCTGGTGATCCACACCCGTTCAGTCGCCGCATGGATGGCTTCGACGAAGAATAACGAACAGGTTTCGTAGGAATCGGCCGGGCCACTGGCGAGCAACTGGCAGAGCACACCGTCGTCCGGGTACACATCCGGCAGGATCAGCGGTGGCAACGAGCGCGCCGCCCAGAACCAGTCCTCGGCAAACGATTCCTGCATGCAGGCGACCACCGGACCGCGTACGCCAATGTGGGTGTCGCGCCAAGGCGCCAACGGTGGTTTCTCGCCCATGTATTCATCGCCGACGTTATGCCCGCCGACGAAGCCCAGAATACCGTCGACCACGACAATCTTGCGGTGATTGCGGAAGTTGACCTGGAAGCGGTTGAGCCAGCCGCTGCGGGTGGCGAAGGCTTTGACCTCGACGCCGGCATCACGCAACGGTTGCACGTAACTGTGGGGCAGGGAGTGGCTGCCGATGCGGTCATACAACAAGTGGATCGCCACGCCTTCGGCGGCTTTCTTCAGCAGGAGGGTTTGCAGGCGTTGGCCGAGGCGGTCGTCGTGGATGATGAAGAATTGAATCAGTACCGCTTGCTCCGCGTTGTCGATGGCTTCGAAAATCGCGTCGAAGGTGGCTTGGCCGTTGATCAGCAAGCGCACTTCATTGTTTGCCAGGCACGGCATGCGCCCCAGTTTCGGCATGGCCCTCAGGGATGCGTAAGCGTTTGAGGCGCGTGCGGTCAATGCCTCTTCTACCCAAGGACGCCAGTTGAGCTCCGAGATCGCCTTGCGCATTTCCTCGTTGGCCTGGCGCCGCGCCTTGATGTAGCCATCGAAGGTACTGCGGCCGAATACCAGATAGGGAATAAGCGTGAGGTAAGGCATGAAGATCAACGACAGGGCCCAGGCGATGGATCCCTGGGCGGTGCGGACGGTGAGCACGGCGTGGATGGCTGCGATCAGGCCCAGCGTATGAAGCAGTGCGATGGTGTAGCCGAAAATGTGCGGTCCAAAGTAATCCATGGGGCAGCCTTGCTCCTGAAGATTCAATGCTTAACAGACCATGTTCCGTGCAGAATGTCGCTATTTAATTGGCCCATGAACTGAAGCCCATGGCTGACGTCTAACGGCCACTACTGATCAGGAGTTACTCGATGAACGTTCGTCTGCTGGGTTTGGCCGTGGCTTTTGGTTTGGCACTTCCTGTGGCCGCTCAGGCGCAGATGTTGCAGCCCGGTTTGTGGGAATTGACCACCAGCAACATGAAGGTCGATGACCAGAACTTGCCGGACTTGCAGTTGATCCTCGGTCAGTTGCAGGGCCAGATGACCCCGCAGCAGCGCGCGCAGCTGGAGAAGCAGGGCATCACCATGGGCGGCAAAGGCATTCGGGCGTGCCTGACGCCGGAGCAAGTGAAGTCAGACAATATTCCGCTGACGGATCCGCAATCGGGCTGCAAACAGGAAATCACCGAGCGCAGCGGTAATCAGTGGAAATTCCGTTTCAGCTGTCCAAAGGCCCAAGGTGCCGGTGTAGCTACTTTCCTCAGTGATCGTGAGTTCACCACCAAGGTCAACGGCACGTTCAATGCGACCGGTATTCAGCAGAAGGGTAGCCTGGATACCCGTGCCGTTTGGCTGGGTCAGGATTGCGGCACTGTAAAGCCACGGGCCTAAAAAACTTCGCTGACAGGCTAGCTCCCCCAGGGATGGTGTACATCCAGTGGGAGCCAGCCTGCTAGCGATGGCGTCGCTTCAGACACCCGCAATCCCCGTTGACCTCAGCCAGTCACACACCGCCGCAACCGCCATCCTGCCGAAATCCTCCCCGGTGCGGCTGCGCACACTGACAAAGCCGCCTTCTTTTTCTTTCTCCCCGATCACCACCAGATACGGCACGTGCTGACTGTGCTCGCGGATCTTGTGGCGAACTTTCTCGTTGCGCAAATCCGCGCGAGCGCGCACGCCGCTTCGGCGCAAGGCCTCGGTAACTGACTGGGCGTACGCGGCCTGACGCTCGTCCATGCTGACGATGATCACGTGGGGCGGCGCCCGCCAGTCTTCCAGTTCCTGTTGGCAGGACCAGCAAGTGCCATAGATCCGTTGCGGCGCGGTGCCGCTGATGTAATCAAGAGCGAATGCCTGCAACACTCGGGTTGCGGGAACATGTGGACCCACCGACAGACATTCGAAGTCCCCGAGCAGGTAGGGCAATGGTTTTACTGTGAGTGTCGATCCGGAGACTGGTTTGCGGCGCCGGATCGAATGATTGGTTGCCGCCAGGATCTTCATGCGCGCTTCGATGCCGGCAAGGTCGACCAGGTTTAACAGGCGCTCAAACGCAAACTCATAAAAGAAGCCATCCCCCAGCACCGATCCGCTCTGCAGTTGCGCTTTTGGATAGAGTTGTTTTATGGCCATCGCCAGCATCAATGCACAGGAACGTCGCAAGATTTCCAGCCCGTCGGGCTCTTGAGGCGTGACGATGCTGACACGGGCATCGGCCTTGATCATGAATTCACAGTCCACCAGAGTACCGTCCACCCGGCCGGCAACTGCCGCTTTGGCCAACCCTGCACCGATGCTTGCGGCGAATTCATACACCGACAACGGTTGGTCGTATTCACGCAATGAACCATCGCTCAGGGTGATGTGAATCATGTCGGTGCTCTCGAATGCTTATAAACGCGGGTTAGCGCATAAACCGTAGGGGTAAACCCTGGCAGTTGTCATTAAGACGTTTGTCGTTCCAGGCGATTTGCCCCGATACGATCGTAGTGCTGATGCTGTGGCGAAAACGTTGTCGGGCGAAGGGTGTCCAGCCACATTGCGACAGGACCGGCTGCCGGGAAACGGCAACGCCATCCGGTTCGGGTTTGATCAGGACGAGGTCGGCCCAATAGCCTTCGCGCAGATAACCGCGGTCGGGAATGGCGAACAGATCAGCCACGCGGTGACTGGTCTTGGCCACGAGGGTAGTTATCGGCAGAATTTCATCAACCACCAGTTCCAATAGTGCGGGAAGTGCATGTTGCACCAAGGGCAAACCGGACGGGGCCTGGTGGTAGGGTCGTTGTTTCTCAGCCCAGGTATGGGGCGCGTGATCGCTGCCGATTACGTCCAGTCGATTGCTCAGCAGGGCATGACGCAAGGCATCACGATCGGCCTGGCTCTTGATCGCCGGATTGCATTTGATCAGGTTTCCGAGGCTCGGGTAATCCCGATCATCAAACAATAAATGATGCAGGCAGACTTCAGCGGTAATGCGTTTTTGGGCCAGCGGTTTGTCCTCGAACAACGCCAGTTCCCGCGCGGTGGTCAAATGCAAAACGTGCAATCGGGTGCCGTGCCGCCTGGCCAGGTCCACCGCCATTGAGGAGGAGCGAAAGCAGGCTTCGGCGTCGCGAATCTGCGGGTGCACGGCGGCGGGGATGTGCTCCCCGAAACGTTCAAGGACCTTCGCCGCGTTGGCCTCGATGCTGGGCATGTGTTCGCAATGAGCCAGCAGAAGGGTCGGTACCTCGGCAAATAATCGTTCAAGGGTCTGCGGATCGTCCACCAGCATGTTGCCGGTAGAGGCGCCCATGAACACTTTCACGCCGGCCACTTCGCAGGGATTGAGCGCCGCGACAATGTCGAGGTTGTCGTTGCTCACACCGAAGTGAAAGCCGTAGTTGGCGACAGAGTTGATTGCCGCTCGCCGCTTCTTGTCGGCGAGAGCCGCGAGGGTCAGTGTCGCCGGTTGCGTGTTGGGCATGTCCATAAAGCTAGTGATGCCACCGGCCACGGCCGCCCGAGACTCGGTGTAAAAGCTACCCTTGTCCGGCGCCCCGGGATCTCGAAAATGCACTTGGTCGTCGATCATTCCCGGCACTAGCCATTGCCCTTGTGCGTCGATCTCGACGTCGGCATTTTCTCCGTGGATGCTGCTGGCGATCTTCACGATCCGACCGTTGCTCACCAGCAGATCGCCCTCGAATTCCCGACCTTCATTGACCAGTCTTGCATTGCGAATCAGCACGCTGCTCATGGTCAAAACTCGTTCTGCAGGGCTTTGTAGCCGCGTACTAGATCGACATTGGTGCGGGCCACGTCCTCGGAAAATTCCGAGGCACTGACACTCACCGGGGGAAACTGCGAGAGGTCGGTATTGGGACCGATGCGGGTAGTGGAGGGCACGTAGAAGTCCTCAGGCAGATCACGACCGTCGACCACAGAGTTGTGCCGCACCACGCAGCCATCACCGACTGCGCAGTTGAACAACACGCTGTTGAACCCGATGAACACCCGGTCGCCAACGGTGCACGGGCCATGAACGATGGAGCGGTGAGCGATCGAACTGAACTCGCCGATGGTCACCGCCGCGCCGGACTTGGAGTGAATCACCACACCGTCCTGAATGTTCGAATTGGCACCGATGGTGATCGGCTCCATCTCGCCTGACGCATCCACTTCGTCGGCCCGAATAACGGCATAGGGACCGACGAACACGTTTTCGCCGATCACCACCTTGCCGCAGATGATTGCAGTTTTATCCACATACGCGGACTCCGCAATCAGTGGCAAATCGCCTGAGGGGTTCTTGCGGATCATGGCTTGCTCAATGCGTCGTAAAGGGTGTTGAGGTTGTATTCGAACAGGCCGGCAAAGGTACTCGCCGGGCCGCTGGCGGCGAGCGCATCGGAGTACAGCGTGCCACCGATGTGTGCGCCGCTTTCGTCGGCAATCTGTTTGAGCAGGCGTGCATCCTTAATGTTTTCCATGAACACCGCTTTGACCTTGGCCTGGCGAATCTGGGTGATCAACGCAGCGACTTCGGCGGCTGAAGGTTCGCGTTCGGTGGACAGACCTTGCGGTGCCATGAAGTCGATGCCGTAGGCCTGGCCCAGATAACCGAACGCATCATGAGAGGTGACGATCTTGCGGTTGCCCGGTGGCAGCGAACCAAGCTTGGCCTTGGCTTCGGCGAGCAGGGCGTAGATCTGTTTCAGGTAGGCCTGGCTGTTGCGTTCGTAGTCGGCTTTGTTCGCCGGGTCGGCGGCGATCAGCGCCTTGGTGATGTTGCTGATGTACAACTCGGTGTTGGCCAGGTTGTGCCAGGCGTGAGGGTCGGGCACGGTCTCGCCGTCTTCATCCAGGGAGCGCGGTATGACGCCGTGACTCGCGCTGATCATCGGGGCTTTGGTCTCCGTGCTGGTCACCAGACGGTCCAGCCAGGGCTCAAACCCAAGACCGTTCTTGATGATGAGCCTGGCCTTGAGCAAGGCTTTGGCATCGTCCGGGGTCGGCTCGTACGTGTGGGCATCGGCGTCGGGACCGACCATGTTAGTGATGTGGATATGGTCGCGACCGACCTGATGAGTCATGTCGGCGAGGATGCTGAAACTGGTGACCACCTGAAGCTTTTCCGCTGCGGACAGCGACATCGACAGCATCAAACTGAACAGCACGAGTAAAGCGCGCATCGGAAAATACCTCATTGGGATGTAAGCAAAGGCGGGCGGCGCAACAAGCCATGCACTGGACCGAACACCACGGACAGCAGATACAAACTGCCAGCTACGAGCACGATTGCCGGTCCGCTAGGCAGTGAGTAATAGAACGACAGCAACAGACCGAGCCACACCGAGAGGCAGCCGAGCAGGGCGGCGATCGCGATCAGCAACGGCAAACGACGACTCCAGAAGCGCGACGCGGCGGCCGGCAACATCATCAAGCCGACCACCATCAATGCACCGATGGCCTGGAAGCCAATCACCAGATTCAGCACCACCAGGGTCAGAAATACGCCGTGTGCCAACGGACCGAGACGGCTGACGGTTTGCAGGAAAAGCGGGTCGAGGGTGTCCAGCAACAGCGGTTTGTAGATCAGTGCCATGGCGATCAGGCTGAACCCGGACACCCACAGCATTCCGGTCAGCGTCGGCCCATCGACCGCCAGTGCCGAGCCGAATAACAGGTGAAGCAGGTCCAGGCGTTTGCCGGCGATGCCGAGGATCAACACACCGCTGGCGAGGGAAATCGGGTAGACCGCGGCGAGACTGGCGTCTTCGCGCAACCCTGTGCGACGGGTAATCCAGGCGGCGAGTCCGGCCATGCTCAGGCCTGCGCCGAGGCCACCAAGGGTCAGTGCCGGCAGACTCAAACCGGCGAACCAGAAGCCGAGCGCAGCGCCGGGCAGGATGCCGTGAGCCACCGCGTCGCCGATCAGGCTCATGCGGCGCAGAATCAGAAACACACCCAGCGGAGCGGTGCTGCACGCCAGGACCAATCCTCCCAAGAGTGCCCGGCGCATGAACACGAAGTCTTGGAAGGGTTGCCAAAGATGAGCGGCAGCGAGCATCAGGCCACCTGCGTTTGCGGTTGTTGGTGGATCAGTTCGATACTGGGTCCGAGGACGCAGCCGCTGCTTTTGATCAGCAAGCTTTGAGGCATGTGTTGGCGAACCGCAGTCAGGTCGTGACATACGATCAGCAGGGTTCGACCTTCGGTGTGCCAGGCGTGGATGTGCTTCCAGAGCAGCGACTGCCCCAGTTCATCCAGTGCGGAGTGGGGTTCGTCGAGCAACAACAGCGGCGCTTCGGCGAGGCTCAACCGGGCGAGCAGGGCGCGCTGCAATTCGCCACCGGACAACGCCATCAACGGGCGTTGTTCCAAACCCGCCAGGCACCAGTTTTCCAGCACGGTTTTCAGGCGTTGGTGGCGTAGCTCTGGTGATTGTTTGCTGCCCCAGAAACCAGCGGCTACCAACTCCTGGAGGCTGATGGGGAATTGCCGGTCCAAGTGCTGTTGTTGTGGGAGAAAGGACAGCGAGCCTTTGCGTGGAACATCAAGAATGACTTTACCGGCCAGTGGCTTTTGCAGCCCGGCGATGACTTTTAGCAGACTGCTTTTACCCGAGCCGTTAGCCCCGATCACGGCAGTCAGGCTGCCCTTGGATAGTTCGAAATTAACGGGCGGCGTGAGCGGTTGTCCGGGTGCGCCCCAGCGTAAATCCTGGCAACGGATCATGCGGCTACCCAATTCCATCGACTTTCGGCGACGGCATCGTGAGCGTGAAGGCTTTCGGCGTGGACGACGCGTATGTGGAAGGCGTTGATGCCGGGCGAGCGTTTCAGGACAAGATTCAAGCGGCGAGCGGCGTCCTCACAGAACATCAGATTCTGACCATTGGCCAAGGCGAACGCTTGTTCATCGGCGCGCTTTACAGCGGTTTGCACGGCGGTTCCCAACGCGGCTTCTGCATCGCTGATGAACGCAATCAGCGGTATGTCATCCACATAATCATCGAGCCGCAGCCGTAAAAACGCGTTGCTGCGTTGGCTGTGAGGTGTTGCAACAATGCCTTTTGTGGAGCCAAGCCACGCCAAAACATCGGCGTGTTGCAATGACTTGTTGGCGAAGTCGTCAACGAATTGTTGCTGAATCAACTGTCGGGACAGTGCTGCTGAACACGGACACGTTGAGGAATAAGGAACGTCGATTTTTAGTTCCACGTGGAACATTGCGTTTTTCAAACGCGCTTCGATACTCACCGGATACGTTTTCCATCCGGCCAACGGGCTGATCAGCGCCGGCCTTTTGAGCAGTAAATCCGTATCAATTCTTAAGTAGGCAGAGTTGGACAGTCCTTCATGACTGTCGAGAAAACGCTGCAAGACACGACGCAACAATGCGGGAGTCAGGTTTTCCTGCTCGAGCATTTCCAGCGCCAAATACAGCCGGGACATGTGAATGCCGCGTGCTTCTCCATCATCAAGGCTCACGCCTGCGTCAGCCTTTGCACTCAGCCGTTGGCCATCGAATAAAACAGGAAGAGCAATGCCGCACATGCCCACCCATTCGAGCGGCACGTCTTGGCGTGAAGCCTGCGCGGCGATATCCGGCAGAGTCAGCGCATTCATGAGCAGGTCCATCGTGGAAGTTGTATTTGCATGTTATGTTATTACATCTAATTCAACCACGCCTTTTTCATGAACGAGCTTTCACATGCACAGACGTCATCTGCTCAAATGGATGCTGGCCAGCGCAGCCTTCGCTTTGCCCTTTGATGTTTCAGCCACACTGATTCAAAACGCGCGACTTTGGCATTCCGATGACAAGCTGCGTTTGGTGTTCGATCTGAGCGGGCCGGTGCAGTACAAAACCTTTTCACTAAGCGCTCCCGAGCGGCTCATCATCGATCTGAGTGGCGCCAACCTCAGTGGTGATTTCAGCCAGTTGGGGCTTGGCAATACAGTCATCCGTTCGATCCGCTCCGGGCATTTTGGCCAGGGCGATACGCGGATCGTTCTTGACCTCAGCGCCCCGGTGCAGCTCAACAGCTTTCTCCTGCCGCCGCAGGATGGTCAAGGCGATCGGCTGGTGCTCGATCTGAAGTCGACAACGTCGTTACCCATTGCCGTGGCGCCTGAGGCGAGCGCCGACAAGGCTCACCCCAAACGCGACATCATCGTGGTGGTCGACCCGGGCCACGGCGGCAAAGACCCCGGCGCGGTGGGCGCCAAAGGGGAGCGCGAGAAAGACGTCGTGCTGTCCATTGCCCAGCTATTGGCCAAGCGACTGAAGCGCGAGAAGGGCTTCGACGTGAAGCTGGTGCGCAACGACGACTTTTTCGTTCCGCTGCGCAAGCGGGTCGAGATCGCCCGCAAGCACAACGCCGATATGTTCATCTCGGTGCATGCGGACGCGGCACCGCGTCTCACCGCTTCAGGCGCCTCGGTGTATTGCTTGTCGGAAGGAGGCGCAACTTCGGCCACGGCGCGTTTCATGGCGCAGCGGGAGAACGGCGCGGACCTGTTGGGCGCGACAAGTCTGCTCAATCTCAAGGAAAAGGACCCGATGCTTGCCGGGGTGATTCTTGACATGTCGATGAACGCCACCCTCGCCGCGAGCTTGCAGTTGGGCAGCACCGTCCTCGATAGCCTGGCGGGCATAACAACACTGCATCAGAAGCGCGTGGAACAAGCGGCATTTGCGGTGCTGAAATCACCGGATGTGCCGTCGATCCTGGTGGAAACCGGCTTCATTTCCAATTCCCGCGACAGCCAGCGACTGATGACCGCTCGCCATCAACAGGCTGTGGCTGACGGTTTGTTCGACGGATTGCAGCGCTATTTTCAGAAAAATCCGCCGCCCAACAGTTACATCGCCTGGCAACAGCAGCAGAAAAATAAGCAGGCCTAGCAGCCGGCAATCCGGCTACAGGTGAATTTGGCGCTGCTGCCGCCGGAACTGGAGAACCGGTTGATCGTGGTCCAGCCAACGCGACGGTTGTAACCGACCCAAGCCTCGCCGTCGGATGCGATACCCGTGAAGAACGTGAGTTGCCCGTAGCGGCTGTTGGTCTGCGCCCAGTAGCGTTTTCCCGCCTTTTCGAAACCGCGCAAATAGAGCGTGTTGCCGATGGTGTTGACGCTATAGGCATTGCCGTCGGCGTCCACGCAGGCGAGCAGATTGGCACTTCGGGTGCATTTGGCCAGGGTCGGAATCTGCGCCCAGGCGTTTACGGCAAGTAACAGCGAAAAGCTCACCGATACTGATTTCAGGGCTATGCGCATTGGATTTCTCAAGAAGCGGACGGGCTTCAGCATCGAGCCTCTGTCGTTAAGGGGCAAGAGAAAAGTGGCTTGAATACTTTGTTATACTATAACATCCAAATCAAGCCCGACACTGTGATCGGGCATCCCTGTGAGGAATCCCTGATGCCCAATCGTCTCCCCGTGACCGTCCTGTCGGGCTTTCTCGGCGCCGGCAAAAGCACGCTGCTCAACTATGTTTTGCGTAATCGCGAGAATCTGCGAGTCGCTGTCATCGTCAACGATATGAGCGAGATCAACATCGATGGCAGCGAAGTCCAGCGCGATGTCAGCCTGAACCGCGCCGAAGAGAAACTCGTGGAGATGAGCAACGGCTGCATTTGCTGCACCCTGCGCGAAGACTTGCTCGAGGAAGTCAGCAAACTCGCCAGGGACGGGCGTTTCGATTACCTGTTGATCGAATCCACCGGGATCTCCGAGCCATTGCCGGTGGCGGAAACCTTCACCTTCCGTGATGAGCAAGGGCAGAGCCTGGCCGACATCGCAAGGCTCGACACCATGGTCACGGTGGTCGATGGCATGAACTTCCTGCTCGACTATCAAGCCGCCGAAAGCCTCGCTTCCCGAGGTGAAACATTGGGCGAGGAGGACGAGCGCTCGATCACGGACCTGTTGATCGAGCAGATCGAATTCGCGGATGTGATCCTCATCAGCAAGATCGATTTGATCAGCAGCCGTGAGCGCCAGGAACTGATCGCGATCCTTGAACGCCTCAATTCACAGGCAGAAATCATCCCGATGGTCATGGGTGAAATTCCTTTGAAAAAGATCCTGAATACCGGCCGTTTCGACTTTGAGAAAGCTGCTCAGGCGCCAGGCTGGTTGCAGGAATTACGTGGTGAACACGTACCGGAAACCGAGGAGTACGGCATCGCCTCGACGGCCTACCGAGCCCGCCGACCGTTTCATCCACAGCGTTTTTTCAGCTTCATCGATCGGCCGTGGGTGAACGGCAAACTGCTGCGTTCCAAAGGCTTTTTCTGGCTGGCCAGCAAGCCCATGGATGCCGGTAGCTGGTCCCAGGCCGGCGGCTTGATGCGCCACGGTTTCGCCGGGCGCTGGTGGCGCTTCGTGCCGAAAACCCAGTGGCCACAGGACGAAGAAAGCACGGCCGGAATCATGGAAAACTGGACCGCCGCCTCCGGCGATTGCCGGCAGGAACTGGTGTTCATTGGTCAAAACATCGACTTTGCGCTGCTCACCGCCGAACTCGACAATTGCCTGCTGAGCGATGATGAAATGGCCTTGGGTGCCGAGGGCTGGCGCTTGCTGACGGATCCGTTCGGCCCTTGGCACGAAGAGGTCGCCGCCTGATGTTGGCGCCCAGTCTGAAGCGGCAGCCAATCGTGCAACAGGTTCAAGGCGACACGCCGCAAACCCTGACTCGAATTCTTGATGATGGGGTAAACCTCGCCGTTTGGCGGCGCCGACTCCCTGCGCACATTGATGATTTCGGCTGCTTGCTGCTGTCCCTGAACGAACCGCTGGCCGAGTCGCTGGTTCTGGAGTTGATCAGCGATGACGCCGAACCCGATCTGCATGGATTGGCCTCGGGATTCAGCGATCTGGAAGGGTATGCAGGTTTCATTGCCGACGTGTCCTGGCTGGTCAGCGCGTTCGCCTGTCTGTTGGGCGCCAAGCGCATCGGCCTGCGCGTGCGGGTTCTGGACAAGGCCATGTGCCCGCGATTTCACGTCGATCATGTGCCGGTGCGGTTGATCACCACCTACGCCGGCATCGGTAGTCAGTGGCTGAAAGAAGGGGTGATGGATCGCCGGCAACTGGGCAAGCCTGAGGCCGAACCCACAGATAATTCGCTGATCGAGCAAATCGCCAGCGGCGATGTGGCGCTGCTCAAAGGCGAGAAATGGCACGGCAACGAAGGTTTCGGCCTGATCCACCGTTCGCCGCAACCCGCGCCGGGCGAACGCCGTTTGATTCTGACCCTGGATTGGCTGGCTTAAGGCTTGAGCCAGTTGCCCTGGCTCTGGCCTTCGCAAAACGGTTTCAGATACGCAGCATCGGTGGCTACGCCGTAATAGTGAATATCCTGCCGGTAAGGCATATTGGCGACTTGGGCGTTGTTACACACGCCGAACGCGCCGGTGGGGCATTGGTCGACGTATTGCACCTCGACTTTCTGCCCGGGAAGGTTCGGTTGGCAGAACCCGTCGGCGAAGAGCTTTTCCGGGATGTTTCGGTTTTGCTGGCAGACTTTCACGTCGAGTCGCTCAGCCGTGCTATGTACCACGCATGCCTGGGCCAGCGCCTCGCCGGAGCACAGCGCCAAGAGCAACGACAATCCCATCAACCGCATCCATTACCTCCTTCAGAAAACACGACCATGTTGCAGAACATTCCCACTCACGTCATTGCCGGCCCATTGGGCGCCGGCAAGACCAGCCTGATCAAGCAACTGCTTGCACAGCGGCCGATCGGTGAGCGCTGGGCCGTGCTGATCAACGAGTTCGGGCAGATTGGCCTCGATGCAGCACTGCTGACCCAGGACGCCGATGGTATCGCACTGGGGGAAGTGGCCGGGGGCTGTTTGTGTTGCGTGAACGGTGCGCCGTTTCAGATCGGCCTTGGGCGGTTGCTGCGCAAGGCGCGGCCGGACCGGCTGTTCATCGAGCCTTCCGGATTGGGCCACCCGGCGCAGTTACTCAGGCAATTGAGTGAGGCACCGTGGCAAGGTGTACTGGCTGTACAACCTTGTGTGCTGGTTTTGGATGCCCAGGCGCTCGCCACTGGCAAACCATTACCCGAGGCCCAACAGGAGGCGTTGAGCAGCGCCGGTTTGTTGGTGCTGAACAAGGCAGAAAGTCTCGATCTCAAAGATCGAACGCGAATCGCCGTGCAGCTGCCTGCTCGTCCCCTGTACTGGACGCAGCAAGCGCTCTTGCCGCTGAGCAAATTGCCGGGCCTTGATGCTCAGGCGGTGGCGGGTGTGGATAACTTCATCGTGCCCAAGGGATTGGCGCAGATGCCGGCCATCTGGACCGATCCTGCGCTGCCGATTTGCCTGAGTCAGGCACAGGAGGGCGGTTGGAGCGTCGGCTGGCGCTGGCACCCGACTCAGACCTTCGATGTGGTGCGCGTTGGCCAATGGCTTGAAAGCATCGCCTGGCGGCGAGCGAAGCTGGTTATCCACAGCGTCGACGGATGGGTGTCGGCGAATGCGCTGGATAACTCGGAACTGCAATGGCAGCCCAGCGAATGGCGCCAGGATTCGCGGATCGAGCTGATTTTCAGTGAGGCGCAGGATGTCGATTCACTGCAAAGAGTGCTGGCCGACTGTCGGTAGGGTCAAGGACGCCACTTGGTGTGTTCCTGTCGCCACTGGCTCAGCTCGATCACTTCCGCGCGAGGCTTCACCACGTCGACCACCGCAGGCTCGTCGTCGAACGGCATCGGGTAGGGCGCCAGCTCGATCTGCGCGCTGTGGGCGCCGAACTGGGTGATGGTGCCGTTGTGGCGGGTTTCGCCGGTCACGGTGAACTCGAAGTTATACACGCGAGCCAGACGCCGTCGGTCGTTGGCGTCTTTGATGAACGCGATCTTTTTCAACGCCACGTTGCCGTCCAGCAGCTCGATCCCGAGCTTGGTGCAATGCTGCTTCACCCGTTCCAGCGCCCGCTCGCGCAAGCCGTGGTTGTGCCACAGCCAGGCACCGCCCGTGGCGAGCAGCATCAGCACGAAGATATTTCCGAGGGTCAGCATCAACAGGTTGCTCCAACAAGATAGTGCCAGCTTAACTGCGTCGCCGGTCTGTCGTACAGGCCGTGTTTAGTCGCATACTGCGCGGCTCGAATTTCAATCGTTTGACGGAAAACACACCGCATGAAACGTACGCCCCATCTGCTCGCCATTCAGTCCCACGTGGTGTTCGGCCACGCTGGCAACAGCGCCGCGGTTTTCCCTATGCAGCGGGTCGGGGTGAATGTCTGGCCGCTTAACACCGTACAGTTCTCCAATCACACGCAGTACGGCCAGTGGACCGGTGATGTGTTGGCACCACACCAGATTCCCGATCTGGTCGAAGGAATCGCGGCGATCGGCGAGCTGGGCAATTGCGACGCAGTGCTGTCCGGTTACCTCGGCAGTGCGGCCCAAGGTCGGGCGATCCTGACCGGCGTGGCGCGGATCAAATCGATGAATCCCAAGGCGTTGTATTTGTGCGACCCGGTGATGGGCCATCCGGAGAAGGGTTGCAGCGTGCCGGCCGAAGTCAGCGATTTCCTGCTGGAAGAGGCCGCTTCGGTGGCGGACTTCATGTGCCCGAATCAACTGGAGCTGGACAGCTTCTCGGGGCGCAAGCCGCAGTCACTGTTCGATTGCCTGGCGATGGCGCGAGCGTTACTGGCGCGTGGGCCGAAAGCAGTGTTGGTCAAGCATCTGGACTACCCCGGCAAGCCGGCGGATGGCTTCGAGATGTTGCTGGTGACGGCTGAAGGCAGTTGGCACCTGCGTCGTCCACTACTGGCGTTTCCGCGTCAGCCGGTGGGCGTTGGCGACCTGACGTCGGGGCTGTTTCTGGCGCGTGTACTGTTGGGCGACAGCCTGGTCGCGGCCTTCGAGTTCACGGCGGCGGCGGTGCATGAAGTGCTGCTGGAAACCCAGGCGTGTGCCAGCTATGAACTGGAGCTTGTGCGGGCGCAGGACCGGATTGCGCATCCGCGCGTTAAGTTCGAAGCGACTGCGATCAGCCTCTGAATCTGCGATGAGCCCAATTGCGAGCAGGCTCGCTCCCACATTGGATCGGGGGTGTTCACAAATCCCCCTGTGGGAGCGAGCCGGCTCCGGGCGGCGATCCGACGATGGCTATCTAAGCAACACCATCAAACTGACTGGACGACTCAGGCATCGCCCTTGATTTCCTGATAGCGCTTTTCCAGTTCCTGACGAATCTGCCGACGTTGCTGGGCCTGGATGAAGCGGCGCTTGTCTTCGCTGTTCTGCGGTTGCAAGGGAGGTACGACAGCCGGCTTACGGGCGTCGTCCACCGCGACCATGGTGAAGAAGCAACTGTTGGTGTGGCGCACCGAGCGTTCACGGATGTTCTCGGTCACCACCTTGATGCCCACCTCCATGGAGGTGTTGCCGGTGTAGTTCACCGACGCCAGGAATGTCACCAGCTCGCCGACATGAATCGGCTCGCGGAAAATCACCTGGTCTACTGAGAGGGTCACCACGTAGCGGCCGGCATACCGGCTCGCGCAGGCGTAGGCCACTTCGTCGAGGTACTTGAGCAGGGTACCGCCGTGAACATTGCCAGAGAAATTGGCCATGTCGGGGGTCATCAATACCGTCATCGACAGCTGGGCGTTTCCGGGTTCCATAGCGTTCTCACGGGTCAAGGCAGAATGGCGGAAGGGCGGCACCTCTGCGGGTGCCTGGTCGGTTTTTTTCAAACCACAGTTATCGGGACGCCGGGCGGGTGGTCGCCGTCACGCCGGATCGATCTGTTTCCATATATTGCACCGCCTTTCCGGCGGAAGTCGCGGTGTTAACCTCCGAAAGTCGACCTTTAGGAGCCCCACACCATGCATGCCATCAGTTTTATTCAGGACCTGGCAGTGATCATGTTGGTCGCAGGTGTGGTGACCGTGCTGTTCCACCGCTTCAAGCAGCCGGTGGTGCTGGGTTATATCGTCGCCGGTTTCATCATCGGCCCGCACACGCCGCCGTTCAGCCTGATCCACGACGAAGAAACCATCAAGACGCTCGCAGAACTCGGGGTGATTTTCCTGATGTTCTGCCTGGGCCTCGAGTTCAGCCTGCGCAAGCTGTTCAAGGTCGGTGCCACGGCTTTCATCGCGGCGTTCCTGGAAATCGTGCTGATGATCTGGATCGGCTTCGAGATCGGCCAATGGTTCGACTGGAACACCATGGATTCCTTGTTCCTCGGCGCGATCCTGGCGATTTCCTCGACCACCATCATCGTCAAGGCGCTCAACGACCTGAAGATGAAGAACGAGCGCTTTGCCCAACTGATCTTCGGTGTGCTGATCGTCGAGGACATCCTCGGTATCGGCATCATTGCCTTGCTGTCGAGCATCGCGGTCAGCGGCACGGTCAGTTCCGGCGAAGTGTTTTCCACGGTGGGCAAGCTGTCGCTGTTCATGATCGTCGCGCTGGTCATTGGCATCTTGCTGGTGCCGCGATTACTGGCCTACGTGGCGAAGTTCGAGAGCAACGAAATGCTACTGATCACCGTGCTGGGCCTGTGTTTCGGCTTCTGCCTGCTGGTGGTCAAGCTCGAATACAGCATGGTCCTGGGCGCGTTCCTGATCGGGGCGATCATGGCCGAGTCGCGGCAATTGCTGAAGATCGAGCGCCTGATCGAGCCGGTTCGCGACCTGTTCAGTGCAATCTTCTTCGTCGCCATCGGCTTGATGCTCGATCCAATGATCCTGCTGCAATACGCTTGGCCGATCGCGGTGATCACCGTGGCCGTTGTGCTCGGCAAAATGCTTTCCTGCGGCCTCGGGGCCTTTATCGCCGGCAATGACGGACGCACCTCGCTGCGCGTGGGGATGGGACTTTCACAGATTGGCGAATTCTCCTTCATCATCGCTGCGCTGGGCATGACGCTGCAGGTCACCAGCAATTTCCTCTACCCGGTCGCCGTGGCGGTCTCGGTGATTACCACGCTGCTGACGCCGTATCTGATCCGCGCGGCTGATCCGTTATCGATCAAACTTGCCGCCGTGATGCCACAGAGACTGGGCCGAGTGTTGGGAATGTACGGCGAGTGGCTGCGCAGTATCCAGCCTCAGGGCGAGGGCGCGTTGCTGGCATCGATGATTCGGCGGATTCTGTTGCAGGTCGGGGTCAATCTGGCGTTGGTGATTGCGATCTTCTTTTCGGGCGCGTACTTCGCCAAACGCATGTCCGTTTACCTGCAAGACTGGATCAGTGATCCGAGCTGGCAGAAAGCGTTGATCTGGGGTGGGGCGTTGCTGTTGTCGCTGCCGTTCCTGATCGCCGCCTATCGCAAGCTCAAGGCGCTGTCGATGCTATTGGCAGAGATGGGCGTGAAGCCCGAGATGGCGGGGCGGCACACGCAGCGAGTGCGCCGGGTGATCGCCGAAGTGATCCCGATCCTCTCGCTGCTGGTGATTTTCCTGCTGCTGGCAGCCCTGTCGGCCAGTATCTTGCCGACCAACAAGTTGCTGATACTGATCGCCGTGGTAGCGGCCGCTGTGGCGGCGTTGCTCTGGCGCTGGTTCATCCGCGTGCATACGCGGATGCAAGTGGCCTTGCTCGAAACGCTGGACAACCATAAGGAAACGTCCGGGCATTGAAATCGGACCTGTAGCAGCGGGCATAGCCTGCGTCCGGCTGCGTAGCAGTCGTAAATCCTGGCGACCCGGTGAGCCTGAAACACCTCAATGCTTTATTTTGCGACTGCTGCGCAGCCGGACGCAGGCTACGCCAGCTGCTACAAAGTCGCGCTTGCTCAGCTTTCCAGCCAGACGTCCCGCGCCCAGTGCCATACCGATTCCCAGGTTTCTTCGGCAATCAGTTCTTCTTCGGCCAGCCACAGCACCACGGTGCCGTCTTCTTCAACCAGATAGTAATTGTCGCCGTCCTGGCAGATCGGGATCATGCTGCGGTCAACGCCAGCGTCCCAGGCGTTGGCCGCAACGTCCGGCAGGTAGGTGTGGGATTGCGGGTCGGTGACGGTCACCGGCTCCAGGCTGCCGTAGACGACGTCGCTGACGGTCAGCAAAAACTCTCTGAAGACGAAGGGAATGTCGATGAACAATTGTTCCTCGATTTCCACCAGTTGGTCTTCGTCAGGCAACTCCAAGGGGACCGGTACCGGTTCGTTGGCTTCACGCAGTTGTTCGATGATTTCTTCCACGTCCGGGATCCTCTTGCTTGATGGCGCGGTTTAGTTGGGGCGGTTTATACAGTAGCTCGCTATAGATGCAACCGCGAAATAGAAAAACCCCGGCGAGCCGGGGTTTTCATTACAGCATGCGTAACGCGAGGGGATCAGCCGTTCTGGCGGATACCGGCTACCAGCCAAGGCTGGTTTTCGCCCTGTGGACGTTCCATGTTCCAGCTTTCGCTGAACACTTCGCCCTGGTCGAAACGCGACGTCTTCGACACACCGGTGAAGGTCAGGGTGGCGATGGTCTTGTCGGCACGATCATCCACGCCGTCCAGTTGAACATTGAGGTTATCAATGTAGGTGGACTGGAAACCTTCGCCCAGGTCGGCACGTTCGCGCTTGAGGAACTCCAGCAGTTGCGGAGTCACGAACTCGGCGATCTTGTCCATTTCGTTAGCGTCCCAGTGCTGCTGCAGGGACTGGAAGTGGTTGCGGGCCGCTTCAATGAAGTTACGTTCATTGAACCAGGCTGGCGCGTTGATTACCGGACGAGCGGCAGCAGGTGCTGCCGAACCACCGAAGATCGAACCCATGCCTGCTGGCTTCTGCTCGAACACTTCACGCTGCATCGGCGCGCCGGCTGGAGCCAGGTGCTCCTGCTGCTTGCGACGACGAGCGGCGATGAAACGGAAGACCAGGAAGGCAATGACGGCCATGATCAGGATGTCGAAGATCTGCATACCCTGGAAGCCGTCGCCCATGAACATGGAGGCCAGCAGGCCACCGGCAGCGATGCCGGCCAGAGGGCCGAGCCAGCGCGAAGCACCGCCGGCCTTGGCGGCAGCGCCAGCGGCACCGGCCGCGCCCGCAGTGGCGGCAGCACCGCCAGCGGCAGAAGAAGGAGCCATTTGGCTGGTCTGGTGAGTCGGCGCAGCGCCGGAGCTCTTGCCGCCACCAAAGCGCTTGGCGTTGGCGTCGAGGCTCATCGTCAGGCCGATGCACAACGCCATGGCGATGCTAAGAAAACGTTTCATAAAGGGAATTCCCATTTGTGGATGGCACGCGCGCCATGTTGCACAGCTGAAGTGTTACTGGCTAGCGGCAGAGTGTTTCGGGCTTTTGCCTGACAGGTTGCGTTCAGCTTCAGTCAGCGCAATAAGGCCTGTTAACTTTGGTCTGTAGGACGAGTGGATTAGTTCTGTAGGAAGGGTGTCTGGTCGGACGAACCCTGTGGGAGCGACGGTGCGACGATTCGACCTGCTCGCGATGGGGAGAACGCGGTTCATCTAAATGACCGCGTATCGTTCATCGCGAGCAGGCTCACTCCCACATAAAAGCGGGCAATCTTAGATCGCTTCCAGCTTCGCGTAACCGAGCATCAGCCACTTGCTGCCTTCGCTGAAGTTCACCTGCACCCGGGCCTGGGCTCCGGCGCCCTCAAAGTTGAGGATCACGCCGTCGCCGAATACCGAATGCCGTACAGCCTGACCGAGGCTGAACCCGGTATCCGGAATCTCGCTACCGCCAAACAAGCTGCTGGAACTCTGTTGCTGGCCACCGCCGAACGGACGGCTGACGCTGTTGGACAGCCGCACTTCCTGGATCAGGCCTTTCGGCACTTCTCGTACGAAACGCGACACCTTGTTGTAGGTCTCGCTGCCGTACAGGCGTCGGGTTTCCGCGTAGGTCATCACCAGGTTCTGCATGGCCCGGGTGATACCGACGTAGGCCAGACGGCGCTCCTCTTCAAGACGACCCGGCTCTTCCAGGCTCATCTTGTGCGGGAACAGGCCTTCTTCCATGCCCACGAGGAACACGTAGGGGAATTCCAGGCCCTTGGCGCTGTGCAAGGTCATCAGCTGAATGCTGTCTTCGTGCTCGTCGGCCTGCGTGTCCCCCGCCTCCAACGACGCATGGCCGAGGAACGCCGCCAATGGCGTCAGGTCTTCGTCTTCTTCAGCGTTTTCGAAGTTGCGCGCGGCGCTGACCAGTTCCTCAAGGTTTTCTACCCGCGCCTGGCCTTTCTCGCCTTTTTCCGCTTCGTGGTAGGCAATCAGCCCCGACTGCTCGATCACCGTCTGGGTCATCAGGTGCAGCGGCATTTCCATGCACTTGGCGGCGAGGTTCTCGATCAGCTCGATAAACGCGCCGAGCGCGCCCGCTGCACGCCCGGTCAGGCCTTTATTGGCGACCAGCAAGCGCATCGCTTCCCACATCGACACATCGCTGTGGCGCGCATGGTCGCGAATCGCTTCGACGGTTTTCTCGCCAATGCCACGCGCCGGAACGTTAATGACCCGTTCCAGCGCCGCATCGTTGCCGCGACCTTCCAGCAAACGCAGGTAGGCCATGGCGTTCTTGATTTCGGCGCGTTCGAAGAAGCGCTGACCGCCATAGATGCGGTACGGAATGCGCTCGCGCAGCAAGGCTTCTTCCAAAACGCGGGATTGGGCATTGGAGCGGTACAAAATCGCGATATCGCTGCGGGCCAAGCCGGTTTTCAGCGCGCTTTCGATGGTTTCCACCACGTAGCGTGCTTCGTCGTGTTCGTTGAACGCGGCGTACAGATTGATCGCTTCGCCTTCGCCGCCATCGGTCCACAGCTCTTTGCCCATGCGCCCGGTGTTGTTGGCGATCAGGGCGTTGGCGGCTTTGAGAATCCCGGCGGTGGAGCGATAGTTCTGCTCAAGACGAATGGTCTCGGCATCCGGGAAGTCATCGGAATACTGGTAAATGTTCTCGATTTTCGCG
This sequence comes from Pseudomonas sp., assembly GCF_051660785.1. Taxonomy (GTDB): domain Bacteria; phylum Pseudomonadota; class Gammaproteobacteria; order Pseudomonadales; family Pseudomonadaceae; genus Aquipseudomonas. The sequence continues at coordinate 49,676 of NZ_JBOFQE010000054.1, forward strand.
CCGCGCCAGCCGTAGATCGACTGGTCGTCGTCGCCGACCACCATCAAGCTGTCGCCGCCCTTGGCCAGCAGACGCAACCAGGCGTACTGCACGGCGTTGGTGTCCTGGAACTCGTCCACCAGGATGTGCCGGAAGCGCTTCTGGTAATGGGCCAGCAGGCCCGGGTTATCGCGCCACAGGTCGAGGGCACGGAGCAGCAGTTCGGAGAAGTCGATGACGCCGGCGCGCAGGCAAGCGGCCTCGTAGGCCTCATAAATGCTGCGCATGGTCGCCAGGAACAAGTCGCCGCTGGCTTGAATGTGTTGCGGACGCAGACCTTCGTCTTTCTGCCCGTTGATGAACCACTGGGCCTGACGGGCCGGCCAGCGCTGCTCGTCCAGACCCAGCTCGCGGATCACCCGCTTGACCAGCCGTTGCTGGTCGTCGCTGTCGAGAATCTGGAAAGTCTGGCTCAGGCCGGCTTCCTGCCAGTGCGCCCGCAACAAGCGGTGCGCCAGGCCGTGGAAGGTGCCGACCCACATGCCGGCCGGGTTGATACCCATCAGCTGCTCGATGCGATGACGCATCTCGGCAGCGGCCTTATTGGTGAAGGTCACCGACAGGATCGAGTGGGGCGAGGCGTTCTCGACCTGGATCAACCAGGCGATACGGTGCACCAGCACTCTGGTTTTACCGGAGCCAGCACCGGCCAGGACCAACTGACGACCCACGGAGGCAGCTACGGCCTGGCGTTGGGCATCGTTGAGGGAGTTCAGCAGAAGGGAGAGATCATCGCGCATCGGGGCATTCTAGGGTGCGCCGTCACACCGGGCAAACCGAGCTTTGCATTAGCCGATGAAAGAAGCACGAATGACGACCGGTCAGTCACTGGCTGCAAGCGTTGACGGGGCTCGCTCGAAGGGTTTTCAGGGGGCGGCGGGGGCCTGAAATTTTGTCGATTTTATGATCCGGGGCAGTTTGGTAAGGGCATTGGCTTGTGTATGCTCCGTCCACGTTTCGGGCTCATGCTCATCATTATAAGAACAAGAACATTGCCTATGACCCTCAGCTCCGACCTGTCGGGCCCCTCTGTGGAGCCTCGGGTTATCCGTAAACAGTACGCCATGGAAATGGCGGTCGAGCGCACGCGTCTGCTTTATCAGGGCTCGCTGCTGCCGACACTGTTCATGCTGATCAACGGTCTGGTCTGCGCCGGCTTGCTCTGGAGTCCGCAGCGCTACTTCATCGTCAGCATTTGGCTGATCTGGCTGTTGTCGCTGGTGGCCTTGCGGGTGATTCAAGTCGCGGCCTTCGATTCGGCCATTCCTGACCGCCAGGCCCATCCGGTCTGGCGTCGCATGTTCCTGCTGGGCTCTGCCATGACGGGCCTGACCCTGGCCGGTGCCGGCATCGCCCTGGTCCCCGCCGACAATTTCATGCAACAAGCCTGGGTGTTCGGCCTGATCGGCGCCGCCGCCCTGTCGGCGAGTGTTGCGTACGCGGTCAGCCTGCCGGCGTTCCTGTCCTTTACCTTGCCCTGCCTGTTACCGGCTATCGCTTATCTATTCTGGGGCGGTGATGAACAAGGCCAGGGTTGGGGCTGGTTCGGGCTGATTTTGTTGGGCGCGTTAAGCGTGGTGGCCTGGCAGGTCAATCGGCTGATCGACAGCGGCTTGCTGCGGCGCTTTCAGAATCAGGCCCTGATCGAACACTTGCAGCAGGCGCAGACTTGCAGCGACCAACTCAATCACGAATTGGCCAAAGAGATTGATCACCGTCGGTGCGCCGAAGAAAAATTGCGTGAAGCCCAGGTCGATCTGGAAGACCGTGTTGCCCAGCGCAGCCTTGAGCTGGATGCGGCCAACCAGGCCCTGAGCAAGAGCGAAGCGCGGCTGGCGCTGGCGTTGAAGGCCAGTGAGCTCGGGCTGTGGGACTGGAACCTGCAAACCGACGAAGTCCATCACACTCAGCTTCAGGAGTTGTTCGGTCTTGAGCCGGAATTCGTGACCGCGATGCTCAGCCACCTCAAGCCGCGTCTTCATCCCGAAGACTTGCCGTCCCTGCGCCGTGCCCTGGTCGAGCATTTGAAGGGCCGCAGCGAGGATTACCAGATCGAATACCGCGTGCGGCATGGCGACGGTCATTGGGTCTGGATCGAAGACCGTGGGCGAGCGGTCGAGCGCAGCGAAAATGGCCGGGTGATCCGCATGGTCGGCACCCGCCGCGACATCAGCGCAAGCAAGGGCCAGGAAGAACAGCGCCAACTCGCAGCGACGGTGTTCGAGGCGGCCAGCGAAGGTATCGTGATATTCGACCCGAATTACGCGCTGATCGCGGTCAATCAGGCGTTCAGCCGCGTCACCGGTTACGACATTGAAGACATGCTCGGGCGTAACGTCGTCGAGTTGCCATGCAGCCGCGACGCGCGCCGGCACTACGGAGCGATTCATCAAGCGCTGGAGCAGCACGGCACCTGGCAGGGCGAGCTGGTGGAAACCCGCAAGAACGGCGAGCTCTATCCGCAGTGGCTGCAACTCAACGCTGTTCGAGATGTTCGGGGAAATGTGAGCCATATCGTCGGCTTCTTCGCCGATCTGTCTGCGCGACGTGAATCCGAAGAGCGTATGCGCTACCTGACCCACTATGATGAACTCACCGGCCTGGCCAATCGTTCGCTGTTCCGCGAGCGGCTGCGCGAGGCTCATCAGCGGGTGCGTCAGGGTGGGCGTCGCAGCCTGGCCTTGCTGCATATCAACCTGGATCGTTTCAAGCTGCTCAATGACAGCCTTGGCCATGAAGTCGCCGACCAGTTGCTGCAAAAAATGGCCCGGCGGCTGGTCAACGCACTGCCCGAGGCAGACACCATCGCGCGGCTTTCCGGTGATGAATTTGCGGTGATCTTCGATGCCTACGGCAACCTGTCGAGCCTTGCGCGAGTGGCGACCCGATTGTCGACCAAGCTGCGTTTGCCGGTTACTGTCGATGGCCATGAACTGGTGGTCAGCGCCTCCATGGGCATCAGCATGTTGCCGGACACCGCCCGGGAAATATCCGCGCTGGTCAGCCAGTCGAACATTGCCATGCAGCACGCCAAACACTTGGGCGGCGACAATTTCCAGTTCTACACCGAAAGCCTGCAAGCCAGCACCCTTGAACGCTTGCAGCTTGAGAATCAGCTGCGCAAAGCCATCGAAGAGAAGCAGCTGCAAGTCTATTACCAACCCAAACTCTGCCTCGCGACCGGTCGCCTGAACGCTGCCGAAGCCCTGGTGCGTTGGGATCATCCGATCATGGGCCGCGTGCCGCCGGGGGACTTTATCGGCCTGGCCGAGGAAACCGGCTTGATCGGTCCGATTGGCGAGTTCGTGTTGCGCCAAGCCTGTTGGCAGGCCTGTGAATGGCAACGGCAGGGACTTGAGCCCATTCGCGTGTCGGTCAATTTATCGGTGCATCAATTGCGCCAGGGCAAATTGGTCAGCCTGGTGCGGCAGGTGCTGGAAGAAACCGGCCTGGCGCCGCACTACCTGGAACTCGAACTTACCGAAAGCCAGTTGCTGGACAGCGTCGAGCACATCATTGCGACCTTCCAGCAGTTGCGGGATCTGGGCGTGAAGCTGGCGATCGATGATTTCGGCACGGGTTATTCGTCCCTGAGCTATCTCAAGCGCATTCCCGTGGATTACGTGAAGATCGATCAGGCGTTTATTCGTGGCCTGGGGCAGGGGAGTGAGGATGCTGCGATCACCCGGGCGATCATCGCCATGGCGCACGGCTTGTCGCTGAAAGTGGTGGCTGAAGGTGTGGAACGGCCGGAGCAGCTGGAATTTCTGAAAGCCGAGCGCTGCGATGAAGTGCAGGGTTACCTGATCAGCCGCCCAGTCGAGGCCGATGACCTCGCCGCACTCCTGCAACACGACGCAAAACCCCTGTAGCAGCTGCCTTGTGGCGAGGGGATTTAGCGAAACGTCGCACCGCCCCGTTCGGCTGCGAAGCAGTCGCAGAACCTGAACGCACGGTCTATCTGATGCACCGCGTTGTCTGAATTCACGACTGCTTCGCAGCCGAACGGGGCGGTGCGACGTTTCGCTAAATCCCCTCGCCACAACGCCAGCTGCTACAAGGGCTGCAGTGCTACATCAAGCGCATGTGGCGTGAAATGGGGACATCGAGTTACGCATTGAGCAGGCAAAAAGCCGATTCATGTAGTATAACTACAAGCTTGCTACATCCCCGGCGCCTGCCAATAACAAAGAGTCCAGCCCTTTGAATCTGCTGCAACACATCGCCCAGTCACGCCACCTCTTACGCAAGTCGGAGCTCAAGGTCGCCGACCACGTGCTGCTTGATCCGGCGGCGGTGATGCACAGCTCCATGGCCGACCTGGCCCATAGCGTGGGCATCAGCGAGCCGACCATCGTGCGCTTCTGCCGCGCCATCGGTTGCTCCGGTTTCCAGGACTTGAAACTGAAGCTGGCGCAAAGCCTGGCGGCTGGCGCGAGCTTTGGTCAGTTTGCGATCCATGAAGACGATTCGGTCGCCGACTACAGCCTGAAAATCTTCGACACCACCCTGCACACCCTGATGGAAGTTCGCGAGAAGCTCGATCCGGTGGAGTTGCAGCGGGCCGTGTCGCTGATGTCCCAGGCCCAGCGCGTCGAGTTCTACGGCTTTGGCGCATCGGGCGCGGTGGCGGCGGATGCCCAGCACAAGTTCTTCCGTTTGCTGCTCACGGCGGCGGCTTATTCCGACCCGCATATGCAGGCGATGTCGGCAGTCACGTTGAAACCGACCGATGTGGCGATCTGCATTTCCCAGTCCGGGCGCTCCAAGGATTTGCTGATCACGGCGAATCTGGTGCGCGAAAGCGGCGCCTCGTTGATCACTCTGTGCCCGAGCCAGACGCCGTTGGCTGAGCTGTCGACCGTCAACCTGGCGATCGATGTGCACGAAGACACGGAAATCTATACCCCGCTGACTTCGCGTATCGCTCACCTTGTGGTGATCGACGTGTTGGCGATGGGCGTGGCCATGGCGCGCGGGCCGAGTCTGGTCAACCACCTCAAGAGCGTCAAACGCAGCCTGCGCAGCTTGCGGCTGTCGCCCAAGTCGGTGAAAGCCCTGGACGACTGATTCAAGCGACACGGAACCTGTGGCGAGGGGATTTATCCCCGTTGGGCTGCGAAGCGGCCCCAAACCTGCAACCGCGGTGTATCAGGCACACCGCATTCACTGGTTTTACGACTGCTGCGCAGCCGAACGGGGATAAATCCCCTCGCCACAACATTCATCTCCCTGTAACGCACAAGCCGCCAAACCGTCATCCCGCGCGCCTATCTTGAAACTCCCGTAATCGCCTTGGGAGACTCGAAATGGCCCAGCCCTACGAAGAACGCAACAGCGCCGCCAAAACCCGTCGTCAGCAAGAAGATCAGCGCCGCATGGAGTTTCGCCGCGCCATTGAAGATCGCTGCGAACGCCGCCAACTGCTGGCCGAGATCGGTGATTTCCCCGAGCTGGAACTCAACTACTGGCAGGCAGCTCCCGCAACTTCCCGTCGAAACGCTCAACCAGCGCGCTGATCTGCACCCGCTCGCTGCGGATAAACGCAAGGAACGCGTGTGCCACCGGTGACAGCCGTTTCGCCTTGGCCTGCACCAGGCACCAGCTGCGATACAGAGGCAGTTCTTCGACCGGTAACTCGATCAGTCCGCCGGTCGCCAACTCAAGGTTCAGGGCGTGGCGCGTCAACAGCGCGACGCCCAGACCCGCCAGCACACATTCACGCTGGGCTTCGGCCGATGCAACCTCCTGAGTCTGGTTGAAGTGCACGCGCTTCTCTTTGAAGTACTCCTCGCATGCCAATCGCGTTCCCGAACCGGGTTCGCGCAACAGCAAGGTGTAAGGCTCGAGGTCTTGCAGGCGCAGCGGTCCCATGTGGCACAGCGGATGATCCGGAGGCGCCACGGCCACGATCGGATTGTTGAGGAACGGCAGAAACTCCAGCCCCATGTCCTGCGGCACCATCGACATGATCACCAGATCGTCGCGGTTATCATACAGACGTCGAATCACCTGCCCGCGGTTGACCACCGTCAGTTGCAGATTCACTTCCGGATGCTGGCGCTTGAACGCGGCAAACAGATGCGGCACGAAATACTTGGCGCTGGATTCCACTGCCAGTTTCAGCTGGCCCTGCAACGATCCCTGCATGTCCGAAAGCTGCATATCGAGGTTTTCCAGGCGCCCGAAAATGTCCCGGCTGGCACGCTGAAGTGCTTCGGCGGCCTCGGTCATGTAGAGTTTTTTGCCGACGTAATCGAACAACGGCTGACCAATCAGCTCCTCAAGTTGACGAATCTGCAGGCTCACGGCAGGTTGTGTGAGCGACATTTCATCGGCCGCACGGCTGTAGGATCGCAAATCACAGACCTCATTGAAGATCTGCAATTGACGCAATGTCATACGCATCAATGACTTACGCATTTTATAAGCACTCTCACCACAGGCTGATAAATCAACTATAAGTCTTTACTTATGGCTAACCCAATTATTAATCATTTTTGTTAATCCCTTGTGGGGGCTAGTGTGGGGCTGCGACTAAATCGAAACATTTAGTCACGCGTCGACCTGGTCTAGCAGGTCGTGGGTACCACCGGCTCAAGGGAACCTCCAAGTGATAAAAAAGATCCTGATCGCCAACCGTGGTGAGATTGCCGTACGAATCGTGCGTGCCTGCGCCGAGATGGGCATTCGCTCGGTCGCGATCTATTCCGACGCCGACCGCCATGCCTTGCATGTGAAGCGCGCGGACGAGGCCCACAGCATCGGTGCCGAGCCACTGGCCGGTTACCTGAATGCGCGCAAGCTGGTGAATCTGGCCGTGGAAACCGGTTGTGATGCGTTGCATCCCGGCTACGGATTCCTGTCGGAAAACGCCGAGCTGGCAGATATTTGCGCTGAACGCGGCATCAAATTCATTGGTCCATCGGCTGAAGTTATTCGCCGCATGGGCGACAAGACCGAAGCCCGTCGCAGCATGATCAAGGCTGGCGTGCCGGTCACGCCAGGCACCGAAGGCAACGTCGCGGACATCGCCGAAGCGTTGGTCGAAGGTGATCGCATCGGTTATCCGGTCATGCTCAAGGCAACCTCCGGTGGTGGTGGTCGTGGCATCCGTCGCTGCGACAGCCGTGAAGAACTCGAACAAGCCTTCCCGCGGGTCATTTCCGAAGCCACCAAGGCTTTCGGTTCGGCGGAAGTGTTCCTGGAAAAATGCATCGTCAATCCGAAACATATCGAAGCGCAGATCCTCGGCGACAGCTTTGGCAACGTCGTGCATCTGTTCGAGCGTGACTGCTCGATCCAGCGCCGCAACCAGAAGCTCATCGAAATCGCTCCTAGCCCGCAACTGACCCCGGAACAACGCGCCTACATCGGCGACCTGTCGGTGCGTGCAGCCAAGGCTGTGGGTTACGAGAACGCCGGCACCGTGGAGTTCCTGCTCGCCGAGGGCGAGGTTTACTTCATGGAAATGAACACCCGGGTGCAGGTGGAACACACCATCACCGAAGAAATCACCGGCATCGACATTGTCCGTGAGCAGATCCGCATTGCATCCGGCCTGCCGCTTTCGGTGAAACAGGAAGACATCCAGCACCGCGGTTTCGCGCTGCAATTCCGGATCAACGCCGAAGACCCGAAAAACAACTTCCTGCCGAGCTTCGGCAAGATCACCCGTTACTACGCACCCGGCGGTCCCGGCGTTCGTACCGACACGGCGATCTACACCGGTTACACCATTCCGCCATTCTACGATTCCATGTGCCTGAAACTGGTGGTGTGGGCGCTGACCTGGGAAGAAGCGATGGACCGTGGCTTGCGCGCCCTCGACGACATGCGTCTGCAAGGGGTCAAGACCACCGCCGCGTACTATCAGGAAATCCTGCGTAACCCGGAATTCCGTAGCGGCCAGTTCAACACCAGCTTCGTTGAAAGCCACCCTGAACTGACCAACTACTCGATCAAGCGCAAACCCGAAGAGCTGGCCCTGGCCATCGCCGCCGCCATCGCCGCCCACGCAGGCCTGTGAGGAATAAAACAATGTCCAAGAAAATCCACGTTACCGACACGATCCTGCGCGACGCCCACCAATCGCTGCTCGCGACCCGCATGCGCACCGAAGACATGCTGCCGATCTGCGACAAGCTCGACAAAGTCGGCTACTGGTCGCTGGAATGCTGGGGCGGCGCGACCTTCGACGCCTGCGTACGCTTCCTGAAAGAAGACCCGTGGGAGCGTCTGCGCCAACTGCGCGCCGCACTGCCTAACACGCGCCTGCAAATGCTTTTGCGTGGCCAGAACCTGCTGGGCTACCGCCACTACAGCGACGACGTGGTCAGAGCGTTCGTCGCCAAGGCTGCGGTCAACGGCATCGATGTGTTCCGCATCTTCGATGCGATGAACGACGTGCGTAACCTGCGCGTCGCCATCGAGGCCGTAAAAGCGGCCGGCAAACACGCCCAAGGCACCATCGCGTACACCACCAGCCCGGTGCATACCATCGATGCGTTCGTGGCCCAGGCCAAACAAATGGAAGCCATGGGTTGCGACTCGGTGGCAATCAAGGACATGGCCGGCTTGCTGACCCCGTACGCCACTGGCGAACTGGTCAAGGCGTTGAAATCCGAGCAGTCGCTGCCGGTCTTCATCCACTCCCACGACACCGCTGGCCTGGCCACGATGTGCCAACTCAAGGCCATCGAAAACGGTGCAGATCACATCGACACCGCGATCTCCAGCTTCGCCTCGGGCACCAGCCACCCAGGCACCGAGTCGATGGTTGCTGCCCTTAAAGGCAGCGAGTTCGACACCGGCCTGAACCTGGAACTGCTGCAAGAGATCGGCCTGTACTTCTATGCCGTGCGCAAGAAATATCACCAGTTCGAAAGCGAATTCACCGCCGTCGACACCCGTGTGCAAGTCAACCAGGTACCGGGCGGAATGATCTCCAATCTGGCCAACCAGTTGAAAGAGCAGGGCGCCCTGAACCGCATGAGCGAAGTGCTGGCCGAAATCCCGCGGGTTCGTGAAGACCTCGGCTTCCCGCCGCTGGTGACCCCGACCTCGCAAATCGTCGGCACCCAGGCGTTCTTCAACGTGCTGGCCGGCGAGCGCTACAAGACCATCACCAACGAAGTGAAGCTCTACCTGCAAGGCGGCTACGGCAAGGCGCCGGGCACCGTGAACGAAAAACTGCGTCGCCAGGCGATCGGCAGCGAAGAAGTGATCGACGTGCGTCCGGCCGATCTGCTCAAGCCGGAAATGACCAAGCTGCGTGCCGAAATCGGCACTGTGGCCAAGTCTGAAGAAGACGTGCTGACCTACGCCATGTTCCCGGACATCGGCCGCAAATTCCTCGAAGAACGCGCTGCCGGCACGCTGACCCCAGAAGTGTTGCTGCCGATTCCCGAGGCAGGTGGTGTGGCCTCGGCCGGTGGCGAAGGCGTGCCGACCGAGTTCGTCATCGACGTCCACGGTGAAACCTACCGCGTCGACATCACCGGTGTCGGCGTCAAGGCGGAAGGCAAGCGACACTTCTACCTGTCCATCGACGGCATGCCGGAAGAGGTGGTGTTCGAACCGCTCAACGAATTCGTCAGCGGCGGCAGCAGCAAGCGCAAGCAAGCCACGGCTCCCGGCCACGTCAGCACCACCATGCCGGGCAACATCGTCGACGTGCTGGTCAAGGAAGGCGACACCGTGAAAGCCGGGCAAGCCGTGCTGATCACCGAAGCGATGAAGATGGAAACCGAAGTCCAGGCAGCCATCGCCGGCAAAGTCACCGCCATCCACGTGGCCAAGGGCGACCGGGTGAATCCGGGCGAAATCCTGATTGAGATCGAAGGCTGAATTAACAGCCTCGATACACCGCTTTAAACCTCGGGGGGGCATGTGCTCCCCTTTTTTTTCGCCCGGAGTTTCGCGTTGGGGTTATTCAGTCTTGGATCAGAACGCCATCCGCCACTGACCCGTTACACCATGATTGCGGCTGTCAGTGCCGATCTCGCCATTGAGGCCGACACCCAACGTATGTTTCGCTGACAAACCCAGGTCGAACCCGGCATCGATCAGCAGGCTGTCGCGATCCAGCGGCGCACCGGAAACGGTGAAGTTTTTCCCTCCCGTTGCCAATCGCTGACGGGTGTCGCTGTAGATATCCCCGTAGGTGTGTTTCCAGCCAGCGCTGAACCGCGGCGTCAGTCGCATGCCGTTATCCAGCGTATTGATCTTCGCCAGTCGTAGGCCGAACGTGCTGTTCAGGTTGTTCTGGGTTTGGCCGTGGACTTTCAGTGCTGCCGCGCCACCTTTTTCCGTGTAGCCGTCGCGCTGATAGCGCTGGTAGCCAAGGCTGGCAAACGGTTCGATGCTGACATTGGCTCGCCCCAGGTTGTAACCGACTTCTGCGAAGGCCTGTTGGGTGCTGGCATCGTAATGACCCTCTGGGCGATCGCTGAAACCTTTGAAGGCAACCCGACGTTTAGTGCTGCCGTCGTGATTGCTGTAGGTCGCGCCCAGGCGCAGCGACATGGGGCCGTTTTGGCGCAGGGCATAGGCGCCGAGATGCCAGCTATCGAGAGCGCCGTCGAGTTCGCGGCTGTCCAGCCGAGTGTCTGACTTGCCGCCCATCACACCGATACGCCATTCCTCATCGACGCGCCAATCCGCCCCCAGAACAAGACCTTTGGTGGAAGTCTGCAGAGCGTCGTGGTCGCGATCCAGCGATCCGCCGTGTCCCAGGGCTTGCATCCAGACCCTGCCGTTTTCTTCGTTGCCTGCGGCGAGGCGGGGTGCGTTGGTTCGGTTGCCGGGTTTGTTGTAGCCGCTGGCGCTGTCCAATTGGCGCATGGCCGAGAGCAGGGTGGCGCTGACCGGGCTGTCACTGTTCAGGGTTGCCTTGGCGAGGTTGGCGTTGTTGCCACCGGCAAGTTGTTCAATCGCGTAGGAGGCGGTGACTTTGTCACTGCCGAGCAGGGCGGTGACGGCAACGTTTGTCGGGGTGTGTGGTTTTGTTGCTGTGGCGACGGGATGGGTCGCTATCGACGAAGTTGAGGCGGTGGCGGGTGTGTCGGCGGCTGCCGGTGGGTTCAGGGCTTCAGCGACTAGTGGGTTGTCGGATGCAGCCCGTGCCTGCGGTTCTTCAATGCTTTGCGCGAGTTCCTTTCCGTTATCGCTGATCGCGGCACTTTCAATGGGCACATTATTCCGGGTGATGATCAGATCAACTTTATTGTCTGCGTATTGGAGCCTGGGTGTTAAGAAGGCAAGGTTGTTGAAAACGTTTCCAAATTCACCTTCGACTTTATTGGCAACAAGAAGGGTGTTTTCGCTGATCAAGGGATAGTCACCGGGTGCTGCAACGATGTTCAGCGTGGCGCCACCAAGACTGGCCGTGCCATTGACGATTAACGCTTCACTTTTGCGACCGGCATCCACCTCGTAGGTCAGTTCGGCGGTATTCGAAAGCGTCAAGTCACCTGATACTTTCGGGGCACCGTGCATTTTGTCGACGGAGAACTTGCCGTTTACCTGTAGAGCACCGACTGAACCGTTGCCAGCAAATAAACCCTGTTCATCAATAACAACGTCACCTCGAATATCTCCCGAGTTTTTCAGGATGCCTCCTGATCGCACAGTCACGCCGCCGCCAATCTCGCCAGTGTTGACAAGAGTACCCTGGGCCAGCGCGCCTCCCGCGATATGCCCATCATTGATCAGCGTTGCTTTGGCGCGGATCAGGACACCGGTATTGAAGTCACCGGAACCATTCAAGGTCCAGGTACTTCGTTTGAGCTCCAAACCTTCGAAGCGATGACTTTTGCCTAACGTGCCGCCGTTCGAAGTGTCGAGCTGAATGAAGTTGGTCCCGCCACCACCGTCAATTGTTCCGGTGATTCTTCCGCGACCAGAGACTATGACCAGATCATTTCCATCACCAAGTTTTCGATCAATACCATCCGCTACCTTGCTGATCGGAATCTCGAGGGTGCCGGGATCAATGATGAATGCTTCGAGAGCCGCCAGGAGCTGATCCGGTGTTTCGACCGCAGGTGCGAGGGTATCGGCAGAGCTCTGTTGGGCAAGTGAGATTTCGGTACAACCGAGCGCAAGTGCAATGGCCAGCGCCAGATGTTGTGGGCGAAATTTGTGCTGAACGGGCATCGGGTTTGACCTCATTAAACAGGAGGTCAAACTCTAAAGAGAGCGCTGCTATGCCGATGTCAGCTGGTTCCGGCGCGTTCGCGGGCGGTGTCAGATAGTTGAGTAGAAAATAACCGCTCGCTTGATCGAGAGGATTTTTGGCCGTTCGATCGAAAGACCTTTCTTACAACTATTCAAGACGTTTCCGGCTATCGCAAATCAGAAACTCATCTGCCACTGCCCAATCACCCCATGATTGCGGCTGTTACTCCCGATCTCCCCGCTGTACCCAACCCCTACCGAATGCCGCGCCGAAATGCCCAGGTCCAGCCCGGCTTCCAGCACCAGGCTGTCGCGATCCAGCGAACTGCCATCAACACTGAACGCCGTGCCACCGACCACAAATGCCTGGCGCGTCGAGTTGCTGACATCGCCATACGTGTGCTTCCAGCCGGCGGTCATTCGCGGCGTCAGGCTCATGCCGTTCTCCAGCGAACTCAGGTGCGCCAGGCGCATGCCGAAGGTGCTGCTGAAGTTGTCCTGGGTTTGTTTGTCGACCTGAAGGGCTGCGGCGCCGCCTTTTTCCTGATAGCTGTCGCGGTGGTAACGCTGGTAGCCGAGGTTGGCAAACGGTTCGGCGTTGAGCCGACCGCTGCCCATCGCGTAACCCAGCTCGGCGAAGGCCTGTTGGCTGTCGGCGTCGTAATCGCCTTTTGGTCGGTCGCTGAAACCGTTGAAGGCGACGGTGCGTTTGCTTTCGCCTTGATGACCGCTGTAGGCGGCGCCGAGACGCAAAGCGAAAGCTCCACTTTGGCGCAAGGCATATAGGCCGGCGTGCCAGCTCTCGACGTTGCCATCGACCCCTGTGGCGTCCAGATCCGTTTTCGAATAGCCGCCGAGCACACCCAGTCGCCATTGCGGATCGAGCGCCCAGTCAGCCCCGAGTACGCTGCCCTTTGTGTGTTGTTCCAGACCGCTGCTGCCATGCTCGCCATCGAGCTTGCCGTAGCCGCCGATGGCTTGCAGCCAGAGTCGGCCCTGGGCATTCGGGTCGTTGAGGTTGCGGGCTTCGGACGGGACGCCGGTGGCGGCGAGCACCAGGGTGTCGCGCTGATCCAGGCCCACCAGCAATCCTGGACGGCTACCCATTTGCTGCATCGCCGACAGCATGCTGCCGCCAATCTGGCTGCTGGCGCCGAGGGTGGCGCTGGTCAGGTTGGCGTTGCTGGCGCCGGCGAGTTGTTCGATGGCAGCGCCAGCCGTGCTGCTGGAGGTGTTGAGCAGTGCGTTGTAGAGCGCGTTGTTTTTACTCATCGAAGCCAGGCTGTTGGCGGCGCTGTTGCCGTTGCCGGTGACCGCGAATTCGTTGAACGCGACATCGTTGCGCGTGTAGGTCAGGTCGACCTGGGTCGGGGTGTACGCGAGGGTCGGCGTGAGGAATGCGTAGTCGCTGGTAACTTTGCCGAAGGTGCCGTTGATACTCGCGGCTTGCAGCACGGTGTATTGGCTCTGCCACGGATAGGCACCGCTGCCGGGGTTCACCGCCAGGGTGGCGCCGTTCAGGTTGGCTATGCCGCCGACTTTGATCGGCGCGCTGCTGCCGTCGGCGTTGACGCCGTAGGCCAGGGTCGCGCCGCTGCCCATGGTCAAGTCATGGGCGATGGTCGCCGTGCCGAGTTGAGTGTTGGTCTGCAACGTCCCGTTGACCAGCAAGTTGCCGACCGAACCACCGCCGGCATACACACCGCCGGCGTCGACGGTCAGGTTACCGGCGATGCCACCCTGGTTGATCAGCGTCGCGCCGTTGCGCACCGCGCCGCCATCGCTGAAATCACCGCTGCCGGTCAGCGTCCAGGCGCCTTGCTCGACCTCCAGCCATTCGAAGTTACGACTCGCGCCAAAACTCCCGCCGGCTGCGTCGTCCATCACCACTCGGTCATAACCGCTGCCGCCGTCGACCACACCGACGAAGCGACTGCCGTTGCGCAAGGTCAGGCTGTCGTTGCCGCCGCCCAAATCCAGCGCCAGGCCGTTGCTGCTGCTGATGGTGCCGCCGTTGATCACGCTGTCGGCGAACTCACCGACGAACTTCACACCGAACCCGTCGAGGCCCTGAATGGTGCCGAAGTTTTCCAGCGTGGTCGCCGCCACGCCTGATCCGCCGCTGCCATCGTCCACCAGAATTGCACTGTTGGCGCCGCTGATCAGGGCTCCGTTGGCGTTCAACACATAGCCACCGCCCAGCGCGATGCCTTCACTGCCGTTGGCGAAACCACCCTTGTCGACACCGCCCGCGCCGACACCCTGAATGGTGCCGTAGTTTTCGATGTGGGCGAGCTTGTCGATGTCCACGCCATCGCCGTCGCCATTGGCTTGCAGGCCCGAATAGGCGCCGGTAATCGTGCCGTGGTTAATCACGGTGCCGTCGCCATCGGAGCCAAAGCCCGAACCGTTGCGACCAGTGATCTGACCGTAGTTGGTCAGTGTCGCACCGAGGTCGGTGGTGATGCCGTGGCGGCCGCCGGAAATGCTGCCGTAGTTGGTCACCGTCACGCCGGTCGCGGTGTCGATGTCGATACCGTCGAACTTGTCGTCGGCGCTGCGAGAGTCGCCGGTAGAGATCTCGCCATGGTTGGTGATCGTCGCGTTGGCGCCAGTCTTCATGCCATCGCTGGCATCCCCGCGAATCAATCCGCCCGCGCGATTGATGATCGTCGTTTTGACCCCGGCACTGCGCAGCGCATCCAGATCCAGACCCTGGCCGGTGGTTGAGCGGATGACGCCGCTGTTGTCGATTAGCAGACTGCCGCTGGCGAAGTTGCTGTCGATGCGCAACGCGTCGTTGAAGCCAAGGATCTGCCCGCCCGCACGGTTATAAATGCTGTAGTTGCGGGCTTGGGTCAGGTCGCCACTGCTGTCGATTGCCCGGCCTCCGGTCGAGATGATCTTGCCCGAGTTATCGATCACCACCCCCACGCCGCTGGTGCTGTCTTTGAGGCTGACAGTCTTGCCGGCATTGGTGATGCTGCCCGGCGCCGAGATCGTCAGCGTGTCGGCACCGCCGAGGGTTTGTGCTGTGGTGGTGGCGGTGTCGATTTGCACATTTTTGAACGGGGCGGCGTGGGCACCTGTACTGATCAATAACGCGATGCTGAATGCCAGGCGCTGGGGAGAGAAGGGCATGTGAGACGGCCTTTTTGTTATAAGCGGGCCGTCTTGTATAGCGGAGGGTTTTTACAGAATGATGTCTGCGCATCACCGGTATCTGCATTATTTTGCATTTTCAAACGACTAACAGTTCTGCATCTGCATTTTAATGCGTTCAATCGAATGCCTAGGGTATTCCAAATGCACTATATTGCACTCAGGGCTTAAAAAATTCCCCAAGTGTGCATTTAGATGCAGGTGGCGATGGCATGTACAACCTGACTTTACAGATTTTCATTACAGGGAAATGGCACGACGCCATGGTCTTGAGCTTCGACAGTCCTGAAAAAGGATTCGAAAGCCGATGCAACTTCGGCTACGCAACACCTTATCTCGTCGAAAATATTGAGGACATTGGAGCTCCATTTGCCAAGGCCGTGAGTGCCAGGTTTCCCTTGGAATGGGAGGGCAAGCGATCCAATGCACCAGCATTTCTTCACGACATTGCACCCGCCGGTGCCGCCAAGAAATTTCTGCTGACACACGTAGGTCGCGACAAGCCTGCTGACGTCAGTGCCGACCTCTATTTACTGGCCGAAAGCACTCCTGCACCGATCGGCAATATGCGCATTAAGGAATCCGCCGAGGCGGTAGATCAGCGCGAGCCTATAGGGTTTAAACGCCAAGACGTCATTAGTCGTGATAACCGGTTTCTCGAATATGCCTATGAGCAAGGCGCCGCTATTGGTGGGGCAACGGGGGCGGGTGGCGAGGCGCCCAAACTTTTGTTAGCTCAGGGTAAGGATGGAAATTTATACCCCGACGCAGTATTGGACGACGCAGACGTTACCCAACACTGGTTCGTGAAGTTCTCTCGCAACAAAGGAAACAGGAACGATCAGGACATCCTCAGAAGCGAGTACCACTACTACAAGGCACTGCAAAAACTAGGTATCGAAACGGTGGCAGAAGAGGGTCTGGCCTTGGAAGAGGCGTCCAAACCCAGCTTGTGGATGCAGCGTTTTGATCGACAAGTGACCTCTCAGGGGGTCGAGCGTTTTGCCGTGGAGTCGATCTACTCTCTGGCGCAAGTAACCACGCCCGGTAGCGCAATGGACCACATGGAGGTTATCCGGCTACTTGCGAGACTCTGGCGTGATGCAGGGCAGACGGACCAGATCCCGAATCTTGTTGCTGACTATCTGCGTCGGGATCTGCTCAACAAAATTCTCGGAAACTCAGATAACCATGGCCGCAACACCGCAATCATCCGCGATACAGACTCATTTCGTCTGGCTCCGATTTATGATCTGGCGCCTATGGTGATGGATGACGAAGGCGTAACACGCACCACCAAGTGGCCAAAAGAATTGGAAAGAGCGGGTGACGTTGATTGGCGCGGCGTATGCCGAGCATTGGCGGACATTGCCGATCCGAAGGATCCATTGGCCGCATTGAATGACGCACAGGGGGCTTTCGAGCGATTGCGTGAGGACGCCAAGCATCTGGCAGCACTCCCCGACATTTTGACCGCCAGTGGCTTGCCTGACGCGACAATGAATCACCCGCGAGTCACCTTGAAAAATCTGGAGCAGCGTTTGAAAGAGTGGGACCTGAAATGAGCATGACTGTTGCCGAGCGTACTGTGCTCATCGAAAGCATCCAGAAAGCGCTGGCCCAAGGCACTCTTGAGATAAGCGAGGCGGTTCGCCGATTACGAGTAGAGGTCACAGGCCTGCACCAGACCCAATTCGCAAAAATGTGCAAAATCTCGGTGCGCACGCTGGTGCATATCGAGCACGGAGAAGGAAACCAGACGCTGAAATCATTGAATGCAGTGTTCAGACCGTTTGGATTGAAGATGGGCGTAGTTCGGATTCGGCGCGACTTGACCTGATACTGCACCGCGCACAGGCGCCCCCTTTTAAGATGGCATCCAGGGATTGCTGCCATTCGGAGGCAGCGATCCTTAAATTAACTCCGACTCAAATACGCCTTTCCATAATGCCGCTCCATCCTGGCCTGAATCAGCTCCAGCCCGATCGACATCACCCAGTAAATAATCGCCGCCGTCGTCAGCATCTCGATATACCGATAGCTCGACCGCCCGTACGACTGCGCCAGGAACATCACTTCCCAAACCCCCATCACCGAGATCAGCGACGAGTCCTTGAGCATCGAGATGAACTGGTTGGTGGTCGGCGGGATGATGGTGCGCATGGCCTGGGGCAGGGTGACGCGCCAGAAGATCACGGTTTCGCGCATGCCCAGTGCCAGAGAGGCTTCGCGTTGTCCATGGGCGACGCCGAGGATGCCGGCGCGGAAGATTTCGCTGAGGTAGGCGCCGTAGTTCAGTGACAGGGCGATGATGCCAGCGGTGACTGCGCCGGGCACGACGCCCAGCTGCGGCAGGCCGAGGTAGATCAGCAGGATCTGGATCAGCAGCGGTGTGCCGCGAAAGAATGAGGCGTAGAAACTGGCGATGCCGAAGGCCACGGCGCTTTTCGACAGCCGTGCCAGGGCGGTGATGAAACCCAGCAGCGACGACGTGACGATGGAGGCCAGGCACAAGAACAGCGTCAGCGCCGCGCCTTGCAGGAAGCCGTTTGGCGCCAGGTGCAGGCCGATCAGGTTGGGCAGTTTGTCGAGGATGATCGAGAACTTCAGGTCGAAGCTCAGGAAGAAACTGGCGAACAATCCAAACATCGCCGCCCACGTCAGGTACAGCCGTGTGCGGAAACCGAAGAGGCGTTGCAGCCGCGACTCAGCCACCGGTTGCGGTGGCTGAGGAGGTGTCGGGAAAGAAGTCATTGGCTGATGTCGGCGCCGATCCATTTCTGCGAGAGCTTGCTCAGGGTGCCGTCCTGTTTCAGTTGCGCAAAGACCTCACGCACCTTGGCGTCCCACTGCGCGTCGCCTTTCTCGATGGCCACGGAGTTCGGCTCCGAGTACAGCGGCTCGCCGGCCAGCTTGAAGCGTTTGTCTTCGGTCAGGCGCGGTTGTGCGGTGACGAGGTTGGTGAGGATCGCATCCAGTCGCACACCGGCACCCAGACCCAGGTCCTGGAACGCCACGTTATCGGTGTCATACGGCGCGATCTGCACGTCCTCGAACGGGTACTGCAACTGGGTGTCTTCAGCGCCTTCGATTACCAGGTTTTTGTTCAGGTAACTTTCGTAGCTGGAGGCGCTGGTGAGGCCGACTTTCTTGCCGCTCAGGTCCTTGGCGCTGTGAATGCGATCATCCTTGGCATTGACCACGATCACGGCGGGCGAGGCGTAGTATTCGACCGGGAAATCGAAGACTTCGGCCCTTGCCTTGCTCGGCGTCATCGAGCAGACGCAGATGTCGTAACGGCCACTCCAGCGACCGGCGGCGATGACGTCCCAGGACGGCGTTTCCAGGCGCAGTTTGACACCCAGTTTGTCAGCCACGGCTTTAGCCACATCAACGTCAAACCCGTCGAGCTGGTTCTGTTCGTTGAGGAACGAGAACGGTGGATAGCTTTCCATCAACACGCCCACCAGTTCTTTCTTCTGCTCGATGCGGTCCAGTGTCGCTCCGCCAAAGGCTTGGGTGGAGGCAGCCAGAATCGTCAGGCCCAGGGCCAGGAGTGGTTGAAATTTCACAGTCGATCCCTGAAAAAAAGTGGTTGTTATTAACCGAATGGTGCGTATTAAATAGTTATAAGAACTACATTGGTAGTGAGTAATTTTCATAAGCATATGAGTGAAAAGCATATGAGCGCAGGAAGCACAGTGATTCTGGATGGCGGCATGGGCCGTGAGCTGCAGCGTGCAGGAGCGCCGTTCAGACAGCCCGAATGGTCGGCGCTGGCCTTGATTGAGGCACCGCAAGCGGTAGAGTCGGTGCATGCGGCTTATATCGACAGTGGCGCCAACGTGATTACCAGCAACAGTTACGCGGTGGTGCCGTTTCACATTGGCGAAGAGCGTTTTGCCGCTGAGGGCCAGGCCCTCGCAGCGCTGGCCGGTGAGTTGGCGCGACGGGCAGTGGACGCTTCGGGCAAGGCTGTGCGCGTGGCCGGTTCGTTGCCACCGTTGTTTGGCTCCTATCGTCCAGACCTGTTTGACGCTGCTCGGGTGACGGAATTGCTGACGCCGTTGGTCAAGGGGCTGGCGCCTCATGTCGACCTGTGGCTAGCCGAAACACAGAGCTCCATCGTCGAGGCGCGGGCGATTCAGGCTGGTCTGCCAAAGGACGGAAAGCCGTTCTGGCTGTCGTTTACCTTGAAGGATGAGGACACGGACGAAGTGCCGCGTTTGCGTTCGGGTGAGCCTGTAGCCGAGGCCGCTGCGGTGGCGGCTGAGCTGGGTGTCGAGGCGTTGCTGTTCAACTGCAGTCAGCCAGAAGTGATCGGCGCTGCAATTGATGCGGCGCGGGAAACCTTCGAGCGTTTGGGGGTGAAGATCTACATCGGCGCGTACGCCAATGCCTTCCCGCCACAGCCGAAAGAGGCCACGGCCAACGATGTTCTGGACCCGTTGCGTGAGGACCTCGATCCGCCGGGGTATCTGCAGTGGGCGGTGGACTGGAAAGAACGCGGCGCCAGTCATCTGGGCGGATGCTGCGGGATTGGGCCGGAGCATATTGCGGTGCTTGCCCAGAAACTTGCGTGAAGCCATTCGCGAGCAGGCTCGCTCCCACATTGAATCGCTGATCACACTAGTGTGAGCGACCCCAAACCCTGTGGGAGCGGGCTTGCCCGCGAAGGCGTCCGTCCAGGCGCCGAATAATTACCCGCGGTACTCAGCCAGGGTTTTCACCTGCCCCGATTCCGTCTGGTTTTCATCGGATAACCACCGCTCAAACCCAGCCCCGATCGCCGGCCATTCCGAATCCAGAATCGAGTACCACGCGGTATCCCGGTTCTGCCCCTTCACCACCATGTGCTGACGGAACACGCCTTCAAAACTGAACCCCAACCGCTCGGCCGCGTACTTGGAACGGGCGTTGCCGTTGTTGCACTTCCACTCCAGACGCCGGTAACCCAGCGCAAAGGATTCCTTGGCCAGCAAGTAAACCGCTTCGGTACTTTTCGGCGAACGTTGCATCGGCGCGCCGAAGGTCACGTGCCCGATTTCGATGCGTCCTTGCGCCGGGACGATCGACATCAGACTCAGGATGCCCTGCACCTCACCGCTGGAACGGTCGATCACGCTGAAGAAATACGGGTCGCTGTTGGCCGCATGGTTGTTCAGCCAATCATTGAAAGCGCTGCGTTCAGGGAAAGGACCGTACGGCAAATAGTCCCAGAGTTTCGGGTCGGAGCCGGGGCCCTGCAGGGCTTTCCACAAGCCATCGGCGTGACGCGCCGGGTCGAGTTTTTCCAGGCGAATGAAACGCCCCTCGATGATTTGAACCGATGGCGCCGGGACGCCTTTCCAGTCTGCGAGTGAAGTCGACATGCTGTTCTCCTTGAACCTTAAAGGGCTTTGCGAAACTGGATGAAACCGGGGCGTTCGGCGATGCGCTCGTAGAGCTGGATCGCGGTGGCGTTGGTTTCGTGGGTCAGCCAGTGGACCTTGCAGCAACCGTCCGCCTTGGCGGTGGCGTAGACGAATTCGATCAGCTTGCGGCCGACACCGGTGCCGCGAGTCTGCGGCGTTACCAACAAGTCTTGAAGGTAGCAGGAGTTTTCGATGCTCCAGTTCGAGCGATGGTAGATGAAGTTCACCATGCCGACGGCTTTGCCATCGACCCACGCCAACGCCGAATGAGTGGACTCATTGCGGTCGAGCATGCGCTGCCAGGTGCTGTCAGTGACAACCTCGGGCAATTCGGTGTTGTAGAAGCGCAGGTAGGCTTGCCACAGCGGCAGCCACGCTGCGTGATCGTCGGCGCTGACCTGGCGGATTTCAATCTGACTCATGTTCTTTCCTTAACGCATCAAGTGGGCGAGGGCCTGGTCGTGCACATTGGGGCTGGCGGCGAGCCCCTCGCGCACACCGGCGATGTCTGCGGTGCTGCGGTTCTGGCTGAGCTTGCGTTTGCCTTCCAGGTGCTGGATCGGCAGGGCGAATCCGATGATGGCCTTGAGCATGCCGTCGATGTAGTCGGCTGGCGCATCCGCAACTTTCCAGGGTTGATCACGACCGGCTTCATGACGCTCGGTCAAAGCGCTGACCAGGGCGAGCAGGCGATCGGCATCGGTGAACACCTCAGCGGTTCCGTAAGCGTGCACGGCGACGTAGTTCCACGTCGGTACGACTTTGCCGTGCTCGGCCTTGCTCGGGTAAAACCCCGGGCTGACGTAGGCGTCGGCACCGGCAAAAATCACCAGCGCTTCTGCGCCATCCTGCAGTTCCTTCCACTGGGGATTGCCCCGGGCGAAGTGACCGTAGAGGGTGCCATTCGGGCCCTGTTCAGGATTGAATAACAGCGGCAGATGACTGGCTTGCAGGCCTTGCTCGCCATGAGTGACCACCATGGCGAGGCGCGTATCGAGTATCTGCTGCTGCAGTTCAGACAAATCTTTGATGGCAAAGCCGCTGGGGTTGTACATAGAAATATTCCTTGGCGAATGCCTTCATCCTAGGCAGGCTATTGGTCTGTTGTAAGAGCCATTAATGACCAATTTCATAGGTCCATTGCCATGACCGACATGCCGCTTTCCCTGTCGTTCAACCCTGCCGGTATCGAACTCGACCGTCGCCAGGGCCTGAGTCGTCAGCTCTATCAGGCATTGCGCCTGCGAGTGCTCGACGGGCGACTGGCCAGCGGCACACGATTACCGGCGAGCCGGGATCTCGCAGCGGCGCTGGCGATTTCTCGTAATAGCGTGGTGCGCGCATACGATCAGCTCTATGCCGAAGGGTTTATTGAGGGGCGTGTCGGTGATGGGACTTACGTTGCGCTACTGCCTCAAGCCGCACTACCCGCCAAAAAATTATCCACAAAAGTATCCACAGGGTTGTCAACAGGGTTACCCACAGCCTTATCCACAAATTGGCTTGATTTGCCTGTGGTTTCATCCAGTAAAGTTATCCACAGCGGCGCGTTGGGGCGCGTGGAAAATAACCATTTGCCCACCCCGCCAAATGGCCCGCCGCGTGCCTTTCGGGTCGGTGTTCCGGCATTCGATCTGTTTCCTTTCGAGGTCTGGGCCAAGCTGAATGCGGCTTTCTGGCGCAAGCCGGATTTACAGCAGCTGTGTTATGGCGATCCGGCGGGCGACGAGCGTTTGCGGGGCATGATCGCCGCGTATTTACGCAGTTCGCGGGGAATGCAGTGCTCGGCTGAGCAAATAGTGATCACCAGCGGTGCGCAGCAGGGGATCAGCCTTTGTGCACAGCTGCTGGTGGAGCCGGGTGACGGGGTAGGGATTGAAAATCCCGGTTATCGGGCGGCAGGTCATGCGTTCGCCGTGGCCGGTGCGCGATTGCACGGCGTGGCGGTAGACAGTGAGGGCATCGACTGCAACGAATTGAATGGCCTCAGCGATTGTCGGCTGGCGTATGTCACGCCGTCGCATCAATACCCGACCGGCGTGGTGATGAGCCTGGCGCGACGCCTCGAATTGCTGGCCTGGGCCGAACGCACCCAAGGCTGGATCGTCGAGGACGACTACGACGGTGAATACCGTTACAGCGGCGCGCCGTTGGCCCCGTTGGCCGCACTCGACCGCCAGGGGCGGGTTTTGTACGTCGGGACCTTTGGCAAAGTCGCCTTCCCGGCGCTGCGCCTTGGTTATCTGGTCTTGCCACCGGCGTTGGTGCAGGCGTTTTCTCAGCGTCGAGCGGTGGACGTTCGGCATTCCGAGGTAAGCACTCAAGCGGTCATGGCCGAATTCATGGCCGCCGGGCATTTTCAGCGGCATATCCGTCGCATGCGCCGAGCGGCCCTGAGCCGACGCAATACCCTGCTGGCCGGCTGGCCGCAGAATATCCCGGGCATCGGCAGCCTGCCGAGTGTCGCGGCAGGGCTGCATCTGACGGTGGCGGTCGACTCACAGGTCCGAGAGCGGGAACTGATTGAGCACGCGGCCAGCGTCGATGTCGAGATCAATGCGCTGAGCAGCTATTGGTTGCCGGATACCGCAAAACCTGCGGACCAGCGCGCCGGGCTGGTCCTGGGTTTCGCGGCGGTGCCGGAGGCGGCGATTCGTGCAGCGCTCGAACGCCTGGAAAAAGTCTGGCGCCCCTGAATGGCCGAGACGTAGCGCCCGGTTCGATCTCCAGGCCAGAAACACCTCTCGGCGCACTTGTCGCCCGTCAAAAAAAGACCCTCGATTGCGGGTCCGGTACAGAACAACCCAAAGCTTACGATCCTGACGAAGTTGACGGCACATTCGCGAAGAACAGTGTTGTCGCCAGTGGCTGACTTATCTCGCTACGGTAGATTGAAATCGTCTGTAGATCATCGGTCACGCTACGAGCTTCGATAGCGCCACCCAGCAATCGTTGTTCCACGGTCTTCAGGTGCGCCGCCGTGAAAGCGGGTGCAGGTGATGCGGGCTGCGAATAGTGAAAGTGGGCATACCACAGAACTTTTTGGGTGCTGTGGTCACGTATTTCATACTCCTCGAGGTAGTCTTTTTTCCGGGTTTTGAGCAAGCGTCGGCCGGGATTTTTGACGATGTCGACCTGGCCTTTGGTTTGCAACCACTGGACGCGCTCCGCCGTCGGCGGCTGTAGCTTGGTCATACTGATTCGCGTCTCGCTTCCTCGGCTGTATAGCCGGGTTGCCGCGTCGTTCAGTTGCCTGATCAGCGCAACGGCGGATCCCGGCCCGCTATCAGTGGAATTACTGGCGATCAGCGCATCGTCGATTGCGCTGGCAGCCTTTTGCAGGCGACGGGCCTCCTGATGGAACATTTCTTCGATTTCCACCGGAATTCGCCGCGTCCCTTTTGAGTGGGCCTCTGTTCGACGAATGAACGCGTCCTGCGCGTCCAGCAATGCCTGGCCTTGAAGAATGCTTGTCCTCACATCGGGGGGCGCGACGGCAGGGGACACCTGTGTAGAGATCACCCTTTCAACCCACTCACCCGGTGTTTTTTCATGAAAGGTCGAGATGACTTTGCCGGTCAATCCCGAGGTCACGTCGAGCAGTTCTGTCCCGTGCGCCAACGGGTCGGGCCGTATCTGACCCACCACCGTACCTTTGTAGCGGGTCTTGATGATTCGTCTGGCGGGAACGGCCGGCAGGCGTGAAGGGCCCGGTTGCGGCTCGAGCGCCTGGCGCTCCCGCAGCAGACTCGCCAGATGTTTCACGGTGCGCTTGTAAAAGTCGTTGATACGTTGGCGCATCGAGTCGAGCGGTGCTTGCAGAAACTGACCGGGAAATTCGGTTGGCAGATCGAGGATATGCTGGTCGCTGAGAGTGAGTTGCTCCACCAGATCGCTGAGCCCGGCGATCCGCTCCGGTAACCTCAGTACCTCTTCGTCAGCGGCCAGGTCCAGTGAAGCCTGGATGGCGAGGGCTGCGTTTTCGACAACGTTCCCCAGCGCCTGCCGTGCTTCAGACGCGGCCGCACTGCTGGTAACGAGGCACAACTCCTGCCCCAGGGTGATCTGGAACATTTTAAGGTCTTGCAAATCGAACGACGGCATGTTGGCCTTGACGTCGCGGATCACTTCGATGGCTTCTTTGCCGAGCAGGTTCAGTTGCTCGAAGCGCGATTGCGCAAACTCGATTTTCTGGATGTAGCCTGCGGTCAGATCGCTCATGTGTTGAAAGGTCTGTCGGGCGGTCTGCGTGTCTCCCGTTGGCTGTGTGTCGAGAAGATCGAGGGACAGGCGCATTTGATCGTTGAAAACCGGGCGCTGGTGGTTGAACCATTTCTCTAGTAGCGAAAGCTGGAAATCCAGGCGGCTGATCATCGCTTTTCGGTAATTGGGAATGGCCTCGCGAGCATTGAACGCTTTCATCTGCTCCAGGTTGACGCTGATGGCGGACAATTGCGTGTCGAGCAATTCAAGGTACAAGCGGCGATGGGCATCGGTAGCGTCGGCCCCCTGCGCGTTTTTTTCAGCTTCCTTGAGCTCGGTTTCCCGGCTTTTGGTTTGGCTTTCGAACGCGATCATTTGCTGTTTCAACTCAGCCTGGCGCTGCCTGTTTTGCTCTTGCAGCCGTTGTTTTCCCTTGCCTCCGCCCCTGAGCCTCAACCGTGTATCGATGAACCATTCGCCGTTAGCATTCTTGACCAGCAGCGGACCGGTGCGTGCGGGAGTCTGGCGTGAGTCAGTGATCTGTACATCGTTATCGTCGAGAGTGACTTCGAACCATCGCTGACCGACCTTCGCGTACAGTTTTCCGTTGAGTGAACTGAGGTGTTGATGAGGACCGGGATTGCTGGAGGCGGCCGCCATGCCTTTGGGTTCGGCGATGGCCAGTTCATCCAGCAAGACACCCAAGGCAGTAGCAGGCAGCGCAGCGGTGGCGTGCAGAGATATCTCGTGAGCGGCAGGAAGCTGATTGAGGTCGGACAGACGAGTGACGGTGATTTTGCTCTCGGTACGGGTTGGCGGTGTTACAAGTGGCGGTTCGAGCTTCTCGGGCAGGTGCGCCATGGGTTTATTGCGCGTGGCAGCCCGATGGGCCAGCACCATACCGAGCGTCAGCAGCAAATCGGTCAGGGCGGACCAGGCGGATTCGCTGTCGTCGTTCTCTTTGGCATCGGTCATTGCCTGCAAGTCGTCCATGATCTGCCAGATCCACGCGGCCACCCCGGCAGTGCGACCGAGAAAGGGCAAGGCAACGTTGAACAGCATCCATGCGCCGTGCTTGAGCGTTGCCCAGCGAGCTTGCGCATTGGACACCGATTGACGGTCCGCCAGAGTAATCATGAAGTTGACGTTGGCTTTGAACAAGGTTGCCAGTGAAGCGTCATCAAGGGCAGCAGCACTGAGCGACACCTTGCCCATCATGCCCAGGGCCGAAGTGGGATCGACCAGCAATTGGGTCAGCGTCCAGACCGAAGGCAACTCACCCGAAAACACATATTGGGAATAGTTGAAGCGCACATCGTCACCCAGCCACGCCAGGACAGATTGGCGAAGGGGCTTTTCGTGCTTGATTGCATACAGCAGATTGGCCTCGTTCGGGTACTGCGTCAGCGAGGGGGTGAGCAATGGCCGGTAAAGCAGGCACGGTCCCTGATCAGCGGACCGGGGACCGATGACGAACATGTTGGCGACTTCATCACCTTTGCTATTGGCGCGATCTCCAGTTATGAAGGCCAGCGGTCGAATGACAATCTCCAGCCCGTTCACCCTGCGGTCGGCGATGTTTTCCTGCATGGCTGCATTGACGAATTGATACCCGCGTTCATCGATGCCAGCCTCACCGCGCATCTTGTGTTGCAGCGCCTGCAAGGGCAGTTGGGTGCGCAGATGACGGGTGTAGAGCGCCTGTCGTCGCACTGATTCTTGCGGATCCTCAAGCAGTTTGCGCTTGATCAGCGCCGGGTATACCGCGCCGATATCGACCTTGGTAACAAGTGTTTCCAGATAGGAGGAAGTCATCCAGGCCGGTACTGCGTCGCCGTTTTTGTATTGCACCGTCTTGTTGCCTAGCGGCACGGCAATCAGGTTTTGCAGCGCCAGTTCGATCAGAGACAGCGTGACGGTCTGCGTCTTGCCGGGTACTACGACAGCGCCCAGGACAATGACGCTGGTGATGCTGATTTGCACGTCTTCAAGATTCAGGCCCGCTGCCGCTGGATGATCTTTGATCATCTGTTCGCGCAGGGTATTGAGCGTAAATACCGGCAGGGACGCGATGCCTTCGTCGAAGACTTTTCCCGCGTCCTGTTCCCGCAACAGCGCAAGGTCCATCAGGTGTCGGCTGTATCGGGTGAGATCCGCTGACGACGCATTCATCACCCAACCCGTCAGCAGTCCCTGGACCTTGCTGAAACGTGACGCTGGCAACGCTGCGGTATCAATGATGCTTTTTGCCGAGGCGCTGATGTGCGGTGAAAGGTTCGCTGGAGATTCATTTTGAAAGGTATTCAATGCACCGATGGCTTCGGCTTCCAGTGCGATCAGCGCGCAGGCCTGGTGATGAAAGAAATTGCCCTTGGGTTCATACAGACGCCATTGCAATGTCTGTTCGCTGCTCGACGTTCCAGGCTGGGCGAACAACGTATCACCCAGTGCCGCAATAGAGTCGTAACGCTTGAACCCTTCAGCGATCGAGTGCGTCAACACCAGGGTTCGCGTGCCCACTGTGCCCACGAACACGGCAATATCCAGGACACGCACATGTTCGCTCACCGCTTTTTCAACGCAATCGGTGTCGATCAGGCAGGCCTTGGTCAGGTACTTGTCCTGTGGGCGCCGCGTTGCGCGATCTGGATCATTGAACACGGCTTTGGCCATTGATTTTTCATCTTCATTCCAGTCACTGGCCTCATCGAGGTTCCAGATCTCCTGTAGCGATCGTGAGAGCGAATGCCAGCGTGGGGTCGAAGGCTTTGTTTCCTGGTTCCAGTAATCAAGCTGCTGTTGCTGATAGGCGATGAACAGTTGCGGTGCCAGCGTATTGAGCAGGCATCCGAGGGCATCGATTTTCACCGGTAGTTGAATCTGCGGTTCAGCGCCCGGTTGCAGGGTCAGGAAATGCTCTCCATCAATGAGGGTCACGGTCGATCCCGACAATCCGAGTCGCACCAGCACATCGGTGAGCGTTTCATACACTTTATCGCCAGGCACGACATCGTTGCCGGTATCGACCCAGGTCGGGGTGACGACCGTGGCAAGTGTCGGATCAATCTTCAAATGCGGATAAAGCGTGTTGAGTGCAGGTGCCAATGCAGTCGCTGCAACTTCTCTGATCGAGGGACCTGTGACCAGTTGGGTCAGTATGTTTTCTGAACTCGGCGAGGCGGTGTCGGGCATGGTCGTCTCCTGATTGAGGATGCGCCGCTGTTGATTGCGCAGCGCTGGATCAGAGGACGGTATCGGGCGGGCCCATGTGTTTGGCGGTACATAAATATCGCTGGCAAAAAAAGACCCGCTTCACGGCGGGTCTTCGGTTTACAAAGGAGAGTTTTCAGGTCCCGGACTTGATCTTGGTCCAGGCCCGGGTCCGTGCGCGTTCGGCATCACGCGGCAACGGTTGCAGGGTGTACAGCGTGCCCATCGCCGTTTCCGTCGGATACAGGTTCGGGTTGTTGCGGATCGCCGGATCAACCAGCTCCGTGGCGTCCTTGTTCGGGTTCGGGTAGCCGACGAAGTCGCTGACAGGCGCGATCACCTTCGGTTGCAGCAGGTAATTGATGAAGGTGTAGGCGTCTTCCGGGTTCTTCGCACCCTTGGGAATGGCGAGCATGTCGAACCAGATCGGCGCCCCTTCTTTCGGCAGGCGCATGTCGACAACGACCCCGTTCTTGGCTTCCTTGGCGCGGTTGGCGGCCTGGGAGAAGCTGCCGGAGTAACCGACTGCGACGCAGATATCACCGTTGGCAATGTCGGCCATGTATTTGGACGAGTGGAAGTAAGTGACGTACGGCCGAATTTTCATCAGCAGCGCTTCAGCCTTTTCGTAGTCCGCCGGCTTCTTGCTGTTGGGGTCCAGACCGAGGTGTTGCAGGGCCAGCGGCAGGATCTCCGACGGCGAATCGAGCAGGGCGACGCCACACTGCTTGAGTTTGCTGATGTACTCTTCCTTGAAGATCAAATCCCAACTGTCCACCGGCGCATTGTCGCCCAGTGCGGCCTTGACCTTGTCCGGGTTGAAGCCGATCAGGATGGTGCCGTACATGTACGGCACGGCGAATTTGTTACCCGGATCGTTGCCTTCCAGCAGCTTCATCAGCTTCGGATCGAGGTGGTTCCAGTTCGGCAGTTTGCTGCGGTCCAGCGGCTGGAACACGCCGGCTTCGATCTGCTTGGCGAGGAACACATTGGACGGCACTACTACGTCGTAGCCGGAGTTGCCGGTCAGTAGCTTGGCCTCCAGTGCTTCGTTGGTGTCGAAGATGTCGTAGACCAGTTTGGTCTGGGTGTTCTGGGCCTTGAAATCTTCCAGCGCCTTGGGGGTGATGTAGTCGAACCAGTTGTAGACGCGCAACGTTCGCTCTTCAGCGTGGGCGGCGCCACCGAGCACCGTGGCGCAGAGCACCGGTGCGATAAAACGCTTGAGTCTGTTCATTGTTCTAATTCCTCATTGGGCGCTTTCAAAACCTTCGAGAACGTTCACGGCATTGATGCCGATTTCTTCTACCGCGTAACCGCCTTCCATCACGAACAGCGTCGGTTTGCCGAGCTTCGCGATGCGCTCGCCCATGGCCAGGTAGTCCGGGCTGTCGAGTTTGAACTGGGAGATGGGATCGTCCTTGAAGGTATCGACGCCCAGGGAGACAACGACAATGTCGGCGCCGTATTTCTCGATCTCTTTGCAGGCCTGTTCCAGCGCGGCACTCCAACTGTCCCAGCCGCTGCCAGCCGGCAAAGGGTAGTTGAAGTTGAAGCCTTCGCCGGCCCCTTCGCCGAGTTCGTCTTCGTAGCCGAGGAAGAACGGAAACTCGGCTTCCGGATGGCCGTGGATCGACGTAAAGAGCACATCGCTGCGCTCATAGAAAATCGATTGGGTGCCGTTGCCGTGGTGGTAGTCGACGTCGAGGATCGCAACCTTTTTGTGGCCCTGATCGAGGAAGGCTTGAGCGGCGATGGCGGCGTTGTTGAGGTAGCAGTAACCGCCCATCAAGTCGCTGGCGGCGTGGTGTCCCGGTGGACGGCACAGGGCGAAGGCACTGCGAGCGCCACGCTGGATCGCGGCTTGGGCGGTGAGGGCCACTTGCGCTGCGCTGTACGCCGCTTGCCAGGTACCGGCGGTGATTGGTGCGCCGCCGTCGAAGCTGTAATAGCCGAGCTGGCCGTGCAGGCTGGTGGGGATGATTCGGCGCAGAGTGCGGGCCGGCCAGGTGTAGGGCAGCAAGTCGCCGTCGGTATTGAACTCGGTCCAGCGTGCCCAGGCACCTTTGAAGAAGTCCAGGTAGTCGCGGCTGTGAATGCGCGCGATCGGGTCGAGGCCGAAATCCTGCGGCGCTTCGACCGGGCCGAGGTTCTGTTTTTGCACACGCTGCAAGACATGGTCGGCCCGAGAGGGCATTTCGAAGCAGGGCATGAGTTGCCCGTCCATCAATTCACACCGGCCGTGGTGCAGGTGGTGATCGTCCGAGTAGATCGTCAGCATTTCTTGTTCTCCGCAGGCTGATTCGGTTGAACACAGTCTTGCGGGCGCCGGCGTTTGGGAGAACGGCAGGAAAGGCCAAAAGGGGATCGATATGGCCAAAATAATTGACCGGAATTCGCCCCCCTGTGGCGCAGGCGTGCCCCGGTTCAGAGCATGGAGTGCAGACCCCTGTGGCGAGGGGATTCATCCCCGTTTGGCTGCGTAGCGGCCCCGGCATTTCAAAGTTAAACCGTGTTTACGACTGCTTCGCAGCCGAACGGGGATAAATCCCCTCGCCACAGGGGGTGGGTCAAGGGCGGAACTGGCTGGGTGCTACGCCGCTCCAGCGTACAAACGCATGGCGGAAACTTGCGGTTTCGCTGAAGCCCAGCGCCTCGGCGATCTGGTAGATCGGCAGATGGTCTTCGCAAAGCATCTGCTTGGCCTGTTCGAAGCGTAATTCGTCGAGCAATTCCTGATAGCTGCATCCCAGATCCTTGAGATGGCGACGTAACGTGCGCGCCGAGCAATTCATTTGCAGCGCCAAACCTTCCAGCCCCGGCGCCGCATTCAGTTGCGCACGGAGCAACTCTCGAATCCGCCCCAGCCACGCCTGACGCCCGGTGAACTCGGTGTTCTGTTTGCGGCAGCGTTCGACCATGGCCTGATGGGTGATGACATCGGCAAGCGGCAAGGGTTGGTCGAGCCAGCGCTTGTCGAAAGCGAAGGCGTTGTCCCGTGCGTCGAAGTGCAACGGGCAGTCGAAGTGTTCGGCGTAGGTCGCCTGATAGTCGGGTGCCGCATGTTCCAGACGTGCCGCGAGTAATGGCAGCGGGTGCCCGAGTAAGTCATCGCAGGTGACTTTCAACGACACCAGACAGAACTCGGCGTTGAACACCGCCAGAGCCGGGTTCTCCCGGTAATCGGCGGCCACAAACCAGGTGCGCTCGCCGTCATCTTCCAGGCTCAACTCGAAAAGTGTTCCCAGCAGCGCCGGATAACGTATCGCCAGGCGCAAAGCGTCACCGAAGGTGGCACTGGTGAGCAGCGCATAACCGAGCATGCCGTAGGACGAAACGTGCATGCGCCGCCCCAGTTCCAGGCCGATATCACGCTTGAGCGCGACCGCGTTGGCGCAGACCTGCATCTCTTGGTTGGTGGTGATGCGCGTGTCCGCCCGGCCCAGATCCGCCGCGCTGATGCCACTTCCTGCCAACAGTGCCTCGCTGGACAAGCCTTCGCCTTTGAAGGCATTGAGCACCAGAGAGACGGCGTTGAGGGTGGTGAGGTGGGAATGGAGCATGGGGTGTTCCAGCCTTGGGATGCTGGAACGGCAGCAAGTTGTGTGCCCAGTGAAGATTCTGTGGGAGCGAGCCTGCTCGCGATGGCGTCGGCACATTCAACATTAATGTGTCTGACATACCGCATCGCGAGCAGGCTCGCTCCCACAGGTTTTGTATTGTTTCAGCTGAGTTCGCCGCAGAGGTCGAGTTCGATTAGTCGTCGCACTTCAGCGGAGTCGAGCCCGGTACCCAACAACCCATGCAACTTGCCGAACGCCGCCTCACGGGTCATGCCGCCGCCCGAAAGCACGCCAACGCCACGCAATCGGCTACCGGCCTCATAAACGTCCAGCTCGACACCACCTTCGTGGCACTGCGTAACCGCCACAACCACAACACCCTTGTCCCTCGCTCGCTCCAGGCTGGCCAGAAACTCAGGGCTATCGCTCGGCCCGGTGCCGCTGCCGTAGCACTCGAGGACCAAGCCTTGAATGCCGCTGTTCAGCACGCCATCAAGTTGCTCGGCGCCAATGCCAGGAAACAACGGCAACACAGCGACTTTGGCCAACTGCTTACTCTGGTTGTAATTCAATTGAGCCGGCAGTGAAGTGGCCTTCACACCACCGCCCTGACGCTCCAGCCGCTTGAACGGATGACGCCCGAAGCTGCGGACTTTCGCGCAACGGGTCGGGTCCAGCAGTTCACCGTGGAAGTACAGATGAACGCCCGGGGCCAGGCCTTGCCCCAGAGCAACCAGCGCACCACTGAGGTTTTCCCAGGCATCGCTGTCGGTCACGCCGGCCGGCAGCATGGACCCGGTGAACACCACGCGGGCCTGCAGGCCGAGCAATTGAAAACTCATGGCTGCCGCGCTGTAGGCGAGGGTGTCGGTGCCGTGCAGGATCAGCACGCTGTCGCAGCCGTGGACATCAACGGCGTCGACCACCGCTTCACGCAGTTGCTGCCAGTACGCCGGGCTCATGTTGGCGCTGTCGATCAGCGGCGACATTTCGCGAAAGCGCCACTGCGGCACCACCAGTTCAGGCTGGCTGTTCAGGTATTCGCGCATCCGCGCTTCGAAGCCGGACGCCGGGGCCAGGCCATTGGCGCTGGCCTGCATACCGATGGTGCCGCCGGTGTAGAGCACCATGACGTGCTGGGCGGCAGGAAAGGAATTGGGAACCATGGGGAAGTCTCCGCAAGAGATGACATGTGGGAGCGAGACCGGCCTGCTCGCGATGGCGGTATGTTAGACACTAATGTGTCATCTGACAGTCCGGCATCGCCAGCAGGCTGGCTCCCACAGGTTTGTGCACCCTTCTTTTAACGATCAGCGTTGCGCTGCGGGTACGCCTTGCGGCTCAGCTTCAGCCCGGGTGGCAGCCGCTGGCGGGTTGGCGGGCCAGGCTTTCAGGTCCAGGTCCAGATCCGGGAACTTGCTGGAATCGAACACCGGCGTCTTGATCCCGGCAGCACGCTGGTCGTCGTAGTCACGCAGGATGCGCATGCCAACCTTGAACAGCAGGAACAGCGCGATCAGGTTCACGAACGCAAGCAGGGTCATGGTGATGTCGGCGAACGCGAACACCGTACCCAGGTTCTCGATCGCACCCCAGAAGATCAACACCAGCACCAGCGCGCGGTAGCCGATCAGCGCCTTGCGGTTTTCACCGATCAGGAAGCGCAGGTTGCTCTCGCCCAGGTAGTAGTTGTAGAGGATCGAAGTAAAGACGAACAACGACAGGGCTACGGAGATGAAACTCCGGCCCCAGTCACCGACCACGGCGGCCAGGGAGTTCTGGGTCAAGGCAATGCCATCGCCTTCGAAACCCGGTGTGTAGAAACCCGAGAGCAGGATCAGCAACGCGGTGCAGGTGCAGATCACGAAGGTGTCGAGGAACACGCTGAACGCCTGAACCACGCCTTGTGCCACCGGGTGCTCGACCGAAGCCACAGCGGCAACGTTCGGCGCACTGCCCAGGCCCGCTTCGTTGGCGAACACGCCACGCTTCACGCCCATGACGATGGCGCTGCCGATCAGGCCGCCGAAGGCTTGATCCAGACCGAAAGCGCTTTTGACGATGGTCATCAGCATCGCCGGCACGTGGTCGAATTGCAGCACGATCACGTAGATGGTCACGCCGATGTACACCAGGGTTTTCACTGGCACCAGCAGGTCAGCGACCTTGGCGATGCGTTTGATCCCGCCGATGAACACCATGCCCAGCAACACCGCCAGGGCCAGGCCCGTGTAGGTGGTGTCGAGGCCGAACGCGTTGTTCAGCGAGTGAGTGACGGCATGGGCTTGAAGGCCGTTGAAGGCAAACCCGAAGGTCACCAGCAACAGGAACGCCATGACCATACCCAACCAGCGCTTCTGCAAACCGTGCTGGATGTAGTAGGACGGGCCGCCACGGTAGGTGCCGTCGGCATCCGTTCGTTTGTAGAGCTGACCAAGGGAGCATTCGAAGAAGCTGCTGGACATGCCGACCAGTGCGGTCACCCACATCCAGAACACCGCACCCGGGCCACCGAGGGTCACGGCGATGCCGACACCGGCGATGTTACCCGCGCCGACACGGCCGGCGAGGCTGAGCATCAGGGCCTGGAACGAACTGAGTTGCCCGGCGCTGCTTTTCAGGCTGTCGCGGAACACCGCGAACATGTGGAAGAAGTGGCGCAATTGAACGAAACGCGAGCGGATCGTGAAGTAGCTACCGAGCCCGACAATGAGCACGATCAGTACTTTCCCTGAGAGGAAGTCGTTAATGACTTCGAGCATGGATTATTCCTCGCTGTTTTTTGTGTAGGCAAATGCTGGGCAGGTAGAAACATCGCGTTACACCGATGTGCACGTGGCACAACAGTGAGGCGAGTGTTCGTCCCGGGCCCATATCGCAGGTTTGTTATTAGTTCGGGTTTCGCATGGGTTTGGGCCTCGTTACCGACGACCGCTCACGCGAAGAGGGGCGGCACTATACCTAGGAGAGTGCCGTCCGTCTGCACGGTTGTGGTGCATTCGGTGAACTGAAGCCTTTGAAACACCCGGCGTTACCGGCGCCGGGCTCTTGTGGGAGCGAGCCTGCTCGCGATGCAGGCACCGCGGTTTTTCAGTTAGACCGCGTCATCGTTTATCGCGAGCAGGCTCGCTCCCACAGGGTCGGTGTTGTCGCTTAACGAGTTAAAAAAAAGGGCCTGGGGAATAAATCCCCAAGCCCTCAAAAGGTGAGAGGTGTCTAGTCCCTCGACCTGGTGAGCGGTGCTACAAGTAACGCGTCGGATCAGGCTTTAAGCGGAACCAGACGCGGAGCAATCATGTTTTCCGGGCGCAGGATGTCGGCGAGCATTTCGTCGTCGAGCAAGCCTTCTTCGCGCACCAGTTCCAGCACGCCGCGGCCGCTTTCGAGAGCGATACGGGCGATGCGGGTGGCGTTTTCATAGCCGATGTACGGGTTCAGCGCGGTGACCAGACCGATCGAGTGCTCGACCAGTTCACGGCAGCGTTCTTCGTTGGCGGTGATGCCGACGATGCAGTGCTCGCGCAGCATGTCCATGGCGCGTTGCAGCAGACGGATCGAGTCGAAAATCTTGAACGCGATCAGCGGCTCCATCACGTTCAGTTGCAGTTGGCCGCCTTCGGCCGCGATGGTCAGGGCCAGGTCGTTGCCGATGATCTGGAACGCTACCTGGTTCACGGCTTCCGGGATAACCGGGTTGACCTTGCCGGGCATGATCGAGCTGCCTGGCTGACGCGCCGGCAGGTTGATTTCGTTGATGCCGGTGCGTGGGCCGCTGGACAGCAGGCGCAGGTCGTTGCAGATCTTCGACAGCTTGACCGCGGTGCGCTTGAGCATGCCGGAGAACAGCACGAAGGCGCCCATGTCGGAAGTGGCTTCGATCAGGTCGGCCGCCGGAACCAGCGGTTGACCGCTGATCAATGCCAGACGCCGCACGGCCAGGAGCTGGTAGCGCGGGTCGGCGTTGATGCCGGTGCCGATCGCGGTGCCGCCCAGGTTCACTTCGGTCAGCAGTTCAGGTGCCAGTGTTTTCAGGCGCGCCAGGTCTTCGCTCAGGGTGGTGGCGAAGGCGCGGAATTCTTGACCCAGGGTCATCGGCACGGCGTCTTGCAGCTGGGTACGGCCCATCTTCAATACGTGGCTGAATTCCTGGCCCTTGGCGGCGAACGCCTGGATCAGGCTGTCGAGACTGGCCAGCAGAGCGTCATGACCCAATAGCAGACCCAGACGGATCGCGGTCGGGTAGGCGTCGTTGGTCGACTGCGCCATGTTCACGTCGTTGTTCGGGTGCAGGTATTGGTATTCGCCCTTCTGGTGACCCATGGCCTCCAGCGCGATGTTGGCGATGACTTCGTTGGCATTCATGTTGGTTGAAGTGCCAGCGCCGCCTTGAATCATGTCCACCACGAACTCTTCGTGGAAATCGCCGCGGATCAAACGTGCACAGGCTTCGCTGATGGCAGCGTGCTTGGCTTCGCTCAGGTGACCCAGTTCGCGGTTGGCGTCAGCGGCGGCCTGTTTGACCATTGCCAGGCCGACAACCAGCTTCGGGTAATGCGAAATCGGAACGCCCGAGAGACGGAAGTTGTTCACCGCTCGCAGGGTCTGGATGCCGTAATACGCTTGCGCAGGTACTTCGAGTACGCCAAGCAGGTCTTTTTCTGTGCGGAAAGATGCAGCGGAGGACATGATAGAAATCATCTCGATAGGGACCCGGTCTGTGCCGGAACACTGCAAATGCTAGGCTTGTGGAGAATTTTCGGCCAATGCTGTTAAACACTGGCCTATGCACATTCGGCATAATGCCCATGTGACGCCGCGAATGCGGCGAGCGTGTGACCTAAATTGGTGCGTGTCCGGGAGGACGGATGAATCTGGAAAGTAAATGGCTCGAGGACTTCAGTGCCTTGGCCGCCACCCGCAGCTTCTCCCAAGCTGCGGAACGACGCTTCGTGACCCAGCCGGCGTTCAGCCGCCGAATCCGCAGCCTTGAAGCCGCGCTGGGGCTGCAATTGGTCAATCGCTCGCGCACGCCGATCGAGTTGACGGCGGCGGGGCAGCTGTTCCTGGTGACCGCACGGACCGTGGTCGAACAGCTCGGCGAAGTGCTGCGCCATCTTCATCATCTGGAAGGTGGGCAGGGCGAAGTGATGCAAGTGGCTGCCGCTCACTCATTGGCGTTGGGTTTCTTTCCGCGCTGGATCGCGCAGCTGCGTAACGAAGGCTTGAACATTGCCACGCGGTTGGTGGCGACTAACGTCGGCGACGCGGTGCATGCGTTGCGTGAAGGCGGGTGCGACTTGATGCTGGCGTTCTATGACCCGGATGCAGCCTTGCAGATGGACCCGGAAATCTTCCCGTCGCTGCACCTGGGCCACACCGAGATGCTGCCGGTTTGCGCGGCGGATGCCGACGGCAAACCGTTGTTCGATCTGGAGGGCGAAGGCAGTGTGCCGTTGCTCGCCTATAGCGCCGGTGCGTTTCTTGGGCGTTCGGTGAACATGCTGTTGCGCCAGCGCGCGCTGCGCTTCACCACCATCTATGAGACCGCCATGGCCGACAGCCTGAAAAGCATGGCGCTGGAGGGATTGGGGATTGCCTGGGTGCCGCAGCTCAGCGTCCGCGCCGAACTGGCGCGTGGTGAGCTGGTGGTCTGCGGCGGCCCGCAATGGCATGTGCCGCTGGAGATTCGTTTGTACCGTTGCGCGCTGGTGCGCAAGGCGAATGTAAGGTTGTTGTGGCGCAAGCTCGAAGGCGGGGCTGCGGCTGGAGCATGACGGTGCCGCAGGAGCGAGCAGAATCTCGCGCCTGCGGCTAGTTTCAGGACTGACTGTCGACGTACGCTTTTATGTGCTTTTTGTTTGCTTCGCTGAATACATAGCAATTCGATCGGAACGGCAGGGGTTCGAACATAAAGGTTTCGCACCACCATCCGTTATAAAGTACTTCGCCGTCTTCGTGGATGGCATTAAATGAATGCCCCAGCTCGTGCCCGACTATCTGCTTGTAATCAAGCGAAGCAATGGCAGAGTTCCCAGGCTGAGTTGCGATACCTCCAGTCCCTCCAAAGAGAGGGCTGCCGTTAATGAAGTCATTGGTGATTAAAAGGATTCGATCATTACGGGAGAAGAGGAATTCATTGCTGTCATGTCGTTCTGCTCTATAGGTCCATGTCAGTTTCTTCCAGCGTTCAAACATGGCTTTATGGTCTTCAGCTTTGTAGTTGAAGTTGGTATAGGGTGGCCGGCTTCGATCAAAGACTACGCTGATTTGCCGACCGGTTATTTTTTCAAATTCCGCTGTAAAGGGGCGGATATGCTCAACGTAAACGGTACTTCGTTTTGATTCTGGAACGTCGTCGTGGAATAGGACGAACAGTCGGAAAGGGTCCTCGATATTGTCGGTAAGCCCGCTCTGTTTATTGAGTGCGTTAGCACTGATGCTTAATATCAAAGTAACGATAAGTGCGAAAAGTCTTAGTGCAATGGACATAGGTAGTTCTCATGGAGCGACAGCTCTCGATAGTTTTGGAATGAGGATGGATGTCTGCGTGTTGGTTGTTCTTTTTGGTGCTGCATCGATATATACCATGCGAGTGCCGGTTTTGCTTTTCTGGACAGTCGTGGTTGTATTGCGCAGTATGTTTTAGATGTTTTTGTAAGGGGATTTAGTTGAAGTATTTTGTTGTTACGCCAGCGTTGCATGCCGTGTTGGAGTCAGTTGTGATCCGTTGACTTTCGAGTCAGCAAAGACACCGTTCTGCGGCATATGACAGATGGTCGCAACGGGGGCTGTTTATCTGCTTCATTGAGGTATACTGCGCGGCCTTCGGCCGGTTCGTCCGGCCATAATTCGTACAATCAAGCCACGCATTTTTGCGTGGCTTGTTGTTTTTTGACGCGCCTGCGGGCGCCCAGAGAGAAGAGGCACGACGATGAGTGCACTGGTTGGCGTGATCATGGGCTCCAAGTCCGATTGGTCCACCCTTAGCCACACCGCCGATATGCTGGAAAAGCTCGGCATCCCTTACGAGGTGAAAGTGGTCTCCGCCCACCGCACCCCGGACCTGCTGTTCCAGTACGCCGAAGAGGCCGAGGCGCGTGGCATCGAGGTGATCATCGCCGGTGCCGGTGGCGCGGCCCACTTGCCTGGCATGTGTGCGGCCAAGACCCACCTGCCGGTGCTGGGCGTTCCGGTGCAGTCGTCGATGCTTTCGGGCGTCGATTCGCTGCTCTCGATCGTGCAGATGCCTGCGGGCATTCCGGTCGCCACCCTGGCCATCGGCAAGGCCGGCGCGATTAACGCCGCGCTGTTGTCGGCGAGTATCCTCGGCGCCAAGCACCCGCAATTCCACGCGGTGCTGAAAAAATTCCGCGCTGAGCAGACAGACAGCGTCCTGGAAAATCCAGACCCACGCATCGCCTGAGGTTGTTGACGATGAAGATCGGTGTAATCGGTGGCGGCCAGTTGGGTCGCATGTTGGCGTTGGCGGGCACTCCGCTGGGCATGAACTTCGCTTTCCTGGACCCGGCGCCGGATGCTTGCGCAGCTGCGTTGGGCGAACACCTGCGGGCCGATTACGGCGATCAGGACCACCTGCGTCAGCTGGCCGATGAAGTCGATCTGGTGACCTTCGAATTCGAAAGCGTCCCGGCCGAAACCGTGGCGTTCCTGTCGCAGTTCGTCCCGGTCTATCCGAGCGCCGAAGCCTTGCGCATCGCCCGTGATCGCTGGTTCGAAAAGAGCATGTTCAAGGACTTGGGGATTCCAACCCCAGCGTTCGCCGACATTCAATCGCAAGCCGATCTGGACGCCGCCGTTGCTTCTATCGGTCTGCCGGCCGTACTGAAAACCCGCACCCTGGGTTACGACGGCAAGGGCCAGAAAGTCCTGCGCAAACCCGAAGATGTGGTCGGCACCTTCGCCGAACTGGGCAGCGTCGCCTGCCTGCTGGAAGGTTTCGTGCCGTTCACCGGTGAAGTTTCGCTGATCGCCGTGCGCGCTCGTGATGGTGAAACGAAGTTCTATCCGCTGGTTCACAACACCCACGACAGCGGCATCCTCAAGCTGTCCGTGGCCAGCACCGATCACCCGCTGCAAGCACTGGCCGAAGACTACTCCAGCCGCGTGCTTAAACAGCTGGAATACGTCGGCGTGATGGCGTTCGAGTTCTTTGAAGTCGACGGTGGCCTCAAGGCCAACGAAATCGCCCCGCGCGTGCACAACTCCGGG
The DNA here is from genome assembly GCF_051660785.1 of Pseudomonas sp. Taxonomy (GTDB): domain Bacteria; phylum Pseudomonadota; class Gammaproteobacteria; order Pseudomonadales; family Pseudomonadaceae; genus Aquipseudomonas. The sequence continues at coordinate 89,676 of NZ_JBOFQE010000054.1, forward strand.
CACTGGACCACCGAAGGCGCCGAGTGCAGCCAGTTCGAAAACCACCTGCGGGCCGTTGCCGGTCTGCCGCTGGGTTCGACGGCCAAGGTCGGTGAGAGCGCGATGCTCAACTTCATCGGTAAAGTGCCGGAGACCGAGAAAGTCCTGGCCATCGCCGATTGCCATCTGCACCACTATGGCAAGGCGTTCAAGGTCGGCCGCAAGGTCGGTCACGCCAACCTGCGTTGTGCAAACCGCGAAACACTGGCCGCGCAGATCCTCAAGGTCGAAGCGCTCATCGCCGAATAAACAGTTTCATGTGGCAGCGGCGGAACCATTCAAGTGTCGCCGTTCTCTCATGGCAGGATGCCAAAGTCTGACTAGGCTTTGGCATAGCCATTCAAATCAGAGGGAAATGTCATGGGAATTATCGGAACCATCTTTATCGGCTTGATCGTCGGCCTGCTGGCTCGGTTCCTGAAACCGGGCGATGACAGCATGGGCTGGATCATGACCATCCTGCTCGGTATCGGCGGTTCGCTGGCGGCCACTTACGGCGGTCAGGCTCTGGGCATCTATCGCGCGGGCGAAGGTGCAGGCTTCATCGGTGCGCTGGTCGGCGCGGTGGTGTTGCTGGTGATCTACGGCTTGATCAGAAAGAACTGATTTAAGCGACAAAGTCCTCTCTGCGGCGCACGCGGGGAGGGCTAGAATGCTCGGCGTTACACGTCCTTTCCTTACCGAGCACCTCCATGCGCCGTCTTTTGTTGACTCTCCTCCTGTTGGGCAGTGGTTTGGCCCATGCCGGCGAATTGCCGGAAACCGACTGGCTCGAACTGATGCCCAAGTCGGACCAGAAGGCCCTTGAGGCCATGCCCGAAATCGACCACAACTCCCCTGAAGGCGATGGCACCTTTACCGAAAAGGGTGGCATGAAGCAGAGCAAGGGCTTGCCGGCGGTGATGTATTCGACCAAAACCGTGCCGTCGATGAACGACAAGAACATCCGCATCGGTGGTTATCCGGTGCCGCTGGAGTCCGACGCCAAGGGTCGCAGCACGCTGTTCTTCCTCGTGCCGTACCCCGGCGCCTGCATCCACGTGCCGCCACCGCCGCCTAATCAGTTGGTGCTGGTGCGGTATCCGAAGGGATTGAAGCTGGATGATATCTACACGCCGCTGTGGGTGACCGGCACGCTGAAGATCGAGAAGGTCAACAATGATCTGGCTGACGCGGCGTATGCGCTGGATGCGGCGAAGGTGCGGGTGGTGCAGGAGTCCGATCTCTAACAGCCACTCGAAATAACTGTGGGAGCCAGCCTGCTGGCGATAGCGGTGGGTCGGATACTTTCAAGTTGACTGACACGACGCCATCGCCAGCAGGCTGGCTCCCACATTTCGTATTACGGTATGGCTTAGAGCGGTTTTGCGCCGACGCTGACACCCAAGGTATGGCTCGCACCCGGCGCCAATGTCACCACGTCATCCATCACATTCGCCGTCTCGATGCACAGCATCTTCTGCCAGCCATCGTCAGCCATGTCACTGAACGCTGCGGCACGATCAATCCAAGGGTTCCAGATCACTGCCGTGCGCGAACCACTGCTGGTCAGCTCGATGCGCCGTTCCCAGGCCGGGTCGACAATGCTCAGCTTCGCCGGGGTATTGAGGTAGATGCGATCAGTCTCGCCGGTAAAACGTAGTTCACCGGTCTGAGCCTTGGTTTTCCAGTCATCCAGGGTTTCGATATAGCTCAAGCCATCCAGCCCTTCGACATGCACATTGCGCACATCGCTGACGGCGAAATAGCTGTGCAGCGCCTGGCTGATGGTGACTTTGTCGGTGCCGCGATTGTGGCTGGTCAGGCTGATGTGCAGTTGCTCATCCAGACGAATGCTTAGCTTCAGATCCACCTGATGCGGCCAGCCAGGGAAGCCGCCTTCGGGGTAGGGCAGGACGAATTCCACCTTCAGGCTTTCGCCCTCGGCTTCGATACCGCCCAATTCCCAATCCATCGCCCGGACAAAACCGTGGGCGGTCGGCGGCTCGTTGCTCACGCGCATCGCCTGGACGCTTTGCGGGTTGCGCGGGAAATTGCCAAACCACGGCCAGCACACCGGCACACCGGCGCGGATGCTCTTGCCGGTCTTGAACACGGCTTCGTCGTTAAGCCAGATCACCGGCGGTTGGCCGGCCACTTGATAACTGAGGATGTGCGCGCCTTGCTGGGCGACCAGCAATTCGGCCTGACCGTGGCGGATTCGCCAGCAGTTCAGTTCATCCAGTTTCACGGCTTCAACGTTGGGCGTTGTCATGGAACAGCTCTCGATCAGGAACAATGACTGCAATGGACCGCAAAACGATCGCGGCGTTTAACGCGCGCGTGGTGGAACCGAACGGGTGCGTCCACTGCCGTCGATGGCGACAAACACAAACACGGCTTCAGTCACTTTACGCCACTCGCTGGACAGCGGGTCGTCGCTCCAGACTTCGACCATCATCTGAATCGAGCTGCGGCCGATTTCCAGCGCCTGGGTATAGAAGGAGAGCTGGGCGCCCACTGCCACCGGCACCAGGAACGCCATGCGATCAATCGCAACAGTCGCCACGCGTCCGCCAGCGACTTTGCTGGCCATCGCGGTGCCGGCCAAATCCATCTGTGCTACCAGCCAGCCGCCGAAAATATCGCCGAAGCCGTTGGTTTCACGCGGAAGCGCGGTGATTTGCAGGGCCAGGTCGCCTTGCGGGATTGGATCTTCTTGTTCGAGCTCTATCATGCCGGGGGTGCCTCTGACCCGTGACTCTTCATTGGTACTTCAGGTGAATAGCCGTCTCAAGGAAAAACGATTCAGCCCGAACATACTACGTTCGTCACGTTTTTCGTAAGGCGCCTAAAGGGAAACTCTGCGAAAGCGACTGAATCAGGCAATTACCTTGCCTGACAGCCAGCGCGTTTTCGCACAGCAACCCCTTACAAATGCTGCAATGCAGCGAGTATATCGGTCGGTAGACTCCGAGACGACCGTCCGGTTCTCATTTTGACTGTCAAATACGCACCTCTATGTGCTTTTTCGAACAATTTGCTATCGTGCCGGACCTGCCCAAGCCCTCGCCAGCGTTGTTGGGGTTGCAGATCCGACTATAAGAGAAGCCCTTGCCATGACCACAGCGCCCTCTAGCATCGCGCAGCCGACCCAGCCTGCACGCCCGTTAACCCGTAGCGACTACAAGACTTTATCGCTGTCTGCCTTGGGTGGTGCGCTGGAGTTTTACGACTTCATCATCTTCGTGTTCTTCGCCACGGTGGTGGGCAAGCTTTTCTTCCCGGCGGACATGCCCGAGTGGCTGCGCCTGATGCAGACGTTCGGCATCTTCGCCGCCGGCTACCTTGCTCGCCCGCTGGGCGGCATTGTCATGGCGCACTTCGGCGACCTGCTGGGTCGCAAGAAGATGTTCACGCTGAGCATATTCATGATGGCGGTGCCGACCCTGATCATGGGTTTGCTGCCGACCTATGCGCAGATCGGCATGTGGGCGCCGATCCTGTTGCTGCTGATGCGGGTGATTCAAGGCGCGGCGATTGGCGGTGAAGTGCCGGGCGCGTGGGTATTCGTTTCCGAACACGTGCCAGCGCGTCATATCGGTTATGCCTGCGGCACCCTGACGAGCGGTCTGACGGCTGGCATCCTCTTGGGTTCATTGGTCGCCACCGCGATCAACAGCCTTTACACCCCGGCTGAAGTGTCCGATTACGCCTGGCGGATCCCGTTCCTGCTCGGTGGCGTATTCGGATTGTTCTCGGTCTACCTGCGCCGCTGGCTGCACGAAACCCCTGTCTTCGCCGAGCTGCAACTGCGCAAGGCCCTGGCCGAAGAAGTGCCGCTGCGCGCGGTGCTGCGTGACCATCGCGGAGCGATCCTGATTTCCATGCTGCTGACCTGGCTGCTGTCCGCCGCCATCGTAGTGTTGATCCTGATGACGCCGACCGTGCTGCAGACGGTGTACCACTTCTCGCCAACCACGGCGCTGCAAGCCAATAGCCTGGCGATCGTATTCCTGAGTTTTGGCTGCATCATTGCCGGTGCACTGTCGGACCGGTTCGGCGCAGGGCGGGTCTTCGTGTTCGGTTGTGCGGCACTGTTGCTCAGCTCCTGGACCTTCTATCACAGCCTGGCCGCGCATCCCGACTGGCTGTTCCCGCTGTATGCCCTGACTGGCTTGCTGGTCGGCACCATCGGCGCCGTGCCCTACGTGATGGTCAAAGCCTTCCCGCCTGTAGTGCGCTTCAGTGGCCTGTCGTTTTCCTACAACGTCGCCTACGCCATTTTTGGCGGCCTGACGCCGATGATCGTCAGCCTGTTGCTCAAGGAAAGCCCGATGGGGCCGTCGTATTACGTAGCGGTTCTTTGCGGTGTCGGGATTCTGGTGGGTGCTTATCTCTGGAAGAAGGGGCGCTGATCCCTGAATTGTCTGTGCTGTACCGGCCCCAATCGCTAGCAGGCTGGCTCCCACATTGAAATGCATTCCCATGTGGGAGCTAGCCTGCTGGCGATTGGTCCGCATGAATCATTCTGTAAAAACCCGAATGCTGGCCTTTCATCCAATTGTCATATTTCAGCCATAGAGTGTTCACACGGCCTGCTGATACTTGGCCCCGACTTAACACACCCTATCTGCTAGGAGTAAGGCATGAAACTGAAGCGTTTGATGGCGGCAATGACTTTTGTCGCTGCTGGCGTTGCGACTGCCAACGCGGTTGCCGCTGTTGACCCTGCTATCCCGAGCTACACCAAGACCACTGGTGTGTCGGGCAACCTGTCCAGCGTCGGCTCCGATACCCTGGCCAACCTCATGACCCTGTGGGCTGAGAACTACAAAAAAGAATACCCGAACGTAAACATCCAGATTCAGGCGGCTGGCTCCGCCACTGCGCCACCTGCGCTGACTGAAGGCACCTCTAACCTGGGCCCGATGAGCCGCAAGATGAAGGACACCGAACTGGCTGCCTTCGAGCAGAAGTACGGCTACAAGCCAACCGCTATCCCGGTTGCCGTGGACGCCCTGGCTGTCTTCGTTCACAAAGACAACCCGATCCAGCACCTGACCATGGAACAAGTCGACGCGATCTTCTCGTCCACTCGTCTGTGCGGCGCCAAAGCCGACGTGAAAACCTGGGGCGACCTGGGTGTGACCGGCGACCTGGCCAACAAGCCGGTTCAGCTGTTCGGTCGTAACTCGGTATCCGGCACCTACGGCTACTTCAAAGAAGAAGCCCTGTGCAAAGGCGACTACAAGCCAAACGTCAACGAACAACCAGGTTCGGCTTCGGTCGTTCAGTCGATCAGCTCCTCGCTGAACGGCATCGGTTACTCGGGCATCGGCTACAAGACCGCTAGCGTGAAGACCGTGGCCCTGGCCAAGAAAGGCAGCACTGACTTCATCGAAGACACCGAAGAAAACGCCCTGAACGGCAAGTACCCGCTGTCGCGCTTCCTCTACGTCTACGTCAACAAAGCCCCGAACAAGCCTCTGGCCCCGCTGGAAGCCGAGTTCGTGAAACTGGTTCTGTCCAAACAGGGCCAGGAAGTTGTAGTGAAAGACGGCTACATCCCGTTGCCGGCCAAAGTTGCTGCCAAAGCACTGGCTGACCTGGGTCTGCAGGAAGGCGGCGCTGAAGTCGCAAAAAAGTAAAACCCTAGGCCCGGGGTAAACCCGGACCTGTAGGAGCCGGCTTGCTGGCGATTCTGTCGACTCGGTCTGACACGTTCGCCGCGGTGATGCCATCGCCAGCAAGCCGGCTCCTACACCCCCAAATTTCCGGTCCACTGCCAGTTCCCGCTGGCGGCGGATTTGTTGCGTCACTGCATTGTCATCTTTCTGTCATACAGGATCGCTAGGGTGTGCGCATGAATGATCTGGCCAATTCCACCATGACTACGAATCCCCCCAAGCGAATTGACTTCAATACGCCTGAGCTGCAACGCAAGCGCCGCATCCGCGCGCTCAAAGATCGCCTGACCCGCTGGTACGTCCTCGTCGGCGGCCTCGCCGTCCTCGGTGCGATCACGCTGATCTTTTTCTTCCTTGCCTACGTCGTCTTCCCCCTGTTCCAGGGTGCCGACCTGACTGCCAAGGACACCATCACGCCTGCCTGGATGCAAGACGCCGGCAAGCCGCTGATGATCTCCCTGGAAGAGCAGAATCAGGTCGCCATGCGGGTTTCCGACAAAGGGCAGGCACTGTTCTTTGATATCGACACTGGCGCCGAACTCAAGCGCGTCGATCTGCCGGTTCCGGCCGGTGCTACCGTGACCTCCATCGGCGAAGACCAACCGGGCCATCCATTGGTGGCGGTGGGCTTCTCCAACGGCCAGGCGCTGGTGTTCCGTCACACCTATAAAGTCAGCTACCCGGACGGCAAGAAGACCATCTCGCCAGCCATTGAATACCCGTACGGCGAAACCCCGATTGCGCTGAACGAGGCGGGTGGTGCGCTGGAACACGTCAGCCTCAACGCCACTGACAGCACCCTGATGCTGGTCGGCTCCACCGGTTCGCAACTCAATGTGCTCTCGCTCACCAGCGAAGAAAACATGATGACCGGCGAAATCACCAACGAGCAGAAGCGTATCGATCTGCCGCAGATGACCGAGCCGGTGAAGAACATCTTCGTCGACCCGCGTCAGCAATGGCTGTATGTGATTAACGGTCGTGCGCAGGCCGACGTGTTCAGCCTGCGCGACAAGAGCCTCAACGGTCGCTACAAACTGCTCGAAAACGGCGAGGCGGAAATCACTGCCAGTACTCAATTGGTGGGCGGCATCTCGCTGATCCTCGGCGACTCCAAGGGTGGCCTGGCCCAGTGGTTCATGGCCCGTGACCCGGATGGCGAGTTGCGTCTGAAGCAGATCCGCACTTTCCAGATGGGCACCACGCCCATCGTTGAAATCACCGCCGAAGAACGTCGCAAAGGCTTCGTTGCCCTCGATGCGTCCGGCAAGCTCGGCGTGTTCCACAGCACCGCTCACCGCACCTTGCTGGTGGATCAGGTGGTTGACGGCCAAGGCCTCTTCGGCCTGTCGCCACGGGCCAACCGCGTGATCGTCGAAGCGGGCGGCAAGATTCAACCGTTGCTGCTCGACAACCCGCACCCGGAAGTGTCGTGGAGCGCGTTGTGGAGCAAGGTCTGGTACGAGAACTACGACGAGCCTAAATACGTCTGGCAATCGACTGCGGCCAACACCGACTTCGAACCGAAGCTGAGCCTGTCTCCGCTGACCTTCGGCACCCTGAAAGCCGCGTTCTACGCCATGCTGCTGGCCGCGCCACTGGCCGTTGCCGCTGCAATCTATACCGCGTACTTCATGGCCCCGGGCATGCGCCGCAAGGTCAAGCCGGTAATCGAGCTTATGGAAGCGATGCCGACGGTGATCCTCGGCTTCTTCGCCGGCCTGTTCCTCGCACCGTATGTGGAAGGGCATTTGCCGGGGATTTTCAGCCTGCTGCTGTTGATGCCGATCGGCATCCTGGTCGCCGGTTTCACCTTCAGCCGCCTGCCTGAATCGCTGCGCCTGCGGGTGCCGGACGGTTGGGAAAGCGCGATTCTGATTCCGGTGATCCTGTTGGTGGGCTGGCTCTCGCTGTACATGAGCCCGTACATGGAAACCTGGTTCTTCGGCGGCGACATGCGCATGTGGATCTCCCACGACCTGGGCATCACCTACGACCAGCGCAACGCTCTGGTGGTCGGTCTGGCCATGGGTTTCGCAGTAATCCCGAACATTTACTCCATCGCCGAAGACGCCGTGTTCAGCGTACCTCGCGGCCTGACCCTCGGATCCCTGGCCCTTGGTGCCACACCGTGGCAGACCATGACCCGAGTGGTGATCCTCACCGCCAGCCCGGGCATCTTCTCGGCACTGATGATCGGCATGGGTCGTGCGGTCGGTGAAACGATGATCGTGCTAATGGCCACCGGTAACACCCCGGTCATGGAGATGAACCTGTTCGAAGGTCTGCGAACGCTGGCCGCCAACGTCGCGGTGGAAATGCCCGAATCGGAGGTCGGCGGCAGCCACTACCGCGTGCTGTTCCTCTCGGCGCTGGTGCTGCTGTTGTTCACCTTCGTCATGAACACCCTCGCGGAACTGATTCGTCAGCGTCTGCGCAAGAAATACTCGTCGCTTTAAGAAAGGTAGAAGTCTGTGAAACAGAACTCCCTGAATGGATGGTTCAAGAGCGGCGCCCCAGGCGTCTGGATCAGCGGTGGCGCGGTGTCCATCGCGGTCATCATGACCATTGGCTTGCTGGCAGTGATTGCCGTGCGCGGTCTTGGCCACTTCTGGCCGGCAGACCTGGTGCACGCCAGTTACGACGTGCCGGGCCAGGCCAACCACCTCGTCATTGGCGAAGTGGTGCAGAAAGAAGAAGTGCCGCGCGAGCGCCTGAAAAGCGCTGGCCTGCCGGTGCCCGATCAGGGCCCGGAATTCATGACCCGCGAGCTGATCAAGGTCGGCAACCGTGACCTGAACGGCAACGACTTCACCTGGATCGTCGGCGAGTGGCTGACCAACCAGAAGACGCCGCCGGAGCTGATGGCCATCGAGCGTCGCGAGTGGGGCAACTTCTACGGCTACCTGGTCAACGTCAAGCAGGACGGCAAAGTCATCGCTGAAGGCGAAGCCGCGTGGCCTGAGTTGCAGGCCCGTGTCGCCCGCGTCAATCAGCTTGCCGCGCAGCTCAAGACGTTGGAAAAGGTCGACATCGGTGCGATCAACTCCGGGCTCGAACGCATCCGTCTGCACGGTCGCAAACTGGAACTGGCCGGCACGCTCGATGCCACCGCGCAAGCGGACATGGAATCCGAGCGCGCCGAGCTCAATGCGCGTTATCAGGACATCGAAGCACGTCTTGCCGACCTGCACGCCCAGTTCAACCGCGACAGCCTGACGGCCCGCGATGCGAACGGCAAAGAGGTCGTGATCGACATCGGCAAAGTGGTTCACGCCTATCAGCCGAACGCCATGGGCACCTTCACCAAGATCGGCTTCTACTTCAGCAAGGTCTGGGAATTCCTCAGCGATGACCCGCGTGAGGCGAACACCGAGGGCGGGATCTTCCCGGCGATTTTCGGCACCGTGATGATGACCCTGATCATGGCGATGATCGTGACACCGTTCGGCGTACTGGCGGCGGTTTACCTGCGTGAATACGCCAAGCAGAACGCGCTGACCCGGATTATCCGTATCGCGGTGAACAACCTGGCGGGCGTTCCGGCGATTGTTTACGGCGTGTTCGGTCTGGGCTTCTTCGTCTATGTACTCGGCGGCTCGGTTGACCGATTGTTCTTCCCTGAAGCGTTGCCGGCACCGACCTTCGGTACGCCGGGCCTGCTCTGGGCGTCCCTGACCCTGGCGCTGCTGGCGGTGCCGGTGGTGATTGTGGCCACCGAAGAAGGCCTGGCGCGGATTCCCCGCACCGTACGTGAAGGCTCGTTGGCCCTCGGTGCGACCAAGGCTGAAACCTTGTGGAAGATCGTGCTGCCGATGGCCAGCCCGGCCATGATGACCGGCATGATCCTCGCCGTGGCTCGCGCCGCCGGTGAAGTGGCGCCGCTGATGCTGGTGGGCGTGGTGAAACTGGCGCCGTCGCTGCCACTGGATGGCAACTACCCGTACCTTCACCTGGACCAGAAGATCATGCACTTGGGCTTCCACATCTATGACGTCGGCTTCCAGAGCCCGAACGTCGAAGCTGCGCGGCCGCTGGTGTACGCCACGGCGCTGCTGCTGGTGCTGGTGATCGCGACATTGAACCTGTCGGCCGTTTATATCCGTAACCATCTGCGCGAGAAATACAAAGCGCTGGATAGCTAATCAACTGTAGGAGCCGGCTTGCTGGCGATGGCATCACCGCGGTGAGACTGCGGGACCGAGTTGTCTGCATCGCCAGCAAGCCGGCTCCTACAAAAGAATTGCGTAACCGCAGGCCTGGCCTGCGGCCCCGAACCGAATTTGTTAGCACAGGGAGCCTCCCATGCAGCACGAAACACATACCCACGGCATCAACATGTCTGCCCTGGGCCGCGACAAACAGAGCCTGAGTCTTGAACAGGAAACCGTGGCCATCGAAGTGCCGGGCCTGAATCTGTTCTACGGCGACAAACAAGCGCTGTACGACGTCAGCCTGAACATCCCGAAACAGCGCGTGACCGCCTTCATCGGCCCGTCCGGCTGCGGCAAGTCCACGCTGCTGCGGACCTTCAACCGCATGAACGACCTGGTCGACGGCTGCCGCGTAGAAGGTGAAATCAACCTCTACGGCAACAACATCTACCGCAAGGGCGAAGACGTGGCCGAGCTGCGTCGTCGCGTCGGCATGGTGTTCCAGAAGCCGAACCCGTTCCCTAAAACCATCTACGAAAACGTGGTCTACGGCCTGCGCATCCAGGGCATCAACAAAAAGCGCGTCCTCGACGAGGCGGTCGAGTGGGCGTTGAAAGGCGCGGCGCTGTGGGACGAAGTCAAAGACCGTCTGCATGAATCGGCACTCGGCCTGTCCGGTGGTCAGCAGCAACGTCTGGTGATCGCCCGCACCATCGCCGTAGAGCCGGAAGTGCTGCTGCTCGACGAACCCTGCTCGGCACTCGACCCGATCTCGACGCTGAAAGTCGAAGAGCTGATCTACGAATTGAAATCGAAATTCACCATCGTCATCGTGACCCACAACATGCAACAGGCCGCGCGGGTTTCCGACTACACGGCGTTCATGTACATGGGCAAACTGGTGGAATTCGGCGACACCGATACCCTGTTCACCAATCCGGCGAAGAAGCAGACCGAAGACTACATCACCGGTCGCTACGGCTAGGAAGCTGTTGTTGCTCACTGAATTGACGCTGCGGTCCACCGCACCTTACCGGACGCTCCAAGGACGCCAACATGATTAGCAAAGAAGGCCTTACCCATCACATCTCCGCGCAGTTCAACGCTGAGCTGGAGGAAGTTCGCAGCCACCTCCTGGCCATGGGCGGTCTGGTGGAAAAGCAGGTCAATGACGCGGTGACCGCGCTGATCGAGGCCGACTCCGGCCTGGCCCAGCAGGTTCGCGAGATCGACGACCAGATCAACCAGATGGAACGCAACATCGACGAAGAATGCCTGCGCATTCTGGCCCGCCGTCAGCCAGCGGCGTCTGACTTGCGTCTGATCATCAGCATCTCCAAATCGGTGATCGACCTGGAACGCATCGGTGACGAAGCGACCAAGATCGCCCGCCGCGCCATCCAGCTGTGCGAAGAAGGCGAAGCGCCGCGCGGTTACGTCGAGGTTCGTCATATCGGTGACCAGGTGCGCAACATGGTTCGCGATGCGCTGGATGCCTTTGCCCGTTTCGACGCCGACCTGGCGTTGTCGGTGGCCCAGTACGACAAGATCATCGACCGCGAATACAAGACTGCGCTGCGTGAGCTGGCGACCTACATGATGGAAGACCCACGCTCTATCTCGCGGGTCTTGAGCATCATCTGGGTGCTGCGTTCGCTGGAGCGGATCGGCGACCACGCACGCAACATCTCGGAGCTGGTGATTTACCTGGTGCGCGGCACCGACGTGCGGCACCTGGGCCTCAAGCGCATGAAAGAAGAAGTTGAAGGCACAAGTGCCGAAACCGCTAATGTTCCGGACAAAGCTGACGATAAGTAAGACTGCCCAAGAAAAACGCCCGGTCCTTTGGCCGGGCGTTTTTTTGTGTGGTTTTCGACTTCAATAGCAGCACCCGCGAACGAAAAGTCCCGGCGTGACTGAAGGTTTTTGGCAATGTGCCATCAGCAAAACGGTATGCTTGCCGGGATTTTTTCGAGGGGTGGTGGATGAGCAAGATCAGTGTGTTGGTGGTGGACGATGCGGCGTTCATTCGTGACCTGGTAAAGAAGTGCCTGCGTAACTACTTCCCGGGTATCCGGACCGAAGACGCCATCAACGGTAAAAAGGCTCAGGCCATGCTGGCCAAGGAAGCGTTCGACCTGGTGCTGTGCGACTGGGAAATGCCGGAAATGTCTGGCCTGGAACTGCTGACCTGGTGCCGCGAGCAGGACAACCTCAAGACCATGCCCTTCGTCATGGTGACCAGCCGTGGCGACAAGGAGAACGTAGTCCAGGCGATTCAGGCCGGCGTTTCCGGCTACGTCAGCAAGCCCTTCACCAACGAACAACTGCTGACCAAGGTCAAGCAGGCGCTGAACAAGGTCGGCAAGCTCGATGCCTTGATGAGCGGTGCGCCGACCAAAATGAACTCGGCCTTCGGCAACGATTCCCTGAGCGCATTGACCGGCGGCAAGGCTGCCGTGGTCGCAGCTCCGACACCGGCGGCGGCCCCGTCGCGCGGATTGCTCAACAGCCCGCCGGTCAAGGCACCGGTTGCTGCTTCCGCGCCGTCCAGCGGTCGGGGTCAAGGCCAGTTGCGTCTGCCAAGCGGCATTCAGCAATGCGTGATCAAAGCCTTGAGCATCAAGGAAGCGCTGCTGGTGGTGAAACGCACCGACACGCTGCCGCAAGTCCTCGACAGCGCGGTGCTGGACCTGGAGCAGGGTGAGAACGCAGAAGTCGCCCGCCTCAATGGCTACTTGCACGCCATCGTCGCGTTTGAGCCGAAACCCGACAGCGACTGGCTGCAACTGACCTTCCGTTTTGTGGATCAGGATGCGCAGAAGCTCGACTACATTTCCCGCCTGATTGCCCGTGGTACGGCGCAGAAGCACTTCGTTCCAGGCGCTTGATCTTCGTCGCCTGACAGCCCGTCATCGCCAGCAGGCTAGCTGTGATCTCTCTGTAGGTTGTTCACTCGGGGCTTTTCCGGGAAATTGGAGGTGCGAACCAAACCAAGTACCTGGAGGCCCCGAGTGAACACTCATAAAAATGCCCGATTAACCGTTTCTGGTCGAGCCCTTCTTGTTCATCGAATACTTAAAGAAGGCCTAAGACCTGTTGAGGTAGCTCAGTCCCAAGGAGTCAGTGTTCGCACGGCCTACAAGTGGCTTAATCGTTATCGCGCTGAAGGCGAGGAAGGACTGCAGGACCGTTCGTCCCGCCCCAAGCTCTGTCCGCACGCGCTTCCTGAGAAGTGCCAGGAACAAGTGCTTGAGCTACGTCGCCAGCGAAAAACCTATCGCCAGATCAGCCGGGACTTGAAGGTGGGACACAGCACTGTAGGCAGGTTATTGAGCCGTAACGGCCTCAACCGCTTGGCATACCTGGAACCGCCACCGCCGGTGATTCGCTACGAATATTCTCAGCCCGGAGGCCTGCTTCACCTGGACATCAAGAAGCTGGGGCGCTTTAACAAACCAGGTCACCGAGTGACGCGAGACCGCCTAAAGGGCCGCTCTTACCATGTCGGTTGGGAATACGCCCATGTTGCCATCGACGATAACAGTCGAGTGGCACACAGCGGCTTGTACCCAGACCAAAGTGGACGCAGCGCCTGCCTCGCACTGATTCGGGCTCTGCGCTACTACGCAAGCCTTGGCGTCTGCTTTGAGCGGGTGATGACCGATAACGGCCCTTGCTACAAGTCCGGACGCTTCAAGCGTCTATGCCAGCGGCTAGGGCTTAAACACATCTATACCAAACCTTACACGCCGCGCACGAACGGCAAGGCAGAGCGGTTTATCCAAACCGCTCTGCGCGAATG
>NZ_JBOFQE010000055.1:0-6823 GCF_051660785.1 Pseudomonas sp.
AACGTGCGACCTACCTGACATCGTGGCTGCACGAGTACAACTGGCATCGCCCGCATGCCAGCCTGAGTTATTTGCCACCGATTAGCCGAATAGCATCCGTGAACAACGTGGTGGGTTTACACAGCTAGCTCCCACAGGGGTTGCAGTGATCACAAAATTTGTGAACACCACCGATCCTTGTGGGAGCTAGCCTGCTAGCGATAGCGGTAGAAGGGCGCTTGCTGACCGTCAGAACAGAATCTTCGCCACATCCGCAAAACGCTTGGCAAAGTGCACGGTAATACCTTCCTTCAGATAGTCCGGCAGTTCATCAAAGCTTCCACGGTTCGGCTCCGGCAGGATCAGTTCGAAGATCTTCTGCCGCCGCGCCGCGATCACTTTTTCGCGCACCCCGCCAATCGGCAGTACATGCCCGGTCAGCGTCAGTTCGCCGGTCATAGCCACGCCTTTTTTCGGCGCCTGGTTGCGGGCGAGCGAGAGCAGGGCGCTGGCCATTGTCACGCCGGCGCTCGGGCCGTCTTTCGGGGTGGCGCCTTCCGGGACGTGCAGGTGAACGAAGGCTTCGTCGAAGAACTTCGGATCACCGCCAAACGACTTCAGGTTGGAGCTGACGTAGCTGTAGGCGATTTCCGCCGACTCTTTCATCACGTCGCCCAATTGCCCGGTGAGTTTGAAGCCACGGTTGAGCGTATGAATGCGCGTAGCTTCGATCGGCAGAGTGGCGCCGCCCATGCTGGTCCAGGCCAGGCCGGTGATGACGCCGGTGCCGGACAGCACTTGTTCGTTGCGGAACACCGGATGGCCGAGCGAGGCTTCGAGGTCTTTCGGACCAATTTTGATCACGGCTTTCGGCTCGTCGATCAATTTCACCACGGCTTTGCGCACCAGTTTGCCCAGTTCCTTTTCCAGGTGGCGCACCCCGGCTTCGCGGGCATATCCGTCGATCAAGGCTTTCAAGGCGCTGTCGCTGATGCTCAGGCTGCCCTTGGACACGCCGGCCTTTTCGAGTTGTTTGGGCCACAGGTGACGCTTGGCGATGGCGATTTTTTCTTCGGTGATATATCCCGACAGGCGAATCACTTCCATCCGGTCCAGCAATGGGCCGGGAATCGAATCCAGAGTGTTGGCGGTGCAGACGAACAGCACTTTCGACAGGTCCAGACGTAGGTCCAGGTAGTGGTCGAGGAATTCGACGTTCTGTTCCGGGTCGAGGGTTTCCAGCAGCGCCGAGGCCGGGTCGCCCTGGTAGCTTTGGCCCATCTTGTCGATTTCGTCGAGCATGATCACCGGGTTCATCACTTCGACGTCTTTCAACGCCTGTACGAGTTTGCCCGGTTGCGCGCCGATGTAAGTGCGGCGGTGGCCCTTGATCTCGGCTTCGTCGCGCATGCCGCCGAGGCTGAAGCGGTAGAACGGCCGGCCGAGGGATTCGGCGATGGATTTGCCGACACTGGTTTTACCCACGCCGGGCGGGCCGACCAGCAAGACGATGGAGCCGCTGATCTCGCCTTTATAGGCACCGACCGCGAGGAATTCGAGGATGCGGTCCTTGATGTCATCGAGGCCGGCGTGGTGTTTGTCGAGCACCTTGCGCGCGTGCTTGAGGTCAAGTTTGTCCTCGCCGTACACGCCCCACGGCACCGAAGTCGCCCAGTCGAGGTAGTTGCGGGTGACCGCGTATTCCGGCGAACCGGTCTCGAGGATCGACAGCTTGTTCATTTCCTCTTCGATGCGTTTTTGCGCCTGGGCCGACAGGACTTTGCCTTCCAGACGCTGCTCGAACTGCTCGATGTCGGCGCTGCGGTCGTCCTTGGTCAGGCCCAGCTCTTGCTGGATGACCTTGAGTTGTTCCTTGAGGAAGAACTCGCGCTGATGCTCGCCGATCTTGCGGTTAACTTCGGCGGAAATCTCTTTTTGCAGGCGCGCGACTTCGACTTCCTTGCGCAGCATCGGCAGGACTTTTTCCATGCGCTTGAGCATCGGCACGCAGTCGAGCACTTCCTGCAGCTCGTTGCCGGTGGCCGAGGTCAGGGCGGCGGCGAAGTCGGTCAGGGGCGACGGATCGTTGGGGCTGAAGCGGTTGAGGTAGTTTTTCAGCTCTTCGCTGTACAGCGGGTTGAGCGGCAACAGTTCCTTGATCGCGTTGATCAGCGCCATGCCGTAGGCCTTGACCTCATCAGTCGGCTCGGTGGGCTGGTGCGGGTATTCGACTTCCACCAGGTATGGCGGGCGATGGTGCTTGAGCCAGGTGCGGATGCGCACACGGGTCAGGCCTTGGGCGACGAATTGCAGTTTGCCGTTTTCGCGACTGGCGTGGTGCACCTTGACCAGGGTGCCGTACAGCGGCAGGGCCGAGGTGTCGAAATGGCGCGGATCTTCCTGGGGCGTGTCCATGTAGAACAGGGCCAGGGAGTGGTGATCGGATTTGCTCACCAGATCCAGCGTTTCAGCCCACGGTTCTTCATTGACGATGACCGGCAGCACTTGGGCCGGGAAGAACGGGCGGTTGTGGATCGGGATGATGTAGACCTTGTCCGGCAGGTTCTGGCCGGGCAGGGCGAGGCCTTTGCCGGTGGAAGGGTGTTCGGCGTTCTCTGGGTCGGCGTAGTCGCTCGGGTCTTCGGGGAATTCTTGCTGGTCGCTCATGGGGCACCTGCGCAATGGGGTATGGGTCTTAGATGGGGCAGGTGGGGGGTGGTTTCAATGGGGCGGGATATTTCTGGGTGTGTGTTCAGGGTTTGGACAGGTGTGTTTGACTTGGCGGCCTTTGGGCCGACCATGTTCTTGGTGGTTGTGTACATATCCATTTCTGCGGTAACGGCGACTTAGGGTTTCGCCCTTACGGCGACTCACTTTTTTTTCAAACGCCAAAAAAAAGTAAGCAAAAAAACGCTCGCCCCAAGCGTCCGGCCCCTCGCTAAGGCTCGGCGTTCCTTCGCTCCGGTATCCATCCGGGGACACTGCCCTCCGGTTGGCTTCGCTGCACCTACATGCAGCGTGTTCGACTGCGTCGAACGGCGCTACGCGCCACTCCCCGGATGGACACCTCCACTCAGCCTCCCGAAGGGGCGGGTGGATCAAGATCAAAAGCTGAAGGCGAGCTAACGCTCGGCCTGTTGAGTGGTGAGAATCAAAAGCTGTACGCCGATCCATTGTGGGAGCTGGCCTGCCAGCGATGGCGGCCTGCCGGCCGACCAATTTCTTGCAAATGTACCCCAACCCCTGTGGGAGCTGGCTTGCCAGCGATGGCGGAGTGTCAGACGACATCAGTGCTGGATGTCAGACTGCAATCGCGAGCAGGCTCGCTCATACAGGGGGTTAGCTGTGTGGCGCAGGTTTGGTATGGCGACGTTATCGAGCATCCGGTTTGCCGCCAATTCGGCCAGCATGACGATCTGTTGAATCGCCATCGCCTTGTGCCGGTGCGGGCCTTCCAGATAGTCCGCGAAATCACTCGCCATCACACTGGCCTGGGCCAACGACTCGCAGGTGTGGGCCAGCAGGTCCTCGTCTTTGATGTCCGGTGCGATCACAAACATGGTGCTGGGTTTTCGCGCGGCGGGGGATTTGAGGGCGGCGGGGTTGAGGTAGTGATCCAGCGCGCGCTCGGCGGCTTCGTTGATTTTTTTGGAATCGAGGGATTCGTAGGGGGAAACGTCGTCGGTTTGCGGGGGATTCGGGGTTTCTTTGAACATGGTGAAGCTCCAAGTAAGTAATGGAGCCGCCACTGATCGCCGCGACGCGATGTTAGGTGGCAGCTGTACGCAGGTTCGCGGACCGAGCTACTTGGAAACCCGGCATACCCGAAGGTATCCCGCGCACAGCCACCATAGGATCAAACGACAAGCATTGAAGGCAGGCCGATTTAGGCGGGTGATTATGCACCAAGTAAGCTGATTCAGGCCGCGACGCCTGTTCGCTAATCTGCAGCGACACCCAAAGCCTATCCTCTCGACTTCTGACACAACAACCGCTAGAACCTGTCGGAATTCTCCTCCGGAACAGCCACAGCTGTAGGACGTCGGCAAAAAAATTTAGGTCCGACGCTATCCAATGTGGGAGCGAGCCTGCTCGCGATGGCTATTTAACATTCAACATCCAGGGGGGCGGACAGTCCGCCAGCGCGAGCAGGCTCGCTCCCACATTTTGTTCAGTGGTGTGGCGATAAAATTGGCACCCACAAAAAAGGCGACCCCCTCGCAGGAGTCGCCTTTCCTTTAACCGCCGCTAAACCTTACTCGGACAGTTTGTACGCAATCACATAGTCACCCTGCTTGGTGCCCAGCGAACCGTGACCGCCCGCAACGACCAGCACGTATTGCTTGCCGTCCTTGCCGGTGTAGGTCATCGGCGTGGTTTGCGCACCTGCTGGCAGGCGGCCTTCCCACAACTGCTTGCCGTTTTTCACGTCATAGGCGCGCAGGTACTGGTCCAGGGTGCCGCTCAGGAAGCCAACGCCGCCAGCGGTGACGAAGGTGCCGCCCAGGCTAGGCACGCCCATGCTCAGCGGGATCGGAACCGGCGAGCTGTCGCGCACGGTGCCGTTTTTGTGTTTCCAGATGATTTTGCTGGTGGTCAGGTCGACCGCTGTCACGTAACCCCAGGCAGGTGCCTGACAGGGCAGGCCCACAGGCGAAAGCAGCGGTTCGAGGATGACGCCGTAAGGCGCGCCTTTGTTCGGCTGCACGCCTTCGGTTTCGCTTTTACGCGGACCTTGGGCTGCGATTTCGGCCGCCGGGATCATTTTCGACTTGAACGCCATGTAGTCCGGGTTCATGAAAGCAATCTGACGCACCGGGTCAACCGAGATGCCGCCCCAGTCGAACACGCCGAAGTTGCCTGGGTAAACGATCGAACCCTGCAGCGATGGCGGCGTGAACGGGCCGTCGTAGCGCATGGATTTGAAGTCGATCCGGCAGATCAGTTGGTCGAACGGGGTCACGCCCCACATGTCGCGCTCTTGCAGCGGCGGCGGCATCAGGTTGAGGTCGGACTTCGGTTGGGTCGGCGAAGTGTGATCACCTTCGACAGCGCCTTGTGGCACCGGCACTTCGTTGATCGGCACGATCGGCTTGCCGGTGCTGCGGTCCAGCACGTAGATGCTGCCTTGCTTGGTGGATGCGAGCACCGCTGGCTTCACGCCGTCAGCGGTTTTCAGGTCCATCAGGGTTGGCTGGCCACCGACGTCCATGTCCCACAGGTCATGGTGGGTGAACTGCATGTGCCAGCGCACCTGGCCGGTCGCGATGTCGAGGGCGGTCAGGCCGGCGGCGTGCAGTTCCGATTCAGGCGTGCGATCGCCACCGAACTGGTCCGGGGTCTGGTTGCCCATCGGCAGGTAGAGCATGCCGAGTTTTTCGTCGACGGCGAACATGGACCACATGTTTGGCGAGTTGCGGGTGTAGACCTGGCCTTCGGCAATCGGTGTGGTGTCGTCAGGGTTGCCGCTGTCCCAGTTCCACACCAGTTTGCCGGTGTGCACGTCGAACGCGCGGATCACGCCGCTTGGCTCGTCGGTGGAAACGTTGTCGGTGACGTGGCCGCCGATCACCACCAGGTCTTTGGTAACCGCTGGAGGCGAGGTGGAGTAGTAACCGCCGGCGTTGAAGCCGCCGATGTTGGCGCTCAAGTCGACCTGGCCTTTGTTGCCGAAGTCTTCGCACATCTTGCCAGTGTCGGCGTCGAGGGCGATCAGGCGGGTGTCGGCGGTCGGCAGGAAGATCCGGCGTGGGCAGACCGTGCTGACCGGCGCAGGGCTGGCGGTGCCGGTAGGGCTTTGCTCGGACGCGTAAGCGGCGTCATCGTGATAGGTCACGCCACGGCAGGTCATGTGCGCCCAACCCTTGAAGTTCGCCGCGTTTTGCGTGGAGAGCTTCGGATCGAAACGCCAGATTTCCTTGCCGGTGTCCGGGTCGAGGGCGATCACCTGGCTGTGCGGCGTGCACACGTAGAGCATGCCGTTGACTTTCAGCGGGGTGTTTTCGGCCGTGGTTTCGCCCGGGTCGTTCGGCCCTGGCAGGTCACCGGTGCGGAAGGTCCAGGCTGGAACCAGTTTGTTCGCGTTCTGCGGGGTGATCTGCGCCAGTGGCGAGTAACGATCGCCGTGGGCGCTACGGCCGTAAGAGTTCCAGTCACCGTCGGGCATGGCCGGAGCGGTGTTGGTCATGCCTGGCACGCTGTCGCGGTCCAGTTGGCCTTTGATTTCACCGGGGTTGGTGAACTGGCTGGCCAGGGCAGTAACGCCAGCGAGCACTACGGCCACGCTCAGTGCGCCAGTGCCCATCGGCGCAGGGCCGGTGAGCAGCAGCGGACGGCGGAACCACGGCAGCAGCATGACGAGGCCCAGCGCAAACAGCATCGCCAGACGCGGCACCAGTTGCCACCAATCGAGGCCGACTTCCCACAGGGCCCACACGGTACTGGCGAACAGCACCAGTGCGTAAAGGCCCAGCGCAGCGCGGCGGGCCAGAATCAGCAGCACGCCGGTCAGCGTCAGGCCGATACCGGCCAGCAGGTAATACAGCGAGCCGCCGAGCATGCTCAGCTTGATCCCGCCGGCCAGCATGGCCAGGCCCATTAGCAGAAGCAGAATGCCGAGCAGGGTCGGCAACAGACGGCTTCGACTCAAAGCACCATCAGTGCTCATAGTGTGGTTCTCCGTGACGTTTCAGGTTGTCCCGCGCAAGTTCACTGTAGATGACGATCCTGTGCGGGCATGGTTCATATAAAAATGGTTCGGTTGATCGGGGCCCTTGTAGGAGCCGGCTTGCTGGCGATGGCAGTGTGTCTGGCAATAAATGTGTTGGCTGACACGCTGCCATCG
>NZ_JBOFQE010000056.1:0-146892 GCF_051660785.1 Pseudomonas sp.
CAAAGTTTCCTTTGCAACTTCAACCACTTGCGCTTCCGATCTCTCGTTAGCGGGAGGCGAATTCTACAGCGTTACTCGCTGCTGTCAACACCTCTTTTTCTCCGCTTTCGACCGAGAAGATCGAACCGTCAATCAAGCCACACAACCCCGCCTGATCAACTCCTTCTGGGCTTCGATGACCTGAAGCAACTCGCTGTCGAAAACTGCGTAACTCTTTGTTTACCAAGGAGTTTTCCGTTTCGACTGCGCCGGAAGTGGGGCGAATTATAGACTTCCAGAATCTGCCGTCAACACCTATTTTCACAATTCTGTCATATAGGTCAAAAATCCCGAAAACAAGAAGGCCGAGCCCCACGGAGCTCGGCCTTCTTCCCTTCTGCTTACAAGCTAGGGAATGCGAATTGCGACGCTTCATGGCTCGCACGCTGTGGCCAGCGCTGGGTAATGGCCTTGCGACGAGTATAGAAACGCACACCGTCCGGACCATAAGCATGCAGATCGCCAAACAGCGAGCGCTTCCAGCCACCGAAACTGTGATAAGCCACCGGCACCGGCAACGGCACGTTGACGCCGACCATACCGACTTCAATCTCGTCACAGAACAACCGCGCCGCTTCCCCGTCACGGGTAAAGATGCAGGTGCCGTTGCCATACTCGTGATCGTTGATCAGTTGCATCGCCTCTTCCAGGCTGTTAACCCGGACAACGCACAGCACCGGCCCAAAGATCTCTTCTTTATAGATGCGCATCTCGGGCGTGACGTTATCGAACAGGCAGCCACCCAGGAAGAAGCCTTCCTCATGACCGGCAACGCTCAGGCCACGACCATCCACCACCAAGGACGCACCCGAAGAAACGCCGTCTTCTATATAGCCACTGACTTTGTCGCGAGCCTGACCGGAAACCAACGGCCCCATGTCCAGACCGCAAGTTGTCCCGGCACCGATTTTCAGCGCCTTGATTTGCGGTACCAACTTGGCCACCAGCGCATCCGCCACCTGATCGCCCACACACACGGCCACCGAGATCGCCATGCAACGCTCACCACAAGAACCGTAGGCCGCGCCCATCAGTGCGCTGACGGCGTTATCCAGATCCGCATCCGGCATCAACACCGCATGGTTCTTCGCCCCGCCCAATGCCTGAACGCGTTTGCCGCGCTTGGTGCCTTCGGCATAGATGTATTCTGCAATCGGCGTCGAACCCACGAAACTCAGCGCCTTGACTTCCGGCGCTTCGATCAGTGCGTCCACCGCAGCCTTGTCGCCATGCACCACACTCAGTACACCTTTAGGCAGACCGGCTTCCAGCAACAATTGAGCAATCAGCAACGTCGAGCTTGGATCACGCTCGGACGGTTTGAGGATGAAGCAGTTACCGCAGACGATTGCCAGCGGATACATCCACAGCGGCACCATCGCCGGGAAGTTGAACGGCGTAATACCGGCCACCACACCCAACGGCTGGAAGTCTGACCAGGCATCAATATTCGGGCCAACGTTACGGCTGTATTCGCCTTTGAGAATTTCCGGCGCCGCGCACGCAAACTCGACGTTCTCGATGCCGCGCTTCAACTCGCCTGCCGCATCTTCCAGAGTCTTGCCATGTTCTTCACTGATCAACTGAGCGATACGCGCTTCGTTCTGCTCCAGCAGTTGCTTGAAGCGAAACATCACCTGCGCACGCTTGGCCGGCGGAGTATTGCGCCAGGCCGGGAACGCGGCCTTGGCCGAGTCGATAGCTTTCTGAATGGTTTCGCGGCTGGCCAACGGCAGCTTGTGGATAGCCTGGCCAGTGGACGGGTTGAACACGTCAGCCGTGCGACCATCTTCGGTCACCAGTTCGCCATTGATCAAATGCGGGATAAGGCTCATGCGGGGCTCCTGAAAAGTTGTCCACAGGCACGCTATAAAGGGTGCCTCTATATAGAAGGGAAAATCAGTCGATCTTGTTCAGCACTTCGCCGACCGCATCGAACAGACGATCAAGGTCTTGCGGCTTGCTGTTGAAGGTTGGGCCGAACTGCAGGGTGTCGCCGCCAAAGCGTACGTAGAACCCGGCTTTCCACAGCGCCATGCCCGCTTCGAACGGACGCACAATGGCGTCGCCGTCACGTGGTGCGATCTGGATCGCGCCGGCCAGACCGTAGTTACGAATGTCGATAATGTTTTTCGAGCCCTTCATGCCGTGCAGCGCATTTTCGAAATGCGGCGCGACTTCAGCCACGCTCTGCACCAGGTTTTCCTTTTGCAGAAGGTCGAGTGCGGCCAGGCCGGCGGCGCAAGCAACAGGGTGCGCGGAGTAGGTGTAACCGTGCGGGAACTCGACCGCGTACTCCGGCGTCGCCTGGTTCATGAAGGTTTGATAGATCTCGGAGCTGGCAATCACCGCGCCCATCGGGATCGCGCCGTTGGTGACTTGCTTGGCGATGCACATCAGGTCCGGGGTCACGCCAAAGCTGTCGGCGCCGAACATCGAGCCGGTACGGCCGAATCCGGTGATCACTTCGTCGAACACCAGCAGGATGTTGTGCTGATCACAGATCTCGCGCAGACGCTTCAGGTAACCCTGCGGCGGAACCAGCACGCCAGCGGAACCGGCCATTGGCTCGACAAATACAGCGGCAATGTTCGATGCGTCATGCAGTTCGATCAACTTGAGCAGCTCATCGGCCAGGGCGATACCGCCCTCTGTCGGCATGCCACGGGAGTAGGCATTGCTCGCCAGCAACGTGTGCGGCAAGTGATCGACGTCCATCATCGCCTGACCGAACATTTTACGGTTGCCGTTCACACCGCCAAGGCTGGTGCCGGCGATGTTCACACCGTGATAACCACGGGCACGGCCAATCATTTTGGTCTTGGTGGCCTGGCCTTTCAGACGCCAGTAAGCACGAACCATCTTCACTGCCGTGTCAGCGCACTCGGAACCCGAGTCGGTGAAGAACACGTGGTTCAGATTGCCCGGGGTCAGGTCAGTGATTTTCTCGGCCAGTTGAAACGACAAAGGATGGCCGTACTGGAAACCTGGCGAGTAATCGAGCGTGCCGAGTTGCTTGGCAACCGCTTCCTGGATTTCCTTGCGAGTGTGCCCGGCGCCACAGGTCCACAGACCCGACAGCGAATCGTAGACCTTGCGACCCTTGTCGTCCGTCAACCAGCTTCCTTGCGCCGCCACAATCAGTCGCGGATCGCGCTGGAAATTGCGGTTCGCAGTGTAGGGCATCCAGTGGGCATCGAGCTTGAGCTGGCTGGCCAGGGAAGTCGGGGCGTTTTCGGGCAAGTTCATGGGCAAAACCTCGCAGGGCAATAAGCGGCATAGAGATCAAAAGCGTTCTTGCAGCTAAATTGCCACGAGGATAAAGTCGGTGAAATCCAACTCTTCTAACGTTCAGTCAGGCCACCACTAAACTATGAGTAGCCGTCGCCCCGATCCACTCGCGCAAGTCAGCGACTTTGATATCCGCCTGCTTCGTATTTTCCGCAGCGTGGTGGAATGCGGCGGCTTCTCCGCGGCGGAATCGGTATTGGGAATCGGTCGCTCGGCCATTAGCCAACAGATGAGCGATCTGGAACAACGCCTCGGCCTGCGTTTATGCCAACGCGGTCGCGCCGGGTTTTCCCTGACCGAAGAAGGTCGCGAGGTTTACCAATCGGCGTTGCAGCTATTAAGTGCGCTGGAAAGCTTCCGCACCGAGGTCAACGGTCTGCACCAGCATCTGCGCGGTGAATTGACCATCGGCCTCACCGACAACCTCGTCACCCTGCCCCACATGCGCATCACCCACGCCTTGGCACAATTGAAGGAACGCGGGCCTGACGTGCAGATTCAGATTCGCATGATCGCGCCCAATGAAGTCGAACAAGGCGTGCTCGACGGTCGCTTGCACGTCGGCGTGGTACCGCAGGCCAGCGCGCTGTCCGGGCTGGAATATCAGCCGCTCTACAGCGAACGTTCGCTGCTGTATTGCGCGGTCGGCCATCCCTTGTTTTATGTCGACGATAAACAACTGGACGACGAGCGCCTCAACAGTCAGGACGCCATCGCGCCGACCTTCCGTTTGCCGGCCGAAATCCAGGCGCATTACCAGGCGCTCAATTGCACGGCCAGTGCCTCGGACCGGGAGGGCATGGCGTTCCTGATCCTCACCGGGCGCTACATCGGCTACCTGCCGGACCACTACGCCAGCCTCTGGGTGCAGCAAGGTCGATTGCGCGCGCTAAAACCCAAGGCGCGTTTTTATGACCTGAGCCTCGCATCGGTCACACGCAAGGGTCGTCGCCCGCATCTGGTGCTGGAAAGCTTCCTCGAAAGCCTGGCCGCGACCCGTTGAACAACCGAAGAAACTGTGGGAGCAGGCTCGCTCCCACAGGGGTTTTTGGTGTTCAGGTTTTATCGCGTCGGGACTTGTCTGGAGCCTGTGGGTGCGCTATCAACGCACTTGGTTGCACCCACCCATCCTGTCCGGAAGTGCCTATGACCTTTGAAGTCCCCGCTCACGGCGGCAAACCTGCCAGCCGCATTCGTCAGAAGAACGAAGAGACCATCATCAAAGCCGCCGAAGACGAGTTCGCCCGTCACGGATTCAAAGGCACCAGCATGAACACCATTGCCCTGAATGCCGGGTTGCCCAAGGCAAACCTGCATTACTACTTCACCAACAAACTCGGTTTGTACGTGGCGGTGTTGAGCAACATCATCGAGTTGTGGGACAGCACCTTCAACACCCTGACCGCCGAGGATGATCCGGCCGAAGCACTGGCGCGTTACATCCGCGCCAAAATGGAATTCTCCCGTCGCCAGCCGCAAGCCTCACGCATCTTCGCCATGGAAGTGATCAGTGGCGGCGAGTGCCTGACCGAGTATTTCAACCAGGACTATCGCGCCTGGTTCCAGGGCCGTGCGGCAGTGTTTCAGGCTTGGATCGATGCCGGCAAGATGGACCCGGTCGACCCGGTGAATCTGATTTTTCTGCTGTGGGGCAGCACCCAGCACTATGCCGATTTTGCCACACAGATCTGCCGTGTCAGCGGCCGCACCAAGCTGACCAAGCAAGACATGGAAGACGCCGGCAACAACCTGATCCGCATCATCCTCAAAGGCTGCGGCCTGACGCCAGCTATCTAAGACTCCTATGCCTTTTACCCTAAGCGGCTTTTGCGAATACCGCGAAGAGATTCGCAAAAGTCGTTTCATCACTTTCGCCGCGCCGATCTCCAGCCCAGCTGAAGCCCAGGCGTTCATCGATCAGCACAGCGACTTGAATGCCTCGCACAACTGCTGGGCCTGGAAGCTCGGCGATCAATACCGCAGCAATGACGATGGCGAACCGGGCGGCACCGCAGGTCGACCGATTCTGGCGGCCATCGAAGCGCAGGATTGCGATCAGGTCGCGGTGCTGGTTATTCGCTGGTATGGCGGCATTCAACTGGGCACCGGCGGCCTCGCCCGGGCCTACGGCGGCGGCGCGAACAAGTGCCTGCAAGGCGCGGCGAAAGTTGAACTGATCAGCCGGGTGCCGGTGAGTTGTGCCTGTGCATTTGGCGAGTTGGCCCTGGTGAAACTGCGCGTCGCGGAATCGGGCGGCCTAGTGGTGGAAGAAACGTTCACCGCCAATGGCGTGGAGTTGCAATTGGCGATCGGCAAAGAGCAGATCACTGCCTTGCAAACGCAACTGGCAGACTTGAGTCGCGGGCGCATTGTGTTGCAGCACTGATCGCACCAACAACGTTCACTGGCCTTTCGCAGGGCCCGTTCATTTGCCCACATCTGCTGTGCACCCGGCTGTGGATAACCTGCGCATATCCTGCTGTAACCCTTCTGTCATGCGGCTTTGCGGGCTTTGCTCATTTTTCGTCCAATCTTCTCCAAGAAACTTTAATTCCACTGAAAAACAATTAGTTAGAGTCGGTTATCACCTTTAGAAGATAGCCGCACAGTGCTTATGCCCATGCTTTCAGCTTGCGCACAAATACTGTGGAACAACCTGTGGATAACCCGTTCATGGCTGGCGCAGCCCTATACCCGGCAAAGGTTGCCGCGAGTTGCTCGTTTTTTGACCAACTCCCAACGAGCAAAATAAGAGCCTGATCAAAGGCTTTGCCCCCAAGTAGTGCCTGATCGGCTTTCAAAAATGGCGAGGCCCTGTCTCCAATGCCTTTGCTACCAAGGATTTTCGGTTTTCCTGACTCAATGGCCAGGAAATTGCTTTATCCACAGGCATAACTCCTGTCGATCCGAGTCAGTCATGCCCAACCCCGTGCCGATCCCCGATCAAACACCCCGCCTGCAACTGCGCAAAATCAGCAAACGTTATCCCGGCTGCCTGGCCAACGACGCCATCGACTTGAACATTGCTCCCGGTGAAATCCACGCCCTGCTCGGCGAAAACGGCGCGGGCAAAAGTACGTTGATGAAAATCATCTACGGCGTCACCCACGCCGACTCAGGCGAGATGATCTGGCAAGGCCAGCGCGTGAACATGCGCAATCCGGCACAGGCTCGCGCATTGGGGATCGGCATGGTGTTCCAGCATTTCTCGCTGTTCGAAACCCTCAGCGTGGCGCAGAACATTGCCCTGGCGATGGGGGCTGCGGCCGGTACGCCGAAACAGCTTGAGCCAAAGATTCGTGAAGTCTCCCGGCGCTACGGCATGGCGCTGGAACCGGAGCGACTTGTCCACAGCCTGTCGATCGGCGAGCGACAACGGGTGGAAATCATTCGCTGCCTGATGCAGGACATTCGCTTGTTGATACTCGATGAGCCGACTTCGGTGCTGACCCCGCAGGAGGCCGACGACCTCTTCGTCACCCTGCGCCGACTCGCGGCCGAGGGCTGCAGCATTCTGTTTATAAGCCACAAACTCGGTGAAGTGCGTGCGTTGTGCCACAGCGCCACGGTGCTGCGCGGCGGTCGAGTGGCCGGGCATTGCGTGCCGGCCGAGTGTTCTGATCAGCAATTGGCAAAGCTGATGGTGGGTGAAGCGGCTGAACTGATTACTGATTATCCGAAAGTGATTGGCGGCGATGCATGTTTGAACGTGAACGGCTTGTCGTGGCACAACCCCGACCCGTTCGGCTGCTCCCTGACGGACATTGACCTAGAAGTGCGCAGCGGCGAAATCGTCGGTATCGCCGGCGTTGCAGGCAATGGTCAGGATGAGTTGCTGGCCCTGCTAAGCGGCGAAGAGCGGCTGGCCCGAAACGATAACGCGACGATTCGTTTCGGCGGGCAACCGGTCGCCGATTTGCGCCCCGACGCACGACGCAAACTTGGTCTCGCCTTCGTTCCCGCCGAGCGGCTGGGCCACGGTGCAGTGCCCGAATTGAGCCTCGCCGACAACGCCCTCCTGACTGCGTTTCAACAAGGACTGGTCAGCAATGGGCTTATCCAGCGCGCCAAGGTCGAGACGTTGGCGCAAGACATCATCCGCCGCTTTGGTGTGAAGACGCCCGACACTCAAGCGTCTGCCCGCAGCCTGTCCGGCGGCAATTTGCAGAAATTCATCCTCGGCCGCGAGATCCTCCAGCAACCGAAATTGCTGGTGGCCGCGCACCCGACCTGGGGCGTGGACGTCGGCGCCGCCGCGACCATTCACCGCGCGCTGATTGCCTTGCGCGATGCCGGCGCGGCGATTCTGGTGATCAGCGAAGACCTCGACGAATTGTTCCAGATCAGCGACCGGCTCGGCGCCTTGTGCAGCGGACGCCTATCGCCGCTCAGCGCCACGGTCGACACGCGTCTGATCGATGTCGGCGGCTGGATGGCCGGCCAGTTCGACGCCCCTCAACCACTCGCATCCGCAACGGTTTAACGGAGTTTCACATGCTGCTTTCTCTCGAACCCCGTGGCCAGCAATCGCGCCTGATGCTGTGGTGCTCGCCGTTGCTGGCGGCGGTCCTGACATTGGGCTGCGGCTCACTGCTGTTTATCGCCTTGGGCCATGATCCGCTGCTCACCCTGCACACCTTGCTGATCGCACCGGTCAGCGATTTGTATGGCGTCTCCGAACTGTTGGTCAAAGCCCTGCCGATTTTGCTTTGCGCGCTGGGGTTGGCCGTGGCGTATCAGGCGCGGATCTGGAACATCGGCGCCGAAGGCCAGTTGCTGCTTGGCGCCCTGGCCGGCAGTGCACTGGCGGTGAACATCATCGACATGCAAAGTCGCTGGGCGCTGACGCTGATCCTGCTCGTCGGCACCTTCGCCGGAGCTGCGTGGGCCGGGCTGACGGCGTGGTTGCGCACGCGCTTCAACGCCAACGAAATTCTCACCAGCATCATGCTCAATTACATCGCGCTGAACCTGCTGCTGTTCTGCGTGCATGGGCCGCTGAAGGACCCTGCCGGGTTCAACTTTCCAGAGTCGGCGATGTTCGGCGATGCCAGTCGTTTGCCGCTGCTGATGGAGGACGGCCGGGTTCACGCCGGGGTGTATTTCGCCCTGCTTGCGTTGGTGGCGGTCTGGGTTTTATTGCAGAAAAGCTTTGTCGGCTTCCAGATCAAAGTCCTCGGCCTGGACAAGCGTGCGGCGGGCTTCGTCGGGTTTCGCGAGAAACAGCTGATCTGGCTGGCGCTGCTGATCAGCGGCGGATTAGCTGGGCTGGCCGGTGTTTGTGAAGTCACCGGACCGATCGGCCAATTGGTGCCGCAAGTCTCGCCGGGGTATGGCTATGCCGCGATCACTGTGGCGTTTCTCGGGCGACTCAACCCCATCGGCATTCTGTTTTCCAGCCTGCTGATGGCGTTGCTGTACATCGGCGGCGAGAACGCGCAGATGAGCATGAATCTTCCGCAGGCGATCACCCAATTGTTCCAGGGAATGATGCTGTTTTTCCTGCTGGCCAGTGACGTACTGATTCTCTACCGGCCGCGCTTGAACCTGCGCTGGACTCGCCGCGCGCAAGCCACCGCCGTACACGCAGGAGCGCTTTGATGGATATCGATCTGCTGAGCAATATTTTTTTCGCCATGGTTCGTTGCGGCACGCCTTTGCTGCTGGTGGCTTTGGGGGAACTGATCTGCGAGAAAAGCGGCGTCCTCAATCTGGGCCAGGAAGGCATGATGCTGTTTGGCGCGGTGATCGGTTTTATCGTCGCGCTGAACAGCGGCAACCTGTGGCTCGGCGTGTTGCTGGCGATGCTCGCCGGGATGCTGTTGTCGTCGTTGTTTGCGCTGGTGGCCCTGGTGTTCAACGCCAATCAGGTGGCCACCGGGCTGGCGCTGACGATTTTCGGCGTGGGCCTGTCGACGTTTGTCGGCGCGGTGTGGGTCGGTAAACCGCTGGCGGGTTTTGAGCCGGTGGCGATTCCCTGGTTGAGTGAGATTCCGCTGATCGGGCGGATGCTGTTTGCGCAGGATCTGCTGGTGTATCTGTCGTTCGCACTGTTTGCGCTGGTGGCGTGGGTGAGCCTGAAAAGTCGTGTCGGGTTGATCATTCAGGCCGTTGGGGAAAGCCCCGATGCCGCCAGTGCGATGGGCTTGCCGGTGTTGCGTGTGCGCACGTTGGCGGTGCTTTTTGGAGGGGCGATGGCCGGTCTGGCCGGGGCGTATTTGTCCCTGGCTTACACGCCGATGTGGGCGGAAAACATGAGCGCCGGCCGTGGCTGGATTGCCTTGGCGCTGGTGGTGTTTGCCAGTTGGCGGGTGTGGCGATTGTTGCTGGGCGCGTACCTGTTCGGGCTCGCCAGCATCCTGCACCTGGTGGCGCAGGGGTTGGGGCTGGCGATTCCGTCGAGCCTGCTGGCGATGTTGCCGTATGTCGCGACGATTGTGGTGTTGGTGCTGTTGTCGCGGGATGCACTGCGCACACGGTTGTATGCGCCGGTGTCGTTGGGACAGCCGTGGCGAGCTGGGCATTAGCGGTCGTCTGCACTGGCATCATCCCGAGCAGGCTCGGTCCCACATTAGACCGCGTTCCCCTGTGGGAGCGATCCTGCTCGCGATGACTGCCTGACAGGCAACACCTGAACCACGCCCCACGCCAATTCAAAGACCAGGAAAATCACCAACAATGAACTGGCGCCGTGGAGCAAGGCATAGAGCTGCCAAGTAGAGAACAGGAATCTGCCGACTGCGTCATACCGCCCAAACACCTGCTGCGGATCCCGAATCCGCAGCACCGCCCAGACACACACAATCGACCCCAGCAGATTTGCCATCAGCATGTGCATCGGCTCGAACGGCGGCAACTCTCCAGGCAAATCGAAAGCCCGGCTCACACTCATCAACACCCCATGCAACGCCGCAAAACTCCACGGCGTGATAAACGCCGCCGTCACGATCAAGTCGTACCAGGCGCTGCCCCGCACCAACCGGCGATATTGCGTTGAAGTCCACATCGGCCTTGCTCCGTAAATTCAGGGAGCAACAAGGCTAAAGCCTGGAGTATGCTCCAGGGTCAAGCCCCTCTCGAGACGTCATGATGCGCATCGGTGAATTAGCCCAGGCCAGCGCGGTCAGCCGCGACACACTGCGTTTTTACGAGCAGCGCGGACTGATCGCCGCGCAACGCAGTGCCAACGGCTATCGCGACTACCCGCCAGACATGGTGCAACTGGTGCTGTACATCAAGACGGCTCAGCGGTTGGGCTTTACGCTCGGCGAGATCGGCAACAGCGTCGCCGCGATATGGCAATCGCCCGACCCTGACACCGCCGTCACGCAATTGCTGCAAGACAAGCTCAAGCTGATTGAAACCCGTATGGACGAACTCGGTGCATTGCGCCACGAGTTGCAACAACGGCTCGGGCAACGCTGTCCACTGCGTCCATGATCCTCATTTATCAAGGAAGCTACTCATGTCCAAGGCAAAAACCGCACTCATCATCGGTGCCTCCCGGGGCCTGGGCCTCGGCCTGGTGAAAACCCTGCTGGCCGACGGCTGGCAAGTCACCGCCACCGTGCGCAACCCGCAGAACGCCGAGGCGCTGCAAGCGTTGGGCAAGGTGCGGATCGAAAAACTCGACATGGACGATCAGCAGGCCGTCATCGCCCTGAGCCAACAGCTCAAGGGTGAAGTGTTCGACCTGCTATTCGTGAATGCCGGGGTCAAGGGGCCGGAAGTGCAGACGCCGGGGGGCGCGACACTGGCCGAGGTCGGTCAGTTGTTCTTCACCAACGCCGTGGCGCCGATCAACCTGACGCAGCGTTTTGCCGGGCAGATTCGCCCGGACACCGGCGTACTGGCGTTCATGAGTTCGGTACTCGGGAGCGTGACCATGCCGGACGCGCCGGAGCTGGCGTTGTACAAGGCCAGCAAAGCGGCGCTGAACTCCATGACCAACAGCTTCGTCACTCAATTGGGCGAACAGAAACTGACCGTGCTGTCGTTGCATCCGGGTTGGGTGAAGACCGACATGGGCGGTGAAGGCGCTGATATCGATGTGGAAACCAGCACGCGCGGGTTGGTTGATCAGGTGAATGCTTATGTCGGCAAGGGTGGGCATCACTTCGTGAATTACAGAGGCGAAACCATTCCCTGGTAAACACCACTGTCCCTGTGGGAGTGAGCCTGCTCCCACAGGGTTTCATTTCATATTGGGATCTGTACCGTCTGGTCGGGCCGGGCTTGCTCACAGTCCGGTTTTGTTCGAAACTCCGCACCTCGCCCCCGCGGCGACCCTGGATCAGCAGACAGGGTAATCACTGAGCTGGCTAACCTGAACCCAACTTTCAGAGGAGCCGGCCAACATGCCTGCGACCCGTACCTGGTTAAAAAATCCCCTCGCGATCTTTACTGCCAATGGCCTCGATGCCCGTGGCGGTCTGGTTGTGCAAGACGGTGTGATCGTCGAAGTGCTCGCCGCTGGCCAGCAACCGTCCGCGCCCTGTGGACACGTCTTCGATGCCCGCGAGCATGTGATTCTGCCGGGGCTGATCAACACCCATCACCACTTCTATCAGACCCTGACCCGCGCCTGGGCACCGGTGGTCAATCAGCCGTTGTTCCCGTGGCTGAAAACCCTCTACCCGGTCTGGGCACGCCTCACGCCTGAAAAACTCGCCCTCGCCACCAAAGTCGCTTTGGCCGAATTGCTGCTGTCCGGCTGCACCACCGCCGCTGATCACCATTACCTGTTTCCCGAAGGTCTGGAAAACGCGATCGACGTGCAAGTCGAGAGCGTCCGCGAACTGGGCATGCGCGCCATGCTGACACGTGGTTCCATGAGCCTGGGCGAAAAGGACGGCGGACTGCCACCACAGCAGACCGTGCAGGAAGGCGAAGTGATCCTCGCTGACAGCCAGCGCTTGATCGCCGAGTACCACGAGCGTGGCGATGGCGCGCAAATCCAGATCGCCCTGGCGCCGTGCTCGCCGTTTTCGGTGACGCCGGAAATCATGTCCGCCAGCGCCGAACTGGCGAACAAACTCGACGTACGCCTGCACACGCACCTGGCCGAAACCCTCGACGAAGAAGACTTCTGCCTGCAACGCTTCGGCTTGCGCACTGTGGATTATCTGGACAGCGTCGGCTGGCTCGGCCCGCGTACCTGGCTGGCCCACGGCATCCACTTCAACCCGGATGAAATCGCGCGCCTCGGCGCTGCGGGCACCGGGATTTGCCATTGCCCGAGTTCGAACATGCGCCTGGCCTCGGGCATTTGCCCGACGCTGGACCTGACCGCTGCCGGCGCGTTGCTCGGCTTGGGCGTGGACGGTTCGGCGTCCAACGATGCGTCGAACATGATGCTCGAAACCCGTCAGGCGCTTTACATTCAGCGGCTGCGTTATGGCGCGGAGAAGATCACCCCGGAACTGGTTTTGGGCTGGGCGACCAAGGGCTCGGCCAGTTTGCTGGGCCGTACCGACATCGGCGAACTGGCAGTGGGCAAGCAGGCGGATCTGGCGTTGTTCAAGCTGGATGAGCTGCGTTTCTCCGGCAGCCATGATCCGGTGTCGGCGTTGCTGCTGTGCGGCGCGGATCGGGCGGATCGGGTGATGATCGGTGGCAAGTGGCGGGTAATTGATGGGCAGGTCGATGGGCTAGACCTCAAAGGGTTGATTGCCGATCACAGCCAGGCGGCTCGACAACTGATCGCCGGTACCTGACACAACACAAATCAAAAACTGTGGGAGCGAGCCTGCTCGCGATAGCGGTGTGCCAGACTCTATCAATGTTGACTGACACTCCGTCATCGCGAGCAGGCTCGCTCCCACAATTTGTTTTGTGGTGTGTTCAAAGGCCCAACAGCGACAACATGATAAACGTCGCAAACAACACAAAATGGGTCATGCCTTCGATCGCATTGGTTTCGCCGTCGTTGAGGTTGATCGCGCTGACGATCAGCGTCAGGAAGATCATCACCGTTTGCACCGGGGTCATCGCCATCTGGAACGGCTGGCCGGTGTAGAGCGCCATCGCTTCCATCACCGGCACCGTCAGGATCACCGTCGACAGTGACGCGCCCATGGCGATGTTGACCACCGACTGCATGCGATTGGCCAAGGCCGCGCGTAACGCGGTCAGAATCTCCGGCGCAGCGGAAATGGCCGCCACCAGAATCGCCGTGATCACCGGCGGTGCACCCGTGCCTTCCAGGCCCAGATCAAGGGTCTTGGACATCACTTCGGCCAAGGCGCCAATGACCACCACACCGAACACCAACGTGCCGATACTCAGCGCCAGATTGACCGGTTCAGGTTCTTCCTCCGGGACTTTCCTGCGACGTTTTTCCGGGTAGCTGTAACTGAAGAAATAACTGTGCGGCCCGACCTGCATACGCAGGAACAGGGCGTAGAGCACGACCATCGCGCCGATGGTGAATGCCGAATACAGCTTCCAGTTGGCCTCGGGGATGAACTCCGGCACCACCATGGAAACGCCCATGGCGGTGAGGATCATCACGCTGTAGCTGCGGGCCGAGTCATCGTTGTAAGACTGTTCGCCATGCTTGATCCCGCCCATCAACGCGGCCAGGCCGAGGATGCCGTTGATGTCGAGCATCACCGCCGAATAAATCGTGTCGCGCACCAGCGTGGGTGAGGCTTCGTTGCTCATCATGATCGCCAGGATCACCACTTCCACCAGCACCGCGGCCAAGGTCAGGATCATCGTGCCGTAAGGGTCACCGACTTTTTCGGCGAGCAGTTCAGCGTGATGGGCGACGCGCATGGAGGCGGCGACGATGAACGCGATCAACACCAGGCCGGCGGTCAGCGCGACGGGTTGGCCGCTGTGCAGCATCCAGTGTTCCAGCGGGTAGGCGATGAAGGCGGCAATCAGGGCCAGCAGCAGAAACTTTTCTTGCTTGAGGAGTGTGAGCATCGCGGGCCTTTTTGCCGAGTGGAGCGAATTGAGTGATGAGCTACTGACTGCGGGGCGGCGCTAACGTTTCGTTACACCTTAGCGCACCAGTGGATGGCGGCTGTGCTCGGCGATGCACTTTTATCGACCTTACCGGCCTTATCGCGAGCAGGCTCACTCCCACATTGGAATGCGGTCTTCTGTAGGAGCGAGCCTGATCGCGATGGCCTCGACACGGTTCCGGCTTGTTTGTTGTCCTGTTGGTCAGCAATTTGCATTGCCCCTGCCAACCTCACAACAACAGGGAGTCGAATTCATGCACAAACGTCCGTTGAAGAAGCTGCTTTGCGCCGTCGCCGCGGCCATCGGTCTGAGCGCGAGCCTGACCGCCAGTGCCGCCGACCCGCTGAAAGTCGGCTTCGTCTACATCGGTCCGATTGGTGACCACGGCTGGACGTATCAGCATGAACAGGGGCGCAAGGCGCTGGCCGAGAAGTTCGGCAACCAGATCACCACCAATTACGTAGAGAACGTCGCTGAAGGGGCGGATGCCGAGCGGGTGATCCGCAACATGGCCAAGGACAACTACGACCTGATCTTCACCACGTCTTTCGGCTACATGAACCCGACCCTGAAAGTCGCCAAGCAATTTCCCAAGGTGACTTTCGAACACGCCACCGGCTACAAGCAGGACAAGAACCTCGGCACCTACCTGGCGCGCACCTATGAAGGTCGCTACGTCGGCGGGTTCCTTGCGGCGAAGATGACCAAAAGCAAAAAGATCGGTTACGTCGCGTCCTTCCCGATCCCGGAAGTGATCCGCGACATCAACGCCATTCAACTGGCCCTGAACAAATACAACCCCGGCACCGAGATCAAGGTGGTGTGGGTCAACTCGTGGTTCGATCCGGGCAAGGAAGCCGACGCAGCCAACGCGCTGATAGACCAGGGCGTCGATGTGGTGTTCCAGCACACCGACAGCCCGGCGCCGATTCAGGCGGCTGAACGTCGTGGCGTGTACGCCGTCGGCTACGCTTCGGACATGGCGCACTTCGGGCCGAAAGCGGTGCTGACTTCGATCGTCAATGACTGGGCCCCGCATTACATTCAGGCGACCCAAAGCGTGCTCGACCACGCGTGGAAGTCGCAGGATTATTGGGGCGGGTTGAAAGAAGGCACGGTTGAACTGCCAATCAGCGACCTGGTGCCAGCGGCGGTGAAAACCGAAGCCGAGCAGATCATCGCAGACATCAAGAGCGGCACCTTCCACCCGTTCACCGGGCCGATCAAGGATCAGGCCGGCACCGAGAAAATCGCGGCAGGCGCGACGGCCAGCAATGCGGAACTGGCGTCGATGAACTACTACGTTGAAGGCATGAAGGCCGACATCCCCAAGTAATCTTCTTCATTTGAAACACAGTATCTGTGGGAGCGAGCCTGCTCGCGATGTCGGTGTGTCAGTCAATATCTTAGTCAACTGAGAGACTGCAATCGCGAGCAGGCTCGCTCCCACAATGGATCTCCACTGTTCCTAAGCCAGTGGCACTTTCAGGACAGCAGCATGAACCAACTCCCGATCATCGACATCGCCCCGCTCTACAGCGACGACCAAACCACCTGGCAATCCGTCGCCAAGCAAATCGACCTTGCCTGCCGCGAATGGGGCTTTTTCTATATCAAGGGTCACCCGATCTCCGCGTCGCGCATCAACGCCGTACTCGACCACGCCCAGCGCTTCTTCGCCCTGCCTGCCGCCGAAAAACTCAAGATCGACATTACCCAGACCCGCCATCACCGCGGCTACGGCGCCATCGCCACCGAGCAACTCGACCCGAGCAAACCCAGCGACCTGAAAGAAACCTTCGACATGGGCCTGCACCTGCCGGCCGACCATCCTGAGGTGCTGGCTGAAAAACCGTTGCGCGGTCCCAACCGCCATCCATCAATCCCGGGATGGGAAGCGTTGATGGAGCAACACTACGTCGACATGCAGGCACTTGCGCAAACCCTGTTGCGTGCCATGACCCTGGCGCTGAACATCGAGCGCGACTTCTTCGACACCCGATTCGTTGAGCCGGTCAGCGTACTGCGGATGATTCACTACCCGCCGCGCCACACCGCCAGTTCCGAAGAGCAACAAGGCGCCGGCGCCCACACCGATTACGGCTGCATCACCCTGTTGTACCAGGACGCCGCCGGCGGCCTGCAAGTGCGCAACGTCAAAGGCGAGTGGATCGACGCGCCGCCGATCGAAGGCACGTTCGTGGTGAACCTCGGCGACATGATGGCGCGCTGGAGCAACGACCGTTACCTGTCGACACCGCACCGGGTGATCAGCCCGCTGGGCGTCGATCGTTATTCGATGCCGTTCTTCGCCGAACCCCACCCCGACACGCCCATTGAATGCCTGCCCGGTTGCCAGGACGAATCGCACCCGGCGAAGTACCCGGCCACCACCTGCGCCGAATTCCTGCTCTCGCGCTTCGCCGAGACCTACGCCTATCGACGGGAACAGCCCGCGGTGTGAACCGGCTGGTCAGGTTTTGCTAATTGTTTCTACTGGCATCTGTAGAATGCTCGCCATCTGCACCTGATGAGAAAAGACTATGTACGACTGGCTGAACGCCCTGCCCAAGGCAGAACTGCACCTGCACCTCGAGGGTTCGCTGGAGCCTGAGTTGCTGTTCGCCCTGGCCGAACGCAACAAGATCGCCCTGCCGTGGAGCGATGTCGAAACCCTGCGCAAGGCCTACGCCTTCAACAACCTGCAAGAGTTTCTCGACCTGTATTACCAGGGCGCCGACGTGCTGCGCACCTCGCAGGATTTCTACGACCTGACCTGGGCCTACCTGTTGCGTTGCAAGGCGCAGAACGTGATTCACACCGAACCGTTCTTCGACCCGCAGACCCACACCGACCGTGGCATCCCTTTCGAAGTGGTGCTCAACGGCATCGCCGCCGCACTGAAGGATGGCGAGCAGCAACTGGGCATCACCAGCGGTTTGATCCTGAGCTTCCTGCGACACTTGAGCGAAGAAGAAGCCGAAAAAACCCTCGACCAGGCGCTGCCGTTCCGCGAGGCGTTTGTGGCCGTGGGCCTGGACAGTTCGGAAATGGGTCATCCGCCGAGCAAGTTCCAGCGCGTGTTCGACCGTGCCCGTCACGAAGGTTTCCTGACCGTCGCCCACGCCGGTGAAGAAGGCCCGCCCGAGTACATCTGGGAAGCCCTCGACCTGCTGAAAATCCAGCGCATCGACCATGGCGTTCGCGCCATCGAAGACGAGCGTTTGATGCAGCGGATCATCGACGAGCAGATCCCGCTGACCGTGTGCCCGTTGTCCAACACCAAGCTCTGCGTGTTCGACCACATGTCTCAGCACAACATCCTCGACATGCTTGAGCGTGGCGTGAAAGTGACTGTGAACTCGGATGACCCGGCGTACTTCGGCGGGTATGTGACCGAGAACTTCCACGCGCTGTACACCGATCTGGGCATGACCCAGGATCAGGCCAGGCGACTGGCGCAAAACAGCCTGGATGCCAGATTGGTCAAACCATAAGCCTCACCGCAAAACCCTTGTGGGAGCGAGCCTGCTCGCGATTGCAGTCTGTCAGTCGACTTAGATATTAACTGACACACCGCCATCGCCGGCAAGCCGGTCTCGCTCCCACAGGTACGGTGCTCAGCCGGCTGCCGGGCTAGTTTATCAAATAGCGCTAAAGCGCCATTTCCAGCTCGGTTTCCCTGGCGAAACGATTGATCTCTCGCTGTCCCGCGGCCGTGATCTGCAAGGCGCGCGAATCGCTGGGCAGACTCAACCAGCCAGATTGCATGAACAGCTGCAACAACGCAGCACCCAGCGAACCGCCCATGTGCGGTCGTCTTTCGCTCCAGTCGGGACACGCGCACGCCACTCTGCTGTTGCGATGGGCCAGGGCCTGGATGAATACCCCTCGCGAGGCCAGTTGCGTGGAACCCTTGTGGGTGATCATGACACGCTGTTCAAACTGCTCGATCCAGCCAGAATCCAGCAACCGCTGGTAAAGATCGGCGGCCAGAGTGCCTCCCAGATGGTCATCGCAAAGCCTGGCCCGCAATAACGACGAAGGCGCCGTCTGAGGTTTGGCAATGGGGCTGGTGCGTTTGAAAACGTCCGGGACTTCCAGCGGTGTGCTGGCCAGCGTCGCACTGGCCAACGCTTCGATTGCCGCACCCACCTCAGGTGCAGCCAGGCGGAAAAAGCGTTTGCGTCCGCGGATTTCGACTTTCAACAGACCTCCGGCGGACAAACGCCCCAGGTGTGCACTGGCCGAAGACGGAGACAGGCCGGCCAATAGCGCCAGCTCTTCGGTCTGCCGCGCCGAGCCGTCCATCAAGGCCCACATCATTGCGCTGCGCTTGGGGTCAGCCAGCAACGTGGCGATCTGGCTGATGCAAGGTGCATGTTCCATGTATTCACTCCCTGTTGAATCGTTTCGTCTGCTGCTCAGAGACATCTTGACCAGTAATGTGTCGTCGGCCAAGACGCGGAAACCGCCATAAGCCGAGCAAAGCCACCCATACACCTGCGCCTTTGCTTCGCAGGTATCGCGAAGGTCGGGGGCCTGGTCGAGAGGCCGGGTCGACTTGAACGCGGACTCGCCATCGCGAGATCGACGGTGCGTACATGAGGCGGGCGCTAGTATAAGCGGGTTAACCGCCGGTTCCTGCCCCTGGGAAAGCGCGGGTGGTGATAGTTCCTGACAGAAATTTCGCTATTTGCCTGCGACTAATGATCGATGCTCGATATCCTCGGAAATTGACTGCCTAAATGAGCGCATCGGCTGGCAAGCATTTCCCGCAGAAGGTTCACCGGCTTACTCAATTGTGCGCGATGGGCGCACAGCAAATTCAGCGGTGCGCGCTCACAGAGCAGCTCCGGCATCAGCACTTTCAACCGGCCGGCAAGCACATCGGCGGCGACATCGAGCCAGGACTTGTATGCAATCCCGGCCCCTGCCACTGCCCACAGCCGCACGACATCGGCGTCATCACTGAAACGGTCGCCGCTGACGGTCAGGCCGACTTCGCGTTTGCCGTCGTGGAAACTCCAGTGGTCATGGACCCGGCTGCCGAGCATGAACAACAGACAGTTGTGCTGTGCCAATTGCTCCAGATGCCGCGGCTCGCCATGTTTGGCCAGGTAACTCGGCGCAGCGCAGAGCACACGACGGTTTTGCGGGGCGATGGGCAGCGCCACCAGGCTTGAGTCTTCCGGCTCGCCGTAACGCAGGGCAATGTCCACCGGTTGGCGGAACAGATCGGCAATGCGATCGCCCAGCAACAGACGAACAGTCAGTTGGGGATGCTCGCGCTGGAATTCGTCGAGCCATGGCAGCAACAGGTTGCGACCAAAGTCCGAGGGCGCCGATAACTGCAAGATCCCGCTGACCTGATCCTGTCCGCTGGCCAGCAAACGTCGACCTTCATCGAGATTGCTCAGGGCGGCACGGGCATATTCCAGAAAACCCTCGCCTTCGGCGGTCAGGCGCAAACTGCGGGTGGAACGCGCCAGCAAACGCGCGCCGAGTTGCTGTTCGATGCGCTTCAACGCCGCACTGGCTACCGCCGCGGACATGTCCATCACCCGCGCCGCCGCCGACAGACTGCCCAGGTCCGCAGCCCGGACGAACACCTGCAAGTCATCGAAACGCAGCATTTCCAGCCTCGATTATCAAAAAAATATTGAAAGAGACTGCTCTTTTAGCGGGTTTTATCTTGCAGAGAAATAGCCAATCATCTGTCCCATCCAAATCATCCCGCTTCCGGAGTCGACCATGTCCCAGCCTTTCACCGCCATTGCCACCCTGATTGCCAAAGCCGGTCAGCAAGACGCCCTCGAACAACACCTGCGTGCGTTGGTGGAACCGACCCGCGCCGAGGCCGGCTGCGGCCAATACGACCTGCACCAGGACCTCGCCAACCCGCTGGCTTTCTACATGATTGAACACTGGAGCAGCGACGAAGCCCTGCAAGCCCATGACGCCAGCGCCCATGTCCAGAACTTCCGCGCCAAGGCCGGCGACTTCCTCGAGCACTTCGAACTCAAGCGCCTGCGCACCGTGGCTTGATCCCTTTTTCAATTACTGTTCAGGAGCCCTACATGAAAGCCATCGCCTACTACGCCTCGTTGCCGATCAGCGACGCCCACTCCCTGCAAGACGTCGAACTGCCAGAACCGGTCGCCGGTCCGCGCGATCTGCTGGTGGAAGTCAAAGCCATCTCGGTGAACCCGGTCGACACCAAGGTCCGTCAGAACGTCCAGCCTGAAGGCGGCGCGGCGAAAGTGCTGGGTTGGGACGTGGCCGGTGTGGTTAAGGCCGTCGGCAGTGAAGTCACTCTGTTCAAGGCGGGCGACAAAGTGTTTTACGCGGGCTCCATCGCCCGTGCGGGGGGCAATAGCGAATTGCACGTGGTGGACGAACGCATCGTTGGCCATATGCCGAAAACCCTCGGTTTCGCCGAAGCCGCTGCGCTGCCGCTGACCGCCATCACGGCCTGGGAATTGCTCTTCGAACGCCTGCAAGTGCGCGAAGGCAAAGCCGATGAAGGCCAAAGCCTGCTGATCGTCGGCGCAGCTGGCGGCGTGGGTTCGATCCTCACGCAACTGGCCAGCCAGCTCACCGGGCTGAACGTCATCGGCACCGCTTCCCGTGCGCAAACCCAGAGTTGGGTACGCGAGTTGGGCGCCGACCTGGTGATCGATCACAGCCAGCCGCTGAGTGAAGAACTCAAGCGTGCAGGGATCGAGCAGGTGACTCATGTCGCCAGCCTGACCCAGACCGATCATCACCTTGATCAATTGGTCGAGGCGTTGGCGCCGCAAGGCAAACTGGCGCTGATCGATGATCCGAAGGCGCTAGACGTGACCAAGCTCAAACGCAAGAGCCTGTCGCTGCACTGGGAATTCATGTACACCCGCTCGCTGTTCGAGACGGCGGACATGATCGAGCAGCACAAACTGCTCAACCGCGTGGCCGCGCTGATTGACGCCGGGACGCTGAAGACCACGGTCGGCGAGCACTTCGGGACCATCAACGCGGCTAACCTGCGGCGTGCCCATGAACTGCTGGAAAGCGGCAAGTCCAAGGGCAAGATCGTGCTCGAAGGGTTCTGAAACAAGCTGAAACAGGTGTCGTCCTTCTGGACGACACCGTCAGTCCGAGAGTTGACCCTTGTCACAATTGCGATCGTATTCAGGTCTACAATCGAAACCTCTGCGATGCATTCTTTTACGTAACATCTTTTAAGAGAGGAGAGTTCAGCAATGAAGATCCTGATAAAAGAAGTGGCTAAATCACAGTGGCAGGTCCGTCTGGACCAACACGCCGTCACCTTCCGCAGCGAAGCCGAAGCTCGCGCCTTCACTCGAACCCTTGAAGCACGCTTGCTTGCGCCTCATCAATTTCCCGACCAGCAGCAACGCGCCGCTGGCTGAGCCCGCCCTCAGACCTGGGCTTGCGCCAATGCCCGGGCATTTTGCAAACGCCGGGTGAGCATCGCCGCGCTCACCACCAGAATTCCGCACAGGCTGATGACCATCGCCATCGGCACGGCACTGCCATCGTGTAAAACTCCGACCAACGCTGCCGCGCCGGCAGCGACGCTGAATTGCAGGCAACCGAGCATCGCCGACGCACTGCCGGCGCGTGCGCCCTGCCCGTTCATGGCGC
Organism: Pseudomonas sp.; assembly: GCF_051660785.1. Lineage (GTDB taxonomy): Bacteria > Pseudomonadota > Gammaproteobacteria > Pseudomonadales > Pseudomonadaceae > Aquipseudomonas. Next base: position 21,955 of record NZ_JBOFQE010000056.1, read on the forward strand.
AGGCCGAGGCATTGGGGAGGATGCAACCGAGGCTGGCGATGCAGATAAACAGCGGAATCAGCAGCGGCCATAACTCTTCGGTATGCATCGCACTGACGGCGAGCAGTGTCAGCCCGGCACCCAGATAGATCCACACCGTACGAACCAGCAGGAATGCCGGGCCACGCTTGGCCAGCAGTCGCGCGTTGACCTGCGCCACCAGAATGAAGCCCGCCGCGTTGGTCCCGAACAACCAGCCGAAATGCTCCGCCGGAACGCCGTAGAGTTTGATAAAGACGAAGGGTGAACCGGCGATGTAGGCAAACATCCCGGCAATGGCGATACCGCCGGTCAAGGCGTGGCCGAGGTAGACCGGATCCGCCAACAGCCGTCCGTACTGACGCAACGCGCCCGACAACGGCTGACGCGGCACATGGGCCGGCAGGCTTTCCGGCAGGCCGATCGCCACCGCCAAGCCCGCCAGGGCACTGAAACCGGTCAGCACCAGAAAGATCGATTGCCAGCCGGTGGTGTTGACCAGCAGCCCACCCAGCATCGGCGCGAGAATCGGTGCCAGGCCCATCACCAGCATCAGCTGCGAAAAGACTTTCGCCGAACCCACCGCGTCGCATTTGTCACTGACCACCGCCCGGGCGATCACCATCCCTGCACAACCACCAAGTGCCTGAATGAACCGCGCACCGATCAACCATTCCAGATTCGGCGCAAACGCGCAGGCCAGGGAGGCGGCGGTGAACAAGCCAACGCCCGTCAGCAAGGGAATCCGTCGCCCGAAGCGGTCCGCCACCGGGCCGTACGCCAGTTGACCGAGGGACAGGCCAAGGAAATACGCGGCGAGCGTCAGCTGGACGTGTTGCTCATCGGTGCCGAACGCGAGCGCCATCGCCGGGAATGCCGGCAGATAGAAATCGATCGCCAGCGGGCCGAAAGCGCTCAGGGCGCCAAGAATCAAAATGGTACGGAAGTTCATCAGGCATCCAGTTGGGCATGGGGCGGCAGCCCGACAGTCTAGCCGCGCAGCGACGCCTTGAACATTCCGTTAGGTCGCTAACTATTAAATACCACTGGATAAACATAAAACCTGTAGGAGCGAGCCTGCTCGCGATAGCGGAGTGTCAGCCAACATCAATGCTGAATGATGAACCGCTTCGCGAGCAGGCTCGCTACTACAGGGGATTTGTGCTTGGTCTCAGGCAAGTTTTACGTCGTAGCCTTCTTCAGTGATCGCAGCGATCACTTGCTCGGTCGTCAGCGCGCTTTCAACCCCGACTTCCTTTGCCGCCAGATCAACCCGCACGCTGGCCGCGGGATCCTTGGCTTGCAGCGCCTGAGTAATGGCTTTGACGCAGTGACCGCAGGACATGCCTTGAACGTTGAACACTTGCATGGTGTGGCTCCTTTTGTGAGGTTGCGAGCAGTCTCGAGCTTGCCACCATGGCAAGGTCAAGTTCTGCAGAAATCTGCCGGGCTGGCAATCGGCGGCGCGCTCGGCCAAGCTGCGAGCATCAATGACTCGATTTCAGGAGATTCAGCCATGCGCTGGTCAGCTCTCAGCCTGTTTGGCTTCCTCAGCCTGTTTGCCGCGACACCTTCAGTTCAAGCCGCCGGGGAGGACTATGGCGTACTGATCATTTCCCGCGAGCGCCTGGAAGTCGCGACCTCCTGCGAGATCGGCGTGTACATACAGGACCAACTGTCGGCGCGGCTGTTCCAGGAACAAAGCACTTCGTTCAACCTGCCGCCGGGCAATGTGTCCCTGCGCCTCAAACTGTTGCCGGGCCAGGCACCGGGTTGCAACCCGGGCATGCTCGCACCGGGTTCGCAGAACATCACGCTCAAGGCCGGGGACGTGTTGAAATTCCGGATTGCGATGACGCAGGAAGGGATGTACCTCAAGCCCACAGCCCTCGACTACTGACCCAGATCCCTGTGGGAGTGAGCTTTTATGGCGAGGGGATTTATCCCCTTTGGGTGGCGAAGCCGCCCCAAAATCTGCAACCGCTACGTATCAGTTACACCGAGTGCACTGGTGTACGACTGCTTCGCAGTCGAACGGGGATAAATCCCCTCGCCACAAAAGCTCGCTCCCACATTTTGGTCTGCTGCGATTTGTAGACTGGTGCTTGACCTTGCCAGCATGGCAAGGTTGATCCTGTAGGCATCTTCTACAGGGAGCGCGACCGATGTCCGAATCCACCACTTTCGATCTGCCGATTGCCGGCATGACCTGCGCCAGTTGCGCCGGGCGTGTCGAGCGTGCCTTGAGTAAAGTCATCGGCGCCTCTGCCGTTAGCGTCAACCTTGCCACCGAGCAGGCGCGGGTCCAGGCGCCGAGCGATAGTTTGCCGGCCTTGATGGACGCGGTGCAGCAGGCCGGTTACAGCGTGCCGCAGCAAAGTCTGGAATTGAGCATCGACGGCATGACCTGCGCATCCTGCGTCGGCCGCGTCGAACGCGCACTGGGCAAAGTGCCCGGAGTGAAGAGTGTCAGCGTCAACCTCGCCAACGAACGCGCCCATCTTGAACTGCTCGGACAAATCGATACGCAAACCCTGATCGCCGCTGTGACCAAGGCCGGTTACAGCGCCAGCGTCCGGGAACTCGAACACCCGCAAACCGATCAGCAACAACAGCGCCTGCACCGTGAGCGTTGGGCGTTGATCATGGCGATCGCCCTTGCCTTGCCGCTGGTGTTGCCGATGCTGCTGCAACCGTTTGGCGTGCACTGGATGCTCCCGGCCTGGGCGCAATTCGCGCTGGCCACGCCGGTGCAGTTCATTTTTGGCGCACGTTTTTATGTGGCCGCCTGGAAAGCCGTGCGCGCCGGATCCGGAAATATGGACTTGCTGGTCGCCCTGGGCACCAGCGCCGGATACGGCTTGAGTCTTTATGAATGGGCCACGGCGGCCGGGCGCATGCCGCATTTGTATTTCGAAGCCTCGGCGGTGGTGATTGCCCTGGTGTTGCTGGGCAAATACCTGGAAAGCCGCGCCAAACGCCAGACCGCCAGCGCCATCCGCGCCCTCGAAGCCTTGCGCCCGGAACGCGCCATTCAGGTGATCGACGGCCGCGAGCAGGACGTCGCCATCAGCGCCTTGCGCCTCAATGATTTGGTCATGGTCAAACCCGGTGAGCGCTTCCCGGTGGACGGTGAAGTAGTCGAAGGCCAGAGTCACGCCGACGAAGCGCTGATCAGCGGCGAAAGCCTGCCGGTGCCCAAACAACTCGGGGACAAAGTTACTGGCGGCGCGATCAATGGTGAAGGTCGGTTGCTGGTTCGCACCCAGGCCCTGGGCGCAGAAACCGTGCTGGCGCGAATCATCCGACTGGTCGAAGACGCCCAGGCCGCCAAGGCACCGATCCAGAAGCTGGTGGATAAAGTCAGCCAGGTGTTTGTGCCGACCGTTCTGTTGATCGCGTTGGCGACGTTGATCGGCTGGTGGTTGTACGGCGCGCCGATGGAAACCGCGTTGATCAACGCCGTTGCCGTGCTGGTCATCGCTTGTCCTTGTGCATTGGGTCTGGCCACGCCGACCGCGATCATGGCCGGCACCGGCGTCGCCGCCCGCTACGGGATTTTGATCAAGGACGCCGAGGCACTGGAACGTGCCCATGAAGTCAGCGCCGTGGTGTTCGACAAGACCGGCACACTGACCTCGGGCGCACCGCGAATCGCTCATTTAAGTGCCATCAACGGTGACGAAGCCGCCCTGCTGCAAATGGCCGGCGCTCTGCAACGCGGCAGCGAACACCCGCTGGCCAAGGCCGTTCTGGACGTTTGCGCCGAACGCGATTTGACCGTGGCGGATGTGAGCGACAGCCAATCGCTGACCGGACGAGGCATCGCCGGTACGCTCGACGGTCGTCGTCTGGCGTTGGGGAATCGCAGGCTGCTGGAAGAAAGTGGTTTGAGCGCAGGCCCGTTGGCTGACTCCGCAACCGCATGGGAAACCGAAGGCCGCACCCTCTCCTGGCTGATCGAGCAAAGCCCCGCGCCAACCGTACTGGGTCTGTTCGCGTTCGGTGACACGCTTAAACCCGGCGCTCTGCACGCGGTGCAACAGCTCAGCGCACGCAACATCAGCAGCCACCTGCTGACCGGCGACAACCGTGGCAGCGCCAAAGTGGTTGCACAAGCCCTGGGCATTACCGATGTCCGCGCCGAAGTCTTGCCGGCAGACAAAGCCGCCACCGTCGCCGAACTGAAGAAGACCGGCGTGGTGGCGATGGTCGGTGACGGCATCAACGACGCCCCGGCCCTGGCGGCCGCCGACATCGGCATCGCCATGGGCGGTGGCACCGACGTAGCCATGCACGCGGCCGGGATCACCCTGATGCGCGGCGATCCACGGCTGGTGCCCGCCGCGCTGGACATCAGCCGCAAGACCTACGCAAAGATTCGGCAAAACCTGTTCTGGGCGTTCGTCTATAACCTGATCGGCATTCCGCTGGCCGCGTTCGGCTTCCTCAATCCGGTGCTGGCCGGCGCGGCGATGGCGTTGTCGAGCGTCAGCGTGGTGAGCAATGCGCTACTGTTGAAAACCTGGAAACCCAAGGATCTGGAGGACAACCGATGAACATCGGCCAAGCAGCCCGGCATAGCGGCCTAAGCGCGAAGATGATCCGTTATTACGAGTCCATAAACTTGCTCAAGGCCGCCCATCGCACCGACAGCGGCTACCGCGTTTATGGCGACGACGACCTGCACACGCTGGCGTTCATCAAGCGCTCCCGGGACCTGGGGTTTTCACTCGAGGAGGTCGGCAAACTGCTGACCCTCTGGCAGGACCGCCAGCGGGCCAGCGCCGACGTGAAGGCCCTGGCCCGCCAGCACATCGACGAACTGAACCAGAAAATCCGCGAACTCGGTCAGTTGCGCGACACCCTGCAGGACCTGGTCGAACACTGTCAGGGCGACCATCGCCCCGACTGCCCGATCCTCAAGAACCTGGAGTCGGGCTGCTGCGCGCAACCCGTCCGCCCTTGATCGCGAATACCTTCACCACCAGCAACGTTGTGAGGGGAATGCCATGGAACAGCAGCACCACGGCCCCCGGCGCCCACCACGAATAGAACGGCGCGGCGATCAACATGCCGACGCCGAAGCCGGTCATTTGCAGCAGCGTCAGCAAGCTGAAGATCGGCAGGCGCAGGCTGTCCGGTTCACGTTGCAGACGCGACATCAGGCCGACCTCGGAGAAGCCGTCACCCAGTCCCGCCGGTAACGAAAATAACAGCAAACCGTAGAGGGTCTGCTGCTGAAACATCAGGATGAAGCCGCAGGACATCAGTAACACGCCATAGAAAAATCGTCGTTCCAGGTTCGTATTGTCCGAACCTTTGAGGCGACTGGCGATGCGCGCGCCGATTAGTTTTCCGCAGGCCCAGACCGCCAGCATCAGGCCGAGCGTGGTGCTGGCGGATTCAGGAGTCAGCAGTCTGGAAATGATCGGGAAGCCAACGTTGTGCGCGGCGCTGCCCAGCGTGTCGGCCATGGTGACGGCGAGCATTGCGGCGACCACGGGTGTGCTGCGCAGGCCTTGGCGCAAGGCATGCCACTCACCACGCGCCGGGGTTGGTTCGGTAGTGGGAGCCGGTCTTGAAAACCGCAACGGCAGGATAAATAACGCGGCCAGCAGATAAGTGACCACGTTCAATGCAAACACTGTTTCAAAGCCAAAAGCAGCCACCAACAGCCCCGCCACCAGGCTTCCGCCGACCATGGCAGCGGACGAGGCCGAAGTGATCCAGGCGTTGGTCTTGAGCAGATGCTCGCCTTCGATCAGGTGCGGTAACTGGCTGTTGAGCCCTATGGCGAACATTGAGTTGCCGAATCCAAGGCCGAACGCGATCAACGGTAATAGCAGTGCTTGCTGGGCGACCGGCAGCACCAGCAGCAGGCCCAGCAGCCCGGCGCGCAGCAGATCAAAGGCAATCAGCGGCATGCGCCCGGCCCAGCGACGATAGAACGACGTGCCGATCAGACTGGCAAACACCCCACCGCCCACGCGGCTGGCGAGGAATATCCCGACGCTCATGGCGCTGTTGCTGAGGAGGTAGACGTACGTGGCCAGGGCGACCATGTTGAGGAAGGCACCGAAGTCCGAGACCAGACGGGCGGCGATGATCAACTGGGCGTTGCGGGTGCAGGTGTTCACATTCAGTCCTTGAGTGTGGGATACGGCAGGGTACAAAAATCCAGTCACACCGGAAATCCACTGTAGGAGCGAGCCTGCTCGCGATAGCGGTGTGTCAGTTACATTGATGTCGACTGATACACCGCTATCGCGAGCAGGCTCACTCCTACATTTGATCTTCAGTGTCTGGAGATTACCTTCTACAAAAAACCCGGCCGAAGCCGGGTTTTTCGTTATCCGATCACTGCATCCACGGTGGAGGCGGTTCTTCGGTTTTGCCCGGTGGCGCGTCATCTGCCGCGCGCACCGCTTGTTTGCGCTCTTCATCAAGGCGTGCCGCCTCGATCTCGCGCATGATCCCGCCCACGTCAGCCAACTCTTCCGGCTCGTCGAACTCGCCGGTCAACGCACTGGCCGGGTGCAAGGTGCCGGCTTCATACAACGCCCACATTTCCTTGGCGTACTTGGTCTTTTTCAACTCCGGCGCAAACCGCCCGAAGTAAGACGCCATGTTGCCCACGTCCCGTTCCAGCATATTGAACGCGTGGTTGTTACCCGCCGCATCCACCGCCTGAGGCAAGTCGATGATGACCGGGCCGTCCGGCGTCAACAGCACGTTGAACTCGGACAGGTCACCGTGCACCAGACCGGTACACAGCATCAGCACGATCTGCGAAATCAGGAACGCGTGGTATTCGCGCGCCTGGTCCGGCTCCAGCACCACGTCGTTCAGACGCGGGGCGGCATCACCGTACTCGTCGGCCACCAGCTCCATCAGCAGCACGCCTTCAAGGAAGTCGTACGGCTTGGGCACCCGTACACCGGCGCCGGCCAAACGGAACAAAGCCGCCACTTCGGCGTTCTGCCAGGCGTCTTCGGTTTCTTTCTTGCCGAATTTCGAGCCTTTGGCCATCGCTCGAGCCTGACGGCTGTTGCGCACCTTGCGGCCTTCCTGATACTCGGCCGCCTGGCGGAAACTGCGTTTATTCGCCTCCTTGTAGACCTTCGCGCAACGTAACTCGTTGCCGCAGCGCACCACATAAACAGCTGCTTCTTTACCACTCATGAGTGGGCGCAGCACCTCGTCGACCAGACCGTCCTCGATCAGGGGTTCAATGCGTTTTGGAGTCTTCATCAGCTTTTATTGTGGGTCCTTTATTACCAAACACGCGAAAGTCATTCGTTATACGGCAATCCACTCGTTCGGGGGAGGGGTTGCCGACCTATGAACGTCGTGATGCACACAATGTGCCGGATTATTCGGTCATCCATCGCCGGTCATCATCGGCCGCCCGAGATCATAGCTGAGCCTGCGCCACTTGTTGGCGAAGGGGTGTGAGGGCATTTACGACAGAAGCTGACACCTGAATTCACACCCTTCGTAGGATTTTTCTCGACAGGCCTCAATTTCCCCCTCAATCAGCCGAAGTCCTCAGTGACAGAGTGATTTGTCCGACAATCGTTCCGACCACAAAAACGATGGCGCGCTCAAGGATCCGGGTTGATCACATACGTTTACGGCTGCCAATAATCCGCGAGTCATCTGCACTGCGTGGGCCTACAAGAAAAATCTGGAGCGCGGATGAACATCAAACAGAAGTTGACCTGGGCGTTTGCAATCATCGCCTGCCTGCCCGTGGTGCTGGTCGCCACACTCGTTGTGCTGAACTTGCGCAGTGATGCCAAGGATGAATTCGTCGACAACAGCGGTCGCGAAATCCGGCAGGTCAGCAATGCCATGCAACTGTTCTTCGACGGCATCAGCCAGAACGTCGAATACCTGGCCAGGCAACCGCTGATCACGAACTCCGACGACAGCCTCAAGACCTACATGAAAGCCGACGCCGCCAGCGTTCCCCAAGGCGAGGCGGACAAAAAAGTCTTCGGCTTCCTGCAGGACCTGGGCAACGCCCATCCGTCCTACGCCTACGCCATCCTCGGCACGGCGGCCGGCGGTTACGTGTCGTGGCCGGACGATGCCAAGCTGGCCAACTACGACCCGCGCCAGCGTCCGTGGTACAAGGCGGCCCAGGCCAAACCGGGCAAGCCGTTCCGTACCGAGGCCTATTACTGGGCCGAAAATGATACGTCCTACGTCAGCACCGTACGCACCATCGACAACAAGCTGGGCACCAACGGCGGCGTGGTCAGCATCGACGTGTCGCTCAAACAGCTCACCGAGCTGGTCAAACAGATCAAGCTCGGCGAAACCGGCTACCTGATGCTGTTGGAGAACTCCGGCACGGTACTGGTCGATCCGAAACAACCGGAACACAACTTCAAGGCCCTGAGCAGTTTGGGTGAGGGTTATGCGCAACTGGCCAAGGCCGGCAAAGGCCTGGTCGAAGTCGAACTCAACGGCGAACGCTATATGGCCAACGTCTGGCCGTCCGAGCAACTGGGCTGGACCTTCATCGGCCTGATCAAGCAGAGCGACGTGATGAGCACTGCGACCCAACTGACCTGGCTGATCGCGATCATCGCCGCCGTGCTGGCCGTGATCTTCGCCGTTGTCGGCGCCAGTTTCGCCAGCGTCATCGTGCGCCCGATCCGCAGCGTGGCCGATGGCCTGGAAGGCATTGCCCAAGGTGAAGGCGACCTGACCAAGAACCTGGAAATCCGTGGCAGCGACGAAACCGCGCAGCTGGCCAACTGGTTCAACCAGTTTCTGACGGCGATTCGCAACCTGATCCAAAGCATCGGCGGCGCCGCGACCAAAATCCTCGCCACCTCCAAGAGCTCGACCCAGGTTTCCAGCGACATGGCTGAAGCCGCCGGGCGCCAGCGTGAAGCGGTGGACATGGTGTCCACGGCGTTCCACGAAATGGTCGCCACCGCCAACGAAGTCGCGCGCTCTTGCAGCCAGGCGGCGGAATCCGCCGACAGTGGCCAGCGTCAGGCGAGGCAAGGTCAGCAACAGATTGATGCGGCCGTGACCAGCGTTGATCGCCTGAGCCAGGAAATCGAACAGTCGGCGCAGTCGATGCAACAACTCGAACGCGACAGTAACGACATTCAGTCGATCCTCGGGACCATTCGTTCGATCGCCGAACAGACCAACCTGTTGGCACTGAACGCAGCCATTGAGGCCGCTCGAGCCGGTGAGCAAGGTCGCGGGTTTGCGGTGGTGGCGGATGAAGTCCGGGCGCTGGCCAAACGCACGGCGGATTCCACGGCGGAAATCGATGGTTTGCTGGGCAATCTGGCCAAGCGCACCAGCCAGGTGACTCAGCAGATGCATGCGAGCCTGGAAGTGTCGCAACAATCGGTGACCCGCATCGGCGAAGCGCGCAGCAGTTTCGGGCTGATCCGTGAATCGGTGGATGTGATTCGCGACATGAACACGCAGATCGCCACGGCGGCGGAACAACAGCATCAGGTGGCAGAAGACATCAATCGGCACATCAGCCAGATCCATGGCGATGCGCAGCTGGTGGCGGAACTGGCGAACTCGGCAAGACTGGATTCGCAGAGCCTGGCCGGGTTGTCGAATGAACTGGATGGGTTGGTTCGGCGGTTCAGGACTTGAGAATGGGGGTGGTTTTACATCCACCCCTCACCCTAACCCTCTCCCCAGAGGGGCGAGGGGACTGACCGAGGTGTTTGTGCTGAATACAGCGACCTGAAAATCCCGAGTCGAACTCAGGTCTTGAAAGGCCCCCAATCTGCTCCCTTTCCCCTCTCCCCCGTGGGGAGAGGGATGGGCGGGCGGCGTTCCGATGAGGGGCTGGATCTCACTGCCGAAACAACTCCCCCGGGGTAAACCCGAACAGGCTTTTGAATGCCGCAATAAACGCCGACGTCGAGTCATACCCGCAAGACAGCGCCGCATTGGTCACGCTGTCGCCTTCTTCCAGCAAACTCAGCGACGACAGCAAGCGCATCCGCTGCCGCCACCCGCGAAAACTCAACCCGGTCTCGCGCTGGAACAAGCGCATCAGCGTCTTCTCCGACATCCCCAACCGCTGCGCCCATTCCTGCAACGTCACACTGAGCTCCGGACTTTCGATCAGCTCATTGCACAACCCGAGCAACCGCTGATGCCGCGGCAACGGCAGGGAAAATCCCACCTCCGGCAGATTCGCCAACTGATCCAGCAGTACATTCACCAGCCGCGCTTCCTGGCTGTCGCCCTGTGGATATTCCACCGGCAGCGAGCAAAAACTCTTGATCAGCTCCCGGGCCAGCGGCGTGACTTCCAGCACCCGGCAACGCCCGTCCGCCCATTCGCAGTCTTCGCGGCGCACATAGAGGCTGCGCATCTCGGCGCGCATCGAGGTCACTACCTGATGTTCGAGATCCGCCGGAATCCAGATCCCCCATTGGGGTGGCGCAAAGAAGCTGCCCTCCGCAGTGTGCACGCCGAGAACGCCGCTGATGGCGTAGGAAAACTGCACCCAGTCGTGGCGATGAGGCGGCGTCCACGACCCGGCATTCAAACTCTCCGCCCGCGCGAACAGTGGACGGGGTAACGCTTTGAGTGTCGGAATCGTTCGCTCGAGTGAAAGTTGTCCGTTAGTCGGCATTGATTGGCCTTATGTCGCAAGACGGCAGATAAGGCCGACGTTAGGCTAAGTCATCAATTCTTACAAATGTATTCGGTGCCGCTTATGCATGCCTTCAAACACCTCAAACGCGTGGTCACCGACTGGTTCTTGTGCGGCATGCTGATCGCCACACTGCTGGCGTATTTCTTCCCGGTCTTCGGTGCTACGGGCGGCGGGATGCACGCCGAATACGTGATCAACATCGGCGTGTTCCTGGTGTTCTTCCTGCACGGGGTCAACCTGTCCAGCGAGCAGATCCGCCATGGCCTGAAGAACTGGAAGCTGCACGTGATGGTCCAGTGTTTCACCTTCGCGGTTTTCCCACTGATCTGGTGGCTGAGCGACACGCTGTTGGGTTCACACATTCCGTCGCTGCTGATGCTGGGTTTCCTCTACTTGTGCGCCCTTCCGTCGACCATTTCTTCTTCCGTGGCCCTGACCGGCAGCGCAGGCGGCAACGTGCCGGCGGCGATTCTCAACGCGAGCCTGTCCAGCGTGCTGGGGATTTTCCTGACGCCGTTGCTGGTGAGTCTGGTGGTCGGCAGCGGTGCCGGCGGCATCGATCTGGGTTCAACCCTGCTCGACCTCTGCGCGATGTTGCTGTTGCCGCTGGTGCTCGGCCAACTGTTGCGGCCGTGGTTGGGCAAATTCTTTGCCCGCCACAAGCGCTACACCAACATCGTCGACAAGCTGGTGATCCTGCTGCTGGTGTATTCGGCTTTCTGCAACTCGATGGTCTCGGGCATGTGGCAGCAACAGGGCAACAGCGTGATTCTCACGGCTTTGATCGGCAGTGCGATCCTGCTGGCGATCATCCTGTGGATGACCACCCGCACCGCCCGTGCCTTGAAATTCAGCCCGGCCGATGAGATCGCGGCGGTGTTCTGCGCCAGCAAAAAATCCCTGGCGGCGGGCGCGCCGATGGCGGCGTTGATCTTCGGCGCCAACCCGGGCCTGGGCTTGATTCTGCTGCCGATCATGATCTATCACCCGTTGCAGCTGATCGTCTGCTCGGTGATGGCCGAGAGTTACGCCAACCGCAACCGCGAACGCATCGCGCAGCAGAACGCCGAACTGGTCAGCGCTCGATAATCGCCGTCACACCCTGACCACCGGCGGCGCAGATCGAGATCAACCCTCGGCCCTTGCCGGCCGCGTCGAGCAATTTCGCCAGGTTGGCGACGATGCGCCCACCGGTCGCGGCAAACGGATGCCCGGCCGCCAGTGAACTGCCTTTGACGTTGAGGCGGCTGCGGTCGATGGAGCCCAGCGGCGCATCGAGACCGAGGCGGGTTTTGCAGTACTCCGGATCTTCCCAGGCTTTCAACGTGCACAGCACTTGTGCGGCGAAGGCTTCGTGAATTTCGTAGTAGTCGAAGTCCTGCAAGGTCAGGCCGTTGCGCGCCAGCAAACGCGGCACCGCATACACCGGCGCCATCAACAGCCCTTCGGCACCGTTGACGAAATCCACAGCCGCGGCCTCGCCGTCTCGCAAATACGCGAGGATCGGTAAGCCACGTTCCTTCGCCCATTCTTCACTGCCCAGCAGCACCAGCGACGCGCCATCGGTGAGCGGCGTGGAGTTACCCGCCGTCATCGTGCCCTTGGCGCTTTTCTCGAAGGCCGGTTTCAGCGAGGCGAGTTTTTCCAGGGTCAGGTCCGGGCGCAGGTTGTTGTCGCGGGTCAGGCCGAGGAACGGCGTCATCAGGTCGTTATGCCAGCCCTCGGTGTACGAGGCCGCGAGTTTCTGATGACTCTCCAGCGCCAGTTGATCCTGTTCTTCGCGGGGGATGTTCCAGGTCTGCGCCATCAATTCGCAGTGTTGGCCCATGGACAAACCTGTACGCGGTTCGCCGTTGCGCGGGAATTCCGGGATCAAGTCCCGGGGGCGCAGCTGCAGAAACGTTTTCAGTTTGTCGCCGGTGGTCTTGGCGCGATTGGCTTGCAGCAGCACCCGGCGCAAACCTTCACTGACGCTGATCGGTGCATCCGAGGTGGTGTCGACGCCACCGGCAATGCCGCAGTCGATCTGGCCCAGGGCAATCTTGTTCGCGACCAGCAGCGCCGCTTCAAGACCCGTGCCGCAAGCCTGCTGGATGTCATACGCCGGCGTATAAGGGGACAACCGTGAACCGAGCACACACTCACGCGTCAGGTTCATGTCTCGGGACAGCTTGAGGACCGCCCCCGCGACCACTTCGCCAATGCGCAGGCCATGCAGGTTGTAGCGTTCGATCAGGCCTTCAAGCGCCGCGGTGAGCATCGCCTGGTTACTGGCGGTGGCGTATGGCCCATTGGAGCGGGCGAAGGGAATACGGTTACCGCCAATAATCGCGACGCGGCGCAGCTGAGTCATGAAAAGCTCCTGATGAAATATTCAATTTGAAAACCGATCCCCTGTGGGAGCGAGCCTGCTCGCGATAACGGTATGTCAGTCACATCAATGGCGGCTGATGCACCGCTATCGCGAGCAGGCTCACTCCCACAGGGATTGCATTCCAATTCAGGTCGATGGTCGCCTGAAAGTCCTGCGACGAACTAATCTGCTGAGTTCAAGCGTAGGCCTAATCTCGTGGATCGAACGACTGATTGCCATTCGTGGTCCACACTTTGAACCCCAGCTGCCGGAGTGCGTTCCATGTCTGACCGTTATATCGACTTCGCCAATTCGTCCATCGGCCATCGTCTGGTCGGGGCCATGGGACTGCCGTCTCCGGTGCGCCTGGAGCGTTGGCAAGCAGGCCGGTTGCGGCCTGTCGAAGGAGCGCTGTTGATGGGCGGCGGCCCGCTGACAGAAAAAGTCAGCGCCTTCGCCAACCGCTTGACCGACGCAATCTACAGCTACGGCGCCGAGCCTTCCCTGGCCACCGCGTGGATTCCCGGCCACGGCCCCAAGCTCAAAGCCGTGGTGTTCGATGCCAGTGACCTGGTGCAGACCGATCAGCTCAAACAGCTGCGCGAATTCTTCCAGCCGCTGGTGAAAAACCTCGATCACAATGCGCATCTGGTGATTCTGGGGCGTGCTCCAGAGACACTGAGCGACCCGTTTGCCGCCAGCGCACAGCGTGCGGTGGAAGGTTTCAGTCGCTCGCTGGCCAAGGAGCTGCGCAGTGGCGGCACCCTGCAGCTGATCTATGTCGGTGAAGGTGCCGAGGATCAACTCGAAGGCCCGCTGCGGTTTTTCCTCTCGCCCAAAAGTGCGTTCGTGTCCGGGCAAGTCGTTCGCTTGAAAGCCTGCGCTACGCAGGTGTCGGACTGGACTCGCCCACTGGCCGGACGCAAGGCGCTGGTCACAGGTGCCGCACGCGGCATCGGCGCCTCCATTGCCGAAACCCTGGCCCGTGACGGCGCCGAGGTGATTCTGCTCGACGTGCCACCGGCCAAGACCGACCTCGATGCGCTCGCCGCGCGCCTTGGCGGGCGCAGCATCACCCTGGACATTTGCGCCGAAGATGCCGCCGCGCAGTTGATCGAAGAACTGCCCGACGGCGTCGACATCGTGGTCCACAACGCCGGCATCACCCGCGATAAAACCCTGGCCAACATGACCCCGGAATTCTGGGACGCAGTGCTCGCGGTCAACCTCAACGCGCCGCAAGTGCTGACCAAGGCCCTGCTCGACAGCGGCGCCTTGCATGACAACGGCCGAGTGATTCTGTTGGCGTCCATCAGCGGCATCGCCGGCAATCGCGGGCAGACCAATTACGCGGCGAGCAAGGCCGGGCTGATCGGGCTGGCCCAGGCCTGGGCGCCGCTGCTGGATCAGCGCGGTATCAGCATCAACGCAGTGGCGCCGGGATTCATCGAAACCCAGATGACCGCGCACCTGCCATTCGGCATCCGCGAGGCCGGGCGACGCATGAGTTCGCTGGGCCAGGGTGGCCTGCCACAAGACGTTGCCGAAGCGGTCGCGTGGCTCGCTCAACCGGGGACCGGCGCGTTCACCGGGCAAGCGCTGCGAGTCTGCGGGCAAAGTGTCTTGGGGGCATAACGATGATCACCGATTGGCACACACTCAACCGCGAGCCGAGCCTGACGGGTCTGTACGTGCAGGCGGCGATGCGGCGCAAAATCACCGGCACCACATTGCCCGACACGGGCTTGCGCTGCTGGGTCGAGGTCGATCCCAAACGTCTGGCGGCGTATCGCAAGGTCTGCGGTTTTGCCGACAATGGATTGCTGCCGCCGACTTATCCACACATCCTGGCGTTTGCCTTGCAGATGCAATTGCTCACGGCCAAGGCATTTCCGTTCCCGCTGCTGGGCCTGATTCACCTGAGCAATCGCATTCGCGTATTGCGCCCCATGGGCGGCGTACACCGCGTGCGGGTCAGCGTGCAGGTGCAGAACCTGCAACCGCATGCCAAGGGTGCGACGTTCGATCTGGTGACCACGCTCGACGATCAGTTGGGGCCGTTGTGGGAGGCAGAGAGCCAGATGCTGTGCCGTGGGGTCAAGCTGGAAGGCGAGCCTGTCGAGGAAGTCTTGGCATCGACCCTGGAGATGCTGGAAGTGGCGCGCTGGAATGCACCAACGGACATTGGCCGGCAGTACGCCAAGGTATCCGGCGATTACAACCCGATTCACCTGAGTGCGGCGAGCGCCAAGCTGTTTGGTTTTCCGACAGCCATTGCCCATGGGTTGTGGAACAAGGCCCGAACGTTGGCGGCGCTGAGTGAGCATCTGCCTACGGCGAATGTCGAGATCGCGGTGCAGTTCAAAAAGCCGGTGCGGTTACCGAGCGAGGTGACGTTGCTGTCCAGTGCGGCAGGGTCAAGCGGGGACTTTCAGCTGGTGGGTGCGGAGGATCTGGAGCACATGGTGGGGCATTGGCGGCCGGTTGCCTGATTGATGTCTGGTGCCTGGGACACCGCCATCGCGAGCAGGCTCATTCCACAATGGATCTTCTGCGGACACAAAACAGGTGATCGCCTGAGATCGAATGTGGGGGTGAGCCTGCTCGCGATGGCGATGGTTCAGGCGACATCTGTTTTGACTGAACGACCGTCATCGCGAGCAGGCTCGCTCCCACAGGGGATCGCGTCGTTTGAAGATTAGTGCGGTGGATAGTTGGCGAGGATGCGCCCCACGGTTTCACGTATCGCCGTGCTGCGATCCGACGGATTGGTCGTACGGCTGAGCATTTGCTCATCGCTGCCACGCCACACCAGTTTGCCGTCCTTGCCGTCGAGCAGATCGATCTGGATGGTCGCCACTTTGTAGGTCACATTGCGGGTTTCGTTGTACATCGGCCCGCCCCAATAACCATTCCAGGGATTACCCCAACCGCCGCCATAGTTGGTGGTCACCTGTTGCTGGCGCTCTTCGACGATCAGGTAAGTCTGCACGTTCAAATTACCCTGGCTGCCGGCAGCGGCCGGACGCAGGCCTCGTTGATCCAGCTGATCGGCCACCGATTGGCGGATGCGCTGTTCGGTCAGATCGCTCTTGATCCGTGGGTCATCGGGGCGATATTGCAGGGCAGGTTCTTTCCAGGTCCAGCTGCGATAGGCGGCGAAGTCGCGGCTGGCATCGAAGTCATTATTGACCTGGTTGGCGGCGCAGGCACTGAGCAGCGCGGCCACAGCCAGTAAAGCGAAACGGCGGATCATGATGGTTCTCCGGTTGAAGACATGAACCTTTGAAAGGCCTCTAAACAACAGAAGCTAACTGGGAGGATACGCCGACATGGCCTTTTCTACAGCCTCCCGTATTGCATCGGCACGCTCACTCTGGCTGCCCCGATTACCGGTTTCGGCACTGGCACTCCACACCGGCTGGCCGCTTTGAGCGTCGAACAAATCCACCCGCACAACCACGACCTGTTCCTGATACGTGCGCACGATTGGCACCGTGTTGTACATGCCATAGCCATTGCCATAGCCATTGCCGTAGCGGTTGTAACCACCTCCGTAATAACCCCCGCCGTAATAGCCATAATCGTCCCGAACCTGGCGCAAACGGGTTTCCAGATGCAGATCGGCGCTGACAAACAGGTCGGCCGGGCGGGTGTTGTCATGCAGCGGACGCAAGCCGCGCTGATCGAGCGCGTTGCTGACCGCTTCCGCGACCTGGGCCGAGTCCGCCCAGGCGCTGCCCGGCGGCAATTGACCGTTGAGCCAGGCCCAGCTGCGGTAGCGCCCGTAGTCCCGCGGCGGTGCCGGGTAGGCGCTGCGGTCGAAGGTCGTGGCCGCCTGAGGCGGTGCCGGCGGCAAGGGGTTGGAAGTCGCCACATAAGGGTTACTGCCTTGGCAGGCCGCCAACCCGAGACAGATCACCAGTAACCCTGAACGACTTTTCATGTTGCGCTCCGATCAGACCGGCCGACAGATCCAGTGCAGATAGCGCCCAAGCCCGGCAAAGCTTGGGTGACGACGGTGGGCCAGCTCCATCTCGAGGAGGTCCACAAGTTCGGCGCGGGCCTGGAATTCCACCGGCATGTAGTCGTGAAAAACCCGTACCCCGCTCTGGGTTTCGACCTGCCACAGGCCCTCAAGTTGCGCCGCCAGTTCACGCGGATCAAGGGGCTGCTGCGGGGTCAGGCTCTGCTTCTCGCCGGCCATGTCGTTCTTGCGCATTTTGCGGAAGTGACCCTTGAGCAGGTTGCGGTAGATCAGCGCATCGCGGTTGTAGAAGGCCAGGGACAGCCAGCCGTCCTGCCTGGTCAACTGATGCAGCACGGGCAGGATCGCGTGGGGTTCGGCGAGCCATTCCAGTACCGCATGGCACAGCACCAGGTCGTAAGGTTCGGTGAGCTGACCGAGCAATTCCTGCCACGGTGCCTGGATGAACGTGGCGGTCTGTCCGGCATCGGCGAAGCGCTGGCGAGCGCCTTCGAGCATCGGTTCGGCGGGTTCGGCCAGCGTGACGTCATGACCCCGCTGGGCCAGCCACAACGACATGTGGCCCAGCCCCGCGCCAATATCCAGCACGCGTAGAGGCCGGTCCGGCAGGGTTTCGGCCAGGTCGGCCTGAAGCACTGCGAGACGGATTGCGCCTTTGGCACCGCCGTAGATTTTTTCGGCAAACCGGGTCGCCAATTGATCGAAATGACGATCGCTCATCAGCTGAACCTCTTTTCGCTGTCCGCGAGTTTGTTGCGCACCACTTCATTCATGTCCAACCCCAACTCGCCGCACAGCAGCAGTAGATAGAGCACGATATCGCCAATTTCCTGCCCGGCGTGGGCCAGTTTGTCCGCCGGCAACTGGCGCGACTGGTCTTCGGTCAGCCACTGGAAGATCTCCACCAGCTCGGACATTTCCACGGACGCGGCCATGGCCAGGTTTTTCGGGCTGTGAAATTGCTGCCAGTCATTGCGGTCACGAATGGCGTGCAGGCGTTCGGTCAGTTCAACAAGGTTCATCGGGTTCTCCTGAAGGCGTATAGCTTCGGGGGGATGGCCAGGGATGGCAAGTGGGTGATTTTGTGTGGGAGCGAGCCTGCTCGCGATAGCGGCTTCAAATTCAACATCAATGCTGGCTGACAGACCGCAATCGCGAGCAAGCTCACTCCCACAGGGTCTATGCAACCCTCTATGCTTGTGGGGAACTCGGCACCGTGATCCATGGCCCAAGGCTCAAGTCCGGCAAGCACGCCACCACTTAACATCAGGACGTTCACGACATGCAGGTAGAAAGTTTTTTCGAATGGCTCGGCCAGGCTCTCGGTTCGGTCATCCGGTTTATCGTTGATGGCCTCAGCGGCTTGTTCAACCTGTTGAGCCATGCCGGCAGTAACTTTGTCGAAGGTTTGTCCCGTGCACTGGGCATGGACACTTCGATCATCAGCATCATCGCGCTGATCCTGGGGTTAATGCTGTTGTGGTCGGCGATCAGGGCGTTCATGAATGCGTCGATCATCATGGGGATCATCTGGTTGGTGCTGGGGCTGTGGTTGTTGAGCTGGATAATCCATTGATCCGTAAATCCCCCTCACCCTAACCCTCCCGAAACGTCGGACCGCCCGTAGGGAGAGGGGACTGACCGAGGTGTTCTTTCAAACTACATCGACCTGAAATATCGAGTCGAACTCAAGCTTTGAAAAGCATGGAGATCAGCTCCCTTTCCCCCTCTCCCCCATGGGGAGAGGGTTGGGGTGAGGGGTCGATTTCTGATTCACAGCAAATCCCCAATCAACCGCTACAATGCCCGCTCCCCCAAGGAGCCTGCATGTCCAACCTGATTGCCGACTGGCGCGACCGCCCTACCCATCGCCGGGTCTGGGCGCTGGCTGCGCCGATGATTCTTTCGAACATCTCCGTTCCGCTGGTGGCGCTGGTCGACAGTACCGTCATCGGTCACCTGCCCCACGCCCATCAGTTGGGCGCTGTCGCGGTCGGGGCCAGCCTGTACACCTTTCTGGCCTGGGGCATGGGCTTTCTGCGGATGGGCACGACGGGGTTCGCGGCCCAGGCCGCCGGCCGTGGGGATGGCGCGGCGTTGCGGCAAATTTTGTTGCAGGGCTTGTTGCTGGCGATGGGGCTCGCGATTGTCCTGGGCGCCTTGGGCGTCCCGTTGAGCGGCGTCGCGCTGCACTTCATGCAACCCTCGGCCGAACTCGACCAACTCACCCGCGAATTTTTCCACACACGCCTATTCGGTCTGCCGGCGGCACTGGCCAGTTATGCGCTGGTGGGCTGGTTCCTGGGCACCCAGAACGCCCGGGCGCCGCTGGCTATTCTGTTGAGCACCAACCTGGTGAACATCGCGCTGAACCTGTGGTTCGTCCTCGGACTGGACTGGGGCGTGGTCGGCGCGGCCCGGGCGTCGGTGATCGCCGAATGGACCGGCGCGCTGATCGGCCTGCTGATGACTCGCAAAGCCCTGCGCGCTTATCCCGGGCACATCGCCTGGGCCGCTCTGGCGTTGTGGCATAGCTGGCGGCCACTGCTGGCCGTCAACCGCGACATTTTCATCCGCAGCCTGGCGCTGCAATCGGTATTTTTCCTGATCACCGTACAAGGTGCGCGGCTCGGCGATGCCACCGTCGCCGCCAACGCCTTGTTGCTCAACGGCTTGCTGCTGACCGCCCACGCGCTGGATGGTTTGGCCCATGCCGTGGAAGCCCTGTGCGGGCATGCCATCGGTGCGCGTGATCGAGAAGCGTTGCGTCGCTCATTGGTCGTTGCCTGTGGCTGGTCGTTGCTGGCGAGCCTGGGTTTCGCCGTGCTGTTCGCCTTCGCCGGACACCTGTTCATCGAGATGCAGACCGACATCCAGAGCGTGCGCGATACCGCGTTCATCTACCTGCCCTACCTCGCCGCGCTGCCGCTGATTGCCGTGTGGAGCTACCTGCTCGACGGGCTGTTCATCGGCGCCACGCGTGCCCGGGAAATGCGCAACGGCATGCTGCTGACGGTCATTCTCCTGCTGCCGTTCGCCTGGGCATTGCAGGGTCTGGGCAACCATGGACTGTGGATAACGTTCCTGTTGTTCATGGCACTGCGCAGCCTGACCCTCGGCGCGTTTGCCTGGTTGTTGCGCAAGAACGACGGCTGGTTCACAGGACGGGCCGGCTAAGTCGGAGGGCGCCGGAGAGAGTCGCCCATCAATGTCGAACCCCGGGTTCAGGACTGATCGTTCTGCCACCGGTTGCGCAGGCTATCGAGACGCTCCTGCTGGGTCATTCCGCGCAATGGCTGCAGGGGCGTAGCGTCGGGATACTGCAAGCGCAGCCATATCCAGCCATCGAGCACCGGGCGTTCGCTGAATCCCAGCGCCAGCCCTTCCTGAATAATGGACCACTGGCTGTTGTAGTCGGTCCCTGTGGACCGGCTCCAATGCCAGGCATGCTGCTCGAGCAGACAGGTTTGCAAGGTGTCCCGCTGACGAGGCGTCAGGTTTTCTTCGACGGCCAACGGACTGACGGCAAGCCCCGGATTGGACAACCGCTGCCAGCCCTGACTGCCGATTGCCCGGTCGGCCCAGGTTCCGCCAAACCAGCGCATCTGACTGATCGGACCCAGCCAGCGACTCAGTTCCAGGGCATCGCAGGCGTCGAAAAAGTAACTGGCAGTGTGTGGATTGTAGTAACTCAACAACCCGCGGTGGTGCAGGCCAAAGGTGACCGTGAGCATGCGGCGCAAATGCTCGAGCAGTTGCGCCGACGAAGCTTCACTGACCAGCAACAAACCGCTCCAACTGCGCGGTTCGCGCTGGCATAGATCGGCCAGTGCCGGGCATTCCTTGAGGTCGACCAACAGCGGCCCGTGCTCGCGTAAGGGTTGCAATTCGGTGCCATCGAACAGTCGGAACCAGCGAACCTGCGCAAACTGCTGGCGCAGCACTGCACCGGCCCGGGGCTCCCCCGGTACGTCGAGCAGGAGCCATTGCGCCATGGATTCGGGCGCCTGGGCGACGATCATGCCGCACCGCTCTGGCCAAGCTGCGTCGCTGCCCGGCAGGTGCAGAAGGCTTGCGCGCAATGGTTGAAACTGCCCCCGCCGGGCAACAGACACAGCAGCACTATCGGCTCGCTGGACTGCAACAAGCGCAACAATCCGTCGACGGCAGCGTTGTCATCTATCGCTGCGGCGGGAGGGAGCTCGGGCAAGCCTGACGCTCGGGAGAAAGGTGGGCCAGGCAGAAAACCGCTGATTAAAGGTTGATCCGGATCACCTTCGATAAAGCTCACCAGCACCTGAGTGCCTTCAATCAACGGCATGGCGTGCACATCGCCCAATTCCGCTGCCAACGGCAGCCAGCAATGGCTGGGCGCTGCGCCTTCGCCCTGATAGACCCAGTCAAACTGCACGGCGACGGGTCTGGATGAATCGGGTTGCGCCTCATCGATATCGACCACCCAGGCCCGTTGCAGGCTGTGCATTCGTGGGCTCATGACCGAATGAGGTGCCGCGCAAGGTAACGCCCCGGCAACCGCACGGATCTGGTTGCCATAAGCAAACCCCGGCGTCTGCCCCCCCTGATGCTCGACATGGGTCAGCAACCAGAGACGATTCCAGTCGGCGCACGGATGGCCGCACAACGGAGCATGCTGGCCACTGCGCAGCGTCATCAGGTTCGTCTGGCCTTCGCCAGCCTGCGTGTTGCCTTGAACTTTGAACTGCTGCACGCCGGGCTGTCCGGCGTCGGGCTCAAACAACATCTCGGCTCCCCGCTGAAATTGCCCCTTTCCGTCACCAAAGACCAGGCAGTGCCCGCGCCGACGATGCTCGAAGTGGTAATGAAGCCGTTCCTGGGCACACAGACGCTGGAAAAATTGCAGGTCCGACTCCCGGTACTGCGTGCAGAAATCACGCGGTGGATAATCGCCGGCCAATTCAAAGCGCCGATCCTTGCCGGCAATGCCATGCTCCTTCAGCACCTGCGCGAGGATCTCGGGTACAGACCGGTTGCTGAAGACGCGCTGGCTGAAACGCTGGGCCAGGCAGGCCAGTTTCGGCTTCAGGCGCACACGACAAAGCCTCGGGACAGTGCCATGCCCCGCCTGGGCGAGTTCATGCAACTGTCCGTGAAAACCGGTTCCCGGCGGGCCGAGGTGCAAAAAGGCCGGACGATACAGCAGGCTTGCCAGGTCCAATGTCGGGTCATCGATCAGCAGATCAACGTCGAACACGAACGGTTCGCTGATCGCTTCACTGCCGGTAAAGGCCAAGACCTCAACGGGGTCGGGCAGACCCTCTACATCCAGACGAAATGACGGCTCGTTGACTGGATCGAACATCGGCGATTCTCTACAGGAGGGGCGGCCGGGGATTCTCTCCGAGAGAGTTGGCCGAGTAGAGTGCCGAACTACAACTTAGGAAATGACCTACGCGAAAAGAGGACCACTTCGCATGGATAGCCATGAATGTCGGTCATTTCGGTGGAAAATAGAGAAGCTTCGCACCAGGTCATCTGAAATTTCCGCCGCGTGCGGAACATTTTCAGACAACCTGATGGGAGCGGTGCCTTACCTCAAGAAGACAGGTAAGACGAACGGGTCAGGCCCAGGCGCAGAGCGTCGAGGAACTGGGTACGCTCGGCAGCAGTGATGCGGGCACTTGCGCACTTGTCGCGGTAGTGGGTCATCAGCTCTTCCGGCGACAAGTGCACGTAACGCAGCATGTCTTCGATGGTGTCGTGGGTTTCGATACCGGCGTGGTACACGCTGCCGTCGGCGTTCTGGTAGATGTTCACCGAATCGGTGTCACCAAACAGGTTGTGCATGTCGCCGAGGATTTCCTGGTAGGCACCGACCAGGAAGATACCCAGCAGGTAGTCTTCGCCTTCGTTCAAACCGTGAACCGGCAGGCTGGTTTCGATGCTCTGCTCGTCGACGTATTGCTTGATCTTGCCGTCGGAGTCGCAGGTCAGATCTTGCAGCACGGCGCGGCGCAGCGGCTCTTCGTCGAGACGGTGCAGCGGCAGGATCGGCAGGACCTGGCCGATGGCCCAGGTGTCCGGCAGGCTCTGGAACACCGAGAAGTTGCAGATGTACTTGTCGGCCAACTTGTCGTTGAGTTCGTCGAGCACCTGACGGTGCGAACGCTGACGTGCCTTCAACGAGTTGTGCAGGCGACGGCACACGGCGAAGTAGCATTGCTCGGCCAGGGCTTTTTCCGCCAGGGTCAGCTTGCCGTCGGCGTACTGAGTGGCCACGTCGCTCATGTAGTGCGTGGCGCGCCAGTAGGTTTCGGTGACCATCTCGATGTCGGTCGGGCCCAGCAGATCAACCAGCCACTGCACGGTTTCCGGCAGAGACTCCTTGTTCTCGATCTGCGGCACGTCGTCGTTGTGCTTCTCGACGTCGGTCACCTGCACCACCAGCATGGCGTGGTGAGCAGTCAGCGAGCGGCCGCTTTCGGAGAAGATATTCGGGTGCGGCAGGCTTTGCGCATCGCAGAATTCCTTGAGCATCCCGACCACGACACCGGCGTAATCGTCCATGTCGTAGTTGATCGAACTGGCGTTGCGCGAGTGCGTACCGTCGTAGTCGACGCCCAGACCGCCACCGACGTCGATGTGGTCAACCGGCAAGCCGAGGTTGCGCAGTTCGCCGTAGTAACGAATCGCTTCCTTGAACCCGTGCTGGTAGTCCGCCAGGTTGGCGATCTGCGAGCCCATGTGGAAGTGCAGCAGGCGAATGCCCTGATCCAGGCCGGCCGCGCGGAAACGCTCGACCACCGACAGCAGCTGCGCCGCCGACAGACCAAACTTGGATTTCTCGCCACCCGTATCAGCCCACTTGCTCGAAGCCAGGGACGACAGGCGCACGCGCAGGCCGACTTGAGGCTTGACCTTCAGCGAGGCAGCTTCTTCGATCACCAGGGCGACTTCGGATTCTTTCTCGATCACGATGAACACGTTGTGGCCCAGCTTCTGGCCCATCAGCGCCAGACGGATGAACTCGCGGTCCTTGTAACCGTTGCAAACGATGGTGCCGCCCTTCGGCGCCAGGGCCAGCACAGCCAGCAGCTCAGGCTTGGAGCCCGCTTCCAGGCCGATGGAAACATCCTGGGTAGCGATGATGTTTTCGATCACTGCTTCCTGCTGGTTCACCTTGATCGGGTACAGCGCGGTGTACTTGCTCTGGTATTCCAGGCGCTCGATGTTGGCGTCGAAGGCGCCGGTCAGCTGACGTACGCGGTCTTGCAGAATGTCAGGGAAACGCACCAGCAACGGCAAGGACAGGCCGCTTTTACGCAGCTGGTCGACTTGCTCGAAGAGGTCGATAGGCGAACTGGTCGGACCGTTCGGACGAACTTCGACGCGACCGGCGTCATTGATCGCGAAGTACCCGGCCCCCCAATGGCGAATCCCGTAAACACTGCGGCTGTCCGCAACTGTCCATTGGCTGCCATCGTCTTTGCGTGTGCGTCGTACGGACATTGAAGTCCCCTATAAAGAAGTCATAGAGCGTCGCCTGGGTTCAGGCCGGCGCAGTCTAAAGAATGAAAATGACGATTAGCCTGCATGCAAGGGCCATAGACCTCACATTCAGCGCTGAGTTTAGAAACCGGTCAGAACAGGCTCTGTGAAAACCATGTAGACGACGCCAGGCCAGAGTTGAATCGGGACTGGATCAAGCCGAGGGTGGTTTTCACAGAGGCTGCTAGCCGCCGGACTTCTTCGCTTTGAATCCCAGCTTGATCAGTTCAGCCAAGAGTAGCTCGACATGATCGCCCTGGATTTCGATGATTCCGTCTTTCAACGCTCCCCCGGTCCCACAGCGTTTCTTCAACGTGGTGGCCAGGTCCTTGAGCGCTTCTTCCGCCAACGGCACGCCGGTGATGGTGGTCACCGTCTTGCCGCCACGGCCCTTGCTTTCTCGACGCACGCGAGCGATGCCGTCGCCGGCCGGGATAACGGTCTGTTTGCAGATACAGGCGTCCACCGGTTTACTGCAATCGGGGCAATGACGACCTGCGTCGGTGGAAAATACCAGGCCACCAAGGGCGGCGAAGGATGCGGCTTTTTTGGCCACCGGCAATCCTCTTGGGAGGACAAAGACTGGTCGCGGCAACCCGGGAAGCTGCCATCGACCGCGAAGCCCCACTCAGGCAGGGGCAGCGCTACTGAGCCAGGCAACGCTGGTTCAGTTTGAAAAGGTCGCGCAGTGTAACGGCAAAAAGCCGACTTGCTAAGAGCCAATCGGCGCCAATTTATAGCTCTTTTGCGACGTCCTCGCCACGCGCGCGCAGATAGCGCTTCAACGCGGCCAGAGAGTCCGGGCAATAAGGCTTTTGCTGGATTTCCAGGAGGACCTGATCGATAGGGAGGAAGCGCGCTTCCAGCACCTCTTCCGGCTGCAGGATCAACGGACCGTCCCACACAGCCGAAAAAGCCGAACACCAGAGGCGATTGCCGGTGTCCTCGAAGAAAAAGTGATCATGGGCGGTCAATTCCACACCGCTCACGCCCAGCTCTTCTTCCAGTTCTCGGGCAGCCGATTCGGCATACGTCTCGGTGGCGAGCACCATGCCACCTGCCGCCACGTCCCAGTAACCGGGGTAAATGGCTTTGCTCAGGGTTCGACGGTGAACACACAGTTCACCGGCCGAATTGAACAGCATGATGTAGGTGCCACGCCCGATCAGCCCGCGCTCGCGCAGGTCGGAACGGACCAGGGCGCCGAGCAGGTTGTCCTGCTCGTCGACCCAGGCGATCTGTTCGGCATCCGAGGCTGCGCGGTGGGCAGCCTCATTGGCGGTATCGACCATGACTCAGCCCTGATTGAGCAATTGACGCAGATCGATCACTGCGGCGTTGGCCCGGGAAATGTAGTTGGCCATGACCAGCGAGTGGTTGGCCAGCACGCCGAAGCCGCTGCCATTGAGGATCATCGGGCTCCAGACCGGCTCCTGCGATGCTTCCAGCTCGCGAATGATCTGACGCACGCTGACCGTGGCGTTCTTCTTCGCCAGCACATCGGCGAAGTCGACTTCGATGGCACGCAGCAGGTGGGACAAGGCCCAGGCCTGGCCGCGAGCTTCGTAGAACACGTTGTCGATCTGCATCCACGGGGTTTCGACGATTTCTTCATCGACCTGTGGCACCTGACCCGGCGCCAGCACTTCGGTTTTCAACGCCGTATTGAGTTTGACCCGGCCGACGCTGGCCGACAGCCGTTGCGACAGCGAGCCCAGACGGGTGCCGACATCGCCCAGCCAGTTGTTCAGGTTATCGGCGCGGGCATAGAACAGCGCGCTCTTCTGACTCGGATCGGACAGGCGTGCCTGATAACGGCTCAGGGAATTGATGCCTTCCTGGTATTCGGACTCACTGGACGGCAGCACCCAGCTTTTGTTGTCGAAGTTGAAACGCGGCTCGGCCTTGGCCAGGTCAGCGTCTTCGGTGGACTGCGACTGGGACCGCGCGAAGTCTTTACGCATGGCACGACTCAGGTCGCGGACCTGAACCAGCACGCCATATTCCCAGCTCGGCGTGTTGTCCATCCACAGGCCCGGCGGGAAACGGTCGTTGGAAATATAACCACCTGGTTTGCTCAGCAACGTGCCGGCGACGGTCTTGAGGGTTTCTACCGTGGTGTAGCCGACGACCATCTGCTTGCCTTCTTTCTCGGCAGCCGCCTGAGCATTTTGCTGAACCGGGAACAGCGCAGGTTCCTGACTCCAATACCAGCCCAGCGCAATCGCCACCAGCAGGTAAAGGCCAATCAACGTGGCCAGTGCCCGGCTGAACAGCAGGCCGCCGACGTAACTACGGGTAGCCGATTTCGGTTCAGCGGCACGTTCAGGCGCGCTGCCCGCGCGATTCTTCCAGTCCAGCATGGCGATATCCTTTCAATCACTTGAGTTCATCGGTTCGACCACAACCCTACGCCATCGTGCCTCGTTTGCCACACAATCGCATCGTCGAGGCGCCACTATAAATGAAGCACACACCTTTGTAGCAGCTGGCGCAGCCTGCATTCGGCTCGGGCCGCGTTCGGACGAAGCAGTCGTGAAATCAGGCGATGCGGTGATTCAGGAATACCTCGCGCTCAGGTTTTACGACTGCTGCGTCCGAACGCGGCCCGAGCCGAACGCAGGCTGCGCCAGCTGCTACATGATTGCGCACAGCGGCGAGCCTATGCGACCAGTCAGTCAGAAACTGAATGCTGCCGCTTTGCAGATTATTGACGCACGACGCTCATGGGATTGAAAAGAGGTGCTAGCATAGAGCCACCAGTCGATCTCAGCATGCACCCTAACTAGTAGTCAGGATATGACCGAGCCAGAAGACCCCAGCCGTGAGCGCCTCAAGCACCACTTTGCCCAGCGGGTAATTCATCAGGCACGTCAGATTCTTGAGATATGGCAGCGCCTGCAACGCACTGAGTGGTCCACCACCGACTTGTCCGAACTGAGCGAGGCCAACCTGCGCCTGCTGCGGTTCGCCGAGCGTTTCGAACAACCGGAACACACGCAACTGGCGCGCCACATCGGCCTGTCGCTGGAGGCTGTCGACGCCAATCGGGGACGCCTGAGCAGCGGCCTGATCACCGACCTCAATCGCTTGATGCAGCGCCTGTCGCGCACCGGCCTGCGCCACGGTGATCAACTCGAACAAACTTTCCTGCCGCCTCTACGCAAGCCCATCTACGTGATGCTGCAGGATCACGACCGCGCCGAGCGCCTGGCCAAGCAGCTGGAGTTTTTCGGGCTCAGCGCCCAATCCCTCGACAGCGTGGCGGCGTTTCGCTCTTCGATGGTCGAGCGCCTGCCTGCGGCGATTGTCATGGATGTGGACTTCAGTGGCACCGGCATCGGCCTGAAACTGGCCGCCGAAGCCCAGGTCGGACTGGACGAGCCTTTACCGCTGCTGTTCTTCAGTTTGCATGAAACCGACACCCCGACCCGCCTCGCCGCCGTGCGCGCCGGTGGCCAGGAATTCCTCACCGGCACCCTCGAAGCCTCGAGCCTGCTGGAGAAGATCGAAGTGCTGACCTGTGTCGCCCAGTACGAACCTTATAAAGTGCTGATCATCGACGACTCCCGCGCCCAGGCGCTGCACACCGAGCGCCTGTTGAACAGCGCCGGGATCGTCACGCGCACCTTGATCGATCCGATTCAGGCCATGGCCGAACTGGCGGACTTTCAGCCGGACCTGATCATCCTCGACATGTACATGCCAACCTGCACCGGCACGGAACTGGCCAAGGTTATCCGTCACAACGACCGTTACGTCAGCGTGCCGATCATTTACCTGTCGGCCGAAGATGATCTGGACAAGCAACTCGACGCCATGAGCGAAGGCGGCGACGATTTC
The DNA here is from genome assembly GCF_051660785.1 of Pseudomonas sp. Classification (GTDB taxonomy): domain Bacteria; phylum Pseudomonadota; class Gammaproteobacteria; order Pseudomonadales; family Pseudomonadaceae; genus Aquipseudomonas. Next base: position 50,353 of record NZ_JBOFQE010000056.1, read on the forward strand.
CTGACCAAGCCGATCAAGCCGCGGCACCTGATCACCACCGTGCGCAACCGTGCGGCGCGGGCACGCAATCTGAAAGCGCGGATGGTCCGCGACAGCCTGACCGGTCTGTACAACCACACCCATATCCTGCAACTGCTCGAAGACTGCAGTTTCCGCGCTCGCCGCGAGAGCAAGCCGCTGAGTTTTGCGATGCTCGATATCGACCACTTCAAACGGGTCAACGACAGCCACGGCCACCCCATGGGCGACCGGGTGATCAAGAGCCTGGCGCTGTTCCTCAAGCAGCGGCTGCGCAAGACCGACTTCATCGGCCGCTACGGTGGTGAAGAGTTCGCCATCGTCATGCCGGACACCGATCTCGAAGCGGCCCACAGGGTGCTCGATGAAATCCGTCAGCGCTTTGCCGAAATCCACTATCCGGCCCAGCCCCAGGATTTGTGGTGCACCTTCAGCGCCGGAGTGGTGGAGCTGTGCGAACACTCCGACAGCCTGATGATGGCCAGCCAGGCGGACGAAGCGCTGTACCGTGCCAAGGACGGCGGACGCAACCGCGTGCAGGCGGCGCGAACGTCAAAGCAAAGTGCCACTTTTTCATCGGAATGGACCCATTCCGTCATAACCCTGTAACAGAAACGCAATAACTTCAGGCGCTTACCATTCTGCCGTTGGTAGACCCGCGATGCGCCTGAAGCTGCTGACCAATCTCAACACCCTCCTTTTAGTCGCCGTGTGCGTGGCCCTTGGCGCGACGCTCTGGTGGTCGCAAAAAGCCCTCGAACGCCCATATCTGCTAATGGAGCGTTATCTGGGGTTGTCTCAGCAATTTCAGAATGAAGTGGCGCGCAACGTCGAGGATTACCTCGCCAGCGGCGATGCCCTGCGCCTGAGCAGCGCCAGCCAGGCCATTGTTGGTCTGGAAAAGGAACTCGGTGAATTGCCGCCGGCGCTGGCCGACACCTTGCGCCCGAGCCTGTCGAACCTGAATGAATTCAGCAAAACCGACCTGCTGGCCGCCGGCAAACTCGCCGGTGATCCCCAGGCGCTGCTGCTGCAAGCCGAACGCGAACTTGGCGCCAGCCTCGACCAACTCAGCCAATACGCCAGCGGCAAGGCGGCGTACCTCGCGCCTCTGCTCGCCGCGTCCCAACACTTGGGCAAACTGTCGCTGGCCCGGGACAAACTGGTCAGTAGCGGTCGCAGTGAACTGGCCGCCGATGTCGAACGCGAAGTCGCCAGCATCAGCGCACAGTCCGAGCTGATCGGCGCCTTGCCGCTGCTCGGCGTGGCGGCCAGCAGCGAATCCGGCACGGATGATTTCGCGGCGATGATGGGTTTGGAGAACACCGAAAAAGCTGTCGCCGAAGACGCCGGCGTCGGCCTCAAACGGGAACTCAACAGCCTGCTGACGCGCTACCCCGCTGAGCTGGCGCGCACTCGCGACCAGATCCAGAAGCGCACCGACCTCAGCACCGCGACACACCTGAAAATCGCCGACGTGCAGCAGGCCATCGCCGGACTGGAACCGGTGGTCCGTGCCCAGCACGGGCAGATCCAGGGCGAAGTGCGACTGATGCAAGGCGTGATGATCGGCCTGATTCTGCTGATCGCGCTGCTGATCGACACCTTGCAACGAAAACTGGCCCGCACGCTGACCAACCTGGCTCCAGCCCTTTCAACCTGGGCCGAGGGCGACTTCAGCCAGGACATTCAGCTGGGCAAGACCAATCGCGAACTGCACGACATTGAAGCGTCGCTCAATCGCTTGCGCGCGTACCTGGTGGACCTGGTGGGGACCATTCGCCTGAATGCCGAGCAGGTTGCCGGCAGCAGCCGCAGCCTGGCCGAGCTGAGCAACGACCTGCACAGCGGCGCCGAACACCAGGCCGGCGACACCGCGCTGATCCGTGATTCTCTCGGCGAACTGGAAGCCACGATTCAACAGGTCGCCGGCGATGCCAGTCAGGCCGCCGACGCCAGTCGCCATGCCGGATTGGCGGTAGAGCATGGCCAAAAAGTCATCGGCCTGAGCCTCACCGGGCTGCACGCGCTGGTGGGTGAAGTGCAGGGCAATGCGCAGATGATCGAGCACCTGGCTGAAGAGTCGGCAACCATCGGCGGTGTGCTGACGGTGATCCGCTCGATTGCCGACCAGACCAACCTGCTGGCCCTGAACGCCGCGATCGAAGCCGCCCGCGCCGGGGAGATGGGTCGCGGGTTTGCGGTGGTAGCGGAAGAGGTTCGCTCACTGGCGCAACGCACGGCCGGGGCCACGGCAGAGATCCAGACCTTGATCGCCGGCCTGCAAACCGCCGCGCGGCAATCGGTGGAAGGCATGCGTGCCCAGGTCGAACACGCCGAAGCCACGGCCAATCAGGCTCAGGCTGCCGACGGTGCCCTGGATAAAATCGTCGGGGCGATCCAGACCATTTCCGATACCGCCGTGCGCATTGCCGATGTCACGGCGCAGCAGAGTGGCGCCGTCAGTGAGATCCGCGATCACAGCGAACGGATCCATCAATTGGGTGGGGATAACTTGCTGCGTATCGGCGAGGGACGCGTGCAAGGGGAGAATTTGTTGGTGCTGGGTGGGCGACTGCATACCGCCGTTCAGGCTTTCCGCGTCTGACAGACCGCCATCGCGAGCAGGCTCGCTCCCACAGGGGTACGCATTCCAATGTGGGAGCGAGCCTGCTGGCGATAGCGGCAGATCCATCACCGCACAGTTCCCTGCCTGCACACCCCTCGACTGTCCGCTATCATGCCCCCAATTCCGATACGCGAGATTGTCATGCGCCGTTTGCTTTGCCTGCTGCTTTTAGTGCTCGCCCTGCCGGCCACCGCCGCCGGGTTGCTGGAGAGTCGGTCCAGTTCCACCCTGGGCTCGATCAACAACAGCGCCGACTTCCTGCCGGTGCGCGAGGCCTTTCAGCTGAGCCTGGTCGACACCACGCCGCAATCGATCAAGCTGCGTTTTGTCGCGACCGAGGGTTACTACCTCTATCGGCATCGCTTTCAGTTTCACGCCGATCCGGCCGAGGTTGTCCTTGGCGCGGCGCAATTGCCCAAGGGCGAACAAAAGCACGATGAGTACTTTGGCGATGTCGAGGTCTATCACGGCATCCTCGACGTCGAAGTGCCGCGCACCGATCCCCGCGCCTTCACCCTGGCCGTGACTTATCAGGGCTGCGCCGACAAAGGCCTGTGTTATCCCCCCGAAACCGAACGCCTGAACATTGATGGCATCGGCGCCCCGACGCCCGCCAGCGCGCAGAACTGGAGTTGGCGCGAGCTTGCCTTGTTCTTTCTCGCCGGACTGGGCCTGACCTTCACCCCGTGTGTGTTGCCGATGCTGCCGATCCTCTCCGGCGTGGTGTTGCGCGGTCAGGTCGGCGGGTTGCGCGGCTTCAATCTGTCGCTCGCTTACGTGCTGCCAATGGCCATCTGCTTCGCCCTGCTGGGAGCGTTAATGGGGATGTTCGGCGCTCAGCTCAACCTTCAGGCGCGCCTGCAATCGGCGTGGGTGCTGGTGCCGTTCGCGATGTTTTTTGCGCTGTTTGCCCTCGCGATGTTCGGCGTGTTCGAACTCAAGTTGCCGCAAGCCATCAGCAGCCGACTGGACCGCATCGCCGGTCGCACCGAAGGCGGATCGCTGTGGGGCGCCGCGGTGCTGGGCGTTGTGTCCAGCCTGTTGGTGTCGCCTTGCGTCTCGGCACCGCTGGCCGGTGCGTTGCTGTACATCAGCGCCAGCGGCGATGCGCTGGGCGGCGGATTGAAACTGTTTATGCTCGGCCTCGGCATGGGCGCGCCGCTGCTGCTCGTGGCCACCGGTGGCGCAGCCTGGCTGCCGAAAAGCGGGCCGTGGCTGGTCTATGTGAAAAATGCGATTGGCGTGTTGTTGCTGGGCTTGGCCATCGGGCTGGTCAGTCGCGTCTTGCCGGGTCAGATCACCTTGCTGCTGATCGGTTTGCTGGCCGGTGGCGTCGGCTTGTTCATGGGCGCGCTGGAATTCGTCTACAAACCTCCTCGAAAACGCCTCGGTCAATTGCTCGGGATGTTCCTGGTGTTTTATGCACTGGCTTGCTGGTTCGGGGCGTTCAGCGGCCAGACCGACCCGTTCAATCCGATTGGCCAGCCGCGCACGATTGTCGGCAACGAACAGCCGCAAAACACCAGTGCCTGGCAAACCATCAGCACCCCGGCCGACCTGGACCGGGTCCTCGCCGAGGCCAAATCCACCAGCACCCCGCTGCTGCTCGACTGGTACGCGGACTGGTGCATCAGCTGCAAAGTCATCGAACGCGAAGTACTCCACGACGCCACCGTCGTCGAACGCCTGAACGGCTATCGCCTCGTGCGCTTCGATATCACTGCGAGTAATTCCGAGCAACGCGCCCTGCTCGACCGCTACAAACTGTTCGGCCCTCCGGCCCTGATGTTTTTCGGCAAGGACGGCGTCGAACGCGCCGATGTACGAGTGATCGGCGAGATCAACGCGACGGACTTCGCCGAACGTGTTGCCAAAGCAAATGACCGGATTTAATAACCCGGTCACATATTTCGCGCAAACATCGGCCATCGTGCTGGCTATTGCATAGAACTGGACAGTCACAAAGGCTTTGCGGCATAGTCGCCGGGTTCTGACAACTGCACACAGATAACAAGGAACAGCAGATGGCGACGCTATTGGTTCTGCACGGACCCAACCTGAACATGCTCGGCACCCGCGAACCGGGCACCTATGGCGCTACGACACTGGCGCAGATCAACCAGGACCTGGAACGCCGTGCCCGTGAAGCCGGCCACCATTTGCTGTACCTGCAAAGCAACGCCGAGTACGAATTGATTGACCGCATCCACGCTGCGAAAGGCGAAGGTGTGGACTTCATTCTGATCAACCCAGCAGCTTTTACGCACACAAGTGTCGCATTACGTGACGCGCTGCTGGCGGTGAGCATCCCATTCATCGAAGTGCATTTGTCTAACGTGCACAAACGCGAACCTTTCCGCCATCACTCTTACTTCTCCGACGTAGCGGTGGGAGTGATCTGCGGCCTTGGCGCCAGCGGTTACCGACTGGCCCTGGAGGCCGCGCTAGAACAGCTTGAAACACAGGCAACGACTTGAACTACAAGCGTTAAACGCCCCTGACCGACCCTTGGGAGTTGATGATTCATGGATATCCGTAAAGTTAAGAAACTGATCGAATTGCTGGAAGAGTCCGGCATCGACGAGCTCGAGATCAAGGAAGGCGAAGAGTCCGTACGCATCAGCCGTCATAGCAAGACCCCGGCTCAGCAGTACTACGCACCGGCTCCAATGCATGCTCCGGCTCCAGCACCAGCTGCTGCCGCTCCGGTTGCCGCTGCAGCGCCTGCTGCCCCGGCCGCACCAGTGCTGAACGGCACCGTTGCCCGTTCGCCGATGGTCGGCACCTTCTATCGCAAGTCTTCGCCAAGCTCGCCGTCCTTCGTTGAAGTCGGCCAGACCGTGAAGAAAGGCGACACCCTGTGCATCGTCGAAGCCATGAAGATGATGAACCACATCGAAGCTGAAACCAGCGGTGTGATCGAATCCATCCTCGTCGAAGACGGCCAGCCGGTTGAGTACGACCAACCGCTGTTCACCATCGTTTGAACCGCGGAGAAACTTTGATGACTGCGAAGTTGGAAAAAGTTCTGATCGCCAACCGCGGTGAGATTGCCCTGCGGATCCTGCGTGCCTGCAAAGAGATGGGCATCAAGACTGTCGCCGTTTACTCCAAGGCCGACAAAGAGCTGATGCACCTGGGCCTGGCAGACGAATCCGTCTGCATCGGTCCGGCCTCGGCCGCACACTCTTACCTGCACATTCCGGCCATCATCGCCGCGGCCGAAGTGACCGGCGCCACCGCCATTCACCCAGGCTACGGTTTCCTTGCGGAAAACGCTGATTTCGCTGAACAGGTCGAGAACTCCGGCTTCGCGTTCATTGGCCCGAAAGCCGACACCATACGCCTTATGGGCGACAAGGTATCGGCCAAGCACGCCATGATCGCTGCAGGCGTTCCAACCGTTCCGGGTTCCGACGGCCCACTGCCTGAAGACGAAGAAACCGCTCTGCGCATCGGTCGCGAAGTCGGTTACCCGGTGATCATCAAAGCCGCTGGCGGCGGTGGTGGTCGCGGCATGCGCGTTGTGCATAAAGAAGAAGACCTGATCTCCTTTGCAAAACTGACCCGCACCGAAGCTGGCGCGGCGTTCGGCAACCCGATGGTCTATCTGGAAAAATTCCTGACCAACCCACGTCACGTGGAAGTCCAGGTGCTTTCCGACGGCCAGGGCCACGCCATCCATCTGGGCGACCGCGATTGCTCGCTGCAACGTCGTCACCAGAAGGTTCTCGAAGAAGCGCCGGCACCGGGCATCGACGAGAAGGCTCGCGCTGAAGTCCTCGCACGCTGCGTCAAGGCGTGCATCGACATCAACTACCGTGGCGCGGGTACTTTCGAGTTCCTGTACGAGAACGGCGCGTTCTATTTCATCGAAATGAACACCCGCGTTCAGGTTGAGCACCCGGTTTCGGAAATGGTCACCGGCATCGACATCGTCAAGGAGATGCTCAGCATCGCCGCTGGCAACAAATTGTCGTACACCCAGGAAGACGTGGTTATCCGCGGTCATGCACTGGAATGCCGAATCAACGCCGAAGACCCGAAAACCTTCATGCCGAGCCCTGGCACGGTCAAGCATTTCCACGCACCAGGCGGCAACGGCGTTCGCGTCGATTCGCACCTGTACAGTGGCTATGCCGTTCCGCCGAACTACGATTCGTTGATCGGCAAGCTGATCACCTACGGCGCAACCCGTGATGAAGCGCTGGCGCGCATGCGCAATGCGCTGGACGAGATCGTTGTCGACGGGATCAAGACCAACATCCCGCTGCACCGCGACCTGGTCCGCGATGAAGGCTTCTGCAAAGGTGGAATCAACATCCACTACCTGGAACACAAGCTGGCTGGCGACAAGCATTAAGCTCTAGCCGGTAAAAACAAGGCCGCCCTCGGGCGGCTTTGTTGTTTCTGGAGATTTCATCTACACCCTACGGGGCTTAACTGACACACATTGGCCTGTGCGGGCTGACTATAATCGCCCTCTCATCAGCGCAACGCCGACGAACCAGAACCTGCCTATGCCTCAAAAACTACCGATCAATCTCAACGATTTGCTGCGCCAGCGGACAGTCGAGAGTGAGCGAATCGAATACAAAACGGGCTGGAACCCCGACCCGATCATTCGCACAATCTGCGCCTTCGCCAATGACTTTGAAAACCTGGGTGGCGGGTATGTGGTGATTGGGCAAGACTGCGATGCAAACGGCCAGCCGATCTTCCCTCCATTGGGGCTTGCCGATCAGGCGCTGGACAAGACTCAGCTCGAATTGCTGGCAGCTTGCCAATCAATTCAGCCCGCCTACTTCCCGGTGCTGAGTGTAGAAGAGGTCGAGGGCCGCAAATTAATCGTGCTATGGGCACCGGGCGGGCAAAATCGGCCCTATAAAGCCCCTGCCGCAGTGACGGCCAAACACCGTAGCTTGCACTACTACATCCGGCGCTACAGCAGCACGGTGGAAGCCAAGGGAGAAACCGAACAGGAACTCTTGAGCCTTGCTGCCAAGGTGCCTTTCGATGATCGATTCAACTTGGGTGCTCGTGTCAGCGACCTGTCCAAACCACTGATGAAAAGTTTCCTCAAAGAGATTGGAAGCGCCCTCGCAGAAGATGCTGACAACCTGTCTATTGAGGCACTAGGCAGACAAATGAATATCGTGGGCGGCCCGACTGAATCGCCGTGGCCCAAGAATGTCGGGCTAATGTTATTCAGCGACGCGCCTGATCGATTCTTTGCGGGAACACAAATTGATGTGCTCTGGTTTCCCGAAGGGGCTGGCGGAGACCGATTTGATGAAAAAATATTCAAGGGGCCTCTTGCAACCATCACGCGCGAAGCCTTGGCCTATATCCAGCGCAATTATCTTCGTGAAACGGTGATAAAGCACCAGGATCGCGCAGAGGCCACACGAGTCTGGAACTTTCCTTTCCCGGCTATTGAAGAGGCATTGGTCAACGCCGTGTATCACCGTTCCTATGAGGAGCGTGAACCCATCGAGGTCCGCATCAGCCAGGAAGAGTTGGTGATATTGAGCTTTCCGGGACCTGATCGCTCTATCCGCCTGGAAGATCTGCGAGCGGGTCGTGCCGTGAGCCGCCGCTACCGTAATCGGAGAATTGGGGAGTTCTTGAAAGAGCTGGACCTGACCGAAGGCCGCTCGACAGGGATCCCGAAAATCCTCAAGGTCATGGCTGCCAATGGCTCACCTGCACCGGTATTTGAAACCGACGATGACCGAATTTCTTATGTCGTGCGGCTGCCCGCACATCCTCAATCGCAACGCACGGAAGCTACGACCATGGAAGTCACCATGGAAGTCACCATGGAAGTCGCTGCGCTTTTGAAAGTTGTTGCTGGCGAAATGAGCAGGCAAGAACTACAAACCGCCATGAGCCTGAAAAACGCCGACCACTTCCGCAAGGCTTACATACTGCCAGCCATCGTTGCCGGAGCCCTTGAAATGACCTTGCCTGGGCAACCTAACAGTCGCCTGCAACGCTATCGCCTGACGAAAAAAGGCTTTGCAATGGTTCAAAGTCAATAATGCGAAGAATCAGCACTAAGATGTGATCCAGACCAACAAAGCCACCCTCGTGCGGCTTTGTTGTTTCTGGAGATTACCGCACACAACCCCGTGGCGAGGGAGCTTGCTCCCGCTGGACTGCGCAGCAGTCCCAAGACAGTCGATCCGGTTCTGTCTGATTCAATGAGATGGATGGTTTTGCGACTGCTGCACAGCCGAACGGGAGCAAGCTCCCTCGCCACAGGTGATTTGTTCACTTGCGGCCTCCGTCTACCCGGTCGTCTTCTGTCGCGCGCTCGCGTAAACTTGCGCGCTTCTCGCAGCCCGCTAGGCTGCAATCAATATTTTTCAAAGGTGCCCGCCATGCCTTGGCTGCAAGTCCGTCTCGCCATCAGCCCAGAACAAGCCGAAACCTACGAAGACGCCTTCCTTGAAGTGGGCGCCGTGTCGGTGACCTTCATGGACGCCGAAGATCAGCCGATCTTCGAACCGGAACTCAACACCACGCCGCTGTGGTCGCACACGCACCTGCTGGCCCTGTTCGAGGGCGGCACCGAAGCCGCCAGCGTACTGGCCCATCTCGAGCTGCTGACCGGCAACCCGCTGCCCGAGCATCACAGCGAAGTCATCGAAGACCAGGACTGGGAACGCAGCTGGATGGACGATTTCCAGCCCATGCGCTTCGGTCAACGCCTGTGGATCGTTCCCAGCTGGCACGCTGCTCCTGAACCTGACGCCGTGAACATTCTGCTGGACCCGGGCCTGGCGTTCGGCACCGGCACGCACCCGACCACCGCACTGTGCCTGGAATGGCTCGACGGTCAGGACCTCAAAGACTGCAACGTGCTCGACTTTGGCTGCGGCTCGGGGATTCTGGCGATTGCCGCCCTGCTGCTGGGCGCCAAGGAAGCGGTCGGCACCGACATCGACGTGCAGGCCCTGGAAGCCTCCCGCGACAACGCCGGGCGAAACAACATCGCCGACGCACTTTTCCCGCTGTATCTGCCGGAAGATCTGCCGCAGGTTAAAGCCGATGTGCTGGTGGCCAACATTCTTGCCGGCCCGCTGGTTTCCCTGGCGCCGCAACTGTCCAGCCTGGTCAAACCCGGTGGTCGACTGGCCCTGTCGGGGATCCTCGCCGAGCAAGGTGAAGAAGTCGCCAAGGCCTATGCCCAGGACTTCGATCTGGACCCGATCGCCAATCGCGATGGCTGGGTGCGCATCACTGGCCGTCGGCGCTAGAATGAGCGCCTGCATAAACCGGATCGCCGCATGACCGACAGCTTCGTCACCCAGTGCCCGCATTGCCAAACCAGCTTCCGCGTCAGCCATGCTCAATTGAGCGTGGCCCGTGGAGTGGTTCGTTGCGGCTCCTGCTTGCAGGTGTTCAACGCCGCCAAGCAGCTGCTTGAGCAACGGGCCGACAAGGAAACCGTCACACCTGCAGCCCCGGCCATTGTCGAACCGCCACCACCGCGCGCCATCAGCCAGAAGCAGTGGTCCGCCACGGAAATGGACCTGGACAGCCTGGACCTGGACGAAGAACTCGCCCGGCTTGAACAACGGGAAATCCAGCCGACCACGGAATTTGGCCGGCATCGCGAAAATGGCCTCAGTGCTCGCCGCGACTCTGTCGAGCACGACGATGAACCCTGGTCCGACAGCCTCTTCAGCGAATCGGCAGCCGATCGCGCCCAGGCGGTCGAAGCCGACCAACGGGAAACGCAGCCAGAACCGGACAAGCACTCGCGCACCGAGCCTTCATTCTCGCTGGAACCGGTTGATCTGGACGACGAGCCCCAGGTGCCGCAACTGCGCCTGAATGATCCGCTCGATATGCCCCTGCGCCATGATCGTCTGTCGGCAACCGATGCACCTGACGACGACCTGCCCCCGATTGTGCCCCTGCGCAAGCGCCACGAACGCAGCGAGGCGACCGAACGTTCCGACGCCTTGCAGGACCTGACCGACGACCCGCTGCAACTGGATTGGCAGAAACGTCGCTCCCCCTGGGGCCGCCGGCTTTTCTGGCTGCTGCTGGTCCTGCTTGGTACTGCCGCGCTCGCTGGCCAGTACGTTGCTTACCACTTCGACGAACTGGCGCGTCAGGACCAGTACCGTCCATGGTTCCAGCAACTGTGCCCGCAACTCGGTTGCACGGTGCCATCCAAAGTCGACATCGCGAAAATCAAAAGCAGCAACCTGGTGGTCCGCAGTCACCCCGAATTCAACGGTGCGCTTGTGGTCGATGCAATCATCTATAACCGTGCACCGTTCTCCCAGCCGTTTCCACTGCTGGAACTGCGCTTCGCCGACCTCAATGGTCACCTGATCGCCAGCCGTCGCTTCAAGCCCGGCGAGTACCTCAACGGTGATCTCGAAGGCATGGCGGAGATGCCGCCGCAAACGCCGATCCACATCGCACTGGATATCCTCGATCCAGGCGCCAAAGCGGTGAATTACAGCCTGAGCTTCCATTCGCCCGAGTGAAACGGTTCAGTGCTACGGCTTTGACGGCATATTTCTGACTTTGACCGCTCATACCAAACCGCTGGCGATAACAGAATTACTGTTCAGATTTTGTTCAATTCAGCCTTTATCCAGTCATCGAGAGCGGGTATCATGCCAACCCTTTTTCGAACTCTCATGATCCGGCCCCACAACAGGGAAGTCCTATGTCGGCGGTACGCATCGGTCCATATACATTGCACAACGGCTTGATTCTCGCCCCCATGGCGGGTGTCACCGACCAGCCCTTTCGTCAGCTGTGCAAGCGACTGGGCGCAGGGCTTGTAGTCTCGGAAATGGTCACCAGCGACATGAGTTTGTGGAACACCCGCAAATCGCGGATGCGCATGATTCACGAAGGTGATCCCGAGCCACGCTCGGTCCAGATCGCCGGGGGTGATGCACAGATGCTGGCGGATGCGGCCCGGGCCAACGTCGAACTGGGCGCACAGATTATTGACATCAACATGGGCTGTCCGGCGAAGAAGGTCTGCAACAAGGCCGCCGGTTCCGCGCTGTTGAAGGATGAGGCATTGGTCACCGAGATCCTGCAGGCCGTCGTGGCCGCGGTTGATGTGCCGGTCACTTTGAAGATCCGTACCGGCTGGGACCGGGACAACAAGAACGGTCTGACGGTGGCGAAGATCGCCGAGCAGGCAGGCATTACGGCGCTGGCGGTCCATGGCCGCACCCGTGCCGATCTGTACACCGGTGAAGCCGAGTACGACACCATTGCCGCGATCAAGCAGGCGGTGTCGATCCCGGTCTTCGCCAACGGCGATATCGATTCACCCGAGAAGGCCCGGTACGTGCTCGACGCAACCGGTGCCGATGGCCTGTTGGTAGGCCGGGCCGCTCAGGGGCGGCCATGGATTTTTCGCGAGATCGACCATTTCCTGCGTACCGGCGAAAAACTCCCGGCGCTGGAATTGATCGAGGTGGAACGCATTCTGCTAGAGCATCTGGCTGCCCTGCACGTCTTCTATGGAGACGTCATGGGCGTCCGTATCGCTCGAAAGCATGTGGGCTGGTATCTCGCAACCTTGCCGGGCGCCAGGGAGTTTCGCGCCCACTTCAATCGTTTGGAAGATACGGAAGCACAATGCGCCAACGTTCAGGGCTTCTTCGCCGAACGTTATAAGAGCCTGACAGGGGACGAAGACGAGGTGGCCGCATGACGATGATGACCGAGACTTTAGTGAGTGGAACAGCACCCGTGAGCGACAACGTGAATTTGAAACAGCACCTCAATACGCCGAGCGAAGAAGGTCAGACCCTTCGCGGGAGTGTCGAGAAGGCGCTGCACAATTATTTCGCCCACCTTGAGGGCGCTGCCGTCACGGATGTGTACAACCTGGTGCTTTCCGAAGTCGAGGCGCCCCTGCTCGAGTGCGTGATGAACTACGTCAAGGGCAACCAGACCAAGGCCAGCGAGCTGCTCGGACTGAACCGAGGCACGCTGCGCAAGAAACTCAAGCAGTACGATTTGCTGTAAGCATTCAATCAAACCAGAAAGGCGCCCGCGTAAAACCGGTCGCCTTTTTTGCTGACTCCTTTGCTTTTGATGGAAATTGAAATGACCGACCAGACTACCCGCCTGCCGATCCGCCGCGCCTTGATCAGCGTTTCCGACAAGACCGGGATCCTCGAGTTCGCCCAAGAGCTTGAAGCCCTGGGCGTCGAGATCCTCTCCACCGGCGGAACGTTCAAGCTGCTGCGCGACAACGGCGTTGCCGCAGTGGAAGTCGCGGATTACACCGGTTTCGCAGAAATGATGGACGGTCGGGTCAAGACCCTGCACCCGAAAATCCACGGCGGGATCCTCGGTCGTCGCGGTATCGACGACGCGATCATGAACGAGCACGGCATCAAGCCGATCGACCTGGTTGCGGTCAACCTGTACCCGTTCGAAACCACCATCAACAAGCCAGGCTGCGACCTGCCGACCGCCATCGAGAACATCGACATCGGCGGCCCGACCATGGTCCGCTCGGCAGCAAAAAACCATAAAGACGTGGCCATCGTGGTCAACGCCAGCGACTACGCCAACGTGCTGGAAAGCCTGAAGACCGGCGGTCTGACCTACGCTCAGCGTTTCGACCTGATGCTCAAGGCCTTCGAGCACACCGCGGCCTACGACGGCATGATCGCCAACTACATGGGCACCGTGAACCAGGCCGCTGACACCCTCAGCACCGAAGGTCGCAGCGAGTTCCCGCGCACCTTCAACAGCCAGTTCGTCAAGGCTCAGGAAATGCGCTACGGCGAGAACCCGCACCAGAGCGCGGCGTTCTATGTGGAAGCCAAGCCTGCCGAAGTCGGCATCGCCACCGCGACCCAATTGCAAGGCAAAGAGTTGTCGTTCAACAACGTGGCCGACACCGACGCCGCGCTGGAATGTGTGAAGAGCTTCGTCAAACCGGCCTGCGTGATCGTCAAGCACGCCAACCCGTGCGGCGTTGCCGTCAGCCCGGACGCTGAAGGCGGCATCCGTCAGGCCTACGAACTGGCCTACGCCACCGACACCGAATCGGCGTTCGGCGGCATCATCGCGTTCAACCGCGAACTGGATGCTGAAACCGCCAAGGCCATCGTCGAGCGTCAGTTCGTCGAAGTGATCATCGCCCCGTCCGTCAGTGAAGAAGCTCGCGCTATCGTCGCGGCAAAAGCCAACGTACGCCTGCTGGCCTGCGGCGAGTGGTCGGCTGACCGCGCCGCTGCCTGGGACTACAAACGCGTCAACGGTGGCCTGCTGGTGCAAAGCCGCGACATCGGCATGATCGGCAGCGAAGACCTGAAAGTCGTGACCAAACGTGCGCCGACCGAACAGGAAATCAACGACCTGATCTTCGCCTGGAAAGTCGCCAAGTACGTTAAGTCCAACGCCATTGTCTACGCCAAGAACCGTCAGACCATCGGCGTCGGCGCTGGCCAGATGAGCCGCGTGAACTCTGCGCGTATCGCCGCGATCAAGGCTGAACACGCCGGTTTGCAGGTGGCAGGCTCGGTGATGGCCTCCGACGCGTTCTTCCCGTTCCGCGACGGCCTGGACAACGCGGCCAAGGTCGGCATTACTGCGGTGATCCAGCCAGGCGGCTCGATGCGTGACAACGAAGTGATTGCTGCCGCTGACGAAGCCGGCATCGCCATGGTATTCACCGGCATGCGCCACTTCCGTCACTAAGCACGACGATCAACTGTGGGAGCTGGCCTGCCAGCGATAGCATCCCCTCGGTTTACCTGATAAACCGAGTTGTTTGCATCGCCGGCAGGCCAGCTCCCACAGAAAAGCATCTCTGCGGTGCTCCACAGAATTAGCGTCATCCGAGGTTTTTGAAATGAATGTTTTGATCATTGGCAGCGGTGGCCGTGAACACGCACTGGCCTGGAAAGTGGCTCAAGATCCGCGTGTGCAGAAAGTGTTTGTTGCCCCGGGCAACGCCGGCACCGCCATTGAAGCCAAGTGCGAGAACGTCGCCATCGACGTATTGGCCCTTGAGCAACTGGCCGATTTTGCCGAGAAGAACGTTTCCCTGACCATCGTCGGCCCGGAAGTGCCATTGGTTGCTGGCGTTGTCGACCTGTTCCGCTCCCGTGGCCTGGATTGCTTCGGTCCGACAGCCGGCGCTGCGCAGCTGGAAGGTTCGAAAGCCTTCACCAAGGACTTCCTGGCGCGCCACAAGATCCCGACCGCCGACTACCAGAACTTCACCGAGATCGAGCCTGCCCTGGCTTATCTGCGTGAAAAAGGCGCGCCGATCGTGATCAAGGCCGATGGCCTGGCTGCCGGCAAAGGCGTGATCGTTGCCATGACCCTGGCCGAAGCCGAGGACGCCGTACGCGACATGCTCGCCGGCAATGCATTCGGCGACGCCGGTTCGCGCGTGGTCATCGAAGAATTCCTCGACGGCGAAGAAGCCAGTTTCATCGTCATGGTCGACGGCAAGAACGTATTGCCGATGGCCACCAGCCAGGATCACAAACGCGTCGGCGACGGCGACACTGGTCCGAACACTGGCGGCATGGGCGCTTACTCCCCTGCCCCGGTGGTCACTGCCGATGTCCATCAACGGGTCATGGACCTGGTGATCTGGCCGACCGTGCGCGGCATGGCCGATGAAGGCAACGTCTACACCGGTTTTCTTTATGCCGGCCTGATGATCGACAAGGCTGGTAACCCAAAAGTTATCGAGTTCAACTGCCGTTTCGGTGATCCTGAGACCCAACCGGTGATGCTGCGTTTGCAGTCGAGCCTGGTGTTGCTGGTCGAAGCGGCCCTGGCACAAGCCCTGGACAAGGTCGAAGCGCAATGGGATCCACGTCCGAGCGTCGGTGTTGTGCTGGCAGCGGGCGGCTATCCTGGCGACTACGCTAAAGGCGTCACTATCAACGGTCTGGAGGCAGCCGCCGCACTGGAAGGAAAAGTCTTCCACGCCGGCACGGCGCTCAAGGACGGTGAAGTGGTAACGGCCGGTGGTCGTGTGCTTTGCGCAACCGCCATGGGTGCCAGCGTAGATGCTGCCCAACAGCAGGCTTACAAACTGGCGGAAAAGATTGATTGGGAAGGCTGTTTCTATCGCAAGGACATTGGCTACCGTGCCATTGCCCGCGAGCGTGGCGAAAATCAGGAATAAGCGATCCGTTCGGCAGGGCTTGAGCTTCAGGCCCTTGCCGGACTGTTCCGGCGCCGCGCATAGTAATAATCTGGCATCAACCTACGAAGGGATTTCGCCGTGCGCTGGCTCAGGATTGCCATAGGTTTAACCGTCACGTTGCTGACCTTGCTCTGCATGCTCCCGGCCCAGGCCGCGCAAGGCAGTGGCTGGGCGGTATTGCTTGACGAACAGGGCGACCTGCAGCTGAGCGACATCCGTTCCGCTCGCTACACCAATCAATTCAGCCCCATCGAACTCGACCGCCTCACCGCCGCTGAGCCCGAAGGTGCATTGTGGCTGCGTTTCAGGCTGGCACCCGGCAAGCACGAACAATTGCTGCGAGTATTTGCCCCCGACCTGTCGCGTCTCAACCTGTATGTGCTCGACGGCGACACGCTGATCGATCAACTGAACACCGGCACCGGCCAGCCTCAGGCTGACCGTCCCCTGCCCAGCAGCGATTTCATGTTGCCGCTGCCGCAAAGCGACAAACCCCTCGACGTCTACCTGCGACTGGTTTCCGAACATCAGTTGCGGCCGTACATCACCCTGCAATCGGCGATCATGACCGCGGCCAATCAGAACCAGATGCTGATTTACGGCCTGCTCTTCGGTTGCATCGGCATGCTGATCCTGCACAACCTCGTCCGCTATGCCTATACCCGCTCGCGCAGCAGCCTCTGGCTGGCCGGATGCGAAGCCCTGTTGATGCTCAGCCTTTTGCTGTTGCTGAATCTGGCCGGCCCTTGGCTGCCCAACTGGCACGCAGTGCAGACGCCCGGCGCTTATCTCGCCTTGCTGATGACGGCGCCCTGCGGCCTGATGTTCGCCTATCGCTTCTTCGCCCCGCTCGGGTCGCACCCGCTGAACAAGCTGTTGCTGGGGGACATTCTGTTCATCGTGGTGTGCGGCTTGCTGCTGTTGTTCGTCAACACGCTGCCGCTGAACATCATCACCTACGCTCTGGTCGCCCTGGCGGGTCTGAGCATGTTGTTCGTCGGTGCCTATCACTGGCAGAAGGGGTATCGCCCGGCACGCCTGTTCGTGGCGGCGATGGTGGTGTTCAACATCGGTACGCTGATCATGTTGCCCGCCCTGCTGGGGCTGACCCTGGTCGCACCTCAAGGCCTGATCATCACGCTGCTGGTGTTCATCTGCATCAGTGGCCTGTTGATGAGCATTGCATTGGGCGAACGCCAGCGCAGCATCACCGAAGACCGTTTCAGCGTCAGCCGCGACCTGGCAGCCAGCAACGCCGAGATCAACGCCAAGGCCGAGTTCCTGGCCAAGATCAGCCACGAAATCCGCACCCCGATGAACGGCGTGCTGGGCATGACCGAACTGCTGCTGGGCACACCGTTGTCGGTCAAGCAGCGTGACTATGTGCAGACCATCCACAGCGCCGGCAACGAACTGCTGACCCTGATCAACGAGATTCTCGACATCTCGAAGCTCGAGTCCGGGCAGATCGAACTGGACGACGTGCAGTTCGACCTCAACGCCTTGATCGAAGACTGCCTGAGCATCTTCCGCGCCAAGGCCGAACAGCAGAACGTCGAACTGATCAGCTTCATCCAGCCGCAAGTGCCGCGCGTCATCAGCGGCGACCCGACGCGTCTGCGCCAGACCTTGCTGAGCCTGCTGGAAAACGCCCTGAAGAAAACCGACGAAGGCGAGATTCTTATCGTCGTCGCTCTGGACGAACGCAGCGCCAAACCGCGCCTGCGCATCGCCGTACAGGACAGCGGCGTGCCGATGGAGGCCGAAGAACGCGACGCGTTGATGCACGCCGAACTGCACAGCAAACACTTCCTCTCGGCGACCAGTCTGGGCGGCAACCTGGGGCTGGTGATTGCCCGTCAGCTGATCCGCCTGATGCAAGGGGAATTCGGCATCAAGAGCGGCGCGAACCAGGGCAGCACCTTGTGGCTGACCCTGCCCCTGGACCCTGATCGTCTCGAGCACCCGACCTCCGACCTCGATGGGCCGCTGCAAGGCGCGCGCGTGCTGGTGGTGGACGATAACGACACCTGCCGCAAAGTGCTGGTGCAGCAATGCAGCGCCTGGGGCTTGAACGTCAGCGCCGTACCGTCCGGTAAAGAGGCGCTGGCGCTGCTGCGCACCAAGGCTCACCTGCGCGATTATTTCGACGTGGTCCTGCTGGACCAGAACATGCCCGGCATGACCGGCATGCAACTGGCGGCCAAGATCAAGGAAGACCCGAGCCTGAACCACGACATTCTGCTGATCATGCTCACCGGCATCAGCAATGCGCCGAGCAAGATCATCGCGCGCAACTCGGGGATCAAACGCATCCTCGCCAAACCGGTGGCCGGCTACACCCTCAAGACCACCCTTGCCGACGAGCTGAACCAACGCAACAAAGGTCCGGCCGTCTCGCAACTCCTGCCCAACGGCCCGACGCTTCCGGTCAAGGTCCCGAGTGATTTCCGCATCCTGGTGGCCGAAGACAACAACATCTCGACCAAGGTGATTCGCGGCATGCTCGGCAAGCTCAACCTGCAACCGGACACCGCCAGCAATGGCGAAGAAGCCTTGCAGGCCATGAAAGCGCAGCGTTATGACCTGGTCCTGATGGACTGTGAGATGCCGATCCTCGACGGTTTCTCCGCCACCCAGCAGTTACGTGCCTGGGAAGTCGGCAATCAGCGGATTCGCACACCGGTGGTGGCGTTGACCGCGCACATTCTTGCCGAGCACAAAGAGCGCGCGCGCCAGGCCGGCATGGACGGACACATGGCCAAACCGGTCGAGCTGTCGCAATTGCGCGATTTGATCGAGCATTGGGTGGCGCAGCGGGATCAGCAGAATCGCACAGTGTCGACCATCTGAGAGCCCTCGGGGCTGACGCTCGGTCAGATGTCCAGCGCACTCAAGTAATTCATGGACTGGGACACCACGGACTTCTTCACCTTTTCCCGAAACGTGGCGTAATGAAGCGTGTTGAAGGTGATCGTGGTTATTTGTTCGGTGCTTTTTTGCTCAAGCGATTCATTTTTGTTGAACAGGAACCGAGAGATATTTCGCGCTATCGTAAACTTGCGATGATAGACCGCCATATCCACCTTGTTCGCGCCGTTCATCACGCACGGAATCATCTGAAAGTAGGCGATATTCCCCTTCAGAGTCGTGGACTCAAACACTTCGAGGGCCTGCGAATTGCGCTCCAACTTTGTCAGAGCGCGGCTGATGGAGTCTGAAAATCTATCATCGATGGATTCCCGGATACGTTGTATTGCCTTGCTGCCCATCGGAGCGGCGGGCACGGGCGAAAACGTTCGAGGTGTGGGTACATCCCATCCCAGAAAACGGAGTTGCCCGCAGTAGTAGTCGAACCAGTCACCCGATAAACCATCATTAACCGCATCGCGTGTGGCTTTTTGCGCAAAAGCCGTGCTCATGTAGATGTCTTCGCGGTGGGACGCAGGCAGATTACTGGCGAACGACACGATACTGCCGCCAACCACCGCTGCCGGTGGTGCAATCAGATCCGTCATGACCGAATCTCCTCTGGCTGAGTGCTGCTGCACGCATCGTCGGGCAGGGTCAACATTGCCACGTTGGTCCCGATCCGGTCTTTGACCTTCAGAGCAATTTGATCCCGTACAGGTGCATATACCTTTTCCGATAGGTGCGCCTGGACGTAACGGCGGCTGATGATGCCTTGTACATCTTCGCCCCAATAGAGGTGTGCCAAAGGGTTGGAGCTCAGCAATTGATGGGTTTTGAGCTCGATGCATACACTGCTGAAAGAAGTCGGTGTCGGCGCCACGATCACCAGCAAACGAATAGCCATCGCAGGTGCCGGCAGCTCGGTGGATTGCTCTGCGGACATTTTTTGCATATGGCTGCGCAACAAGTTGGCTGCCGGGCTGATGTCGGACTCGTTGACCATTTGTGACAGCACTTCAGCCGTCACATGCCCTTCATCTGCCCCCACTTTGGACATAGCTGCGACCGCCCACTGAACCGCCGACTCAACACTCTCTGGAGGTAGAATCAAGTCTTCGCGCGCTTTACTGCGCCAGATCCAGATACCGTCCAAAACTTTCATGTAGGTGTCATACCAACTCGCACCTGGTTCTAGTTCTGTTTTCTTATTGGCTGCCAACTGCGCATACAACACCGTATTGACCACATCATCATAGGCGGTCAAATCCTCGGATTTTGGTACTATCAAAACCGCAGCGCCGACGATCAATATTGAGTAATCACATCTCATCTATATTCCCCTACGCAGAGAAGGACGGTCGTTATTCCGACCGTCCTTCCAGACGCCTATCAAATGTCGTAGTCGAGCTTATCAGCCGAATACTTCACAAGTTTCGATGCAATCAAGTCACGAGTAGCCGCCGACACCAGATCATTCTTTTCAAAAGCTGTCTCACCGCGATACAGATCTACGGTACGAACATCCGTATCGACAAACAGTACTTTTGTCGAAGAATTCCGGCGTGTAAAACGTACTGCACCAACGGCAAAGACTGTGGCACCGTTAACATCGATACACGAACCGGTCGTTACTCCGCCTACACCCTGATTCAGCAAGTTGCGCTCATAAAGCGTCAATGCGGTATCGCGTTTTTGCAGGGCGGCAATTGCATCACCCGCGGTTTTCAGCATCAACGCAGTAGCCGGGCCCGGCACGGCAAGGCCTGTAACGACCGAAGCAAGGATCTCCAGTACCAGCTTGTCCATGCGGACACTCGTTCCCGATACGACCAGATCGTTGTAATACCTGCTGATGGTCGGCCAACCCGCTTCACCCATGACTTTACAGAACAGCGCGTACCATTCTTTACCCTGGTGTTCCAGTGGAAACTGTTTGTTTGCCACAATCGATGCAAAGTGAAAAGCATTCTGCGCGTCACTGCGGTTAACCCCGGTAAGATTACCGCTGAAACTAATGAGGCCTTCGCCAACGACCGACCCTTTCGACGGCACTTCAACTTCTTCACCCTGCGCAAAAAAACCACGAGGCCTGATAACCAGCGACTCACCCAGATCATAAGCCTGAAGATTTTCTATACAAGCAGCAACATGACTTTCATTAAACACATTATTCACAACTTCTTCCTTATCGACATTAATACAAGCTCCTCATGAACTTGCTGAAAGAACGATAAACAATCCAGACAATCTCTACAAACCAAAACATGTAACGCCATATACAGAACAAACCACGCACAACTAATTTATCTAATACAACCCGTCAAAACATAAGTAAACAAACTTGATTTCAGACCTTTTAAACTCGCCACACCCCACAGGCACTTGGCCAACTGATAGACTCCGACTCACCCGTCTCTAGATGCGAGCCCAAAACCATGCTCCATGTGTTATTCAGCGTTTACCTGAAGATGCTGGTGCTCTATAGCCCGTTCTTCGTGTTGTCCTGCTTCATCAGTCTGACTCGCGGTTATTCACGCAAGGAACAGCGTCGACTTGCCTGGAAAGTGGCCACCGCCACACTGGTGTCCAGCGTTTTGCTGTACCTGTTCGGACGCGTGATTTTCAGCGTCTTCGGCATTACCGTGGACGCGTTCCGCATCGGCGCCGGTAGCGTGCTGTTTATTTCTGCGCTGGGCATGGCCCAAGGCAAGTCAGCGGTGCAGACCGACAATGTGCAGCAGGATGTGACTATCGTCCCGCTGACCATTCCATTGACGGTCGGCCCCGGCACCATCGGTGCTCTGCTGGTCATGGGCGTGAGCCAGCCTCATTGGGATGACAAACTCACGGCCATTCTCAGTATTGCCCTGGCCAGCTTTACGGTCGGCGTGGTGCTTTACCTGTCCAACCGTATTGAGCGAATTCTCGGTGACCAGGGCTTGCAGATCGTCAGCCGTTTGATGGGTTTGTTTGTGTGCGCGTTGGCGGCACAGATAATCTTTACGGGTGTGAAAGGTTATCTGGTGCCGTAATCGCCAGGGAGCGCTACGTTCTGAAAAGCCGGTTCTGCGCTCACTCCGATCTGATATTTCGATATCAGCTCCGTTAACGTTGCGCTCCCGGTAATGCCCTTTTGCTTCAGCAACTCGGTCACTATTTGCGAAACCGCACATGATCGATAGCCATTGAGCGAAAGGAACACGTCGCCCCGCAAGGCCACATCCGCGGAGTAAACACCGCGAAAGATCAGGCTGTGCCCGCTGTCTAGGCCGTTCATCACCAAATGCTCATCGACCAGGCTGACCCACCACTCGTCCGTGATTGAGGCGTCCAGAATCAGTTTCCCCGGAACCAAGGGCGGTCGCTCAAGCGGATAACGACAATCGACGATCACCGAGTCGAGTTTCAACCAGGCCGCTCGGGTCAGCCGGCCAGTCGTTGCCCCCTGCCCCATTTTGAGCACCAGGATACGGACATCGTCGGCAATTAACGGCAGAAGGTCATGGGCCGTCTTCGGCCCCTCGACCACCAGCACGTCGGTGTTTCTCTGGACATAGTCCAGCGGCCCGACCGAGCTTTCATCCGGGTAGGTGCGCAACTGGCCGTCCCCGTGTTCGTGCAGCATCACGTTGGTTTTTTCCCGGGTACCAATCAGCGTGTACTGCGCAGTGACGGTGGCTTTCGGAATCCGGATCAATCGCCCGGTCCGGACCACATACCATTGAAGACTGTCAGGGTCTTCGACGGAGAGGAAATCGGCACATCGATGTTCGTTCGCCAGCGCCGCCAACCCTTCGCTCAATGGCCCTTCCAGTGCCGTGACCCAGCGGATATCCACACCCGTAATCCGTACCGGTTCGTTGTGCTGTAAATCCATCTCTATGCCATCAAGCGTCGTTGCGCCAAGACCCGCACCCTCCACTTTCACGTCAGTAAAAGTCCAGGGCGCCCACTCCTGCCTCGGGGCCGGCAATATCTGCGCTTGCAAAAGCCTGGTTCCTTGACCGAATGCAGCGCTCAAGAGTTTCGTATCGATAAAGCGCTGGCGGAAAATCTTGCCCGTTGAAAGATCGAACAGCCAAACGGCCTGATTGTCTGGAGTGACACTCAGCAACCGCACTTCTTTGCCATGGCCAAGGTCCGCGAGCAACAGGCGATCGTCCAGATACCAGGCGCACAAACCGGCGTCCCCGATAAAGTTGGTCAACCCAAGGAGGGCGAAGCTCGATACCGGATACCTTATCGAGACCGCTGGCAATGCGGACCACCACAGCGCTCGATCCTTGAACCAGGTTTCGGTCAATCCGCCCAAACGCAGATACCCCTCCGGCGTCATATTGAAAAACAGGCCGGCGTCAGTCAGGGCGAGATAGCCCTGTTCAACGCAGACGACATTTTTCAGCCCTCTGGGGGCAATTTCTTGGGTAGACCAATGCGCGCGCCCCTCCACAATCGACCTTTGCTGTCGTACGAGGCTTGCAAAAGACTTGTCGTAGGTAACAAACACCTCACCCTCGGCACCGGCGGGAGCGATAAGTAAAAGAGAGTTCAAGGCCTTGATCGAATCCTCCCACCCCCGCGTATGGTGACGCCTGGCAGCCGCACGAACGATCAACCCGTCAGCATCGCGGACCCAGACCAGATCACGGGAAATGCCCTCGAACTGCCAACATATCGAAACCAGCGCAGCGGGACGCCAATTCACCGTATCGATGGACTCTGCCGGCAACACGTAGTTGCCCAGTACCCGCGTCCAGTCCGTCAGCGTGTCAGCGGCTAAAACGGCCTGCAACGCCGGATCGTGACCACGGGTGATTGAGCCAAGCAACACGGACCCGTCATGGATCATAAAGGTCAACTCGTCGTGCGGGCCATCCTTCGGCGTGGACTGTTGCACGACCTGAATCCCGCCATTGGCCACGGCCTCGCAGCGGGCAATGGTCACACCCTGCCTGACCAGCAAACGGTAGCGCTTAACCAGCGTGCCGGTGATCGCGTCGACCTGCCAGACTTCGAAGCTTTCGGGGTGATAGAAATAGGCCGAGCCCTCCACCACGGCTCCGAGCACGACCTCATCGGACAGCAGGACATTCGGGTCACGGATGTACAGGAAACGATCCTGAGCCGAGTCGTAATAGGCGACCACCGTCCTCGGTTCATCCGGCTTTTCAAACGGCACCACAAAGTTGTGAACCGGGGTGTAAGGCATGGCCAGCCGATGTTCACGGGCCAATGACTTGAAGTGATCCAGCAGCGCTTGCTCCCCAAGCGCCGGATCGGCCTCTGCCTCAACCACCTCCAACTTCAGCGCAACAAGATCAACGCGCATGATCGCGTTACCTGCAAGTTTGAGCACCACATCGTGAACACCGCCACCGGTGAACTTCACACCCAGCGAATCCGCAACAAGGCAGCCCGCAGGTGCTACCCGGATGTCTGCCTCCGCCAGCCAGGGAGCGTGCAGCACCCAGCGCATGGCCGTGTGACCGGGCGCGTTGAGCTCAACGTTCACTCCAGGGTTTAGCAGCACGGAACATTGGGCGCCGGCACCTTCTATCCAGTAGGAAACCAGGCCGTGCCACGCCTTCGGCAGGGCAGGCACCACCAGCGAACGTTCGATGTTGTCGAGACGAACGTTGAATGCCGTGGGTTTGTAGACAGGGTTCAGCCGGTTGACCACGTACTCACCGGGAAACGAGTAGAACGAAAACAGAAACTGCCATTGCCCCTGCTCATTCTTTTTCTCCAGACGACGTGCCGTATCGAAGCCGCCGGCATGACGAAACGTGACAAACGGCAGCAACTTGTACTCATAGCCGTACCAGGTTTTCGGTGTGCCGGGCAAAACGATCGTCTGACCGGGCTGCGGCGAGAAAGGCGCCGAGTCGGGCAATCCAAGGCCCACGCGGATATCGGTGGCATGTTCGTAATCCACATCGAAATCCGGAACCCCGAAATGGTCGCGAAGCGGGAACAGTTTAGGGCTGTCAAAACGGACCGTCGATGCGCGCAAATCGAGATCGGCGAACACCAGCAAGGGATGCGCAATCCAGGCATTCGCGGCCGTGTCCAGGTGATAGCCGCCCTGTAGACAAGCCTTTTCCAGCCCTTCAAAAAACCGGGCGACCTCTTTGGCCTCCTCGGCAATGGTGGCAAACCCTTCGGCCAGCGCAGCGACGCCCACTGCCAATCCGCCCAGAATCACCCCGACACCGCCCAGCACCGCCGCCACGGTACCCGCACCTGCCAATGCCGCACCCAGACCGGCGGCGCCCAATACGGCGCTCGCGGAATCGAACGCCAACTGCGTCCCGAACTGCGCCTTTTCAATGTCATTGGTGGCATGGCTCAACTGATAAATATCAAACCCGACATTCACCAACCCCAAGACCGTACCGACGCCTTCATTGGCCACATGTCCCAACGCCTTTTGCACCAACGGCGCGCTGGTACGGGCGATCAGTTTTTCATCGTCGAGTGCCTGACGCACCAGTGTCACAACGCCGATCACATCCACTACGTTGCCGTGGACCAATTGGGCGTAGTTGACGTAGGCATGCAGGCGAATGGCAGTCGTCAGGGCCTGGTCACCGCCGCTGGCCGCGCCTTCGTGATGACGCAGCGCGTTCATCAAGGCTTGCACGGTGAAGCCGGCGTTGAGTGTATGAACGCTGCCGGCGTCCGTGGGGTCAGGCGAGCCAACCGGTTCATGCGGTTGCGCTGCCAACGCATGGAAGGTTTCCGAGAGGTAGTTCCTGATCCTCAGGAATCGAGGGTCATCGGTGGTAACGCGCACAAGGGTCCGTGCTGGATCGCTATCGACAAGACTGATTTTGTACTCGCCTGCCGGGGTGATCTCCAGCGTCTCGAACAACGCAACAGCGCCTGACGACAGCCCGTGCTGCTCCTGCAACTGGCGTGTCGCCTGCGCGATCTGCCTGCCCCACCAGTGGGCGTCCAGTTCCAGTAACGAACTGCCCAGCGGCCCGTTGTTGACCAGCGAGCGCCCTCGCGCACTGGCCAGCCGCTGTCTTGCCCGCGGCGCCTGCCCAGGCAGGCTGCCCGAGTCGGAAAGACTTGAAACCCGGACTCCCGATGGCAATACCGTTGCATTGAGTCGAGCGACGTCCAGTTCAATCAAATCAAAGGCCGGAAGCTCGGGTTTTCCATAAGCAGCGTACGGCTTCGCCATCTCTTGGCGAATGAAAAAATGAGTCAATGCTGCGCTGAGCGCTTGAGCAGTATCGAACTCGAAAACACCAAAATTCGGATCGTAGAAATGATAGGTACTGCCCTCGCCAACGAAGCTTTTGGCCAGCAGCATCGAGTGATTATCCGAGTTGAGCATCAACGTGCGGTCGCCGGTTTCCTCTTCGAGCGTCGCGATCACCTGTGTCAGATCGGATCGCACTACCTGTCCGCCGAGGTCATGCACGTCGACGTCGCGAAGCTCTTCGAGGATGCTCACAAATGCACTCGAATCGCTGGCATCGGGCTCAATGACCGCCAGGTAAAATCGCTCACGGAGGGAGTTGCCCGCTTCGTTTCCCTTGCTGATCGCCGCCGCCATGGCCAATGCCAGCGGGTAGCAGCGCCCGGCGATCCGGTCACCGTCGCCCTGAAGTAACAAGTCCTGCGGCACCAGTTTGAAGGTGCCTTGATCGAAGCTTCCCAGCACATCGGTCATGCGCTCGCTGATGCGGTCGCGGAATTCGAGTTTTGCGACCTGCTGAATCCGCGCGACCTGGCGTCCCCATTGCAGCAAGGTCAGTGACTGCTCCAGCGCCTGCTTCTTCAGCTCGACGCTGGTCTCGGACAACGCTACGAAAGGTGCCAAGGCACTGCCCAGACCCTCAACGAACGCGGGATGATTTTCTTTGAGCAACTCCCGTTCAATGGCCCCGTAACGGTGCGACACGCCCAATTCAGACACATTGTTGGCAAGGTTTTCCAGCCGCGCGCTGACTTGATCAAAATTGCGTTGATCCATGGCCTGCGCCCCCAGCAACGAGCCGATCCACAACCGTTGCCGGGGGTCAAGCTGCTCAACCTGCAAGGTGCCCCGGCCCATCCGGTGAAGCAATTCATCCAGAGGTAAATCCCCCGGTGCCGATTCACCCACCAACGACGGCGGTAGCGCGACCTCCTGCGCGAGGATGGATTGACGCTCGTCAAAGCTCAGCTGCAATGGCTTGTCGAAAGTCACCTCATCGGTGGTCCGCTGACTCATCGCACGCAAAAAAGGTTTGCCAAGGTGTTGCGCCAGGGAGTGCAACACTTGTGTCGACAACACATGTCGACCTTCGATGACAGGCCAGCCCTTATCAAATCTTATGGTCTGCCCTTTCAACAGCTCGGAAAAATCCCCTTGGTAGCGTGTTTTTACTTTCCCGTCGACCCAGTTTGCCTGTTCTTTTTGCAACCATACTTGCGGTGTTGCATTGATAGTCCAGCCAGAAACCTTCTCCTCTTCGGTGGCCACGTTGTAGCCCTCCGACAATTTCAACCGGTCTCGAATTTCGTTTTTTCCATCAAACAGCAGATGCTTCTCCACGTACTCCTCAAGCCCTGTGATAGCGGCCCCGGGTCCGGTCAAATCGATGGTCCCTCGGGATTCATAGCGGATACCGTCACTGTAGTAAGCACCAATAGCGCCAGCCAGCTTGCCCAAGTACCCTCGGCGCGTTCTTGACAGCGCAGGCACCTCGGCCATTTTTTCGCTCACCATCGTCACGAGAATGTCTTGTACGGCCGCATTGTTGCTCCAGTCAGCACCCGCCGTGTTCAATCGGGATTCAAACGCCGACAGGAAGTCGTAATTGAACCTGATCAATTCGATAATTGCCTGGGTCGAGCCAGCGCCGGCATGTGCCACGACATGGGAGTTCATTTCACTGTTGAATTGAACCGCCATGCGAATACCGTCTGTTGGCGTTTGACTATTCTGTGGTGCAGAGAATATTTCACTGGCACCCGGACGCTGTAGCGCAAACTCGGTCAATGCGTTTCGGTGTTCTGCCGGAATACTCATCGTGCGGTCAGTGTAACGACCGGGATCGCGGCCTGGCATCAACGACTTATTGTGATTAAGCAACAGTTGTAATACGCCAATTCGCGCACTTTCGTCAAAGGACGTTATATCGACTGTGCCCAGTCTGTTTTTCAATTGTGGCAAGTAATCTACATCACTGTAGCGGCCACCCTCACGCGCTTCGACTTGCAGGCGAACCACATCGCTGGCCGCAGCGAAGTTTCCTCGTTCTGCTACCTCGCGCTCATAGACGTCCCATAAAAGATGCTCTTTGAACACCTCACGAACGTCACGCAACCGCAGATGCTCATCTACCATGGCCAAGTGGCTGTCCAGGCATTTTTGCCTGAAAGCGATGAGGGTGGCCTCGTCCTTGCCATAGGCACGGACCATCAGATCGATACGCGCCTCATCTGCCTTGCCAGCCCAGCGTTTTTGCCTGAGATGCGTCGACATCTGCATTTTCAACACCCGGGCACGATGCTCGATCATACGGGCCAGTTCCACGGGCGTGGTGATTGTCGCTCCCCCCGACGCCATCGCATGTGCCCTGGCACTTTCCAGAATCACCCGATTCATCTCAAACGCCAGCACTGCATCACTGTCGTACCACAGGTTGAACGTATGGCCTTCCTTGACCATGATCTCCTTCCAGATGTTGATGTAGTCCCGCTGAATAGCGCCTACTGCGCTCCCGCCCACCCAAACGAAGTGCATTGTTTTTGGCACATCTGGCGCAACCGGATTCAACATCCGAACAGTCTGGACGAGTCGATTTGAATAGTTCTCGAGCCGCGCTGAGAGGTCGGCCAACGCTGGCGATATCGGCCCGGCGCGCTGGCCGATCAGCGAGCCCAGCGTGTCTTTGAACAATAACAACGGCGCCACCTGCTCCGTCCATCGCTGATCCTTTGTGCACGCGTCGTAATAGCCACTCAATGCGTCAAATTCCGGCGCGGCGTTAAACGTGTTTGTGAGTGTTTGAATATCGGACTTGAAATGCTGAAGAAACGACTTACCCGCAGAGCTTAATACCTGATATTGATTCATCCCATCCATGCCCTTATAACAATCCTGGAAATACACGCAACCAGCAACGTCGAGCACACGCCATCCGTCGATATTTGCGAACTTAAACTAATATTTAAAACCAGCGCTAATAACTCTGGCATTGAAGGCGCTTCGACCAACCCACAACTGTCACAGCACTTAAGATCAAACACCCTGTAAGTGGCGACACCGAAAAAATACTAAGCCATTTAAATAACCAGCTCAATCGACCAGCCGGGCAATTAATTAATTACACTTAAGCTCGACGAACAAGTGTAACTTTTATCTTTAACAGAAATGGTTATTAACAAACTGCGCGCGGCCGTAAGCCAAACGGCCTGTGTCGGTTGTTTCAGAACATGAAGAGTCAGGTCGTGAATTGCCTGATGCACCCGCACGCACTTTCCAGAAGCGCCCGGGCCAAGTACAGCGGGTATCCGGACGTTTTTCTGTGCATGCACGGTGAAAAATCCTACGCGCCGGAAGGTGACTGCGGCCAGCAGATCTGGCCGCGATGGCTTACCCGGCAGGCTTGTCGCCGTACCAGCGTGGCGTGTACACCCACTGGCCACCCTCGGCACGAGGGAAGGTGCAGGTCGTGGAAGAACCGATCAGCACCATGGTGCGCATGTCGACCTGATCGGGGGTCAGTTCACCCAGTGTGGTGACACGCAACGTCTGGCCAGGACGACCGATGTCCCGCCCCAATACCACCGGCGTTTCAGCGGTGCGGTGCTGCGCGACAATCTCCAGTGCCCGCCCCAGTTGCCAAGGGCGAGAACGCGAGATCGGGTTGTAGAACGCCAGCGCCAGGTCGGCCTGAGATGCCAGTTCCAGCCGCTTCTCGATAATTGTCCAGGGCTTGAGGTTGTCCGACAGAGACATCACGCAGAAGTCGTGACCCAAAGGCGCGCCGGCCTGTGCCGCCGTTGCCAGCGACGCGGAGACGCCCGGAAGAATCTCCAGATCAACGTTATGCCAGCTCGGCTCGCTCGACTCGTGCAAGGCTTCAAGCACTGCTGCAGCCATGGCGAATACGCCCGGATCCCCCGACGAAACCACCACCACCGACCGCCCTTGAGCCGCCAGTTCGAAAGCGTGCCGAGCGCGCTGCATTTCCTCGCGATTGTCGGTGCAATGCAGCACTTGGTCCTCGCGAAAAGGCCCGGCCATGCGCACGTAGGTTTCATAACCCAGCACATCATTGGCGCGCGCCAGTTCGGCCTTGACCGCAGGCACCATCAATTCGGCGGCGCCAGGGCCCAGGCCGATCACGGCCAAACGACCGCGTGCGCGACCGATCTGGGCAACCTCCAGTGGCCGGCTGGCCACTGCGATAGCGATGCCGGTATCCGTCGACACCACGGTAGCGTTCGGCACGGCTTGGTGGGCCAGCTCGCTGACATCGCCGTTGACCGAAACAAACCGCAGCGGCACACCCAGCTCAAGCGCCGCTTCACGCAACGCAGGATTGGCCATGTGCAGTTCGCTGGCCAGCAGACACGCCAGCGATTGCACGGCGATGTTTGCCTGATGCAGGGCCAAGCGAATCGCACTCGGTAAATCCGCCAACTCGGCGTCCACCACCACCAGCACACTGCGCGGGTAGATCAACAATTCATTGGCCGCCGGCGTGCGCTCGGCGCTGCTCACGCGGATCGACAACTGAGCCTGCGGGTCTTCCGGCAACTGTGCTTGCGCCAGCCACGGCGCGGTGCCTTCGATGCGCACGCTTTGGCCGGCGAGCAAATCGGAAACAAAGCGCTTACCCAGTTCCAGATCGCCGAGGGCGTAGCCGTTGGGTGGATTGAGCAGGCAGGTGCCGAAGCGCAACTCACCGCTGGTGGTGATCGCGGCGGCCACTTCGAGACCGGCAGCAATTTCCCGCGCCATGACATTCACGCCACCGAGTCCACCCAGCAGTGGCACCACGGCGCTGCCGTCTTCGGCCACAGCCAGCACCGGTGGCTCGGCGCCCTTCTCCAGCAGCAACGGCGCCAAGGTACGAATCACAATGCCTGCCGCGCACAAGGCAATGATCGGTGTGTCCTGTTGATAGAACTCGCGCAAGGTCGCGCCGAACTCGTGATAGACACGGTCCGCGCCTTCCACCCGTTCGGCCAGACCATGGATCAAGGCGCCGGGGTAGACCTGCTGGATCTTGCGCGCGGTCGCGAGGCTGCCATTGCCAAGAATGACAATCGCCGGAACTGGACGGGGCATCAGCCTTGCCACCTTTCACCGGGAACGATAATCAGCGAGAAGTACGGCGAGGACATCGGCTCGACCTGATCCAGCGGGACGATTTTCTGATTGGCCATGGTCGCGCGCTCGACGTACAGCGCACGCTCAGCCAGACCTAGTTCTTCGAGTACCTGACGGACCTTGGGGAAGTTGCGCCCCAGCTTCATGATCACCGCCGCGTCGGCATCGGCCAGCCGACGCTTGAGGTCTTCGTGCGGCAGCACACCGGAGAGCACCGACAGGCTCTGATTGCGGTAAACCAACGGCGCGCCCAGCACCGACGCGCCGCCGAGCATCGAGCAAACACCCGGCACGACTTCGGCTTCGTAGCGTTCGGCCAGGCGGTCGTGCAGGTACATGTAGGAGCCGTAGAAAAACGGATCGCCTTCGCAGATCACGGCCACGTCGCGACCGGCATCCAGATGCGCGGCGAGTTCTTCGCCCGCCGCATCGTAGAAATCGCTGATCACTTGCTCGTACGACAGCGGCGCCGGCAGCGCTTCAGTGGTGACCGGATACACCAGCGGCAACAGCGTTTGCGCGTCCTGCAAATGCGCTTCGATGATGCCGAAGGCGTTGCCCTTCTTGCCCTTGGCGACGAAGTACGCCACCACCGGCGATTCGCGCAGCAGGCGCAGGGCTTTGACGGTAATCAGTTCCGGATCACCGGGGCCGACGCCCAGGCCGATCAAGCGTCCAGGGGTCTGCATCATTCGATCTCCGTGGCGAGGGCGTTGACGGCGGCGGCGGCCATGGCGCTACCGCCCAGCCGGCCTTGCATGATCACAAACGGCACGCCGCGACTGTCGGCCGCCAGTGCTGCTTTCGATTCGGCGGCGCCGACGAAGCCGACCGGGAAGCCGAGGATCAGTGCCGGTTTCGGTGCGCCTGCGTCGAGCATTTCCAACAAATAAAACAGCGCGGTCGGTGCGTTGCCGATCACCACCACGCTGCCTTCCAGATGCGGGCGCCACAGTTCCAGCGCGGCGGCGGAACGGGTGTTGCCCAGCTCGCGAGCCAGTTCCGGAACGCTTTCATCGCGCAGCGTGCAGATCACCGGGTTGTTGGCCGGCAGACGCGTGCGGGTCACGCCTTCGCTGACCATGCGCGCGTCGCACAGGATTGGCGCACCGGCAGCCAGTGCCTCGCGCCCGGCCTTGCCCGCGCCGTCGGAAAATTGCAGGCCGTCGATGGCATCGACCATGCCGCAGGCGTGGATCACCCGCACCGCGAGTTTTTCCAGATCGGCCGGGATGCGCTCGAGGTTGGCCTCGGCACGAATGATCGCGAAGGAGTTGCGATAGATCTCCTGACCGTCGCGGATGTAATCAAGCATCTAAGGGGCTCCGTGAGCGGGCGTCGAGCAAGGCCGCGACCGCTTCAATAGTAAGGTTGCGTGCGTGCAACGCGCCGAAGCCCGGCTGCGCTGCATCGCGAAAATAGAGGTCGTAGTGACCGGGAGAAACTGCCAGCAACGTGACCGGGGCAATGTGTGCGGCCGCACAGGAACGCTGGCAGCCGGACAGGTGCACATTCAGGGTCTGGCCATGGCGTTTCAGCAGTGCCGCCAATTCTCGGGCATCGCCCTTGGTATCGGCGAGGCCTTTGCCGCATCCGGTCGAGCCGGTGCAGGCGATGAGATGCACCAGAGCATCGTCGGCCGAGCAGCACAGGCCGAGTTGTTCGAGGCTGTGGATAACTTGAGGCGCGTCGTCGCCATGGACGCCGGGCAATAACAGGCTTTGCCAAGGCGTGAAACGCAAAGTGCCGTCGCCCTGTTCGCGCGCCAATTGTGCGGCGCGCCTGAGCATCGCCGGATTCAAGCGGCCCAGAGGCGGCACTGCGCCGATGTACATACGCCCGGCATCACGCTGTGAATGGGCGCCGATGTGCAGGGCGCTTGAACTTGCCTCGCGCGGGGAAGCTTTGATGCACATCAATGGCACTCGCTCGGCCAGACGCGCGAGAAACGTGTCGAGCGAACACTCGGCGAGCAGATGCCGCATGCGGGTCTGCTCGGGGCGCGCCAATTCCAGGAACAACTCCAGCACCGCGACCACCAAGCCGTGGCCCTGTTCCAGCAACACCGCGCCTACAGGCGGGTCGACAAGGCAACCTGCCAGACCGAATGCAAACACCCGCTCTCCGTCTCGTTCAGCAGCGGACAACCAAA
This sequence comes from Pseudomonas sp., assembly GCF_051660785.1. Lineage (GTDB taxonomy): Bacteria > Pseudomonadota > Gammaproteobacteria > Pseudomonadales > Pseudomonadaceae > Aquipseudomonas. The sequence goes on from NZ_JBOFQE010000056.1 coordinate 83,597, forward strand.
GATCATGGGGATGTTCGAGCATCACCAGACCTTCACCGCCATCCAGTTGCACGGCGAACTTGGCGCTGAGGTCGTGGAAGCGTTCATCGCTTTGCAGCGTGGCGAGGATCTGTTCAGCCAGTGGGCGCGTATCGATCAGCATCTGTTGATCAATGCCGGCGCCGGGGCTGAGCATCAGATTGCGCACATCGTCGCCCGCCGCGCTGGTCGGACCGAGCCCGGCCGCCATCAGGCTGTCGATCAAGGCGCCGTGCTCACTGCCTATCCCGCGGATTTGCAGGTTGGCGCGGTTGGTGGCCTCGATCACCCCGCCAGCGAAACGCTCGGCAGCATTGGCCACTGCTTCGGCCTGAGCCGCGCTGATCGAACCGCCATTCAACTTGATCCGACAGATACCGCCGTCCAGCGCCTGGACAATACGCAGCAACCCCGGGCAGGCCGAGGGGCGTAAAGCTGAGGAGATCGGGCGTTCGTTCAAGGAGGCGACCAGCAATGGGGGAAAGACGCTTCGCGGGCGAAGGCGCGGTATTATGCCTGCTTTGTTCGACGGCATGAAAAGACTGCCCGTCGGAACAGCTCGTTTGAAGACTATTTTTGAGGGCTACAGATGTCACTCTGGCTGACAGTAGTGGGAATCGGCGAAGACGGCTTCAAGGGCCTGGGCAAAAACGCCCGGCACGCCCTGTTGCGCGCTTCGCGGATCATTGGTGGCCAGCGACAACTGGATTTGCTGCCGGCCTGCATCCGTGGCGAGCGGCAATTGTGGCCCGGCCCATTTTCCCTCGACCCTTTGCTGGCGCTGCGCGGTGAGCCGGTCTGCGTGCTGGCCAGCGGCGATCCGATGTTCTTTGGCGTCGGTGCCAGTCTTGCCCGGCAAGTGCCCAACGATGAAATGCTGGTCCTGCCAGCGCCCTCTTCCTGCTCGCTCGCGGCGGCGCGAATGGGTTGGCCGTTGCAAGAGGTGGTGACGCTTTCGGTGGTTGCCCGGCCCATCGCCGCACTGAACGCGCAGTTGTTCAGCGGCGTGCGCTTGCTGGTGCTGAGCAACGATGGCCAAAGCCCGGCCGCCATTGCGGCGCTGCTGCGCGAACGCGGTTTCGGTCCGAGCCGTCTCAGCGTGCTGGAACATCTGGGCGGCGCCGCCGAACGACGTATCGATGGCGTTGCCAATGACTGGAACGCTGCATCGGTTGCCGATCTGAACCTGATCGCCATCGAGTGCATCGCCGAGCCAAACACGCCGCGCCTCTCGCGACTGGCCGGCCTCCCAGACGACGCCTTCAAGCACGACGGTCAACTGACCAAACGTGACGTGCGCGCGATTACCCTTGCGCGCCTCGCCCCGGTTCCTGGCGAACTGCTGTGGGACGTCGGCGCCGGCAGCGGCTCGATCGGCATCGAATGGATGCGTGCTCACCCCGGTTGCCGCGCGCTGGCGATCGAAGCCGATGAAGGTCGGCAACAGCTGATCGAACACAACCGCGATGCCCTCGGCGTGCCCGGATTACAGCTGATTCGCGGCAGTGCACCACAGGCCCTGGCCGGGCTCGAACGCCCGGATGCGATCTTTATCGGTGGCGGGGTTACCCGTGAAGGAGTGCTCGACACCTGTTGGGCGCAGCTCAAACCCGGTGGTCGACTGATCGCCAACGCTGTCACGTTGCAAAGCGAAGTGACCCTGATGGCCTGGCGCGAACGTCACGGCGGTGAGCTGACCCGCATTCACGTCGCTCAGGCCCAACCGCTGGGGGAGTTCGACACCTGGCGCCAGGCGTTGCCGATTACCTTGCTGGACGTGACGAAACCTTTCGATGCGTGACGAAACCGCCGAGCAACCCGCCCCGCTGCGCAGCGGCCTGACCACGGGCAGTTGCGCCACCGCGACCAGTCTCGCGGCGGCGCGATTGTTGTTGAGCGGGATGCGCGCAGACGCTGTGGAAATCGTTCTGCCCAAAGGCAAACAAGTGCAGATGCGCCTGGAGTTCTGCCGATTGATCGACGACGGCGCCGAAGCCGGAACGATCAAGGACGCCGGGGATGACCCGGACGTGACCCATGGCGCGCTGCTGTATTCCCAAGTGCGATTGAGTGACGAGCCGGGCATCCGTTTCAGTGCTGGCCGTGGTGTCGGCACCGTCACCCGGCCGGGTCTGGTGCTGGGTGTCGGCGAGCCGGCGATCAACCCGGTGCCGCGCAAAATGATCACCGAACACTTGATGCTGTTGGCCGATGAGCTCGGCTACGGCGGCGGCTTTGCGGTCACGGTCAACGTCGAGGACGGCGAAGCGCTGGCACTGAAAACCATGAACCCGCGACTGGGCATTCTGGGCGGGCTGTCGATACTCGGCACCAGCGGTATCGTCCGGCCGTTTTCCTGCGCGGCCTACATCGCCTCGATCCACCAAGGCATCGATGTCGCCAAAACCAACGGTTACCTGCATATCGCCGCGTGTACCGGCAACGCCAGCGAAGACACCATGCGCCGCGTCTACGACCTGCCGGAAATCGCCCTGATCGAAATGGGCGACTTCGTCGGTGCCGTCCTCAAACACTTGCGCAAAGTGCCGGTGGAAAAACTCAGCCTGTGCGGCGGCTTCGGCAAGATCAGCAAACTGGCCGCCGGGCACATGGACTTGCACAGCCGGCATTCCAGCATCGACCTGCCGCAACTGGCCGAATGGGCTGCCGCGATTGGCGCCGACGAGGCGTTGCAGCAAGGCATCCGCGAGGCCAATACCAGCCAGCAAGCCTTGGTGATGGCCAGCGCGGCGGGCATCGCGCTCGGTGATGCGGTGTGTCAGCACGCGCTGGATTTTGCCCGCAGCGTGGTGCCGGCGCAGGTTCAAGTTGAAGTGTTTGCCATCGATCGACAGGGCGGGATAGTCGGCCATGCAGGAGTTTTTCAATGAAGCGTATTTTGCTGCTGGGCGGCGTGACTGAGGCGTTGGCCATCGCACGCACGCTGGGGCCGGAACACATCTACAGCCTGGCCGGTGTCGGTCGCGTGCCGACGGACCTGACCTGCCAGGTACGCGTCGGCGGCTACGGTGGCGCGCAAGGCCTGGCGCAGTTCATTCGCGATGAAGGGATTGACCTGCTGCTGGACGCGACCCACCCCTACGCTGCGCAAATCAGCCAGAACGCCGCCACCGCCGCGGATTTGACCGACATTCCCTGCTGGGCCCTGCGCCGGCCGGCATGGCAACCGCAGCCGGGCGATGACTGGCGGGACGTCAGCGATTGGGCCGAACTGGTCGAAGCCCTCAAACCCTTCCGCCGACCACTGTTCACCCTCGGCCGCGAACCGCTGCAGCACCTGCACGAAATTCCGCCGGAGCAATTCTGGACCTTGCGCGCACTGGACGTTTACCCCGGCAACGAACGCTGCGAAGTCATCGGCGCACGCGGGCCGTTTCTGATCGAGGATGAACGTGAGCTGTTCGAGCGTCGGCAGATTGATGTACTGATCAGTAAGAACAGCGGCAGCACGGCGACTGAGCCGAAGCTGGAAGTGGCGCGGGAACGTGGGGTGCCGGTGATTGTGTTGCAGCGGCCGGCGTTGCCGGGGGTGGATCGGGAGCTACTGACGCTTCAAGAAACACTTGATGCGTTGGCCACCTTTGTTTAATAGGGCAGGATCGCTGGCTTGCATGATAAGTAACCTATTTGTTACCTTCAGGGCCGTCTGTGATCACACTCGAAGAATATTTGCAGGAAAACGAAACAAGCCCCTTTGGACGTTGGTTTTCCACCTTAAATAAGCAGGCAGCGTTTAAGGTATCTACTGCCCTGGTCCGACTGGAGCTGGGCAATACTTCCAATATCAAGTGGCTTGAAGGTCTCGGCGAATACCGAATAAATTGGGGCCCAGGCTACAGAATCTATCTTATTCAAGAGGGAAAACGCCTGATCATCCTTTTTGGTGGCGGCGATAAGTCCACCCAAAAGGCCGACATCAAACAGGCAAAAACACTGATAGCTGAATTTAGAACCCGTAAGAAAGCTGAACGAACCCGGAGATAAAGTCATGGCGCTCACCCGAAGCTACAAACACACCATCGCCGAGCGTGCCCAGCGTGACCCCGAGTTCGCTCAGGCATTGTTGGATGAGGCTGCTACTCTGTTTCTTAATGGTGAACCTGAAATGGCCAGGATCATTTTGCGCGATCTCGTCAACGCCACCGTTGGTTTTGAAGAGCTGGCGAAGGAAACAGCAAAACCAAGCAAAAGTCTTCATCGAATGTTGTCAGCCAAGGGCAACCCGAGCATGGATAACCTGGCTGCGATATTTGCCGTAATTCGCGCTACGCTTGGGGTAGATATGCAAGTGCATGCGGTACGTGCGCACTGATGGAACGAGAAACAAACTGTTTTTCCTGCGACACCACACCGCACGCCGCATTTTTACTTATCGGCCCTGATCAGGCTAAATAGCCGCGCCTGATCGCCCACCCAACGGATTTTGTCCCATGTCCCGACAACGGCTCGCAATTGCCTGGATCGCCTGCTTCGCAGTGCTGTTCAACATGCTCGCCATGCCGGTGACCGGAGCCATGGCGCAGTCGGCGAAATCACCCGCCGGGCAATTGTTGTGGGGCAGTTTCTGTACGTCCAGCGGCACCAAGATGGTGGCGATTTCCCTGGGCGACCTTGAGCAGAAAGCGCCGCAGAATGACGATCATTCCAACATGCAGCATTGCTGGTGCTGCTCCGGTTCCGCACCGCTGGTGGCGTTGCCCGGGCATGTGCCGCAGCTGTATTTCGCCCGTTTCGAGGCCAATCGAAGCGTGCCTGCCACCTCTCTCGAAACACCGACCCCGCGCCAGCAATGGCCGAGCCTCAATCCCCGCGCGTCCCCTCTGGTGTGATTCTTTCTCGCAATTGACCTGCGTCTTGAATCGTTCTGGAGAACTGCCATGTTGAACAAACTCATCGTTCTGGCTGCGTTGCTGCTGCCTGCCTGCTTTGCCAATGCCCATGAATACAAGGCTGGCGAACTGGAGATAGCACACCCGTGGTCGCAGGAGTTGCCGCCTAACGCGCCAACCGTAGCGGCCTACTTTGTCATTCAAAACCCAGGCAAAACCGCTGACCGCTTGCTCAGCGTCGACTCGCCGATTGCAGGTATTGCGCAACTGCATGAGCACGTCATGAAAGACGATCTGATGAAAATGCAGCAAGTGCCGAGTGTCGATGTTCCTGCCGGTGGCAATGTCACGTTTGCGCCGATGGCCTATCACGTAATGCTGCTGGAATTGAAAGACCGCAGCCTGCTAAGCGACGGCAAGCGTTTCCCGCTGACCCTGCACTTCGAAAAGTCCGGTGATGTGACGGTCGACGTCTCGGTGCAGAAGAAGCCGCCGGAAGACTCGCAGATGCACGCCCACGCCCAGTAATCGACTGAGCAGAAACCGCCATGCGCCCGCTTAGCGCCAAGTCATCCGCACACCGTCGTCAGTCGTCGAGCCTGACGCGCGGAAGCTGGATCAGCCTGTTCGCCATGCTGATGATCTTTATTGGCCCGCTGATTTCTCAGTCGATGCCGATGGATCAGCGCGCCTCGTCGATGGCGATGAGCCTGACGATGGACATCAGCATGGACATGTCGGCCATGGAGCACGCCGATCACGGCGCACAACCTGCCGCCGAGCACTGCCCGCCCGCAGCCTCGCATCACGCGCTCTGGGAAAAATGCGGCTATTGCAGCCTGTTGTTCAATTGCCCGGCGCTGACCGGTGGCCAGACCTTCGTCGCGTTCGACACGCCAACAGCCACCACTTTCACCACCCCCTCCCCTCGCCTGGGCCACGCCCGGCAAACCTTCTTCCCCGGCGCCCGAACCCGCGCCCCACCCATCGTCGCGTAAACACTCACCTCTGATTTCACACGGTTTCGAAGACAACTAAAGCAACCAGTTGCAGTGAGCCAGTGTGGCGAGGGAGCTTGCTCCCGCTTGAGTGCGCAGCACTCATAAATGGGGCCGCTACGCAGCCCATGTGGGAGCCGGATTGCCCGCGATCGGTTGCGCAGCAACCGCAAAACAAACAACTAAAAGAGCCAAGCCAAAGCGGAGCACACGTGATGAAACAGCCCAAAGTGAATTTCTACAACCTGGCCTGGCGCTGGCATTTCTATGCCGGTCTGTTCGTCGCGCCATTCATGGTGATGCTGGCCCTGACCGGTGTCATTTACCTGTTCAAGCCGCAACTCGATCCGTTGATGTACGGCAGCCTGATGAACGTCCCGGCCGGGCATCACAGCGTCCCGGCCGACGACCTGCTCAAGCGGGTGAAACAGGCGTATCCACAAGCAACGATCAAACAGTACCTGCCGCCGGTCAACGCCGAGCGCAGCGCTCAGTTTGTCGTGATCAATGGCGGCACCGAGCTCAACGTATTTGTCGATCCCTACCAGGGCGACATCCTCGGCGATCAAGATGCCAAGAAGAATCTGCAAGCGGTGGCGCGAGCGATTCACGGTGAATTGATGATCGGCACCGTCGGTGATCGGCTGGTCGAACTGGCCGCCGGATGGGGCGTGGTGCTGGTGGTTTCCGGCGTGTTCCTGTGGTGGCCGCGCGGCCAGGCGGCCGGTATTTTGTGGCCGCGCCTGACCAGTCGTGGCCGCATACTCTGGCGTGATCTGCACGCGGTGACCGGCTTCTGGGGCGCGTCGCTGCTGCTGGTGATGCTGCTCAGCGGCATGACCTGGACCGGTTTCTGGGGCCAGAAATACGCACAGGTGTGGAACGTGTTCCCGGCCGCGATGTGGGACAACGTACCCAAGTCCGACGTCGAGGCCCGCAGCCTCAACACTGCCACCCGCCAGACCGTACCTTGGGCCATGGAAAACACCCCGATGCCGATGTCCGGCGACCACGCCGAACACATGGCCCACGACGGCGCCAAAGCCGGCCCCGCGGCGCCGACCATCAGCCTGCAGGACGTGCAAAACATCGCCATGCAACGCAAGGTGGAGCCGGGTTACAGCATCACCTTCCCGACCACCGCGACGGGCGTGTTCACCATCGCCGTGTTTGCCGACGACCCGCGCAACGACGCCACGCTGCATGTCGATCAGTACACCGGCGATGTGCTCGCCGATGTGCGCTACGAGCAATACGGCACCGTCGCCCGCGCCACGGAAATCGGCGTAATGCTGCATGAAGGCAAGATGTTCGGCCTGTTCAACCAGATCGTTGTATTGCTGATCTGCCTGATGATTTTGCTCAGTGCGGTCAGCGGCGTGGTGATCTGGTGGAAACGTCGTCCACAAGGCAAGTTCGGTGTTCCGCCGCTGCGCCATGACCTGCCGAAATGGAAAACCGCGATGGTCGTCATGTTCACCCTGGCCGTGGCGTTTCCGCTGGTGGGTGCTTCGTTGGTCGTCGTGTGGCTGCTGGATCGCCTGCTGTTTTCGCGCTTCTCCCGGCAAACTGAATCGGCCTCATCTTCATCGTGAAGCAGGCGAGATGCGCGGTTTAGAGGGATCTGTAGACTTTCCGCGTTAATCTCCCCTTCGCGCAATGGCGGCGAATCTAATGAGGGGCAGCAGTGGATCCTGGGTGAACCATGGTCGTTTTTCGTCACTGCTGACTACACCTTTTGATTCAAGGGCCCTATCGCGGGCAAGCCCGCTCCCACAGGGATCTGCGGTGTGCACAAATAGTGTGTGAACGCCGGAGACCTTGTGGGAGCGGGCTTGCCCGCGATAGCGCCATCCGCAACACCCAAAATTTCAGAGTTAATGCATGACCTCGCTGAACCTCAAAAACCTCGCCTGGACGCCGCTGGGCCACGGCCACTGCCATCACCAGTTCCGGCTGCGTGATGCTTCGCTGCACGTAGCCGCCGGTGAGTTTGTCGGGTTGATCGGCCCCAACGGCAGCGGCAAGACGAGCCTGCTGCGGTGCGCTTATCGCTTCAGCAAGCCGGAGAGCGGCGAGGTCCGACTCGACCACCACAACGTCTGGAAACAATCCTCGCGCTGGTGCGCCCAACGCATCGCCGTGGTGTTGCAGGAGTTTCCGGATGCCTTCGGCCTGACGGTCGATGAGGTGGTTGCCATGGGTCGCACGCCGCACAAGGGCCTGTTCGACGGGGACACGATTGAAGACCGGAATCTGGCGACCCGGGCATTGGAATCCGTCGGCCTCAAAGGCTTCGAAGACCACGCCTTTGCCACGCTCTCCGGCGGTGAAAAACAGCGGGTGATCCTCGCCCGCGCCCTGGCCCAGCAACCGCAATTGCTGGTCCTCGACGAGCCGACCAACCACCTCGACCCGCGCTATCAGCTGGAGCTTCTGCAACTGGTCAAACACCTGAAGATCGGCACCCTGGCCAGCATCCACGACCTCAATCTCGCTGCTGCTTTTTGCGATCGGCTCTACGTGATCAATCACGGCCGCATCGTCGCTAGCGGTACACCAAAAGAAGTCCTGACTGCCGACCTTCTGCGCGACGTGTTCGGCGTTGAAGCGCTGATCGATCAACACCCCTTGCACGGCTACCCACGAATCACCTGGATAACCCAATGATGAATTTGCGTTCCCTGCTTTGCGTCGCTCTGTTGCTGGGCAGTGCCCAGGCCTTTGCCGACACCACGAAATACCCGCTGACGATCCACAGCTGCAACCGCGAAGTGACGTTCAGGCAAGCACCGAAACACGCGGTCAGCCACGACATCAACATGACCCAGATGATGCTCGCCCTCGGCCTCAAGCCGAGCATGGCCGGCTACAGCGGCGTCACGGGATGGAAGTCGGTCACGCCCGAGATGCAAACCATCCTCGACGGTTTGCCGGAGCTGGCAGCCAAGTACCCGTCAGTGGAAACCCTGCTCAACGCCAACGTCGACTTCTTCTTCGCCGGCTGGGACTACGGCATGCGCGTGGGCGGCGACCTTACGCCGCAAACACTTCAGCCATTGGGCATCAATGTCTACGAGCTGACCGAGTCCTGCGCCTTCGTCATGAAGCGTCCGCCGGCCAGCCTGGAAGACACCTACAACGACCTGCGCAACCTCGGCAAAATCTTCGATGTGCAGGATCGCGCCAATGCCCTGATCGCCCAAATGCAGGCGCAAGTCGCCGAGGTGCGCAAGGATCTGCCCGCCGACAAACCGCGCGTTTTCCTCTATGACAGCGGCGAAGACCGCGCCATGACCTCCGGCCGCCTCGGCATGCCTCAGGCGCTGATCGATGCTGCAGGTGGGCGTAACATTCTCGATGACGTGGAGGCGAGCTGGACCCGCGTGAATTGGGAAAACGTGGTCGAGCGCAATCCGCAGGTGATCGTGATCGTTGACTATGGCGAAGTCACCGCCGAACAGAAAGAGCAATTCCTGCTCGACAACAAGGCACTGCGATCGGTAGACGCGATCAAGAACCAGCGTTTCATCGTGATTCCATACGTGCAGGCCACGCCGGGTATCGACAACGTGCTGGCGGTTGAAACCCTGGCCAAAGGTTTCCACGGCCAATGATGGATCGTCGCTATGCCTTGCTGCTGATGATGCTCGGCGCGCTGTTGCTGGTGTCGTGCGTGGTGTCGCTGGGCTTTGGCCCGGCGCGGGTGCCGGTGGACGTGGTGTGGCGAATTTTGCTGCACAAGGTGTTCGGTTTTGGCGAGGTGAGCTGGACGGCCGGACAGGAACACATCGTGTGGTTGATCCGTGTGCCGCGCATGCTGCTCGGTGCCCTGGTGGGCGCAGGCCTGGCGCTGATTGGCGCAGTATTGCAAGCGGTTACGCGCAATCCCCTGGCTGACCCGCATCTGCTCGGGGTCACTTCCGGCGCTACCCTTGGCGCGGTGATCGTGGTGCTGCATGTCGGTGAAATCGTCGGGCTGCTGACCCTGCCGATTGCGGCGTTTATCGGCGCGCTGCTGAGCATGCTGGTCGTGCTGATGATCGCCAACCGCAACGGGCGGCTGGACAGCGATCGGTTGCTGTTATGCGGCGTGGCGGTGTCATTCGTGATGATGGCGATTGCCAATTTGCTGTTGTTTCTTGGCGATCATCGGGCGAGTTCTGCGGTGATGTTCTGGATGCTGGGCGGGCTAGGGTTGGCGCGTTGGGCGTTGCTGGCGGTGCCGGCTGCCAGTGTGTTGCTGGGACTGGTTTTGCTGTTGGGGATGGCCCGACCGCTGAACGCCTTGATGGCCGGTGAACAGACGGCCGTGACCCTTGGGCTCAACGCCCGCACCGTACGCTTGCGCGTGTTTCTGATTGCGTCGTTGATGACGGGAGTGCTGGTGTCGATCAGCGGCTCCATCGGCTTCGTCGGGCTGATGGTGCCGCACATTGCCCGGCGACTGGTCGGGGCAGAACACCGTCGGTTGCTACCAGCGTGCGTGTTGCTGGGCAGCATTTGCCTGGTCTGGGTCGATGTCGCCGCGCGCACGCTCATCGCCCCCGAGGACTTGCCGATTGGCGTGGCTACGGCGGCAATTGGAGGATTGTTTTTTATCGGCTTGATGCGTAAGCGCTGATAAAAAATAACGTCCTGCCAATGCTGAAATGGGAACTACAGTTCATCGCGAGTGGGTTTATCAGAGACATCGGCAACTTCCTTGCGCCTGACTTTCCAATCGCGCCCAAGACGGCCGGTCTGATTCCAGCCATACGCAGCGTCCAGTACCCGCAATTGGCCAATATCCGCCAGCCTGGAAATAAACTCTTCCGAAGAAAGCGTCTGTTGTGCGAGCAACAATGACTCCTCTGCCTTGCTATACACCGGTACGTATTTGAGCAATGCGCCATGGCCTGTCGAGTAAAAGTAAGCCGATATATCAAACCCTTTGGCTTGCAAGGCGTAGGTGTGCGCGTGCACCAACGCAGGCGCTGCAAAGCGTGCATCGTCCGTTTCGGATGCTGTCGTCACCGTCCTGTTTGCTGGCTGAATCTGATGACTGGCCACCAGTTCGAAACCGTCAGGAAACTGCGGCGCTCTATTGCTCGCGGAGGTAGAGGTATCGCTCGCGGTTCGAAAGATTCGCTTGATGGCTTCATCGGGATAACCCGGATCGACGAGAGGCTCCAGGCCAACGTATGAATACGAACCGGTTTTTCTCAAAACCGCGCTGGCGCGCAAAGTCGTTTGCTCATCGAAACGTGCCGCTCGAAGCTGTGCATGACGGGCAGCATCGTCGGGGTGGTGAAACACGGGTCCCAGAGGTAATGCGGATTTGCCGGCCCACAGCTTATCGGCAGAAACAGCAGGCATGTAAGGACGCCAGTCATGGCCCACTTCACCCTGACGAGACCAATACGTGCTGGATACCAGAACTTCCAGATGTCCGTGTAACGCCATGCGCCGAATGTAACCGGTCAGGCTGAATGTACCCCGACTGATGGCGTGCCAGTCACGCTGTGCCTGCTCAAGCGTTGCAAACGGATTATCCCTGAGTTGGATCTGACCAAATCTGTCCAGAGGTGCGGCCGGATCGAAAGCACTGGGTTGAAAACGTAGCAAGGCGCCGTCGGCACAAGAGAAATAAATCGGCCTGTACCCTTGGTTGGTTCGGACGCTGACACGCGCCAGGTTCACATCCAGGGGTGAAAAAAAGTGCCGATAGTCATCGTCCGACAGCCCTTTCGGAGCTCCTGCTGCGCAGAGAACAATCCCGCTGTCGACGTATCGGTAAGGCAATACACCAGGAAAGATACGGTCATACGCCAACCGTGAGCCTAGCACCTCAACAGGCAGCGTTGCGATGAAAGAACCGGTACGAGCGTTCCTCAAGATGAATCCGAAACCTGGGGTTGATCGACTGCCCGCCTGCTCATGGACGAGACGCGCACAGTCCTGTTCGCGAACGCACACAGGGCTGTAAGCTGGCTCCGTCATGGCCCTTGGATAACCGGTCGTATGGGTCGCTGCAGGAAATGGCTGCAACTCCGTCACCTCACGAGCCGGGCCCCAGAGTCGGCTACCGACGACCACATGCAAGTATCCGGTATTCACCAGTTTTTTTACCCATTCAGTCGGTTTCAATGCGCCCTGATGTATCTGTTTCTTGATCCAGGTCGCATCAAGGTCTCGAGCCGGTTTGCCCGAGGCACCCAATGCAATTCCCAGATCGGCCCGAATGCGCTCCCAGTTGCCAACCCGATAACGAATTGTCGATCCGTCAGGCGCAAACAGGTACTCATCGAACGCTTGCGTGTTGCGCATGAATGCGGCGTAGACGACATCGACGGACAGCATGTTGAGGTAGAGCGCTTTATCGACCCGGGACAGAACGACGGGAAGTGCTCGCGGCACCCGTGAGCGGTAACGCGCAACGAGTGTGCACGCCGCCGGGAACAGGCCGAAGGTGACTGCCTCATCGGGGAAGATCCAATTGACATCGAAATCTTCCTGCAGAATACGGACCGGATCGGTTGCCACGAAAAGCCCGTCATCACGCTTGAGAATGAAGCCACCAAACGCCCCGACGTTGTTGCCTGTGGGCACTCGCGAACGCGCATGCACGGCGGCGTCGTCCGCTGTAAGGAACACCGGACCCAGCGTACGACGCTGCAGGTTCTGGCTCGGCGTCCAATACGCGTCGACCGGCCCTTTCCTGTCCCAGCACAGACTGGTGCGCATGACGCGCAAAACTCCGCTGTTGGCCACCACCCTGACAAAGTCGTTCGCGGTGAGCTTGCCACTGGCCAGATTGTTTTGAATCACCTCCAGCCCCATGTTCGGCACGTCGTTATCGAACAGCTTGCTGCCCTTGCGGGCGTTATATTTCAGAAGGGCGCCGTCCTGAGTCGAGACATAAAGAGGAATGGTGGTCCGCGGCTCCATGACCGTTCGTCTTCTGGAGTTGTAAGCCACCACCCAAAGATCCTTGGGCACGATGAAGTGCTGCGCCAACCATTTCCGGGCAGTGTCGCGTTCATGCCTGACCCGCTGACGGGAATAAAAATAGGCGTGGGGAATGAATGATTCGGGGTACAAGGTCTCCCCGGTCCTGGAGATGCCGAACAGGCTGCCCAACGAGTAAAGTTTGTCCCTTACACCGCTGACCGGGACCAGTTCGCTGGCGATGTATCGCTCCTTGCCTTGGTGCTTGAGGATGAACCCGAACCAGGTCTGCTCCTCCTCATGCTGCCCCATATCTTTGGAGTAGCGATCAAGTGCCGCCTCATCGGCTGACTGGAATACCGCACCAAAAGACGCCCGCTCCGGCACGCGTCTGTCCCAAGGGCCCGGGACGACAGGTCCCGTGATTTTCCCTCGAGGTCGCCAGCGACCGTTGCTGATGAGGACCCGCAAATCGCCGGCGTCCGCCGCTTCCACAACAAGCTGCTCCGGTTTGGCAGCCCCCGCTGCAAGCCCCAAGGCAAATGGACCCGGCTCAAGCTCGCTTCCCAGTAGAGGGAGCAGGATCGCCCCGCGCGACCAATCGGGTGTGAAACTGATCAAACTGTCTTCGGCGCCAGAAAGATACGCTGGCAGTCTGCTCCCGAAACTGTCGCGCAATTCGTCAACGCTGAACATCAACAGATGGGTTGCAGCCTCGTCTGTTGACCATCTCATCTGCGCTACCTTGGTTGCATCGAGCGTCGAAAGCGCAGGGTGAGAATAGAACCGGCCATGCAAGGCGTGGTTGTCGGGAATCACCTGGTGATGGGGGCCGACAGGGACCGGCCGTTCAGCCGGCTCGGTTATCACAAAGCGATGATCGTTTCGCTGAAGGATATAGCCGTAATAGCCGCGCTCACGGCGGCGCCCGACTCGCTCATGGGCGTAACGTGCGGCATCGTCGGACGACAGAAACTCTCTATCCAACACGTTCAATGCTGATGCCGCCCTGGTCGGGGCGGGTTGTCGTGGTTGTTCATCCATGAAACAGAACTCCATTGAATTATCAGGAACGCCCACCTTCGCACCGCAAAACCTTCCCTGAGCGGTACATAGATACTACTTCCCGCGCTCGGCACCACTTAAGCGCATCGACCTGTCCGGGTACGTAGTTCGTGCCCGCTCACGGTGCAACCCACTCAACCGCCGAGCGTTCTCGCCCCCTCAGGCAAAGCAATTCGAGTCTTAGGCACAGCCTTTGCAAAACGGCCTTCAGTAGTCCGCATCTGCCCCCAAGAAAAACATCTAACGTTCATGGAGATCGCACAATGAAGCGTCGCAGCTTGATCAAGGCTTTCACACTCACGGCAAGCATTGCCGCGATGGGCTTGACCTGGACCGTCCAGGCCGCCGAGACCATCAAGGTCGGTATTCTGCATTCGTTGTCCGGGACCATGGCGATCTCCGAAACCTCGCTCAAAGACATGGCCTTGATGACCATCGACGAGATCAACGCCAAGGGCGGCGTCAACGGCAAGATGCTGGAACCGGTGGTTGTGGACCCGGCATCCAACTGGCCGCTGTTCGCGGAAAAGGGTCGTCAGTTGCTGACTCAGGACAAGGTTGCGGTGGTGTTCGGTTGCTGGACATCGGTGTCGCGTAAATCGGTGTTGCCGGTGTTCGAAGAACTCAACGGCCTGCTGTTCTACCCGGTGCAATACGAAGGCGAAGAGATGTCGCCGAACGTGTTCTACACAGGCGCCGCGCCAAACCAGCAAGCCATCCCGGCGGTGGAATACCTGATGAGCGAAGAAGGCGGCAGCGCCAAGCGCTACTTCCTGCTCGGCACCGATTACGTCTACCCGCGCACCACCAACAAGATCCTGCGCTCGTTCCTGCATTCCAAAGGCGTCGCGGACAAGGACATCGAAGAGGTCTACACCCCGTTCGGCCACAGCGACTATCAAACCATCGTGGCGAACATCAAGAAATTCTCGGCGGGCGGCAAGACAGCGGTCATCTCGACCGTCAACGGCGACTCCAACGTGCCGTTCTATAAAGAGCTGGCCAACCAGGGTTTGAAAGCCACTGACGTTCCCGTTGTAGCGTTCTCGGTCGGCGAAGAAGAACTGCGTGGCATCGATACCAAACCGCTGGTGGGCAACCTCGCGGCCTGGAACTACTTTGAATCGGTGGAGAACCCGGCGAACAAGAAATTCGTCGCGGACTGGAAAGCCTACGCCAAGAAACACAACCTGCCGGGCGCCGACAAAGCGGTGACCAACGACCCGATGGAAGCCACCTACGTCGGCATCCACATGTGGGCGCAAGCGGCTGAAAAAGCCAAGTCCACCGACGTCGACAAAGTCCGCGAAGCCTTGGCTGGCCAGACCTTTGCCGCGCCGTCGGGCTACACGCTGACCATGGACAAGACCAATCACCACCTGCACAAACCGGTGATGATCGGCGAGATCCAGGCCGATGGTCAGTTCAACGTGGTGTGGCAGACCGAGGGGCCGATCCGTGCTCAGCCGTGGAGCCCGTTTATTTCGGGTAACGACAAACGGCCGGATTATGCGGTGAAGAGCAACTGAGGCGGATCTGGAGTTTGGGGTGGACTTGAAATCTACCCCTCACCCTAACCCTCTCCCCAGAGGGGCGAGGGGACTGACCGAGTTGTCTGGTCGAGCTACTTCGACCTGCGCAATCAAGTCGAACTCAGGATTTGAAAAGCATGAAGATCGGCCCCCTTTCCCCTCTCCCCATTGGGGAGAGGGCTGGGGTGAGGGGTCGATTTAACAGGAACACCACCAATGCCCACTGCCCTATACCGCGTCATCCTCGCCATCGCACTGTTGCTGCCGATGGCCGCGCATTCAGGCGAAGCCGAAGACTTCGTCGCCGCCAATCCAGTGCAGCAAGCCAAGCTTCTCGAATCCTGGGCCGCGCAGCCCGACCCGGCCCGCATCGAGCTGATCAACGCGCTACAACAAGGCGAGTTGACCATCGACGGCCAGCCGAAAACCCTGCGCCTGAACAATCGCCTGCGGGGTCTGATCGACACCGCTATGGCCAGCCACCAATTGCTCGCCGCCGACGCCAAAATCCGTCTGGCTGCCGCGCAGCAATTGCAGAAAAGCGCCAAACCGGCGCAGCTGAAATTCCTCGACCAGCAACTGGCTGGCGAACAAGACAAAACTGTTCACGCCGCCCTGAGCCTGGCCCTGGCCAATCTGCAATTGGTCGACACCGACCCGGCCGTGCGCCTTGCCGCGGTGCGCCTGCTCGGTGAAACCGGTGATCCTCTTGCGCGCACCCGCCTCGAAAGCTTGCTGCAACCGGGCGTCGAAGCCGACTCCAACGTGCGTACCGCCGCCGAAACCAGCCTCGCTCAAGTCAAACGCAAACTGCTGATCGGCGAGATGCTCGGCCAAGCCTTCAGTGGCATGTCTCTAGGGTCAATCTTGCTGCTCGCGGCATTGGGTCTGGCGATCACCTTCGGCTTGCTCGGCGTGATCAACATGGCCCACGGCGAGATGCTGATGCTCGGCGCGTACTCGACCTACGTGGTGCAGCTGATGTTCCAGCGCTACGCCCCGCAAGCCATCGAGTTCTACCCGCTGATCGCCTTGCCCGTGGCATTTTTTGTCACTGCCGCGATCGGCATGGCGCTGGAACGCACCGTGATTCGTCACCTCTACGGCCGCCCGCTGGAAACTCTGCTGGCGACCTGGGGCATCAGTTTGATGCTGATTCAACTTGTCCGGCTGCTGTTCGGCGCGCAGAACGTTGAAGTGGCCAACCCGGCGTGGCTGTCGGGCGGGATTCAAGTGCTGCCCAACCTCGTGCTGCCGTACAACCGCATCGTGATCATCGCCTTCGCGCTGTTTGTGGTGGTCCTGACCTGGCTTCTCCTGAACAAGACACGCCTCGGTTTGAACGTGCGCGCCGTCACCCAAAATCGCAACATGGCCGCCTGCTGCGGCGTGCCGACCGGACGGGTCGACATGCTCGCCTTCGGCCTCGGCTCAGGCATTGCCGGCCTCGGTGGCGTGGCCCTCAGCCAGATCGGCAACGTCGGCCCGGACCTCGGCCAGAGCTACATCATCGACTCCTTCCTGGTGGTGGTGCTCGGCGGTGTCGGTCAATTGGCCGGCAGCGTGCTGGCGGCGTTCGGCCTGGGGATCGCCAACAAGATTCTCGAACCGCAGATCGGCGCCGTGCTCGGCAAGATTCTGATCCTCGCGCTGATCATTCTGTTCATCCAGAAGCGTCCGCAAGGCCTCTTCGCACTGAAAGGACGGGTGATCGACTGATGAACCAGCCCCTGATGCTCACGGCCAGCCAAAAGGCCGGCCCTAAAGTCACGATTGCCGTCGGTGCGGTGATCCTCCTTCTGCTGCTGGCGTTGCCATTACTCTCACTGTTGTCGCCGGACAATGCGTTTCACGTCTCGGCCTACACGCTGACGCTGGTGGGCAAAATCCTGTGCTACGCCATCGTCGCCCTCGCGCTGGATCTGGTCTGGGGTTACGCCGGCCTGCTGTCCCTCGGCCACGGCCTGTTCTTTGCCCTCGGCGGTTATGCCATGGGCATGTACCTGATGCGCCAGGCGTCGGGTGATGGCTTGCCGGCGTTCATGACCTTTCTGTCGTGGACCGAATTGCCGTGGTACTGGACCGGCACCAGCAGCTTCCTTTGGTCGATGTGCCTGGTGGTATTGGCGCCGGGTTTACTGGCGCTGGTGTTCGGGTTCTTCGCCTTCCGTTCGCGGATCAAGGGCGTGTATTTCTCGATCATGACCCAGGCCCTGACCTTCGCCGGAATGCTGCTGTTTTTCCGCAACGAAACCGGGTTTGGTGGTAACAACGGCTTCACTAACTTCCGCACGATTCTCGGCTTCGGCATTACTGAGCCGGGCACCCGCGCGGTGCTGTTTTTTGCCACGGTGGTGTTGCTGGTGGCGAGTCTGTTTATCGGCTGGCGTCTTGCGCAAAGCAAGTTTGGCCGGGTGCTGACGGCACTAAGGGATGCGGAAAACCGCCTGATGTTTTGCGGCTACGATCCACGCGGCTTCAAGCTGTTTGTCTGGGTGTTGAGCGCTGTGCTGTGTGGCTTGGCCGGTGCGTTGTACGTGCCGCAGGTCGGGATCATCAACCCGAGCGAAATGTCGCCGACCAACTCCATTGAAGCCGCCGTTTGGGTCGCTTTGGGTGGTCGCGGAACGCTGATCGGTCCACTGCTCGGCGCGGGTGTGGTCAACGGGATGAAGAGCTGGTTCACCGTGGCGTTTCCCGAATACTGGCTGTTCTTTCTCGGCGCGTTGTTCATTGTCGTGACCTTGTATTTGCCCAAAGGCGTGATCGGTCTGCTGAAAAAAAGAGGTGAATCATGAGAGTCACAGCGACGGCTGAATTCATGCTCGAACCGGCGTTTTTTCCTGTCGAGCCCAACAAGGATGCGGGCAGCAGCCGCGACGCCATCGGCCTCGGACAACGTGTCAGCCCCGGCCTGAATACACGCCACGGCACCATCCTGACCCTGGAAGACATCAGCGTCAGCTTCGATGGCTTCAAGGCGCTCAATGATCTGAACCTGTACATCGGCGTCGGCGAACTGCGCTGCATCATCGGCCCCAACGGCGCGGGCAAGACCACGCTGATGGACGTCATCACCGGCAAGACTCGCCCCAGTCACGGCAAGGCCTGGTTCGGTGAAACCCTCGATCTGACGTCGATGAGCGAAGTGCAGATCGCCCAGGCCGGCATCGGCCGCAAATTCCAGAAGCCGACGGTGTTCGAAGCCTTGAGCGTGTTCGAGAACCTGGAGCTGGCGCAGAAAACCGACAAATCGGTGTGGGCCAGCCTGCGGGCTCGCCTCAGTGGCGAACAGAAAGACCGCATCAGCGAAGTGTTGGAAACCATTCGCCTGACCAGCTCTGTCAATCGCCCCGCGGGGTTGTTGTCCCACGGCCAGAAGCAGTTTCTGGAAATCGGCATGCTGCTCATGCAAGACCCGCAACTGCTGCTGCTCGACGAGCCGGTGGCGGGCATGACCGACGCCGAGACCGAGTTCACCGCCGAACTGTTCAAGAGCCTGGCCGGCAAGCATTCGTTGATGGTGGTGGAACATGACATGGGCTTCGTCGGCTCCATCGCCGACCACGTCACCGTGTTGCACCAGGGCAGCGTGCTGGCTGAAGGGTCGCTGGAACAGGTGCAGGAAAACGAGCGGGTGATCGAGGTGTACCTCGGTCGCTAGACCTGCCAACACGGACACCGTGGGAGCGGGCCTGCCAGCGATAGCAGTGGGTCAGACAACATCAATACTGGATGTGCCGCCCCCATCGCTGGCAGGCCAGCTCCCACAGGGTTCTGTTTGAAACAGAAGGAATTTGGACATGCTGCAAGTCGACAAGCTGCACCAGTACTACGGCGGTAGCCACATCCTGCGGGGCCTGACGTTTGACGTGAAGGTCGGAGAAGTCACTTGCCTGCTGGGGCGCAACGGCGTGGGCAAAACTACATTGCTCAAGTGCCTGATGGGTTTGCTGCCGGCCAAAGAGGGCGCGGTGAATTGGGAAGGCAAACCGATCACCACGTTCAAGCCGCACCAGCGAGTGCATGCCGGGATCGCTTATGTGCCGCAGGGTCGGGAAATTTTCGGTCGGTTGACCGTGGAAGAAAACCTGCTGATGGGTCTGTCGCGATTTCCTGGCTCTGAAGCCAAGGAAGTCCCAGCATTCATCTACGAGCTGTTTCCAGTGCTGCTACAAATGAAGCAACGACGCGGCGGTGACTTGTCCGGCGGCCAACAGCAGCAATTGGCGATCGGTCGCGCACTGGCCAGCCGCCCACGGCTGTTGATTCTCGATGAGCCCACCGAAGGCATCCAGCCGTCGGTGATCAAGGAGATCGGCGTGGTGATCAAGAAGCTCGCGGCCCGGGGTGACATGGCGATTCTGTTGGTGGAGCAGTTCTACGATTTCGCCGCAGAACTGGCCGATCAATACTTGGTGATGTCCCGGGGCGAGATCGTGCAACAAGGTCGCGGCGAAAATATGGAAGCCGAAGGTGTACGTGGTCTGGTTACGATCTAATCTGCAGCGTCCTGACGATAATTAGAGAATATGAATTTACCTGTCCCCACTGCCCTGTTTACCCCGAGCTGGCACGCCGAGCTGGAATTGGGCTACGCCCGTTTCGGCGACAGCACGCGCCCGGTCCTGCGCCGGCACAAAGGCCCGCTGCGGGTGCAGAAGCACCTGTATGCCGAAGGGCCCGAGGTGTGCCAACACATCATCGTCCACCCGCCGGGCGGCATTGCCGGCGGTGATCAACTGGATATCAGGGCCAGCGTCGGCAGCCAGGCCTGGGCGCAAATCACCAGCCCGGGCGCCGCCAAATGGTATCGCGCGGCGGGGCCCGCCTATCAGCGGTTGGCATTGAAAGTGGCGAGCGGTGCGACACTGGAATGGCTGCCGCAAGAGACGATTATCTTCAGCGACGCTCAGGCCGAGCTCAGCACCTCCATCGACCTTGAAGGCGATGCGCGGCTGTTTTACTGGGACGTCGTGGCGCTGGGCCGTCCGGCCAGTGGCGAGCGCTTCGACCTCGGTCACTTTCAGGCGCAACTGGATATCCGTCGTGACGGCCAGTTGCTCTGGCACGAACGCCAGCGCATTGTCGGGGATGACGGGTTGCTGGACTCGCCGATTGGCCTGGATGGGCAGCCGGTGTTTGCGACGTTGCTGGTGACCGGGGACATCGACAGTGGTTTGCTGGAGCGTTGCCGTTCGCTGCCCCATGACGTGCGCGGGGATCTGACCCAGTTGCCGGGGCTTTTGGTGGCTCGATGCCTGGCCAGTGAGGCGCTGCTAGCGAGAGGTTGGTTGATAGATTTATGGCGATTGCTCCGGCCGGCGTTGTTAGACCGAGAAGCGGTCCCACCTAGAATATGGAGCACCTGAAACGCGATCCCATGTGGGAGCGAGACCGGCTTGCCGGCGATGGCGTCGGCACACACAACATTGACGTCGCCTGATTGGCCGCTATCGCGAGCAGGCTCGCTCCCACAGGGTTTGTGTTTACAGATCCGAATACTTTTTTTATCTGCCCAGATGGATTCCAACGATGGACCTGACCCCACGCGAAAAAGACAAGCTGCTGATCTTCACTGCCGGCCTCGTGGCCGAGCGGCGTTTGGCGCGCGGCGTGAAACTCAATTACCCGGAAGCCATGGCCTACATCTCTGCGGCGCTGCTCGAAGGCGCGCGTGACGGCCAGACCGTTGCCGACCTGATGCACTTCGGCACCACCCTGCTCAGCCGTGAACAAGTGATGGAAGGCATTCCGGAAATGATTCCGGAGATCCAGGTCGAAGCGACGTTTCCCGACGGCACCAAACTGGTCACCGTTCACCAACCCATCGCCTGAGGACGCGTCATGAGCTATCAAATCCGCGATGCGCTGCACGCCGACCTGCCGGCGATCCGCGACATCTACAACGACGCCGTGCTCAACACCACGGCGATCTGGAACGAACAGGCCGTGGACCTGGGCAACCGCCAGGCCTGGTTCAGCGCCCGGCAGACCCAGGCATATCCGATCCTGGTGATTGTCGACGGTGATAACAGCGTGCTGGGCTACGCTTCATTTGGCGACTGGCGGCCGTTCGACGGTTTCCGCCACACCGTCGAGCATTCTGTCTACGTGCGCAGCGACCAACGAGGCAACGGTCTCGGCCCGCAACTGATGACGGCGCTGATCGAGCGCGCCAAAGGCTGCGACAAACACATCATGGTCGCGGCCATCGAAAGCGGTAATGCCGCGTCTATCCGTTTGCATGAACGGGCCGGTTTCGTGATTACCGGTGAGATGCCGCAAGTGGGCACCAAGTTCGGCCGCTGGCTGGACCTGACCTTCATGCAACTGACCCTCAATCCTGGCGCGGAGCCGCCGCCCGCCCACAAGGAGTAATTGCCGATGAACGCTGCCCAACTGCGCCGCGTCAATGTTGAAAGTTTTGCGCACTATCGTCAGGGTTTGATTGATCTGCTGCTCGACGCCGTCGGCTATGGCGCCAGTGTCGGCTTCATGGCCAATCTGGACGCCGCTGCGGCACGCGCCTATTTCGATGACGTTCAGGACAACCTGAACAAGGGCAATGTGCTGCTGTGGGTAGTGGTGAAGGACGAACAAGTGCAGGCCAGCGTTCAGTTAACCTTGTGTCAGAAAGCCAATGGCCTGAACCGTGCCGAAGTGCAGAAACTGCTGGTGCGCGAACAGGCGCGCCGCCGTGGTCTGGGCCAACAGTTGATGAACGCGCTGGAACAAGCCGCGCTTCAGCACAAGCGCGGCATGCTCTTCCTCGACACCGAGGCCGGCTCCCCCGCCGAAGATTTCTACAAAGCCCTGGGTTACACCAAGGCCGGTGAAATCCCCGACTACGCCTGCGACCCGAGCGGCCGGTATAAACCGACCGCGCTCTATTACAAGATTCTCCAGGGAGCTCATTGATGATTCCCGGTGAATTCCAGATCCAGCCCGGCGACATCGAACTCAATGTGGGCCGCCGCACTGTCAGCCTGAAAGTGGCGAACAGCGGCGATCGGCCGATCCAGGTCGGCTCGCATTACCACTTTTTCGAAACCAACGACGCCCTCACCTTCGACCGTGCCGCCAGCCGCGGCATGCGCCTGAACATTCCCGCAGGCACTGCCGTGCGTTTCGAGCCGGGGCAGAGCCGCGAGGTCGAGTTGGTAGACCTGGCCGGACATCGCCGGGTGTTCGGGTTTGCCGGACGGATCATGGGGGACCTCGACTGACACCGGCCCCTGTGGCGAGGGGATTCATCCCCGTTCGGCCGCGAGCGGCCGTAAAACCACCACCTCGGTCTATCTGCAAAAACTCACTCATTGAATTGCGGGTGCTTCGCACCCGAACGGGGATAAATCCCCTCGCCACAATAAATTTGTGCAAGGAATTGCGATGAAGATTTCCCGTCAAGCCTACGCCGACATGTTCGGTCCCACCGTCGGCGACAAGGTCCGTCTGGCCGATACCGAACTGTGGATCGAAGTGGAAAAAGACTTCACCACCTATGGCGAAGAAGTGAAATTCGGCGGGGGCAAAGTCATCCGTGATGGCCAGGGCCAGAGCCAGCTCCTGGCCGCAGAGGTCGTCGACACGGTGATCACCAATGCGCTGATCATCGACCACTGGGGCATCGTCAAGGCCGACGTCGGCCTCAAGGACGGTCGTATCGCCGCGATCGGCAAGGCCGGCAACCCGGACGTGCAACCGAACGTGACTATCGCCATCGGCGCCAGCACCGAAGTCATCGCCGGTGAAGGCATGATCCTCACCGCCGGCGGCATCGACACGCACATCCACTTCATCTGCCCGCAGCAGATCGAAGAAGCGCTGATGAGCGGCGTCACCACCATGATCGGTGGCGGCACCGGCCCGGCCACCGGGACCAACGCCACCACCTGCACCTCCGGACCGTGGCATCTGGCCCGGATGCTTCAAGCGGCGGACGCGTTCCCGATGAACATCGGCCTCACCGGCAAGGGCAACGCCAGCCTGCCGGAGCCGTTGATCGAACAGGTCAAGGCCGGCGCCATCGGCCTCAAGCTGCACGAAGACTGGGGCACGACGCCGGCGAGTATCGACAACTGTTTGAACGTCGCCGACCAATACGACGTACAAGTGGCAATCCACACTGACACCCTCAACGAGTCGGGCTTCGTCGAAACCACCCTCGCCGCCTTCAAGGGCCGCACCATCCACACCTACCACACCGAAGGTGCCGGTGGCGGCCATGCTCCGGACATCATCAAGGCCTGCGGTTTTGCCAACGTGCTGCCGAGTTCCACCAACCCGACCCGGCCGTTCACCCGCAACACCATCGACGAACACCTCGACATGCTCATGGTCTGCCACCACCTGGACCCGAGCATTGCCGAGGACGTGGCCTTCGCCGAAAGCCGCATCCGCCGCGAAACCATCGCCGCCGAAGACATCCTGCACGACCTCGGCGCGTTCTCGATGATCAGCTCCGACAGCCAGGCCATGGGCCGCGTCGGGGAAGTGATCACGCGCACCTGGCAGACCGCCGACAAGATGAAAAAACAGCGCGGCCCCCTACCCGGTGATGGCGAAGGCAACGACAACTTCCGCGCCAGACGCTACATCGCCAAGTACACGATCAACCCCGCGATCACCCATGGCATCAGCCATGAAGTGGGCTCGATCGAAGTGGGGAAATGGGCCGATCTGGTGCTCTGGCGTCCGGCGTTCTTCGGCGTCAAACCCACCTTGATCCTCAAGGGCGGCGCCATCGCGGCCAGCCTGATGGGCGATGCCAACGCCTCGATCCCGACACCGCAACCGGTGCATTACCGTCCGATGTTTGGCAGTTACGGCGGTTCGTTGCACGCCACCAGCCTGACCTTCATCAGTCAGGCAGCGCAGGAGGCGGGCCTGCCCGAAGCCCTGGGTTTGAAGAAGAAAATCGCTGTGGTCAAAGGTTGCCGCGAGGTGCAGAAAACCGATCTGATCCACAACGATTATCTGCCGAGCATCGACGTTGACCCGCAGACTTATCAGGTCAAGGCCGACGGTGTACTGCTGTGGTGCGAGCCGGCAGAGGTGTTGCCAATGGCCCAGCGTTACTTTCTGTTTTAGTGACGCAGCCCCGCTGAAGACGGACGCGATCGTCCGTCTTCATTACCTGTCGCATCAAGAAAACAGATCCCGGATCATCCCCTCGGTGTAGGCGTAATCCAGGCGCAATTCCATACCTGTGGGTATGTCTTGCGTCGCGAATATCGCATTCAACACATAATGTTTTCTGATGATCCTGTCGCCAACCAGCTGATCCGCTTCAACTTTGAAATCAACGGTTTCCACGTTGTAGCCTCCTGCCGCCTGGCGTAACGGTTTTCCCGTGGCGTCGTATTCAAAGTGGGTATTTATCCGGGAGCTGATGTTGTCGCCCACGATTGCGATTTGCTGTAACTCGAGCTGACCTGAACGGGCGCTCAAATGTGCGCCGGCGCTCATGGTGAATGTTGCCGCCCTGGGTATCGTTATCGAGCTGGCGGGGACCAGCGTGCCTCCATAGACAGCGACGATTTCCCCGTTGGCAATCGGCCTGTTGGCAACCACCATGGATTGTCCGATCAGGGCCTTTTCTCCTGGCACTTTTACATCCGACTCGGTGAATGTGCGCAACCGCAGTTTTTCTTCATACAGCCTGCCGACCTCTTCAAACCCTTCGAACTTGATATAGGGTTTTACTTGCTCCGAGGTGTATTGCTTACCGGAGTCAAGCGTCACTTTGGTCTCGAGTTTTCGAATGCGCACGGGTCTGCCATCACGATCCCTTAGCGGGTATTTGCCATTGTTGGCGCGATGGTATGACCCTATCTGATTGCTGTGGGGTAGATACGGAACCGCGAGCCTCATCACGTTGAGTTCTTCGGGGGTATAGGGCGTCATCGCAATAGCAGAGGCTGCCAGTTCAGGTCGGGAAAGCTCCAGCGGGTGCCAGAGTTCGCTGCCCGGTTGGCGCAGGAGCACCGGGCCGCTAGGTTGCAGCTCACTCGATAGCCTGGCCCGGTACTGACCCGTTGCCGGGTCCAGCCCCACGTGCACAATGTGCCCGCCCGGCACCTCGGCGTACTGGCGCCCTTTGAACGTCCTTAGCCCCTGCGCATCGGCTTGCGGCAGTTGCGTCGCCGCGGCGACCCAATAATGCTCCAGGGGCTGTTGAACAGGCCCCTTTGCACGATCGATTGTGGACACTATCGCGCTGACCGAGAGGGGTGTCCGGGTGGCTGGCTCAGGGTCAATGCCTCTCGGTGTTGTGTCCGGTTCCGGGTGGAGCCTCCAACGTGGCGGGATTGGCGACCCCGAAACTACCGGGTGGAAATGTCAGGCCGTGACAGGGGCGAATTCGGCTGTCCGGGATTATTGGCTGTGGCTTTTGAGGGCGGTTTTGGTGACATGGTCTTTTCGTCCTTGAATAAGTTGCCCCCGCTTCGCAGGTTGTGCGGGGGCGTGGCTTCATTGCCGGTCTGGTTCTGTGTCACTGGTTTCAACCGTAAAGGGGATCTCCACCCGTTGCAGTTTCGCCCGGTCCATTGCCTGTTGGGTCAGGCTCTCGAGCAGCGCTTTCATTTCGCTGTCGATCTGGTTCAGTTCGGAGGTGTAAGTATCGTCAGTCATGAGCTCTCCGGGGGCGATCGCGCTGTCCGGTTTACCCAGTTCGGCAGCAAGTAGCCTCAGTTCCTGTTTGAGAGCGGCTTTTGCCTCGAGCGAAAGATCCGGTTCGGTAGCGCGCGTCTCAAGCGCGAGGTAGAACTCCGTCGTCGCATCGATCCGGCGTCTGAGAATCTTGAAGGCGCTTCGATTCGAGCCTCGGACATAAGACGCCCAGAAAGGCTGCTCAATGATCGAGTCGCGCAGCAAATCACCGGCCTCCAGATCCAGCACACGCTGATAGGCACTCTCGATCATCTGCGGGGTGACGCCCGTGTGCGTGCGAAACTGCAAGTCACGGGATTGCCAGGGCAGGTCAAGTCGTTCAGCCAGGTCCGTCATGAAGGCCAGATGAACCTCGACTTCATCGATGCTCCCCGAGACGCCGCCAGTTTCGTCGATCGCCCTGAATTGCTCTCCGTTTTCCAGTCGCTCGGCGACCACCTTGTGAGCAATCCGGCTCAATTCGTCCAGACGGGATTTGCCGCGTGCCAGCTGCACCAGCTCGGCCTCAACCAGGCTCGGACTGCCCAGCGCATAGGCTTCGTGAATCAGCACCTCAACGCCCATGGCATTGAACAGCTGGGCCCCGGCGTCAACACAGGCGGTGGCTTCCTCCTTGCCCATGACAAAAAGATTGCGCCGCAACTCGCTGTCTTTGGACATGGCCTCCAACATTCGCCAAAGTTTGCCCGTCATGTCCTTTCTGAACGGCAGATCGTTCCTGAAATGGCTGGACTGGGTCAGTTGCCTGATCTTGTTGAAAAAATCCAGCGAACCGACTTCATCTTCAACACTGTCCCAGATCGCTTGCCGGGCGACCCATTCAGGCCGCGTCAAGCCTTCTTCCCAATCAAGACTGTCGCGCACGCCACGGGGTGGGTAGGGACGATCGGGATCCATGCCGACGGACCGGATATAGTCCCTGAGCGTGTCCAGATTCTCGACCGACAACCAGGGCGGATCGCGATTCAACACCGTGCGCGCCAACAGCTCGGCAGACGCTGAGCCAGGCGTAACCTGCGGGATAACGGTCAGTTCGTTGCGCAGCTGGCTCAGGTAGAAGTGCCGGAATCTGGGTTGAGCAAACAGCCCGTCCGGCCAGGTATGAATACCGGTCTCATCCAGCAGCACGGTGTGCAGTAAACGCATCCCACCGATATCGGGTACTTGCCCTAACGGGTTCCCATGCAAATCGAGACTGTGAAGCCGGGTAAGCCCTCTCAGGCTCCTCACTCCCTGCGCATCCAGCACGATCCGGTTCTCACCGA
This sequence comes from Pseudomonas sp., assembly GCF_051660785.1. Taxonomy (GTDB): domain Bacteria; phylum Pseudomonadota; class Gammaproteobacteria; order Pseudomonadales; family Pseudomonadaceae; genus Aquipseudomonas. Next base: position 110,932 of record NZ_JBOFQE010000056.1, read on the forward strand.
GATGCAGCTCCTCCAGCCCACGCATTCGTCCGATGGCCCCAGGAAATTGCGTGACCTTGTTGCCGGTGAGGTTCAACGAACGGAGTCTGGGGAAGTGATCGAGAAAGGCTACCTGTGTGTCGATGATTTCAGTGCCCGACAAGTTCAGGCTCGTCACGTGCTGAAAATTGCCTTCCAGAGGCGGCATGGTCCCCAAGTGCCGCCCCAGGGGCATATTGGCGAGGTCAAGCAACGACCCCTGCATATTTCCCAAAGCGTCCACATCCCTGGGTCCGGTTTGCTGCCAACACTGCCGAATGGCCCTGTATAGCGAGTTTCTGGACTGCCATTCGGCGATGCCGGCGCGGCTGAACCTGAAGGCTCCGGTTGGAGAATCCAGCCAGCGCTGGAAATTGGCATTGAGCCGGTTGAACTCTGCTTCCAGCGCTGTGGCCCGTTGCTCCGGCGTGATGTCGCCTCCACCGCCGTCCAGGTAAGCCTGGGCCTCGGTTTCCGACCACCCCGGGCGCACACTCCTGACGCGCTCGCGCAACGTCAGTTGTCCGGTAAGCCGTTGAATGCCTTGAGGCGCAAACATACCTCCGCGCAGCTTCATCGTCTCAGGATCATAGGCAGGTTTGCGCAGCGGGTTGTCCGCCAGCATCGGGCGCAGCTTGTCCCGTGCCAACGGCGCATCTTGAACGGCGCGCTTGAGGGTCGCACCTTGATTGATCTCAAAACCCAGCGCTCTGCGCTCAGCGTCGGGCAGTGCATGCAAGACGGATGAGAAGAGATCGTCGGCCCCGTGCAGATGATTATTTTCGGCATCCCGGGCTTCATAGCTTCCGTCCGTGCCGATCAGGACTTTACGCAGGCGCGCATCTTCCGGACCGATGCTGTCGCGCAGGTCTCCGTTAAACGAATGTTCACGGATTTCGATGCGCACGTCGCTCGACCAGTTCGGCAAGGTTTCCAGCGAGTGCAGCGCCAGCCTTTGCGTATCAGGAGCGTGCATCAAGTCAAGGAACAGCCCTTCATAGGCCCGCGCCAGACGCAGTTCCAGCAAGGCCGCGCGCGCCTGTTGCCGCAGGTGCAAGCCGATACGCCTGCTCTCGGCGAGCACTCGCAAGTCCGTCGGATCAGCGGCACTCAGCAGTTCCTCGGCCATGTTGGAGGGCAGTTGCGTAAAGGCATCCTGAAGCACCCGCACGCCGGGGTTATCTGATTGCGACAGACCGTTCTCAGGCAGCTTCCCTGTGTCCTCCCACGTTTTGAACCGGTTGATCTCGTCGATCAGCAACGCGGGCGGCGCTTCGTTTTCGACATGCAGCCGACGCAATACATCTGCTTCGACGCCACTGGCGATACGGATGCGTTCAAGCGTTGCATCATTGAACGCTTCTACCTTCGTCCCCAGCCGTCGCATCAGTTCGGTGGAGGTCCATTCGACAGGGCGGTCGAGTTCGGTGTGCCAGGTGCCGGCGCCATTGTGTTCAAGCTTTGGCTGGTAAGCCGTGAGCCGCTTCGGATGCTGCATCCCTGGCTGGCCGGTCAGCGGATCGTCCTGCACCGCGAAATATTTGCCCTCGCGCGACAGGAACTCCTTATCGCCGAGCACGTGAAGGCCTCGCCCGTTGGGCTTCGAGTCGGGACTCAAACTGACTTGATGCTCGTACGGGCTCAAGTCCGGGTTCCAGAGGCGAGGCGTGCCGTCAGGGAGTACGACCGGCTTCAACTGCTCGACAAAAGGCGAAGGCTTGACCACTGCCGCCGCCCCGGGTGGCAGAACATGCCCTGCCGCCATGATCGCCAACTGGGCCGCATTGATCATGACACCGGTCAGGAGTGCAGCCGCTTCCTCCTTGTCGCCCTTGCTCCAGTCTTCAATGCCCTCCATGGTTTCGAGCAGCATTTGCCCGACCATGATTCCCAGCATGGCCTCACCCAGCCCCGGTACCAGCATCGCGCCGAAGTTGAACACGTTCCAGCCGATACTCAGATAGCTCGTCAGTCGCTTCCAGCGAGCGTCGGCATCTTCATCCCCCGTCGGTACGGCAATGTGACGCGCATCGGCGATGGCCTTGTCACACCGCCATCGACCGAGCCGAGGCCAGAGTGCGCCGTCAATCACGCTGGTGATCGGCTCCGCAGTGGGGTTTTCCACAGCCGTTTGCCGCCACCACGGGCCCATGTTCAACGGTTCACGCTGGTGCCAGGTAAAAGTGTTGAAGCGCTCCCTGACGCGAGCGAAAAACCTGCCCTTGTCTTTCTGCGGCACGAACCGGCTGAAGAACTGTTGATAGTCCGAAGAGCGCAGTTGGCTAGTCAACGTCTTCATGAAATCGGTGAAGGAGTCGTATTGTTTCAAAGGATGTTCGGGGTCGTCGGGCACATAGGCGATCAAGGTGCCCTCGAGCCGACTTTGATTGTCGATATCCTCGCGACGCAGAATCTCCCCGGCCAAACCGCTGGGCCCGTTGGCAAAAAAGGCTTTCAGCAAAGTGAACTGTTCAAATTGCTGTCCGGGCAAAATGTTCAGTTTGCGCGACCACTCCAGCATTATTCGTTGATGTGCCGGCACCAGTTCGTCGTAGATTCGTTTTATTTTCGATGGATCCGCCACCGCACTGAACAACACGATTCCCGACAGCCTCACCCCCATCAAGGACAAGCGGTGAGACTGCAACGGGCGATTGCCCAGCGTGATGTTTGACTGGTTATCACGAAGTTGCTGCAGCTTTCGGTACACATGCGAAGTGATATCGCCTTTCAGATACGCAATTAATGCCGATTCATTGAACGCAGCCTTTTCTGTCCCGATGAAATGCTGCTCGATCGACGCCTTCGCCGCAGGTCCTGCAGGACGCAGCAATCCGGTGAGGTGCCGCTGATACTGCGCTCCGAGGTCCAGATCCCTGCACAGGCTTGCAAAGCTCTCAATAGTCAATGCGTGCCGAGTCAGGGCACCTTCGGCGTCGGTGGTGAAAATACCGGAACCGTCGCGAAAGGCGCCTGCCTGGGTTTCAGCAGCCTCGAAGTTATGCAGCGCGGCCTCCAGCAGGCTTGTCTGCCGGAGCCGGCTGGCGTTGGTGTCAATGCCGAAACCCAGGCGCGCCGGAACATACAGGCGCACCGTCGTGGCCTGGACATCCAGCTCCACGTTCAGCTTTTCTTTCAGGGCTTGAATAAGCAACGGTTCGGCGAAGCCGTTGATGTCCTTTTGCAAATCAGCCAGCGTGTCATTCAGATCGTCTTGCAATCGCCAGCGTTCACTGCTGAGTTCCTTGAGGTATTGACGGTCGATTGCACTGGCCTTGACGTACCATTCTGGAAATTCGGATTTCGGCTCTGCCGTTGAAACCACCCGGCACACGGAAAGTCTTTTCAGGATCGCTGGAACCTTGGATGCAAGGTAATTCGAATAAGTATTGTCGTCGGCAATAACTTGCGGCGTACCACCGACGACCGGCCATTCTGCTAATTCATTCATTACGCATGTCCTTATGCGGTCGAAAGAACGCCCAGCTTATTCAATACCCGTCAAAACAAAAGTTTAAATAGTGGTTGGAAAACGACGATAAACGAACAACCACATTCAACATGAGAATCTGAAAAATAATTAATTACCACCCACAAGATGCACGGCCATGATCAGGGCTGTCAGCGGTAGTTCTTACCCGTCTGCAAAGACGCTAAGATGCCCAGACTTTCCAGCCAGGTAACGGCCATGCGCTTATCCGAATTCATCAGGCAACACGCGGACCGTATCGTCGATGAATGGGAGCAGTTCGCCAGAACGATTACCCCGGCCGCCGAGCATATGGACCGGGTTGCCTTGCGTGATCATGCCAAGGCGATTCTGCTGGCGGCAGCGCGGGACATGACCACCGCGCAAACCGCCAGCGAACAATTGGCCAAGGCCAGGGGCGAAGGCCCGGAGAAAACCCCGAGCCTGGATGAAGCGGGCGCCAGTCATGGCGAACTGCGGCACACCGTGGGCTTCGACCTGGTGCAGATGACCAGCGAATTTCGCCATTTGCGGGCCTGTGTGATTCGGTTGTGGGTCGACAGCCTGGAGTCGCCGGACCTGGCTTACTTCCAGGACATGATCCGTTTCAACGAAGCGATCGATGAAGCCCTCGCCGAATCCACCGCCGCCTATGCCGAACAGGTCAATCACTCACGGGACATCTTTCTGGCAATCCTCGGGCACGACCTGCGCGCCCCGTTGCAAGCGATCAGCATGTCCACCGAATTGCTGTTGCGCAAAGCCCCGCTTGAAGGCGATGCACTGACCTGTGCGATCAACATAAAGCGCGGTGCACGGCACATGGCGGTGATGGTCGGCGATTTACTCGAACTGGTTCGAAGCCGATTGGGCAAGAGTCTGCCGATCGAACCCAGGCCCATGGACCTGGCCGATGTCGCGCATACCGCGATTGCCGAAGCCTGCGCCGGCAACCCGGAATGCGATCCAACGGTGAAAATAGTCGGCGATACCCGTGGGGTCTGGGATGCCGGACGACTTGATCAACTGCTGCAGAACCTGGTCGGCAATGCGCTGCAGCATGGGTTAAATAAACGTGACGTAACACTCACCCTCATCGGCGAGCCCGAGTCGGTTCGCATGACGGTGCATAACTACGGCATGCCCATACCGGAAGACGCGATCGCGACGATTTTCGATCCTCTGGTGCGCAGCGCCGACGAAGAACTCGGCCAGCCGACGACCAGCCTTGGCCTGGGGCTGTTTATCGTCAAGGAAGTGGTGGACGCGCATGGCGGGACGATCGAGGTCAGCTCCAATGAAGCGGATGGCACGCTGTTTACCGTGGTGTTGCCCCGGAAGATGTAAAGCAAGGAAACCGGGTCATCGTTCATCGCGAGCAGGCTCGCTCCCACATTCGATCGTATTCCTCAAAGAACCCCGGCTAACTGTGGGAGCGAGCCGGCTCCGGGCGGCGTTCCGACGATAGCGCCCGAACAGACGACGCTAAAACTTCAGAACACTTACTCCACCACCAACCGCCCCAACCGCTGCTTGAGCATCCGGTTCTCGGCCCGTAGTTGCTGGACTTCTTCCAGCAGGTCCAGCGCCAGGGCGACGCCCTCCCACTCCAGTTCCAGATCGCGCCGCAGCTTGGCGGCGCGCTTGGCCAGGGCCAGTTCATAATCGTTGAAACGCCAATCCTTGGGCTGCTTGCCCTGAGGTTCGAGGATGCCGTGCTCGACGATTTCGATCACGTAGACGTCCGACAGGTCGGTCGCCTCACAGAATTCTGCCATGTCCAGTTGAACGATCAGGGGGTTGCTCATGATGGGCTACTCCGTCTCTTGGATCAGAAGTTTTCTCTCGGGTTGAACGCAGCTTTTTCTGCCAACTGCTGCCACAGCGCCTTGACCTCATCGCTCGAGGTTTTAGGCATGACTGCCTTGAGTTGCACGAACAGGAAGCCGCGTTCGCCTGCCTTGTTCAGCAAACCATGCCCCTTGGCACGCATGCGCTGGCCATTCTGGCTGCCGGCCGGCACCTTGAGGTTGATCTTGCCTGTCAGTGTAGGCACTGCCACTTCGGTACCCAGCGCCAACTCCCATGGAGCCAGCGGCAAGGTAATGATCAGGTTCTCGCCTTCGACGTCAAACTTGGGGTGCGGCGCAAAGCGAATGATCAGGAACAGGTCGCCATTGGCCCCGCCACCGGTGCCCGGCGCCCCCTGGCCCTTGAGGCGGATGCGCTCGCCGTCGGACACGCCCGCCGGGATTTTCACGTTCAGGCTTTTGCTGGTGTTGCTGACGTGCTGGCCGGCAGCGTTGTACTGCGGCACCTGGAAGGTGACCTTCTTCGACTCGTTCGAGAGGGTTTCTTCCAGAAAAACCGGTAATTCCATTTCCACGTCTTGCCCTCGACGTCCGGCGCGCCGGCCCGACTGTCCACCACCAAAACCAGGCCCACGATTACCGAAGATCGAACTGAAGAAGTCCGAAAAATCGCCCGTGTCCTGACCACCACCGAAACCACCGGCGCCACGACCCTGCCAACCCGGCGGACCCTGGAACGGTTGGCCGTGCTGGCCGTATTTGCGCAAGTCGTCATATTCGGCGCGCTTGTCGGCGCTTTTCAGCGCTTCATAGGCTTCCGAGGCGTCCTTGAATTTGGACTCGGCATCTTTTTCCTTGCTGACGTCCGGGTGGTATTTGCGCGCCAGCTTGCGATAGGCGGCCTTGATCGCCTTATCGTCAGCCGTCGGCTCCACACCGAGAATCTTGTAATAGTCTTTGAAGTCCATCGAGGGAATCACCATCCGTTATCGATATCGCGCCGCCACCGGCAGTCTGCGCTCATTGGCAGGCGCCAGGTTGACCGATCTCAAGTGGTTGACCGGGCAGCGCATCAGAAGTTTATCGGCAGCGGCCGGCGGTTCTTGCGACCGTCCTGTGGCTGCCAGGCCCAATGCAGACAAGTTTGGGGCAAAGGATAGTCTTTCAAGGCGCGAATAGCTGAGATTTAGCGGATAGTCGGCCTTCGAATATTCGCCGCACTGACATACACTGCGCGGCCGTTTTTTAACCGGAACTCGAAAGACATGAAAAACGCATCTCCAGCCCGTGCCTGTGGTATCGACTTCGGCACGTCCAACTCCACCGTCGGCTGGCTGCGCCCCGGCATGGAAACGCTGATCGCGCTGGAGGACGACAAGATCACCCTGCCCTCGGTGGTCTTCTTCAACATGGAAGAACGCCGCCCGGTGTACGGCCGGCTGGCGCTGCACGAGTACCTGGAAGGCTATGAAGGCCGGTTGATGCGCTCGCTCAAGAGCCTGCTGGGCTCCAAGCTGATCAAGCACGACACCAGCGTCCTCGGCACCGCGATGCCGTTCAAGGACCTGCTCGGTTTGTTCATCGGCCAGCTGAAGAAGCGCGCCGAGACCGCCGCCGGTCGGGAGTTCGATGAAGTGGTGCTGGGTCGTCCGGTGTTCTTCGTCGATGACGACGAAATGGCTGATCAGGAGGCGGAAAACACCCTGGTGGACGTGGCGCGCGCCATTGGCTTCAAGGATGTGTCGTTCCAGTACGAGCCGATTGCGGCGGCATTCGACTATGAGTCAACCATCGAAAAGGAAGAGCTGGTACTGATCGTCGACATCGGCGGTGGTACGTCCGACTTCTCGCTGGTGCGCCTGTCCCCCGAGCGCCGTACTCACGACAACCGTCACGATGACATCCTCGCCACTGGCGGCGTGCACATCGGCGGGACCGATTTCGACAAACAGCTGAGCCTGCAAGGCCTGATGCCGCTGTTCGGCTACGGTAGCCGCATGAAGAGCGGCGCTTACATGCCGACCAGCCACCACATGAACCTGGCAACCTGGCACACCATCAACTCGGTGTACTCGCAGAAGTCGACCCTGGCCCTGGGTAGCATGCGCTACGACATCGAAGACACGGGCGGCATCGATCGTCTGTTCAAGCTGATCGACCAGCGCGCCGGCCACTGGCTGGCCATGGAAGTGGAAGAAACCAAGATCCAGCTGACCCACGCCGACAGTCGGCATGTGCCGCTGGACCGCATCGAGCCGGGTTTAAGCGTGGAGCTGAGCCGGGCGCTGTTCGAATCAGCCATCGACAACCTGCTGGAGCGCGTGCGCAACAGTGTCACGCAATTGCTGAACGACGCCAATGTGCGGGTCGATCAGGTCGACACAGTGTTCTTCACCGGCGGTTCGAGCGGGATTCCGGCGCTGCGCAACAGCGTGTCGGCGATGTTGCCGAATGCGCGGCATGTGGAAGGGAACATCTTTGGCAGCATCGGCAGCGGGTTGGCGATTGAAGCTGCCAAGCGTTATGGCCCGATGGACTGACCCGAAACCGGGGTGCACCCATCGCTAGCAGGCTAGCTCCCACATTGGATCTGTGGTGTTCACAAAACCAGTGTGGGAGCTAGCCTGCTAGCGATGGCGTCAGATCAGGCAATACATCTCTAAGATCAAACCATCCCCACCTGCTTCAACTCGCTCTTCAAATACGCGTAATAAATCGGCCCGGCCACCACCCCCGGCAGGCCGAACGCGGCCTCGAACACCAGCATCGCCAGCAGCAACTCCCACGATTTGGCACTGATCTGCCCGCCGACAATGCGCGCGTTGAGGAAGTATTCGAGTTTGTGGATCACGATCAGATAACCCAGGGCCGCCACCGCCACCCAGATCGACAGCGACAAACCGACGATGGTGATCAGGGTGTTGGATATCAGGTTGCCGATCACCGGCAACAGGCCGAGCAGGAAGGTCAGCACGATCAGGGTTTTGGTCAGCGGCAGCTTGATGCCGAACATCGGCAGGACTACCGCCAGAAAGATGCCGGTGAAGAAAGTGTTGAGCAGGGAAATCTTGATCTGGGCGAAGACGATGTTGCGAAACGCCTGGACCAGCAGGTGCAAGCGATCAAAAAGTGCAGCAGCCAGCGGTTTGCGCTTGGTCACGTCCGGCACACGCTGCAAGGCGATGATCGCCCCGAGCACCATGCCGATCAGCAGCGTCACGAACATGTGCGCCGCGTCCTTGCCGACCAGTTGCAAGTCGCTCAAGTGTTTGCTCATCCACTCGCCGATGGCCACGCGAAATTCGGCGGCACTGGCGGGTAGATAGGCGTCGATGAACGGCGGCAGTTGCCCGCGCGCGCGGTCAACCACGTGCATGAATTTGTCGAGGGAAGCGCCTGGGTTTTCCGCTTCATGCAGCAGGAAGCTGATGGCACCGGCAAAGATCAACGTCAACACGCTGACCACTAACGTGCCCAACAACGCCACCGCCAGCCAGCGCGCACGCCGGCCTTCGATCAGCCGCTGCAATTGTGGAGTGAGCATGTTGACCAGTTCGAACACCAGCAACCCGGCCAGCAGGCTGGGCAGCAGCCGCAGAGGAATCACCAGCAGCAAACCACCAAAAATGATGACCCAACTGATCAGCAGCAAAACTTGGCGTTGAGAAAACGTTGGCATACAGCCTCAAAACGAACGGCGTAAAAGGATTGGCAGTCTGCCAGCGTTCGGGGGCCAGCACTAGGGATTGTGTAGCGCGACCTTAGTGGGGCATTGGCGATTTTTGCAGCGTCCATGCTGCCCTCATCGCGAGCAGGCTCGCTCCCACAATGGATCCATGTGCGCAATACAAATGTGGGAGCGAGCCTGCTCGCGATGGGGCCAGTACAGCCAACGCATATCTCCCGCCCCACGCTGGAACGGATTATTTTTTCTTGAGGCAATCACTCATGAAAGCTTTGCGCTCGTCACCCTTGAGCGCTTTGGTAGCGGCAGTGGCGTTACAGGTCTTCATCTTCTCTTGCTGAGGGGTCAGGACTTTGCCGTCGTTGGCGGCCGGCGCCGCTTTGAGGCAGGTGCTCATGAAGGCTTTGCGCTCATCGCCCTTGAGGCTTTTCGCAGTAGCGTCAGCATTGCAGGTGGTCATCTTGTTCTGTTGCTCCGTGGCGGCGAAGCCCTGGGCGCAAAACAGCAAACCGATCATCAACAACGGCACACGCAACATCTTCATGGAGTTTTCTCCTTGTTGCCGCGCCGAGCGGCGCGGCCTCATTCTGGAGTGTAGACAACCCCTGTTACACCTCCATCCGCTGACGCATCAAAGGGTGCTCAATCAGAGTCCTCCTCCTGTTCCAGGAGGTCCTTGAAAGCCTCCCGGTATCGAGCGTATGCATCAAATCGGTTTTCAATGACTGATGCGGACATCCGTTCGAACGAAACCGGCGTGCCACCCCCGACAGCATAGGTTTGGCCCAGCTCACTTAATGACGTCCATTGAGCGTATGCCGCACCCTTCTCATAGAGTTTGTTTATTTTTAGCTGCCGATACGTGTTTGCCTCGGAAACCGCTGGCAACGTCGCAGGGCCTGGTGGCGTTTCATTGATAAAGTCGTACTCGGCCAGGGCCGGCCCGGGTGGCAGCGTCGTCACCGGCGGCAATTCAAACTCGAAGTGGCCGTTATCGGCCAGATGCGCCGCGGGGAATTCCGGCCAGGAATCGGCGACAACCAGTCCATCGAGATTGCTCGACAGATCGCCAATCACCACATATTGATGGTCAAAACTTGTGGCCCTGACAATGTGAATGCTGGACGTGCGGGGCTGGCTGGCGAGGATCGAAAACGTGACCTTCGAGTTCTCCGAGCAATTGCCACCCTTGATTTCGACGGCTTTGCGGGCAGCTTCTGCGGTGGTCAGTTTTGCGGTGAACCCGCCCTCCTCAAGGTCCATCCCTCTGAGGCCTTTGATTTTTGCAATTGCCGAGCCGCCCTTTTCCCACATGCTCGGCAACTGGTTACCCGACAACGGCAGGAGTTCCTTGGCTCGATAGATCGCGTTCTGTGCCATTTTCAAATTGGCCATGGTTTGAGCCGAAACCTGAACCGGTTCCTCAGCTGTAGATTCGGCGTGGAACAGCCACTCTCCATAGCTACTCAAATCGGCCAGCGCGGGAGTTGACGCTACATCGCTCTCACGCACCGAGTGCCGCAGCGCCTGGTATTCATGGTCCCGCCCGGTCTGCTCCAGATTTCGCGCATTCGCACCCAGATTCCGTTCCGGTTCCGTGAGCGGCACCAGGCCCTCCTCGGTGAACAGGCGATCGATTAATTCGTTGAACTGCTCAGGCAGCATCAGCTTCTGCAGATCAGGCAATGCCTCGATACTTTGGACGATTTCCAGACCCGGCCCGGCCTCTCCAGTAGCATTGGCAGCGTTCAGCGCACCCCCTAGATCGTCAAAAAATTCATGCGCAAAGCGCTCATGCAACAGTTTCAGTCCACGCAGATAATCGAATCGCTTGACCCCGGAAACAGAATGATGGAACGCTAAACTGACCAGATCGCTGTACTGGCTGCCGATTCCTTCCAGGGCTGCACGCTCGCCGCCACCGTCAGGCGCACCGCCGCGCAAGCGCATGAATCGAGGATCGTAAGTGGCGCGCTCCAGAACCGGGAGATCGTCCAGCACCTTCAGCAGCTGATAGGGCTTCAATGCGTTGTCCCGCAAGGCCCGCTTCAGTTTTGACCCCTGACCGATATGGATGTCCAGCGCGTTGCGCTCGGCATCCGGCAACGCCTGCAAAATAGAGGAAAACAAATCCATGCCCGAATGCAGGGCGTTTTCGTCTTCGTCATAGGCGACGAATGTCGAGTCCTGACGCTCAACGAGCGTGCGCCGAATTCCCGCGTCGTCCTTACCGATGCTGTCGAGCAAGCGACCACTGTGTTCGAACCGTCGGACTTCAATGCGTACATCAGGATTCCAGCCGCGAAGATTCTCAAGTGAGTGCAGCGCCACTCTATCCATGTCGGGACTGTCGACCGAATCCAGGTAAAAACTTTCATAAGCGCGACTGATGCGCACGTCTCGAATGCCCCAGCGCGCCAGGTTTTCCAGTCTCGCGGGCAACTGGCCGCGCTCGATCGCCTCGACTTCGGAACGTGTGGCAATTGACAGTATCTCGCGGGCGACCGTGCCAGGCAGGCCCGGCACTTTGGCCTGGATTGTTTTAGCGTTGCCACTCGTGCCGGCCTCGACGCGCCGATAGTTCGCGCTGAACAGCGAAGTGCGTTTGCTCCTGGCCAATTTCGTCAATTCTGCCCGTAGGTTTTTGGCGTTCAATTCGGGCGTGCTGAGTTGAATACGAAACTCGACGTTCAACAAGGTGTTCAGTTGCGCGTTATCAAGGTGTGATAACAGCGTCTTGACCAGATCGACGCCCGAGAGACGATTGCTGTTGATCCGGACACGTGGGCTGCCGGCGCGCCCAATGACTCGAAGTACGTCACCACTGGCGTCTACCAGTTCGATCGCCGTGCCGGGCCACACACCATCGAGTAGCTGAAATTGCATGTCGGGATCGGCGCTCGAATAGTCTTGGATATGTTCGCTGCCCATCTGTTCGATGAAGGTCTGAATGTCGCGATCGATACGGAACCGGGTCACCGTATCGCTGAGTAAAGGCAAGGGGCGTTCATTATCGGCATACATTCCGCGAATCGCGCTGGCATCGGTCTGGCTGACCGCACGGATGTCCCCGTAGGCCTCGGCCAGCTCGCTCATGTCCGGTGCGAGTCGCGCCATCAAGGTCGTGTCATCCCATGTGTGTGGCTGCTCGCCTTCAATCACAAATGCACCTTCGCCGTTGCTGTTCACCACGGGTTGATAGGCATCGGGGCGAACTGGATGCTTGACCCTGTGCTGACCGGTCTGCGGATCTTTCGTGAGTTCGAAGTGCCTGGTGTCCAGCTTGAGAATCGGCTTGCCTTCATGTTGGTGCAGCCAGGTTTCGTCAGGCTGTGAATCCGCAGCCAGGGTCAGGTTTTGTTTCTGATAGGGAGCGAGGTCCTGGTTCCACAGGCGTTCGGCGCCGCCGGGAAGCGTCACAGGTTTTGTCGACTCGATGAACGATGACAGCTTGGGCAGTACGACCTCCCCACCGATTTTCATGCCGGCGGCGAATGCCGCTAACTGGATCCCGCTTTCGACAAAACCAATGATGTGCTCGGCCCCTTCCAGATAAAGACCTTCAGCCAGATCCACGATGCCTTCGACAACCTCGCTGACCAACTGATAAACCATGTAACCCATCATTATCTCGCCCACACCGGGTATGAACGGCCCCACAACCATCAACGCTGCATTGAAGATATCGGAAAGAATTTTTTCCAGATTGTCGAACCATGCCCAGCGTTCCATGCGATCGGCATCTTGCGTCGAGATAACCATTTCCCGGGCATCGTTGAGGATTTTGTTTTGCTGTTGCTGATAGAGATATAACCAGGGGGCGCCAGAAAATAATGTATCGGTGTCGTTCTCGAATCGAACCTGGTCGAAGTGCAGACGCGGATTCTCCACCGGCGTTTCTCGCCAGACCGGCTGATCGACGCCCGGGACTTTATCGTGTTGGGTTACTTCTACCAGCGCGGCGTTGAGTGCCGCAAAAAAGTGGCCCCGTTGCTGATGGTCGACAAAACGGCTGAAGAACTGCTGATAGCGGGTAGTGCCCTCCGCCGGGTCTTTTGCAGTGTCGCGCAGCTGGCGAGTGAGCTCACGGGCAAAATCGGCCTTTGAAGCGTACTCTTTGAGTGGATGTTCCGGATCGTGCGGTACATAGGCAATAACTCGCCGGGCAGCGGCGTCGTGGCGATAAAGATCAGGCGCTATCAGCACGATCCCTCTCAACTGAACATCGAGAATTTTCAGCTGATAGTAGCGAACAGGCAGACCTGCCATCGTCGACTCTTTAGAGCCTTTGAGCAGGCCTTTTACCGCCAGGAAGCCTTCAGCCGAGATATCTTTTTTCAAATGGGCCAGATACAGCGCTGCGTTCAGGGCAGCTTTTTGGCTTCTGATAACTTTGCGTTGCAACACGCCACGAGCCAACCCGTCGACAGGACGCACATAGTTTTCAAGATAGGCCTGATATTGGGCACCGATGTCCAGGGTGCGACAAAGCGTCTTGAACTGCTCAATGCTCATTTTGTTGCGAATATCGGTTATTTCGAATCGATTCGATTTGTCGGGTCGCGTAATGAATTGCGAATCGGACGTTAATACTTCTCTGCTGGAAAAATTATGCAATGCCGCATCAAGCAGCGACACCACACGGGAGACTACCCCGTTATTAACGTTCATGGCCCAAGGGGATAACCGGGCTGGAGAAAACAACTGCAGAAACGTTTCTCTGACATCGACATCGACGCCGTATTGATTTTTCAACGCCTGACAGAGGAGAGGCTCGGCAAAGGCGTGCGCATCTTGCGCTTCGCGCAGTATGCGGTCGACATCGTTTTGTGCACGCCAGCTTTCCTCGATGGCACTTTTGAAAAGCCCATGTTCAATCGACGAAGCCTTTTTTGTCCAATCCGGAAGAGGGAGAATAGCGTTTTTCAATGCACTTATTCTGTGTAGCGATGCCTGGCTTATCCACTCTGGAATAGCTTTCTTAATAAGTTCGTGATGAACGCTTTTTTCTTGCGTTGCGGGTATCAGCACTTCACGAATCGGAATAATAGTTGCCACTTTTACACTCTGCATAAGTAAGTTGAACAAGAACGGCTTATGCAGCCCAGCGTACAACGTTAATCCTGCGCTCCATTGAAGTGCATTTCTGATTCATCTGTAAGAAACATCTGCGTCACGATGACTAAAACAATACTTTTCTATAGTTGAAATCAGATAACCCGTTGCCGCCGATACTGCTCGGGCGTACAACCGGCCTGACGCTGAAACATCGCGATAAACGCCGAGCCCGTGCTGTAACCCATGTCGAACGCGATCTCCTGAATGCTGCGCTGACTGTCCAGCGCTTCGATCGCAGCAAGAAAACGCAGGCGTTGCCGCCACTCGCCGAAACTCATGCCCAGCTCGCGGACAAATTGCCGCGCCAACGTGCGTTCGCTGACATGGATCTGCGCGGCCCAGTGCGCCAATGGCCGATTGTCCCCGGGCTCGGCTTGCAAAGCTTCGAGTATCCCGAGCAATCCCGAGCTGCTGGCGTAAGGCAAATAACACTCGTGAATGGGCGCCTGTTGCAACTGGTCCACCAGCACTTGCGCCAGGCGTTGGTCCGCGTCCTGTTCGGGAATTTTCACGTCACGAGCTGCGAAGTCCTTGAGGATAGCTTTCAGGATATCGCTGATCGCCAGCGTGCACGCTTGCTGTGGCAGCGCCTGGCACAACGTCGGCGCCAGGCAGACAGCGCGATAGTTGATCGGTTGATTGCTGTAGAAACTGTGCTCGGTCTCGGGCGGCACCCACACGGCGTATTGCGGCGGCGACATGAAGCGGCTGCTGCCGATTTCCATGTGCAGCACTCCATTGGCGCAATATTCGAGGGTGCCCCAGGGGTGACGGTGGGCTGAAGCGTATTCGTGGGTATCGAAGTCGGCGTAGCGAAAATAGACCGGGGACGGCAGTTCTGCGAAGTCGAGCAGGTCGATGTGTTTACTGGTCATGCTGTCCGTCATCCGGGGCCGGTTGTCTGGATCGAAGTATAGGCTTGCATCCAGACAGGCGGATAATCGCACCTCACTAACGCTTCCGGTTTTTTCTGATGCAATACGCTTATCCCCTGCTGGCCATTTTCATTTGGGCCGGCAACACCGTGATCACCAAGATGTCAGCCGGGGCGATCTTCCCCGCCGAGATCGGTTTCTACCGCTGGCTGCTGGCCGGGATTCTGTTCACACCGTTCATGCTCAAACCGGTGATCGTGCATTGGCCGTTGATCCGCCCGAACCTGGGCAGGATTTTCATCCTTGGCGTGCTGGGCATGGCGGTCTATCAGAGCCTGGCGTACTTCGCTGCGACGCTGACCACGGCGACCAACATGGGGATCATTCTTTCGCTGATGCCCTTGATGTCGCTGGCCATGGCGATTATCAGCCTCGGTCAACGCCTGACAGCGGGGGCATTGGCCGGCGCGGTGTTGTCGTTTGCCGGGGTTTTGGTGGTGGTGTCGTCCGGGAGCCTGGCGGCGTTGCTGGAGCATGGCGTGAACCTGGGTGACGCGATGATGCTGGTCGCTACGCTGGCTTACGCGATTTACAGCACGCTGCTGAAGAAATGGCAGCTGCGCTTGCCGCCGCTGGTGTTGTTGTATTTGCAGGTGCTGGTGGCGGTGGTGGTGCTGTTTCCGCTGTTTGTCGTTTCACCGAAGGTCGGGCCGACGCTGCAGAATATCCCGCTGGTGCTTTACGCCTGCCTGCTGGCTTCGATGGTCGCGCCGCTGGCGTGGATGCAGGCCGTGGTACGCCTGGGGCCGAGCCGGACCACGCTGTTTTTCAATTTGCTGCCGTTGATTACGGCGCTGATTGCGGCGGTGGTGCTGCATGAACAGCTGGCGATGTATCACCTGGTGGGCGGGATGTTGACGTTGGGCGGGGTGGTGCTTTCGGAGCGTTGGACCACGGTGCTTGGCCGCAGGGTCAGTGTTGCCTGAACTGTGGCGACGGTTCGCTAAATCCCCTCGCCACAATGCGGTCTAAACCCCTGCAGCTTTCAATCTGGCTGCATGCTCGACAAACAACCGCACCGGATCAGCCCCCTTCCCCACCAGCCCCAGCGACTGGTTGACGATGTCGAAGTGATCCATCGGATATTCATCGCCAATCACCGTCCCCAGGTGTGAGCTGTAGCGCCCGACCATCCCGTCGCAATGCCCGGTTTCGCGCACGAAGGTTCTGGCAAACAACCGGCAGCTGCGATTCGTCCCGTCGAACAGGTTACCGCCGCGATCCGTCTTTCCCGGCTGCAAGGTCCCGGACCAGGAGTAATAACGCACGCCATTGACCTCTTCCGGCCCATGTCCGCCCCAGGTTTCAGGCAGCCCCTGTGGATAACGCTGATTGAACGCCGCCACGCCTGCACTCGTCAGGGATTCGTGGGAAGCGTGGATATCCACCGGTAATTTCGGCCCTCGATAACCGGTTTCCAACAGGCTCATCAACGCGCCGATAAACCGCAGCAATACCGCCAGCAGCCGACCTTTGGCGGTGTCCGCCGGGTAGTGTTTTTCCAGATAATCCGCCAGCTCCGAACCATGATTCGGCCCAGCGACCGAAGTGACGGAAGCCACGCGATCCGGGCGTTTGGCCGCTGCGTAACGAGCCGTTAGCGAGCCTTGGCTGTGGCCAATCAGGTTGACCTTCTCGGCCCCGGTTTCCCGCAGGATCTCTTCGATCCGCGCCAGCAATTGCTCGCCGCGCACTTCGCTGGAATTGAGCGGCGAGACCTGCACCGCAAAGACTGTCGCCCCACCCCGGCGCAACGCTGAAATGATCCCGTACCAGTACGGATACAGCACCAGACGGATAAACCCGAGCATTCCCGGGACCAGCACCAACGGGTAACGCGTAGCGGAACCTTGCGACATGGGCGAACATCCTTGTGATCGATGAGATGAAGCAAGGCTGGATGCAAGACATCAGCCAAGCATCGTCACCCAAGATGACAACTCGACGACCAGTCTATGACATCCGCCCTACTTCAGCCCCACCACGCCCGCCACAATCAGCCCCACCGACACCAGTTTAAGCGCCGTCAGGCTTTCGCCCAGCAGCGCAAAGCCGAGAAACACTGTGCCCAGTGAACCGATGGCGGTCCAGATCGGGTAGGCGATGCTCACCGGCAACTCACGCATGGCCAGGGTCAGGAAATAGATTCCGCCGACGGCGGCGATCACCGTGATCAGCGATGGCCAGAGCCGGGTAAAGCCTTCGGCGTACTTCATGCCCATCGCGAAGGTGACTTCGAAACCGGCGGCGATTAACAGAAACAGCCAGGCCATCTAGAACTCCCGGGCCAGCGTCAGCAAACGCTGCTCGGCCTCGGCCAGCGAAATCTCGAACGTGCGCTCGGCCGACTCCTCGCCTTCGGCGGCGACCACGGTGATGTCGGTAATGCCGATGAATCCCAGTGCGGTGCGCAGCAACGGATCGGCATGGTTCATCGCTTCAAGCTCACCGCCCGGCCCGAAACCGAAACCGCCACGACTGGTGACGATCAGGGCTTTTTTGCCTCGCACCAACGGCTCGTACTGGGCCACGCCGTTGTCCAGCGTGTGATTGAACGTGAGCCCGAGCCGCACAATCTGATCGATCCAGGCCTTGAGGCCGCTGGGCACGCTGAAGTTGTGCATCGGCGTGGAGATCACCAACAGATCGTGGCCCAGCAACTCGCCGACCAGTTCATCACTGAACGCCAGATCGGCCTGCATCGCCAAAGGCCGTGCGTTGGGCTCGGGGTAAAATGCCGCTGCCACAAAGGCTTCATTGACCGGCGGTATCAATGCCCGACCGACCTCACGGCGAGTGAGGCGAGATTGGGGATGCCGCGCCTGCCAGGCAGAAAGAAACACTTCGGCCAAACGCCGGGAGTGAGAACGTTCACCGCGCGGACTGGCGTGAATCGCAAGAATTTTACTCATCTGAATCTCCTTAAAGACTAAACTCAAACTGCTTGTGGCTTGCAGCTTGAAGCTCGTAGCCAGCCCTCTTCAAATGAGCATAAATCAGTCTGGATGAGTTCATTTCATCCATGGAGTAATTGAATGTTTGCCTCGTTGCCGCTGACCGCCCTGCGCGCGTTCGAATCCGCCTCGCGCCTGCTGAGTTTCAAGGCTGCCGCCGAAGAACTCTCAGTGACGCCGACGGCGGTGTCCCATCAGATTCGCTCGCTGGAAAGTTGGCTTGGCGTGCCGCTGTTCGAGCGGCTGCCACGGCAAGTTCGCCTGACCGACTGCGGCGAACGGCTGTTCCGCAGCCTGCACGGTGCGTTGCTGGAAGTGGCGCAAAGCGTCGACACCCTGCGCCCGCAACGCAGCGGCGCGAGCCTGACGATTTCCACCACGGCCGCCTTCGCCGCGCTGTGGCTGGTGCCGCGACTGGGTCGGTTCTACGCTCGTCATCCGAACATCAGCCTGCGGCTTGATACGCACTGCGAGGTCATTGATCTGCATCAGGACGCCAGCGTCGATCTGGTGGTGCGCTATAGCCTGGATGACTACCCGAATCTTTACGGGCTGTGCCTGTTCGACGAATCGTTCGGCGTCTATGGCTCGCCCGGGCAGGTGGCGCTGGCGGCTGATCGTGCACCCACGCTGATCAGCGTGCGCTGGCACAACTCCAAACTGTACGCCCACGGCTGGGCGGCCTGGTGCGCGCAGTCGGGCGAGACCTGGCTGACGGGAAACCCGGCGGTCCGTGAATACGACGAAGAGCATTACGCGCTGCAAGCGGCGATTGCCGGGCAAGGTCTGGTACTGGCGAGCAACATTCTGGTGTCGGAAAGCGTGGCCAGTGGGTTGCTGCTGGCTTACCGGGGCGATGTTCAAGTCGATGGCGCCGGCTACAGCGCGCTTTGCGTGCCGGGGCGAGAGCGACATCCGCCGGTGCGGGCATTTTTTGCGTGGTTGCGCGAGGAGGCGTTGCTTTCCGGTCATGCATTGGCGTGATTGCTTCGACTACCAAATTACATAAAACTTTTCGCCGCGCCCGTCACTCACACCTTAAGTAGCGATCACTTCCTCAGAAAGTGACGCAAAACGGATTAGCCTCCAGGAGAACGAGATGAGTGACATGCATTTGTCTGACGTAACCACCCTTCGCGAACGGGCCCGCAAGAACGTCGAGAACGGCGCCGTGACTGAAAGCTACAGCGCCGACCGCGAGGAAGTGCTGCGCCTGCTCAATGAATCGCTGGCCACCGAACTGGTTTGTGTGTTGCGCTACAAGCGCCACTACTTCATGGCCAGCGGCCTGAAAGCCAACGTCGCCGCCGATGAATTCCTCGAGCACGCGACCCAGGAAGCCGAACACGCCGACCGCCTGGCCGAGCGTATCGTGCAACTGGGCGGCGAGCCGGAGTTCAACCCTGACCTGTTGTCGAAAAACTCTCACGCGCAATACGTGGCGGGTAATTCACTCAAAGAGATGGTCTACGAGGATCTGGTCGCCGAACGGATCGCCATCGACAGCTACCGCGAGATCATTCAGTACATCGGCGAAAAAGACCCGACGACCCGGCGCATCTTCGAAGACATCCTGGCGCAGGAAGAAGAGCATGCGGATGACATGGCCGACATTCTGAAAGACCTGTAGCGCCTGTCAGATTGCTATCGCGGGCAAGCCCGCTCCCACAGGGGTAAGGGTGAGTGCAACAACTGTGATCACCCCAGAACCTGTGGGAGCGGGCTTGCCCGCGATGACGTCCTTGCAGACGCCATAGATTTACTTGGTGGGCTTGACGGTCACCGGCGCCTTGCCCGCCTTCATCTGCTCCAGCAACGGCGCGCACTGATTCGGCTCACCCCCACTCGGCGCCACCAATGCCAGCAACCCCGCCGCCGGTGCGGCAATCACACCCAGCGCAACCATCCCAGCTCCACGCAGAATCAACGGCACCGCCTTCACACCCGCATCCGGCTTGATGAACTTGCCCCGCACATAAAGCGGCGACCGCAACGAAATCAACCGCCAGCCCTTGGATTCCGGGGTGATGGTCAGGTCCAGCTGCTCAGTCGCCATGTTGGCGGTGCCATCAATGTAGATAATCGCGTTTTCAGTATCAAAGACGAACAAACGCGTGGTCGCCAGTCCGGTCTTGATGTCGAAGTCAGCCGCCGCGCAATTGATCTTCACTTCCTTGTCGCCAAAGATCTTGCCCACCACATAGTTGCCGACATTCAGCCCGGCCAGCTCCATCAACTCGCGGCTGATGGCGCCGTCGTTGATCAGCATTTTCAGATTGCCATTGGCGCTGCCCAACAGCTTCGCCACCGAGTTGCCGCGGCCGGTGATGTCGGCATCGCCATTGAGCTCGCCGAAACTGGTTTTCATCGGCTCAAAGGTCGGGAACAACTGCTTGAGTTTGAACTTGCGCGCAGTCAGTTTGGCCCGGCCTTCCAAGGGTTCGGTGCGGCCGTTGAGGCGAATCTGCGCATCCAGAGTGCCGCCCGCCACGCCGAACCGCAGGGGTTCGAGACTCAGAACACCATCGTTCAGCACCAGATGAGTGTAGAGATCCTTGAACGGCAGTTTTTCGCTGTGGACGATGCGCTTGCCGGTGAATTCGACATCGGCGTCCATGTCGCGCCAGCGCTCGGTCTTGAACTCCTCGACCGGCAAGACTTTGTCCGTCGGCTGCTTGCTTTCGCCGCCACGGGCCTTTTGCTTGGCGTTTGAGTCGGCGCCGATCAGCGGCGCAAGATCAGCAAACAACAACTGATTGGAAACCAGCGATCCACTGAGTTTTGGCCGTGGCTGGCTGGCCACATAGGCCAGGCTGCCGTGAATGTCGCTCTCGCCGATCTTGCCGTTGAACTCTTCATAGCGGAACACCGCGCCGCCCGGCTCATGCAGCTTAGCGATCAAATGCCCGTCGGTCGCATACGGCGGGGTATCCGGCAGCGTCACACCGGTCAGCGGATAGAGATTGCCCAGGCTGGTGCCGGCCAGTTTCAGGCGCAAGTCCAGGGCGCCGAGGTTCAGCGGATCGGTCAGCGTGCCGGCCAGCTCGACGCTGGTGTCGGCGATTTTCACTTGCGCCTGAAGGGGGAACGGCCTGGTTGCATCCTGCAACGCCAGCAACCCGCCGATCTTGCCTTCGCCCGCGAGTTTCTGATCGTGGTACTGGCCTTTGACCTTAAGCGCGAACGCGTAATCCTGGGGCGCTGCGCCTTTCTCCTGCGCGGTTTTCGCGGCCTTGTCGCCGACGATATCGCTGAATGGAATAGGTTTGCCCAGCGGATCGACCAGCACTTCGAGCTGCGTCTTGAGGTTCTGGTCGTCCAGGGTCACGTGGCCCTTGTCGAAGCCGATCGCACCGATGTCCACCACCCAGTTTGAAGGTTCGGCGTTCGGCTCCTTGGGGTCGAACTTGAACGTCCAGTTGGCGCGGCCGTCGGCGAGGCGCTGCAGGTCGGCATTCGGCTCAGTCAGGTCAATGCGCGGGATGACCACCCGCTGCGCCAGCAATGCCAGGGGCGAAATGCGCAGTTCGACGCGCTTGAGTGTCACCATCTGCGGCTTCTTCGACCAGTCCGGGTTGCCCAGGCTCAGGTCTTCGGCCACCACGTGCGGCCACGGCACCCAGGCCCGCCAGCCGCCCTCGTCGGGCTCGCGCTGCCAGACCACCGCAAGGTTGCCATTGATGGCGAACGGACGATGCAGCTCTTCGGAGACTTTGGCATTGAGGGGCGGTTTGATCCGGTTCCAATCGAAGAACACGATGATCAGAACCAATACCGCCAGCACGACAATCAGGCTGGCGAAGGTCCAGGTAACAATTTTACGAGTGCGCGTCATTGCACAGGGCTCCTGATACGACTGAGCGCCCTGACTGCGACGCACGGGTGAAACGTTAGGCCAGAACCGGCCTGCCATGAGATCTACGACTGAAAAACGGCCTGCAGGTTTAACCGAAACACTGATTAATCCTCAAATAATCGACCGGGGACAGACTGCCCCCGAATCCGGCGTTACCGCTCCCGCACTTTTGTGCAGCACGAGTGGGTCGAAAATACCCACCGCAGGGCAAAAACGATCGCCGGAAACGCCTGTTCTAGAGCGCTTAGGCCGAACAATCAATTCCGTTGATTATTACCATTGCGTTTATGAACTTTTATATCGACTTATCGAGAGTAGCATTGCCCTCGTACCCACTTTATCGCCCTCCCAAGGAGCAACCCATCATGAAACGCCAATTACTGCTTAGCCTTTCCCTTTCACTGCTGGCCAGCACCGCTTTTGCCCTGCCAGCTGCTGACCAAGCCACTCCACAAGTCAAAACCAGCTACTCGGTATTCAGCCAAACCATCGCTGCCGATGGTTCCGACCGCACGCCACAAGGCCAGACCCTTGCCGAAGGTGGTAACGATCGCCTGAAAGAAAAAGGCCTGATCACTCAGGATGGCTCGGACCGTACCCCACAAGGTCAAACTCTGGCAGAAGGTGGTTCCGACCGCACTCCACAAGGTCAAACCCTGGCTGAAGGTGGTTCCGATCGCACCCCACAAGGCCAGACCTTGGCAGAAGGTGGTTCCGATCGCACTCCACAAGGCCAGACCCTGGCTGAAGGTGGTTCCGATCGCACCCCACAAGGCCAAACCCTGGCTGAAGGTGGTGGTGACCGTGTAATCGAACGCAACAGCGCTGTGAGCTGAGCCCATGGCGGCCCTGAAAAAAAGCCCAATCCCCGGATTGGGCTTTTGACTTTATAGGGTTTGACCCTATGGAAGCTGCACATCCCCGCTTGACCCCCCGATAGTCGTTCGACGCCGGCAAAGCCGATTTGCTAGAGTGCGCCGCTGTCCCTGTCCAGAAAACACCCTTGCGATGCTGCCCCGCGCCGAACAGAAACAACAAACCCGCAACGCCTTGATGGACGCTGCCCGCCACCTGATGGAATGTGGCCGAGGATTCGGCAGCCTGAGCCTGCGCGAAGTCGCGAAAACCGCCGGGATCGTCCCCACCGGTTTCTACCGACACTTCGCCGATATGGATGAACTGGGCCTGGTGCTGGTCAGCGAAGTCGGCCAGACCTTCCGCGAAACCATTCGCCTGGTGCGCCATAACGAGTTCGTCATGGGCGGCATCATTGATGCTTCGGTACGGATCTTTCTCGACGTGGTCTCGGCCAATCGCTCGCAGTTCCTGTTCCTGGCCCGCGAGCAGTACGGCGGGTCGCTGCCGGTGCGGCAGGCCATTGGCCGTCTGCGTGAAGACATCAGCTCGGACCTCGCGGCCGACTTGTCCTTGATGCCGAAACTGCAGCATCTGGATATCGCCGGCTTGAGCGTCATGGCTGATCTGATCGTCAAAAGCGTGTTCGCAACCTTGCCCGACATCATCGATCCGCCGGCGGAGGCGCTGCCTGAACATTTGACGCCTCAAGCAAAAATCACTCAGCAATTGCGCTTCATCTTCATCGGCCTAAAGCACTGGCAAGGTCTCGGCAGCACCGAATAACCCTGTAGGAGCGAGCCTGCTCCCACAAAAAATCGCCCAAGGCATCAAATTGGTGCCGCCAAACCACACTCGCACCATTCCAGCTCAAAATCCTGCCGCATCCTGAAACACCCACTCCGCTCCGACAGGCATTTCCTACGTATCGCCCGATTGGCAAGCCCCTTGCTCTAGCCTGAGCATTGTCCATTGCTGGAAGCCTCCCGATGCTGGTGATTCATCGCAGAATCGATACTCAACCCGTCTGGGCCGCCGAATTGCACCTTAACTTCGAAGCCCGGAGCAAAAGCCGTTTGCGCTGTTTCAGTGCCGAAGGCGAGGACGTCGGGTTGTTTTTGGAGCGCGGTCAGCCGCCGCTGTACGACGGCGAATGCCTGCAAGCCGAAGACGGGCGCATCGTCCGCGTCTGCGCCCGCCCCGAACAACTGCTGCACGTCACCTGCGCCAACGCGTTCGAACTGACCCGCGCGGCTTATCACTTGGGCAATCGCCACGTCGCCCTGCAAGTCGGTGACGGCTGGTTGCGCTTGCTCGACGATTACGTGCTCAAGGCCATGCTCGAACAGCTGGAAGCCAGGGTCGAAAACATCGAGGCTCCGTTCCAGCCGGAACACGGCGCCTATGGTGGCGGCCATCACCACTCCCGCCACGGCGACGAGGACTTCAACTACCCGCCGAAACTGCACCAGTTCGGCGTCCGTTTATGAACCCGGCCTGGGCGCTGCTGCGCCTGGCCAGCCCACAACTGCCGATTGGCGGCTACAGCTATTCCCAAGGTCTGGAAATGGCGGTGGATAACGGTCGAGTGGATAACGCAGACAGCGCGCGACGCTGGATCAGCGATCAGTTGTTGCTGAACCTGGCGCGGTTCGAAGCGCCGCTGCTGCTCGCCCATTGCACCGCAGCCTTTGATGAGAATTGGGCTGAGTTGCTGCAACGCTGCGAAGAACATCGCGCCAGCCGGGAAACCCGCGAGCTGCATCAGGAGAGCCGACAGATGGGCTATTCGTTGCAGCAACTGCTCAACGGCTTGCCGGAACTCGATGCGCCGGCCCGCGCCTTTCTTGAACAACGCCCCGAACCGCACCTGGCCCTCGGCTGGGCGCTGGCGGCACGTGCCTGGCAGATCAGTCCGCAAGACGCGCTGGCAGCGTGGCTCTGGAGCTGGCTGGAAAACCAATTGGCAGTGTTGATGAAAACCTTGCCGCTTGGCCAGCAAGCCGCGCAACGCCTGACCAGTGAATTGCTGCCGCTGCTGCAACAAGCCCAGCAAGACGCCACCCGAATCAACCCCGAACACTACGGCAGCGCTGCGTTCGGCCTGTCCCTGGCGTGCATGGCACATGAGCGCCAGTACAGCCGTCTGTTCCGTTCCTAGGGCCTTTTATCTTGGAGAATCACATGAACACACAACCCCTGCGCGTCGGCATTGGCGGCCCGGTCGGCTCCGGCAAAACCGCCCTGACGCTGGCGCTTTGCCTGGCCCTGCGCGACCGCTACAACCTGGCCGTCGTGACCAACGACATCTACACCCGCGAGGACGCCGATTTTCTGGTGCGCAACGAAGCCCTGGCGCCTGAGCGCATCATCGGCGTGGAAACCGGTGGCTGCCCGCACACGGCAATTCGTGAAGATGCCTCGATCAACCTCGAAGCGGTGGATCAACTGAACCGCCGCTTCCCGGGTCTGGACCTGATTCTGGTGGAATCCGGCGGCGATAACCTCTCAGCGACCTTCAGCCCGGAACTGTCTGACCTGACGATCTACGTGATCGACGTCTCGGCCGGCGACAAGCTGCCGCGCAAGGGCGGGCCGGGGATCTGCAAATCCGACTTGCTGGTGATCAACAAGGTCGATCTTGCGCCACTGGTGGGCGCGTCGCTGGAGATGATGGACAGCGACACCCAACGCATGCGCAACGGCAAGCCGTTTGTCTTCAGCAATCAGAAGACCGGTTTGGGCCTGGAAGCAATCATTGCCTTCATCGAACGCCAAGGCCTGCTGACCGCAGCCTGACGACGACTTATCAACAAGGAAGCTTATCCATGACACTTAAACGCATTCTGGGCGCCATGGCCCTGCTGCTGACCCCGGCCATCGCCTTCGCTCACCCAGGTCATGGCGACAACGGTTTGCTCGCCGGCATCAGCCACCCGATTGGCGGCCTCGATCACTTGCTGGCGATGGTGGCGGTGGGTTTGTGGGCGGCGCAGCAGAAAGGCGCCGCGCGCTGGGCGCTGCCGTGCACGTTCGTTGGAACGATGCTGATTGGCGGGTTGCTGGGGTTTGAAGGGTTGAACCTGCCGGCACTGGAAAGCGGGATTGCCGCGTCGGTACTGGCGTTGGGTCTGGCGGTGGCGTTGGCGGTGCGTCCGCCGTTGGGCGTGGCGGTCGGTGCGACGGCGTTGTTTGCGTTGTTCCATGGTGTGGCGCATGGGTTGGAATTGCCTGATATGTCCAGCCCTTGGGCTTATGCGGCGGGGTTTGTGACGGCGACGGCGGCCTTGCATGCGGCGGGTTATGGCGTGGTGCGCGTGTTGCCGCAAGCGGCGGCGCCTTTGGTTCGATTGGCTGGGGCGGCTTCGGCGGCGACTGGTGCGTGGTTGCTCGCAGGTTAATCCTTTATTGCCTGTGATGGCCCCATCGCGAGCAGGCTCGCTCCCACATTGGAATGCGTACTCCTGTGGGAGCGAGCCTGCTCGCGATGGCGGCCTGAAAGACACCGCATCTCTCAGGCCTGCTAACATGTCGCGCAATCAACCCTGCCGTGACGACGCCAGCCAATGCCGCCTGTTTCCCGCTCCGCCTCCCAGCCTGAATTGACCGCCCTGTTCGCCTCGGTGCAACAGCATTTCCAGGACGTGATCGTGCCGCTCTGGCAAGGTCCCGGCTGGAATGCCGACATGGCGTTGCCGTATGAAGCGCTGGACGCCGGGCATCAGCCGCTGCCGCCCCAGCGTTACCGGGCGATGGCCTGCGCACGGCAGCTGTATCTGTTTTCCAGCCTGATCGGCCAGGTGCCGGCCGCCGAGGAGCGTGCTGCAGCGCTGTTCCGTTCTCTGCAACAGCATTTCCACGACGCCGAGCACGGCGGCTGGTTCTATAGCATCGACCCGCAAGGCGCTCCGCTGGATCAGCGCAAAGACCTCTATACCCACGCCTTTATCCTGTTCGCGTGTGCCCATTACTGGGACAAGGTTCGCGAGCCGCTGGTGGAATCGGTGCTCAACGCCACGCTGGAAGTGCTGGCGCAGCGCTTCGCCACGGGCGACGGCCTGTATGAAGCCTGCCTCGACCGTGACTGGTCCTCGCTCGACTCCGGCCCCCTGCAAAATCCCTTGATGCATCTGGCGGAAGCCTTCCTCGCGACCCTGTCGGTGCGCGAAGACATCGCCGTGCAGCGGGCGCTGATCGAGTTATGCACAGCCATGCAGAAGGGTTTTATCGACCCGCAACGCAGCGTGCTGATGGAGAAACCGCTGGGTGCTGTGGATAACTGGTTTGAACCGGGGCATCAGTTCGAGTGGTTTTTCCTGCTGGAATCTTCGTCGTTACTGCAAGGATCGAAACTGCATGCTTCGCTGGAGCGTGCGTTCGTGCTGACCGAACAATTGGGCGTCGATCCGCAAACCGGTGCAGTGACGGCGATGCTCGATCTGAATGGGTCCGCGAAAGATGCCACCCAACGCATCTGGGCCCAGGCTGAATACCTGCGTGCCCTGACCTTGCGTCCGGACAGCGAAGCCTCGGTGCAACGCCAGCTGCAGGCGTTGCAGCAGCGCTTTCTGCATGCGGGCGGCTGGTATGAGTGTCGTGATGAGCAGGGCGAAGTCAGTCGCAAGGACATGCCGTCGACGACGCCTTATCACTTGGCGACTTGCTACAGCGGGTTGGTCGATTATCTTCGCTGACTGACAGATAGCTGTCGCGGTCAAGCCCGCTCCCACAGGGATTGCGCTGAACCTGTGGGAGCGAGCCTGCTCGCGATTGGCCGTTACGCGGTCTTAAGCCTTGTTATTACGCTCAATCGCAAACCCGGCCCACGTCTGGCTTACCGGCATCAACTCCAGGCTGTTGATGTTGATGTGCGCCGGCGCATTGAGCACCCAGAAAATGGTCTCGGCGATGTCCTGCGGCTGGATCGGCTCGGCCCCTGCGTAGGTCGCGTTGTAGCGCTCCTGGTCACCGGCGAAACGCACCAGCGAGAACTCACTCTCGCACAGTCCCGGCTCGATATTGCTGACGCGCACGCCAGTGCCTTGCAGGTCGCAGCGCAGGTTCAGCGAGAACTGCCCGACGAATGCCTTGGTCCCACCATAGACATGGCTGCCCGGGTACGGATAGTTGCCGGCGACGGAGCCGAGGTTGACGATACCGGCACCGCGACCGTGGGCGATCAGGCGTGGCAACAGCAGGCGAGTGGCGTACATCAGGCCCTTGATGTTGGTGTCGACCATGGTGTCCCAATCGTCGAGATCGCACTTCGGCGCCGGGTCAGCGCCCAGTGCCAGGCCAGCGTTGTTGATCAGCCCGCGCAGTTTGGCAAAGGACGGCGGCAGGTTGGCGATCGCCTCCTCCATGGCCTTGCGATCACGCACGTCGAGCACCAGGCCATGGACCTCGGTCTGCTTCGACAACTCGGCGCACAGGGCGTTGAGGCGTTCTTCACGACGGCCTGTCAACACCAGTTTCCAGCCGGCATCGGCAAAACGACGGGCACAGGCTTCACCAAAACCGGAAGTCGCGCCGGTAATAAACAGGGTGTTGGACATCGTGTTCTCCTTGCTTCGGCTGACGGCCAGCCATTGGAATAGAAAATCAGCTGGCAGCATGCCCGGCCCCGCTCCCACGGGCAACCATCGTATTTTTGTATGAAAAGTAATCAATCATCGCAACGCCTTGCCGGGCGTGGCCTGCAGCTTTGTACGCGCACGTTATCCACAGGCAGGTCCACAATTTCCGGGGGCAAGTGCAAAAGCTGGGAGCCGCTACCCACAAGGCTTTGCGGGCACATTACAAAGTTTTTCGCTTGACCCTCGGGTGCCGCCTGTGTAGCCCATGGCATTTTGCACGATGGGTCGATCAAACCAACGATGGCGCCAAGCCAGTAACTACGGCCCTCAGCCGGGTCTTTCCAGAGTTTAACCACAGACTTATCCACAGGCTTGTCCATCACATTTCCAGTCACTTTGGCCGGCAACAAAAAGGTTGACAAAGCCGACTCAGGGACCGGCAAAAACGCCTGATCAAAAAACAACCACATCGCTGCAACCCACGGATTCTAAGGCGTTCAGCCAGCTACTCCCACGTTATTCACAGCCAGCTCCACAGCAAACGGGGACAAGTCAAAACTGTGGAAAAACAGCAATTTGCAGCGGCTTTATGTCGCGCTTTGAGAGCTTGTGAATATTGTTTTCCACAATTTCCAGAAAGCACACTGCGGACACTTGTTGGAGCGAGCTTGCTCGCGATGGCGGCGGGACAGTCAGCTCTACTTTGACTGTGATGACGCTATCGCGAGCAGGCTCGCTCCCACAGGGTTTCGTGGTGAATTGAGGATGTAAAAAAGCCCCGGCGATTGCTCGTCGGGGCTGCGGATATTCCGGCGGAGTGTCAGTGCCCGCCGAGATAAGCGTTACGCACTTCCTCGTTGACCAGCAGCTCCTTGCCGGTGCCGGTGAGGCGGATCTCACCGTTGACCATCACGTACGCCCGATCCGACAACTTGAGGGCGTGGTTGGCGTTCTGTTCGACCAGGAAGATGGTCATGCCCGTGCTTGCCAGCTCTCGCAGGGTCGCGAAGATCTGTTTCACCACGATCGGCGCCAGGCCCAGGCTTGGCTCATCGAGCAACAACAGCTTGGGACGACTCATCAACGCACGGGCGATGGCGAGCATCTGCTGCTCGCCGCCGGACATGGTCATGGCCCGCTGGTTACGCCGCTCTTCGAGTCGTGGAAACAACTCGAACATGCGTTGCATGTCTTCCTTGGCGTACTTGTCACCGATAGGGATCGTACCCATCAGCAGGTTTTCCTCGACGGTCATGTCGGGGAATACGCGCCGGCCTTCAGGCGATTGAGCGATGCCGTTGGACGCAATGTAGTGCGACGACTTGTGAGTGATGTCCACACCTTGATAGAGAATCTGCCCGTCCGCCGCGCGCGGCTGACCGAAGATCGACATAAGCAGGGTCGACTTGCCCGCACCGTTGGAGCCGATCAGGCTGACGGTTTCACCTTCGTTGATGTGCAGCGAGACTTTCTTCAGGGCCTGGATCGGCCCGTAAAACACATCCAGATCCTTTAGTTCGAGGATGGGTTGGCTCATAGCACCACTTCCTCTTCATCGGCGCCCAGGTAGGCCGCAATCACTTTCGGGTCGTTGCGAATCGCATCAGGTCCGCCCTCGGCGATGACGATGCCGTGGTCCAGCACCACGATGTGGTCGGAAATGCTCATTACCATGCCCATGTCGTGTTCGATCAGCACCACGGTCAGATCGTGCTCGTCGCGCAGCAGACGGATCATCGCGCTCAGCGCTTCTGTTTCCTGAGGGTTGAGGCCGGCAGCGGGTTCGTCGAGGCAGATGATCTGCGGCCGGGTGCACATGGCACGGGCGATTTCCAGACGGCGTTGCTGGCCGTAAGAGAGTTCACCGGCCAGACGGTTGGCGCAGTCCACCAGGTCCACGACTTCCAGCCAGTAGAAGGCGTGATCCAGCGCATCGCTCTCGGCCTTGCGGTAGCCCTTGGTGTTGAGGATACCGGCCAACATGTTGCGGTTGACCCACATGTGCTGGGCCACCAGCAGGTTTTCCAGCACCGACATTTCCTTGAACAGGCGAATGTTCTGGAATGTGCGCGCCAGCCCCGCACGGTTCACCAGGTGGGTGCCGCCGAACATCTTGTAGCGCAGCCGGGTGAGGAAGTTTTTTGGCGACACGAAATCCGTGGCTTTGAACGATTCGCCCAGCAGCTGGATGACATCGGTGCGCTCGCCACGGGTATTGAGTTCGATCTTGCCGCCGGAGGCCTTGTAGAACCCGGTCAGGCAGTTGAACACGGTGGTCTTGCCGGCGCCGTTGGGTCCGATCAGGGCGAAGATCGAGTTGCGATGCACCTTGAGGCTGACATCGCTCAACGCCTTGATGCCGCCGAAGTGCATCATCAGTTTCTCGACCGAGAGTACGACTTCGCTCATGGCGCTACTCCTTTACGCGGGGTCACACCGGTACGGCTGATCCGAATCAGGCCGCGCGGTCGCCAGATCATCATCAACACCATCAGCACGCCGAACAGCAGCACGCGATATTCCGCAAAGCCGCGCAGCAGTTCCGGGGCGACGGTCAGCACGAACGCTGCAATCACCACGCCGATGGTCGAGCCCATGCCGCCGAGTACCACGATGGCGAGGATCAGGGCCGATTCAAAGAAGGTGAACGAGGTCGGGTTGACGAAGCCTTGATAGGTGGCGAAGAACACCCCGGCCAGGCCGGCCGTCGATGCACCGATGGTGAAAGCCGAGAGCTTGACCAATACGTGGTTCAGCCCCATGGAGCGGCAGGCAATTTCGTCTTCACGCAGGGCTTCCCAAGCGCGACCGACCGGCATCTTGACCAGACGATGCTTGATGTACAGCACGGCCAGCACCACCAGGAACAACACCGCGTAAATGAAGTAATACTTCACGTCCGGGTTATAGGCGATGCCGAAGAACTCATGGAACGGTACACCGCCCTCCTTCGCACGCTTGCCGAACTCGAGGCCGAAGAAAGTCGGCAACGGAGCCGCCATGCCATTCGGGCCGCCGGTCAGGGACAGCCAGTTGTTGAGGATCAAACGAATGATTTCACCGAAACCCAAGGTCACGATCGCCAGGTAATCGCCGTGCAGCCGCAACACCGGAAATCCGAGGATGCAGCCGGCCAGGCCCGCGACGATTGCCGCCAGCGGCAGCACCGTCCAGAAACCCAGCCCGAGGTATTGATAACCCAGCGCCAGGCCGTAGGCACCGATGGCGTAGAACGCCACGTAACCCAAGTCGAGCAGACCGGCGAGGCCGACCACGATGTTCAGGCCCAGGCCCAGCAATACGTAGATCAGCCCGAGGATCACCACGCCCAGCAGGTAGGAGTTGGAGAAAAACGGGAACACCACGGCAACGAGGATCAACAGCGGGATGATCCAGCGCAACCGGGATTTGTAATCGGGCGGCAGTACATGAACCCCGGAGCCGGTGCTTTCAAAACCTTCAAGAATCTTCAGGCCTTTGGGCGTTTGCAGGAACAGGCTCAGGGCAAACCGGCCAGCCATGACGATGGCGACAATCCACGCCACCCGGGTCGTTTCCATATTGAAGCCGTAGCCGTCGAGGACCACGCCGACAATCGGGCCGAACACAATCAGGGCGACAAGGCCGGCAAGAATCGCGTCAACCAGGCTTCTTTTGAGATCAATGGTTTTTTTAGTGGTTGAAGACATCGCTTACACCTTCGACACAAGAGGACGGCCGAGCAGGCCTTGGGGCCGAAAGACCAGAACGAGAACGAGCAGCGAGAAGCTGAAAACGTCTTTGTAGTCCGAGTTGACCAATCCTGAGAACAGCGACTCGGAAATCCCGAGAATGATCCCGCCGAGCATCGCGCCAGGCAGCGAGCCGATGCCGCCAAGTACCGCTGCGGTAAACGCCTTGATGCCGATGATGAAGCCGGCATAGAAGTCGAACGTGCCATAGTTCATGGTGATCAGCACGCCGGCCAGGGCCGCCATCGCTGCACCGATGATGAACACGTAGGAAATCACGCGGTCGGTGTTGATCCCCAGGATCGACGCCATCTTGCGGTCTTGCTGGGTCGCGCGGCACATGCGGCCGAGCTTGGTGTACTTGATGATGTAAGTCAGCAGCGCCATACCGGCGAATGCAGCAATCAGGATGAAGACCTTGGTGTAGGTCAACTGCACGAAACCGGTGCCGATTTCGACGCGCCAGGCTCCGGTCAGCAAGGTCGGAACACCTTGTTGCTTGGCACCTTGAGCGATCTGGGCATAGTTCTGCAGGATCAGCGAAATCCCGATGGCGCTGATCAGCGGTGCCAGTCGAGTGGAGTTGCGCAGGGGCTTGTAGGCGACGCGCTCGATGACCCAGCCATACACCGCCGTAACCACGATGGTGAAGATCAAGGTGCCGAGCATCAGTAGCGGGAAGGATTCAATACCGAAGTATGCCAGCAGAGCCAGACTGATTGCCGCGAGGTAAGCGGAAATCATGTAAACCTCGCCGTGGGCGAAGTTGATCATGCCGATGATGCCATAGACCATTGTGTAGCCGATGGCGATCAGGCCATAGACCGACCCGAGGGTCAGGCCGTTGACCAGTTGCTGCAGGAAAATACCATCCATAACGCAATCTCACGCATTTGAGAGACTGCACAGAAGCCGGGTGCGACGGACCGGGGTTCAGCCGCCGACGCAACTCGGTTGTGTGCAGCTCTACGAGAAAAGACAGGTACTGCACGGACATGTTGTTTGATTGCCCGGCACACAAGGCACCGGGCGAATCAGCAGTTCATATCACTTCTGTTTTTCCAGTTGGTGGTATTTGCCGTCCTTGTCCCACTGGTAAACCACGTAGTCGGAGACTTTCAGGTCGCCCTTGGCGTCCCAGGTCTTCTCGCCCATCACGGTTTTGACCGGGTTCTTCTTCAGCCACTCGGCAGCCTTCTCGCCGCTGTTGGACTTGGCGCCGTTGAAAGCTGCAGCCAGGGTCTGAACCGAAGCGTAGGCGTACAGGGTGTAGCCTTCAGGCTCGGTGCCTTTCTTGCGGAACTCGTCCACCACCGTCTTGCTGTCTGGCAGCAGGCGTGGGTCGGCGCCGAAGGTCATCAGCACGCCGTCAACGAATTGCGGGCCGCCAGCGGTGGTCACCAGTTCGTCGGTCACGATGCCGTCATCGGACATGAACTTGACGTCTTTGAGGCCTTGCTCACGCAGTTGACGAACCAGAGGACCGGCTTCCGGGTGCAGACCGCCGAAGTAGACGACGTCGGCGCCAGCGCCACGGATTTTGGTCACGATGGTGCTGAAGTCTTTCTCGCCGCGGGTGAGGCCTTCATACAACACAGGCTTCACGCCGCGTTTTTCCAGCTGGGCCTTGGTAGCGTCCGCCAGACCCTGACCGTAGGTGTCCTTGTCGTGCAGGACGACGACTTTCTTGCCCTTGAGCACGTCGACGATGTAGTCACCGGCCACGATGCCTTGCTGATCGTCACGCCCGCACATACGGAACATGGCACTCAGGCCGCGTTCGGTCACTGCCGGGTTGGTGGAACCAGGGGTGATTGCAATGATGCCCGCTTCGTCGTAGATCTCGGAGGCCGGGATGGTCGACGAGGAGCAGAAGTGACCGACCACGCCGGCGACTTTCTGGTTGGTCAGGTCCTTGGCGACCGTCACAGCCTGTTTCGGTTCGCAGGCGTCATCGCCCTTCACCAGTACGATTTTTTCCCCGTTGACGCCGCCCGCCGCGTTGACCGCGTCGGCTGCAGCCTGTGCACCCTTCATGTACTGCTCGCCAAATGCCGCGTTGGCACCTGTCATCGGACCCGCCACACCGATTTTCACATCAGCCTGTGCAAACGCAGAAACACCCAATGCAGTTGCCACTGCGAGGGCCAGAAAGCCTTTCTTGTAAAACGTCTGGGACATGAGGTGGTGCTCCAAGGTTTTTTTTTAGTTGGCACTGCGACTTCTCTGAATGCTCAGAGCAAGTGCCGTGCCATCGGTTTTTTATTCTGAGAAAAGTCGCTGCTTTATTGTTATTTCGACTGTTTCGATCCCATTTTCATTGGGCGTGCAACCGTCTAAACCGCGGAAGGTGAAACCATTTATTTTTAAAGGCGCAACCCGCACGCGCCATCATTGCAACCGCGGCGCCAAACGACGTGCAACCAGCCTGTAACATCGTGCGTCACCGAAGTGCACACTGCTGGTGCGGTACTGCTACAACCCGCACCTTTTACAGGCTAGTCGCTGCGCGAAAAAGCGCCGCTCCCAGCAACAAATTTCAACAATCAAATAACGATCCGCAAGCACTGGCCTGCGTGATACAGCGAGAAACCGGCCTCGTACAGACAACTGCGCAAACCCACCCCCGCCAGGGGCTGCATGGGGGCAAACGGAATCGGCAGCGCCTGAGGATTTCCGTTACACAGATAATCGGCGAAGGCCTTGCCGACCACCGTCCCCGTCGTCACGCCCCGGCCGTTGTACCCGGTGACTGCCACTAAACCGGGCGCCGGCTCGAACAAACGCATCAAGTGGTCGGGGGTAAATGCAATGCAGCCGGTCCAGGTGCATTCCCACTCCACGGGTTTGAGGTAGGGGAAATAGTGCTGCTGCACTCGATCGGCCCAGGCCTTGAGGAACCAGGTCGGTTTCTGATTTCCATTGCCGAGGCTGCCGAGCAACAGGCGACCATCTTTGTCGCGACGAATGCTGCTCAGTACCTGGCGCGTGTCCCAGGAACCCTGGCCGCCGGGCAGGATTTGCTGCGCGGCATCTTCGGTCAGCGGGACCGAAGCCACTTGGTAGTAATAGCCGGGGAAGAAATTGCGCCGCAGCTCCGTCCAGTCACCTTCGGTGTAGGCATTGGAGGCGATGACCACTTGCTCGGCGAGCACCGAGCCCTGTGCGGTTTGCACCGACCAGCGTTGGCCCTGGCGTTCGAGTCGGGTCACCGGAGAATGATCGAACAGCTGACCGCCGAGACTGATGGCCGCTTTGGCCAGCCCCGTGGTGTAAGCCATCGGGTTGATCGTGCCAGCACGCTTGTCGAGCAACGCGGCAGCGATCTTTTTGGTGCCCGTCGCTTGTTCGCAAGCTTGCCCGGTCAGCAGTTCGACCGGCGCGCCGCGACGTTTCCATTGTTCTTCACGACTGCGTAAATCCGCTTCGCCACGGGCGTTGTGCGCCATGTGCAGCGTGCCTTCGCGGCGTAGCTGGCAATCGATGTTGTATTTGTCGACCAGGCTGAACACCAGGGACGGCGCCGCACCCAGCATGCGATTGAGCTGACTGCCCACCGCTTCGCCGAACCCGGCTTCGATCTCGTCCGGTGGAATCCACATCCCGGCGTTGACCAGCCCGACGTTGCGCCCCGAACCGCCGTGACCGGCGCGATGAGCTTCGAGCACGCAGACCGTTTTACCTTTTTCCAGCAGATGAACCGCCGCCGACAAACCGGTGAAACCGGCGCCGATGACGCAGACGTCGACCTTCACTTCGCCTTTGAGCGCCGCATTGTCAGGCCTTTGCGGCGTCAGTTTTTCCCACAGACACTCTTCGCGTAACGGCATTGCCAGACTCCAACAGAAACCTAACCAACACACCATTCAAGTGTGGGAGCGAGCCTGCTCGCGATGCTTTCTGTCAGTCGACAAAGTTGTTGACTGACAGACCGCTATCGCGAGCAGGCTCGC